>NZ_JAMQPR010000001.1:3048983-3669291 GCF_026151345.1 Leptospira paudalimensis
TTTTGGCCTATGAACACGAAAGACTACTTTTCCTTGGTTATCACCTAGTTCAAAAATGGAAAGACCATAACGTTTTAAGATTTGTTGCAAATAAGGAAGTTCTCTTTGTAAAACTTGACGATCACTAAGTCCTCGTTCCAAAATCTCCCTTGTTCTTGCATTAAAGGTAATTTCTTCTAATAATAACCTGAGTTTTTCTTCTTTGAACTCTAACTCTCGCTGAAAGTTCCGTGATAAGTCTTCTGCTCTTTGTGTTTGCGGGATATTTTTGACAGATTGTAAAAGGTAGGCGAAACTAGTTGTGAGAGCAATTACAAGAAGAATTTGACTCACACTCAATATTAATAAGAATTTGTAACGTATGCTCATAGAAAACTACGTGCATCTTCGCAAATTTACGTTACAATCAAATGACATTCCTTTGAAGGAAATGTATCATCTGGAATTTTTAATATGAAACCAAATGCCACCTTATTTTTTCTCATCATTTTGGTTTTAGTAATTTATTATACAATTGAGGTGATTTTACATAATCTAACTTTAAAAAAATTCAAACATAGAATCCATGTCAATGGTACAAGAGGGAAGTCGAGCGTAACAAGACTTATACGAGCTGGTCTCTCCGTATCTGGACATTCAGTATTTGCAAAAACGACAGGAACACTTGCTCGTATGATATTCCCGGATGGTTCCGAAAAATCCATTTCAAGATTTGGAAAACCATCCATATTGGAACAAATCAAAATTCTCAAAAAAGCAAAAGCATCTGGGGCAGATATAGTTGTTTTGGAGTGTATGGCTTTGGAACCACGATACCAGTGGGCAAGTGAAGGTCAAATTTTACATTCTGACATTGGAGTGATCACAAACATTCGAGAAGATCACTTGGAAATTATGGGACCAAAATTAATTGATGTCGCAAAAACATTGTTATCTGCAAGCCCAATCAATGGAACACTTGTTGTCGGTCCAAACGATTTTGAAAAAGAAGTCCTAGATGTTTGTTTGGACCGAAATACAAAAGCAATCATTCTATCGAAAGAAGAGATTGAATCTGTTACTGATGAAGAAATTCTAAAGTTTCCATATTGGGAACACAAAGAGAATGTATATCTTGCACTTAAAGTTTGTGAATTATTGGGAGTGGAACGTAATGATGCCTTAAATGCAATGTGGAAAGTAAATCCAGATCCAGGTGCACTTTCCGTATTACCAATTCACTTTTTTGGGAAAGAGTTTATCTATGCAAATGCAATGGCGGCCAATGATCCTAGTAGCACAAAACTCATCTGGAATTCTATTTTACAGAGATATCCTGATATTAAAAAACGATTCATATTATTCCATACAAGAGAAGATCGCCCAGAACGAACCATACAACTCACAAAAGAGTTTGCTAATTGGGAAGGTTATGATGCCATCATTTTAATTGGTTCATCTACTACACTTGCGTTTCAATGTTTAAAATCATATTCGAATACGGATGTTCCTATTTATGTATGGGAACACTTAAGTTTAGATGGAATATTTGAATCTTTACTTTCAATACTTCCAAAACAATCATTGGTATTTGGAATGGGGAATATAGTGGGACTTGGTATGGATTTGTCTTTATATTTTAAGAATAGGTCAGAACAAACATATGAATGAAATTCTCCCTTTGTCGATTGGACTCAGTTTGGTGATCAGTTTGGTTTTTTCAGAATTATTTGGTATTTTAGGTACGGGACTCGTTGTACCTGGATACCTTGCCTTATCTCTCACACATCCCAAAAATATCGCGCTCACGTTTCTTATCGCATTTTTATCATTTATTTGTGTTGAGCTTCTTTCAAAATTTTTAATGATCTTTGGCAAAAGAAAGATAGTCTTCATTTTGTTATTTGGATACTTTTTTGGTTACCTATTAAATTATCAAATTTTACCAGACATAGATTTATCGTATTTATCAGAAGTAAGAGGGATCGGATTCATCATTCCTGGACTCATTGCTGTATGGTATGAAAGACAAGGAGTATTGGAAACTACTTCCGTATTAATCTTAGCTGCCATATTCGTAAAAATTCTTTTAATTTTTCTTTTAGGAAATGAATTAGAAAACTTATGATTACAAAAGTTTATTGGTCACCTTGGCAACATTCACGTGTAGCATTATTTTTACTGGCCGTCCTTGGTGTAATGGGATTATTATTAATCGAAACGTGTAAGGTAAAAAAAGAACAACCTTACTTCAAAAAAAAATTACATGCAGCTAAATTAGCTGAACGTGGGTTCCAAATCTTAAAACCCGAACTTCTAAAACATAAAAAACCTGATTATAGAGAATTTGATCCAACGAATTCAGGTTTAATTGGAGAATTTTTAACTCAAGTGACGAGTAACAGTGGTTCATTGCAGGCAAAACAAACTTCCGTAAACCCAAATTTTGCTGCTGTAATGGTTCAATTCCTGAAAAAAGCAAAAGTAGAGGAAGGTGACACTGTAGCTGTTGCCATCTCAGGTTCATTTCCTGCATTAAACATTTGTTTGTTTGCTGCATTAGATACTTTAAAACTAAAACCTATCATTGTATCGAGTGCTTCCGCATCTCAATTTGGAGCGAATCATCCTCAAATGTTATGGCTTGATATGGAAAATGAATTAGAATCTTCTGGTATATTTTCCTATCGTTCCAGTTATGCATCATTAGGTGGTATCCAAGACAAAGCAGCAGGAACTTCAAAAGAAGGGAAAGAAATGCTTTTACGTGCGCTAAAACGTAACAAAGTCAAATTATTAGATCCAATCCACTTTGAAGACTCAATTGAAAAAAGAATGAAATACTATGATGAGTTATCGCAAGGAAAACCCATCAAACTTTTTATCAATGTAGGTGGGGGTACAACGATTTTAGGAACAAGTTTGGGCAAACAAGTTTTTAAAAATGGATTGATCACTGATTTACCGGAAGAGGTTCATATTCCCAATTCCGTGATTAAGTCGTTTTTAGAACGGGAAATCCCTGTTATCAATTTCATTCAGATTGAATCATTAGCGAGAAAATTCGGGCTTCCATTAACTCCTAAAAAAGTTCCAAAACCAGGTGAAGGAAAAGTATTTTATTCAGAAGAATACAATCCGTTTTTGTATGTTTCTGTTTTCCTTTTTTTGCTCATTGGATTGTATGGAGTAACGAGACTCGGTTGGGGTGAAAATGAAGAAGATCGTTACCTTCCGATCACACTCCGTTCCAGGTGATTCCATATGGCAAAGATCATTGTATTATCAATTTTACTTTTTTTCATTTTACGTTGGGTGAGTCGCATTTTGATCTTACCTGCAAAAATTGCAGAAGAACTTGGTAAAAACCAAAGGGAAACATTCCAAAATAGGCCAAATTCATCCCCATCCAAAGAAAAAGACATCTCTGACCGTGGAAAAATAATCGAATAACCTCCAATTTCAGACGAGAAAATTTCCAATTTGGACGAAATTCTAAATAAGATGAGACAGAATTCGTCGGCCAAATTTGCCCATTGTTTCCACACGAATCACCTAAAAAACGCCACTCGTTTCCTATTCACATTATCTTTGTTAGTATTTATCCAATGTGGTGTTCCCAAAGGTGAATTTGGTTGGACAACTACCAAAATGGAAGAAATGGACATTCTGGAACAACACATCCAAACCATCACCGATTATAAAATGATGAGGGATGATCTTATTTTTTCACCAACTGATACCATTCATTATGTTTACCAATTTTCAAGGAATCCTGGACTCGAAACAGATTTTCATATTTCACTCAACCGATATGAATTGGATTTTGTGGAAATTGATATTAAAAAGAAACGAGTAGAACCAGATAGTCTGGCAATACGAGATGAATTTTCTTTATTAAGAACTGGTGAATACCTAATTAAAATCGTACACGAAGGTGATACGGTCGATGAAGTAAAATTTAGAGTTTTGCCTGATGAAGGATATACACAGGAAAATCTAGAACAAGAATTAGCTGGTGATCAAACCGACGAAATCATTAAATACTCTCGTTAATCGGTGGTTGGATATTTCCTGTTTCTAATATTTTTTTGATTCGTTCCAATTCTTTTAATGCTACACGGATATCTGTTTCCCCACCTTCTTTGATTACAAATTCGTAATACTCTTGGGCTTTTTTATAATCACGGTTTTCCTCTGAGAGAACCCCCAATCGAAATAATATTTTAATGAGAGGAATTTTATTCCGTTTCGTTTCTAAAACACGTATCACAGCTTCTTGGTCTTCAATTTTTAAATCCATTAATCTATATTGTGATAAAGCATCATCAAGAGTTGTTACCATTAAATCTTTTTTCAAAGATTGTTTTTTCTCAATCAATTCCAAACGTTCTTTTTCTGCTAATATGAGTTTCTCATCTATTTTTTTCCATTGCATGAGAGCAATGTTTAATTTGTTTTGTTCTAATTCGAATTGTTTGAGTTTTTTATCTTTTTTACTAAGATGAAAATAAGCAATCGATTCCATTTCTGGAAGCCCTGTATCCTCCGTGAGGGATGGATTCCAATCTTTACTGTTTTTCTCTAACCAATAGGTTAAAAAACTGGCACCTCTTTCAGGATCTCCAATCTTTTGATTAAAAAACACACCGATTTCATAAGAAACCCTTGTTTTTTCAGGTGTATCTGGACTTAATTTAAAAAATGTTTCATAATAATTTCCAGCTAAAATATTTCTTTTTAAATCTGCATTAATCGTTGCTAAACGCAAATTGGCTTTTATTATTTTTTCTTTCTCGTCTTCAGTTGGATTTGGATTTTTTAAATACTCATTTAAAGCTTTTTCATAAAAATCAGCAGCTTTTTCTTTTTTCCCATCTTGCCTAAATTGTTCAGCGATGTCATTTAATACATTAGGGTTTTCATTCCAAATACGATAAGCTCTTTCTAAAATCAGCTCATAAGCAAAAAAATCAGTATTTCTTTTATAATCAAAAAGAACGTAAATCCCTTTTCCTGCGGTTCCTAATTTATTTACAATTTTGAGTCTTTCTTTGTTATCATCTTCTAGTTTTTTAACAACATTGGCGAAAGCATAAAGATCATTTGATTCAATTTGTTTTCGTTTGTTAAGGTAAACCAAATACCTTTTATTATATGAATCTTCATAATTTGATTTTGCACTTTTTCTAGTTTCTTCTATCAAACGAACTTCATCATTCCAAAGTTTTCTTTGAGGTACTAAATCTGATAACTGTTTTCCTTCTCGAATCCAATTACTTTCTTTAAGATGAATGTCATCCTTTGCTTTTTTTAATTTTTGTTCTGATTGGATCCACTCCTTGTACAATCGTTCATGTTCTTTTGCCGAACTTTCATCATATCCAAGTACATCTTCTCTTTGCCATTCTCCCATTCGGAATCCTTCTTCGGTCATCTCTAATGGATGGTAACGGAAGGCAGCGATATAATGCCTTAGAGCAGGGGCAAACTTTTCAGATTCTACATATAGTTTTGCGAGTTTGGTATGCAAATAATACAAAAGTGGTGAGTCACGAACGATAAAGGTTTCAGAATGTTTGTGTGTACTTTGCCAAAGTAATAACCGAATGTCATTCATCTCAGTGCGAGAATTATAAACATTTCCTTTTTCGCGATCTTCCCAAATTCGTTTTTCTTCGATGAATTGGCTATAATATCGTTTCAGAAGACCTTCCGCCTCACGGATCTTAGTCTCCAAATTTTTTGGACCTGTCTCCTGTCCTGGATCCACAGGTAAATCAGCACCAGGGATGACAGGTACATCGGGTGCATTCGGGTCCACTGGTTTTGGTTCATCTCGAAGGGCAATCCCTGAATCTTCATCGATGTTGATTCTTTTTTCTGAGTCGAGAGACTTGACTTCCTCCATGGAAATCACCTGGAGGGGAGAGAGATACAAACCTGAGAGTGGATTCCTGCGGTCTTCTTCCCCTGCCCAAATTGAAAATTGTAAAATGAAAAAAAGGAACCAAATGGACAACTTGGAGTTATTTCTTTTTGAAACCTGATTGTCCGAGAGTGAAAACTCCAATTGTGATTCCTACCTAAAGTCAATTATCGGCGAAATTTCAATTTTCCCAATACAAAAGGTGTTGTATTCTTTTGCCAGATGGCGTTCACTAAAAAACAAATCCAAACCCAATCAACAAAAATCTCATGTCAAAAAATATAGTCGAAAGGTATCTCGTTCTCAAAAATAAATACAGGAATTATGATACAAAATATGCCTTAAAAAGGATGCAAGCTTTTCGACTTGCGACTCAAGAACTTTCCAGAAAGGGTTATGAAGTTGCTCTTGAGTTACTAGGCTCCATCAATTTTGGGATTGTTGATCCAACTTCCGATGTGGATTGCATATTATTACTCGAATGTGATTTACACAAAGACCAAGGATCATGCCCCCACCATTGCAACAATCTAACGTTCGTTAAGACAGAAATCTCAAAATTTGTCACAAAACGATTAGCACCTGAATCGTTTAATATTGATTATTTAGATTCTATCAATCTAAAATATGTAGAAGAAAAAATCAGAACAGAAACTGTCCTAGGTGATGAGACACTTTATTGCCTGTTATTCTATCGCAATATCGGTAGACCTGTCAATCGACCACTTTTTATTCCTTTTTGTGATCAGTTAGAGGAGAATCATGATTTTGTAAAAGAAATCATTCCTTGGGCTTCAGAAGCTTTGGAAGGTTATCTAAATACCAACCAACATCGTATGTCTTTTAATAAGTACAATGAAAGAATCCGTGCCCGAGGCCTAAGCCTTCCAGAAGGATTACAACAAGAACTGCAAGCCTATATGGAAGGTGAGTCTTAGAACATAGCATATTTAGTAGAAACAACAATGACTATGCCCGTACATGATACAAAAATTCAGAATTTAGTATTCATTTTGTCTCATCACCAAATTTAGTATTGATTTGAATATTATTCTTTACTACTTTTCTTTTTTCATTAGAGTGTCGCCATGTTGGATGCAAGTTGGATGCCCAAAGGGAGACTGTTCCCTTACTTACTTACCAATTTTGTACTATTTATTTTTGTCTCCATTGCTTTTGCCTATTATACTGCCAGCGAAAGAAACATAGATGCTGCAGAAGAAAATCGTTATAAATCCTTACAAATTGCAAACGAACTCAGGCAATCTTCCGACCAACTAACAAACTTAGTTCGTTTGTATGCTATTCAGAAAAAACCTAAATATAAAGACTACTTCCAACGAATTTTAGAAATTCGAAATGGAGAAAAACCAAGACCAAAAGGTTATGACTATGCATATTGGGATTTAGTCATCGCAGATGAATTACCTCCTCCACAAGAAGAAGGGGAACAGATCAGTATTTATAATGCAATGAAACAAGCTGGTTTTAATGAATCGGATTATTCACTACTCTCCTTATCAAAAGAAAAATCAGACCAACTTACCAAAATCGAATTTGAATCTATGTCTTTGATAGAAGAAGAATTAAAAACAGGAAGGTCAAACCCAAAAGCAATTAGGATTTTATTTGATGATCATTATTTGAAATGCAAAGCAGAGATCATGAAACCAATTAATGATTTGTATGTCCAACTCGACGAAAGGACTTCACAAGCAATCTTAGATGCAAAAGAAAAAGTTTTTTTCTTACGTACTGTCTTAATCCTCTCTGGAATGATTTTTGGTATTAGTTTATATTTAACCCATAGATCATTAGTGTCCATTATGGGAGGAAGTGTTGATGAAGTATTCCGACGAATTTCTTTACTTGGCGAAGGTAAATTTACAGGAGAAATTCAAACTATAAATAATAAAAATTCAATCTTAAACAGTTTAAATATCACACAAAAAAGATTACAAGAGTTATATGAAGAAAAGGAAATGGCAAGTCATGCAAAATCAGAATTTTTAGCATCCATGAGCCATGAAATCCGCACTCCTCTCAATGGAGTCATTGGTATCACTCAAATTTTATTTAAAACCAATTTAGATACAGAACAAAAGAACTATCTAAAAACCATTGTCGATGCTGGAAAAGCTCTCTTAAATATTTTAAACGATATTTTAGATTTCTCTAAGATTGATGCTGGGAAATTAAAAATTGAAAATATACCATTCCATTTACCAAATTTAATCAAAGAAATTTTCGATTTATTTGTGATCGAATCTCAAGCAAAACATTTAGAATTTTCCTATCAAATTGATTCCAAGGTTCCTGATACCATTATATCAGATCCAAGTAGGATACGTCAGATTTTATTTAATCTAATCGGAAATGCGATCAAATTTACAGAAACTGGATACGTTATCCTTCATGTCGAAATCAAAGACCAAATGATTCTCTTTGAAATTAAGGATTCTGGAATTGGCATTTCATCAGAGAAACTCTCGTCTTTATTCCAAACATTTTCACAACTAGATGCCTCCACCTCACGAAAGTATGGTGGAACTGGACTTGGTTTGGCTATCTCAGAACGTTTAGTAAAGTTATTGGATGGGAAAATTGGCGTAAAAAGTGTGAAAGGAGTTGGTAGCACATTTTGGTGTATGATTCCCCTTTCCATACCGGAGGAAACAGTTTCTAATCAAATACTTAGTCGAGAAGATACAGAAGATAAAAGCACAGAACAAAATGATTCTGAAAATTTTACCAACCAATCATTCTTAGTTGTAGAAGACAATGTTTTGAACCAGAAGGTGATTGGTGGATTACTAAAAAAACAAAACATCAATTTTGATTTGGCCGAGAATGGGAAAATAGCTGTTGAAATGTTCCAAAAGAAACACTATGACTTGATTTTAATGGACTGTGAAATGCCAATCATGGACGGATTTGAAGCTACTACCAAAATTAGGGAAATAGAAAAAAATAAAGAACAAAAATCAGTCATCATCGCTGTCACAGCACACGTTTTAAATGAACATAAACAAAGGTGTTCTGAAGTAGGGATGGATGGTTTTATCAGCAAACCGTTTTACATTGATGATTTATTGCAGACATATACGAAAGTATTAAATAATAAACGACTCAAATAAAGGTAGCAGAAATCATAATTTAAACATAGATAATTCCTGATTCAATTCGACAATGAGAGAATTTAATTCTGCAGAAGATTTTGCTGTTTTTTCTGACATCATCGATAACTTTGCAGTATCATTTGCCAAGTGGTGGACAGAGGTTCCCATTTCTTCATTTACTTTCTTTTGTTCTTCGGTAGCAAAGGAAACGGAAGTGGATCTGTTGACAATATTTTCAGATTGTTTTCTAATTTCCTCAACTTCAGCAATTTGTTCTAAATTTGCTTGGTTCACTCTATCGATATTGTTGATGATCTCGATGACACTCTCTGATAAATATTGAAAGGTTTCACTTGCTGATTTAACTGATGAAACTGACATATGTGTGGAAATCGAAACTTTTTTGATGAGCTCTGAAATTGTTTTTGTGGAAGAAGCAGTTCTCTCTGCCAGTTTACCCACTTCCGATGCAACAACGGCAAACCCTCTTCCAGCATCACCTGCCCTAGCAGCTTCAATGGACGCATTTAATGCGAGTAAGTTGACTTGTTCCGAAATATCTTTAATGATTTCTAATATTTTTCCAATTTCCAAAGCATTTTTATCTACTTCTTCGATAGATTGGATCGCACTAGAAATTGATTTTCCACTTTTGATGACTTCTGCTTCAACTGAATCTGCTTTCGATTTTGCATGGAGTGATATTTCTTTCACACTTGATGAAATGGTAAATAGATGTTCGATGGATTCATTAGTGGCAGCCGTTAATTTTTTTTGTTCTAACGCATCGGTATATATACCATTGATAGAAGAACCGTTTTCTTCTAATGCTGCTGCTACCTCCTCCAAAGATGCTGCTTGTACTTGTGAATGTTCCGCGGAATCACCGGATAAACCTTCAAGTGTTTTTGCTTCTGTCTGAATTTTTGTAGAATGTTTGGTAATGGATGTTAATAATCGATTGAGTTTGATTTTTGCTTCTTCCAAATAAAGAGAGATCACACCAATCTCATTTCTAGTTTGATTGATGCGAAGATCTGATCTCAAATCTCCTTCCGCAAATAATTTTAAAATATTTGATACATCCCTAATGGTTGCAGATGTATTTCCAGTCAGTTTCCATAACACAAAAAACAAAATAGAAATCATGATCAGAAGAAAAGCACTTAAACCCAGACATACCATTTCCAATTGGTGATCACTTACGAAGTTTCTAAACTGAGAGTAGATATAAAATGAAAACATAAAGTATTCGATTACAAATGTAGAAAAAATAGGAAAAAGCAAATTCGCAAACAAACTAAGTGGTTTTAAACGTAATTCATTGTACACATCATACATCTTTTTCTCAACATAAATGTAGAAGAAGGATGAAATCGCCATTGCAAGTAATACACCAAGTAGGGAAAAAAACAGAACTTCCCCATATGTTTTGACCAAACCAAACTGATATGAAAGTACCATCGTGAGAATAGGTCCGCCAACATTGGTGGATAGAATATTGAGAGCTCCATTTTTAGAATGGTTCCGAATCAATGTAAGTTCCTTGTCTGTATAAATGATTCCTTCCGGACGATTCATTTGTTTTTTGAAATTTCTATCCTTGAAAAAGAAAATGATGGCATGTGCACCAATAATGGGTGGGGCCAAGTAGAGTAAAATTTTCAGTATGGATTCAAAATTACCCAATCCAAAGATAAGTAACATTCCAGCAAAAAAAAGAAAAGGATCTAGATTGGTGATGAGTAAGTAAGAAAGGAAAAAACTTTTTTGTTTCGGTTGGGAAACATACTCTTTTGGTTTCATTGGCAGTGAATTCTATAACAATAGCATTTTCCTTTGTCAATTGAAATTAAAGCTTCATTCACATTCCATAATGATTTTATATTCAGAAATATTCTAATACTTTAGATCCCATCCGTACAGTTTGTGCGAAACATGGACAATTGTTTGGAATTGATTGGGGAAAAGGTTTAAGGGTAAGTGGAAGATTTTGATTTGACGTTTTCTAAATGGCGGATGTCTTTTCCAGTATTCAACCTGACAAGTTCTTCCGCCACATTCACAGCATAGTCACCTAACCTTTCAAGTGCGAGAATGATCCTATACACGTCGGCAAATTCTTGTTTTTCCATATCAGGGACAGATCGATATTTTTGGAATGCTTGGTCACATAGGTCATTGAGTTCGTCTTCCAGAGAATTCACACTCCCCATAAACCTCTCTTTTTCTTCTACTAAAGATTCGATCGCCATTCCTGCAAGAGTCGTGACTCTTGAAAGAATCAAAGTCATTGGTTCTTCATTTTTAAAGAGGCCTTTGCGGATGGTTTTATGACGAAATACATCAGCACAGTTAACTACTTGGTCTCCCATCCGTTCCATATTCCGAGTAATCCGTATAGCAGAAAGAGCAAATCGCAAAGGATCTTTTTTCAAAACGATGTCATTGTCCACATCGCCCATCCCAAGAATGTTACGGTTACTCACGGCTTCTAATATGGCATTTTGGGAAAGGTTATCGTTTTCCTTTTCTAAATCATCGATGAGGTCATCACGTTCTACAATTTTTTCAGCTTGGGCATAATCATCTGATTCGAGAGCCTCACTGAGTAGTATCACTTGCTCCAAAACAAGTTCCGCCATGGAATATAAGTTTTTACGTAAGTAATAAAATTTAGAGATGATCATGTGAATTTTTTAACTTCCGTTATATGGTAGCTAGTTCCGTCATCTCTTCAACAGTGAGAATTTTTTCGATATCGATTAGGATGATGAACCGGTTGTCTTTTTTTCCAACACCTGTGATATAACGAGAGGAAATCCCTTTTACAGATGGAGGTGGTGGATCGACTTGGTTAGCTGGAAAATGTACGACATGGGACACTTTGTCCACAATCACACCGATTGATTTACCTGATACATTGATTACAATCGCACGGTCTGCCGACTCTGTTACATTTTTGATGTTCAATCGTTTGGCAAGATCAATCATCCTTACCACCTTGCCTCGGATGTCCATGATCCCGGCAAAGTAACTTTTGGATTGTGGAACGCGGATTAAATTTGTGATTTTAACAATTTCTTCAACAATTGTGATGGGGATGGCATACTCTTCATCTCCCAAATTGAAAATGATGTATTGCTCATGGATGAATTGGTTTGCTTGGGATGTTTCTTTGGCCATATCAATTTCTACTACTACGTCTAAAAATAGACGTAGCCGTTGTAGAAAAAATATGAGCCGAAACTGAGAAATGACAACACTTTTGTCATTAGTACAGAACGTTTTCTCACAAGAAAATCGAGTAGGCCTGCGATCATCCCTAAGACTGCTAAACTGAGTCCTAATACGACATAATCATAGTATACATAATAGACCAAACAACCAAATCCGATGCCAAGACAAACATCTTGCAAATCTCCCCAGACCCTTCGTTTGAAACGTGTCCAGAGCGATCCTCGCGCTTCTCTTGCCTCTCTCCGTTCTCGTCTCCAACGTTGGAACCGAGTTTCCCGAATAATACCAAAAATGGAATCATACCGAGTGGAGGGGAATAATGCCGACTCCAATGGCCCACGAGAGGTCCTGGTTTTTTCCGAAACCTCTGGTTGGAAGGGAGGGTAAATTTCATACGCTCCGCCAATGCTAACCAACATGTCTTTGTCAGGGAGAGAACTGAAGTATTCCCGAAAGGGCCAGATCTTACGAAAGACGGGGTAGGCACGCCCAGAAGTAATATCCTTCTCAGTTTGTACGGTACCGTTTTTCACAGTGGCTCCGTACATACGTCCCTTCTCTTCTTTGATTTCGACAGATAAACGAACGAGTCGTTCGTGAAAGTTGAACTCAGCCTCCAGGACATCCCCGAGAGGTGTTTCCATGGTAAATGCTCGGATGAAACCGGGGGTGCGGGGTTTCTGTTTCCTCCAGACTTGTTTCATAACAAATCTATCGGAGGAAACATTAAGTCACTGAAGAAAGATTATTTCTTCTTTTTGTGTCTGTTGGCTCTGCGTTTTTTCTTACGTTTGTGGGTTGCGATTTTTCTACGCTTTCTCTTTTTTCCGGAAGGCATTCCTTCCTCCTTATATCAAGCCTGTTCTGTCAAATTTCTAGTCGAGGTACTTTTGTAAAACTTTATTTTTCCTCATATTGGATAACATCGCTTTGATATCACCCACTCCTTCACGCGAAGTGATAAGGAGTACATCTGGTTCTTCCACAACGATTAGATCTTTCACACCAAGAAATGTGATGAGCTCTTTTTGAACGGAGGAAATATTCCCTGAAGCTTTGTGGTAATGTACTTCTTTTCCTTGGTGGTGGTTTTTCTCTTTGTCCCCTGGCAAAATGCGTTCGAGAGACATCCACGATCCAACATCATCCCAATTGAAAGTAGCTTCCACCATTCGGATACGATTGGATTTTTCCATGATCGCAGTGTCGATGGCTTCAGAAGGTAACATCTGGAATGCAGTTTTTAAATCCCCGAAGTTCTTAAATGGAAATCCATTTTTTAATGGACCTAGGATATGTGGCGCATGTCGTTCCAGTTCCGACAGAATGGTTTCCGTGCGGAAAAGAAAGATCCCCGGATTCCAATAAAAATTCTTCTTTTTGATGTATTTAAGCGCGGTTTTGAAATCAGGTTTTTCAAAAAATGCTTTCACCGTGTAACCTACATCAGTTGGTTTCCCCGTACTAATGTATCCATATCCAACTTCAGGTCGGTTTGGTTTTACCCCAAGTAAAACCATTCCATTTTCTGTTTCGAACAAGGCTTGTTCGATGGTTTTTGTGAACTCTTTGACAGGATCAATAAACGCATCTGCAGAAAGTACAATGAGGTTGGGATTTCCGTATTTTTTTTGGAAGTAAAGTGCAGAAAGGGCAATGATAGGTGCTGTGTTTTTTCCTTCTGGTTCGATGATAAAATTTCCAGATGGGAATTTAGGATCTTTTTTGAGAATTTCTGCCTTCAGAGTTGCATTGGTCCCAATGTAAATGCGATCCAATGATGTGATGGTTAGGGCTCTGTCGATTGTCTCTTTGAGAAGGGTTTTGTTCGAATAAACTTTCTGGAGCTGTTTGGGGGAATTGGTACGGGAACGAGGCCAAAACCTCTCCCCTTTCCCTCCTGCCATAATCAAAACAACAGGGGTTTCTTTTGGTAATTTTGCCATAGGGTTTGGAACCAGAATTTAGAAAGGGAAAGAGAGGAAAACTAGAAAAGAGTTAAGCCCCACCTGCTTCTTTCGGAGTTTCCTCGCTGTGAAGTTTGATCGGTTTTGCGGGAATGATGGTCGAAATGGCATGTTTGTATACCAAATTCTGTTTGTTTTCATTTTCTAGAATGATGGTGAAATTGTCAAAACTGACAACTTTTCCTTTTAAAGGAACTCCATTTAACAAGTAGATGGTGAGATCAATTTTCTCTTTTCTTGCTGTGTTTAAAAGTTGGTCTTGGATGTTATTTTTTGCCGACATTGGAAATCCCGAGTGTTCTCTCTATCTTTGTTCTATATTTGTATACAATTGGACAGCGGCATCAAAAGAAATGGGCGAAAGGAATGATTCTTTTTTGAACCAAGTAATTTGCCTTTTTGCATAATTTCTGTGACTTTGCGCCAACTGTTCAATGAATGTATTAATGTCTATCGTTCCATTTAAGAATGCAAGCGCAAAATTGTAACCCAAGGTTCGTAACCCAGGACAGTTTGGTCCGTACTTCGAAATCACTTCTTTCGTTTCCTCTAACATACCACTAACGATCTGATTCACTCGGGCATTGATGCGTTTGTAGAGAATGTCACGTGGCCAATCCAACCAGTGCCCAATCATTTTCACTTCTGGATGGTCTTGTAAATATCCGCCTACAGTTTGTTTTGATACCTCTGACCACAAAACTCCTGTGAGTACAACTTCCAAAGCACGTTTGATGCGGTATCCATCTTGCATAGACAGACTTTCCATTGCTCTCGGGTCTTTTGTTTGGAGCATCATCCTTGCTTCTTCTAATGGAAGTTCCAAAACATAATCTTTGGTATCTTTTGGTACATTTGGTACGGGAAACATCCCTAATAGAAATGCGCGGAGATAAAATCCTGTCCCACCAATCAGAATGGGAATTTTCCCTCTACCTTGGATATCGGAAATGGCTTCTCTTGCAAGCAGGGAGAACTGATTGGCATTGATGGATTCGTTTGCATTCAAAAAACCAACGAGCCAGTGGCGGATATGGGAAAATTCTTCGGGAGTGGGAGCCGTTGTGCCTACCGGTAAATCCCGGTAGACTTGGCGAGAGTCAAAAGAAACAATTTCGAAACGTTTTGGGTCAAGGGCTTGGGTAAGAGAGGTTTTTCCGGAACCGGTAGGTCCACCAAGGATGGGAAGGATCACTCCTCTTCCTCGGCAACGACCTCCTCTTCTTCGGTCTCTTCCAATTCCTCAGTTTCTTCTAAGAGTTCATCATCTTCAATGACTGGTTCTTCCTCTTCTTCCACTTCATATTCCGAACTGCGAATGGCAGCCATACGAGATTTGATCGCAGGTTTTGCCAACTGGTCAGCTCCGCATTTCGGACATTTTTTTTCAGGTTTGTTCAAATCATAAAACTTCGTTCCACAGGAGTAACAGTTAAACTTCTTTCCGAGGGGGTTGTTCGGATCAATTTTCACAGCAGGAGCTTTGGCTTGAGGGGCCGGTTTGTCCTTCGGAGCTGTGGCTGTTTTAGGCGCAGGTACAACCTTCGCCTTCGTAGCAGGGGCTTTGGACCCGACTACGGCCTTTTTTTTATCTTCCTTCGGGGAAGAGGACTTGGCGTCCTTACTCGGTTTTTCTTTGGCAACCGCTTTCTTTTTGGGCGGTGCTTGTTTCTTTGCTGCTTTTTTTGCGACCATAAACGTACTTTTGACAGTTTTGGAAATCCCTTCTCTGGGACAACCTTTTTGAAATTGGACGGTTTTCTCCTGGATGAAAATTAAAGGAAAGTTTTTTTTTTCCTATGACCCAATTAAGTGTCAATGTCAACAAGATCGCCACTCTCCGCAATTCTAGGGGAGGTTCCATTCCAAATGTTCTGAAATTGTCAGAAATCATATTAGATTCTGGTGCCCACGGGATTACAGTTCACCCTCGATCTGATGAAAGGCATATCACCAAACAAGATGTATTCGAATTAAAGGAATTTTTGGAATCTTACAACGAAAAAATTACTAAATTAGGAATTTCTAAAAAAGAATACAATATTGAGGGCGAACCAAGTGAACGGTTTTTGGAGCTTGTCCTTAAGGCAAAACCAGACCAAGCCACTCTTGTTCCCGTGAAACCAGGCGAAATCACATCGGACCATGGATTTGATTTTAGGGATCCGAATACTTTTGTGACGCTAAAACCGATCGTAGAGGCATTTCGAAAAGAAGGAATCCGAGTGTCTCTCTTTATGGAAACTGATTTTACGTTTTATGACCAAGTCACTCTACTCGGTGCCGAACGGATTGAACTGTATACAGGTCCATTTGCCCACGCATTTGATGCAGATGTAAGGGAAGGCGTTCAAATTTTTGAATCCTATAAGCAGGCTGCGTTTGAGGCAAACAAACGAGGGTTAGGTGTCAATGCCGGACATGACCTTGATACGAAGAATTTACAAGTATTTGCAAAACTTCCTTTCCTTGCAGAAGTTTCGATTGGCCATCGACTCATGGCCCAAAGTTTGGTCGATGGATTAGGGAATACGGTAAAAGAATATCTTAAAGTTCTTTCGCAAGGAAACGAATCTTAACGTAACTCGGGTCTTGTTCGAGTAATAATTTTGCTGCTCGTTCTAAAGCGGTTGCCATCATCGCTTCCGACTTACCTTTTGTTTTGGAAAGACGTACTTCGGAAATAAATTGTTTAAAGGCTTCTTTTGCCTGGGTTTCATTCCCTGAAAGCGAAGCAAGTTTTACCTTACGCCATGCCTCTGTTATTGGAGAGGGGCGATTGGACCCAGAAACGAGGGAAGGATTTCCTTCTGCATTGGATGAGACAGTCGCAGAAACTGCACCTTGTGTTCCGCCCACCATTTCCTTACCCAATTCACCACGGTGGTAAGAGGAAGTATCCCAAATTTTCGTAAACGGATCCGACTTCATCTGGTCCGCATACAACCTTTCCTTGTAGGATACATTGGGATTACGGATTAGTTTTTGAAGAGAAATTTGTTCATTAGGTTCTAATTTTTGGAAACAATTCGAAAAACTGCCACGTTTTAAGGATTCCTTGGTGAAAACACCTCGTTCGATCAAAAATTGAAAGGTGGAAAAGTTTGGGGATTTTTCCTCTTTGCATTGTTTATCCAATTCAGAAAGAGAAGCGAGGACTTCTCCATCATACGAATGAGCTTTTAAATCCGCAAGGTTTCCTGATTTTTCGGCGGACATACGTAACATGTTTTTGTAAAGGGTGTCGTTTGGATTTTTTTCTAAAGCCTTTCGAAAACCAGCATAACTTTCATTGTAATTGCCACGTTGGTATTCCAGAAGACCCCACATGTAACATAAATATCCATCGTCAGTATCTTTAGTTCGGCAAACATATCTTAGTCGAGACATTGCATCTTCTTTTGCCGAAGGGTTTTCCCAAACATCAAGTAATACCTCTTCCAAAAAAAGAAGGGTTTCCAAACTATATGGATCACGATTTGGGTTCTTTTCTGGCTCGGAGGAACAAAACCAGAGAGAAAGGGCAAAAATCAGGACAACGAATGAGCGCATGTCACCGTCTATGTTATGCATGTGTCCTGGATTTGTCCCAATTTTTTTTGTCTTGCCTAGGCTGGAAATTCGGAAATTCTTAGGATAATCTATCCACGAAACGAGAGATCCCTTGAAACGATTTGTTTATCTACTATCCTTTTTCACCCTTCTAAGTTTTGCTTTACCAGTTGGTTTTATTTCCTGCGAACCAGAAGCGAAAAAAGCGCAAAACCGCGAGACCAATTTCACTTATGTCGACTTTGAAACTGTCATTCGAACAGTAGACAAACTGTACATAGACAAACATATCAATGTAAATCGTGCTTATACCGATGCAGCAAGTTTTGCTTTTTTAAGTTTACCCCATCCACTTTACATTTACCCAGAAAGTTATTTCAAAGAGAGAGAGAAATATGATGATAAGGAAGATCTCTGGCCAGGGACTACTTTCAAAATCTCTCCATCTGACAAATTTGTCGTTTTTGATCCTGATTACACCCAAGTGGAAAAAATCCAAAAAGAGAAACGGAAAAAAAATGAAAACCGTAAATTGTCTGATGCAGAACTCAAAAAACTGATCGAAAAAGAAAAATTAAAAAAATCAGTGATCTCTGCTCGTTGGGAAGAAATTAATTTTTCAAGAAAAGATTTTGATCGGGTTGTCACTTACATCCAAGACAATTTGGATAAATATAAAACTCCTGTTTTAAAGGGACTTGTGGAACTTGATGGTGAACTTCCTGACGAAGAGGAAGAAGACAAAAAAGAATTCCGCATGGAACAAGTGTTTGTTGCTGCTGCGAATGGTTATTTAAACTCTCTTGACCCACACTCCAATGTCTTTTTGGAAGAAGTTTGGGAAGAATCCATGTCCAAAATCAGTGATGGATCTTTTGAAGGGATTGGTGCCATCCTTTCTGGTGGTGGAAGTCGTGAAGTGATTGTTGAAAATCCATTGGAAGGAAGTCCTGCGCTCAAAGCTGGGATTCGCAGTGGAGACAACATTGTTGCCGTTGATGGTAAACTCATCAAAAACTTATCTCTTGATAAAGTAGTTAAAAAGATCAAGGGACCAAAAGCAACAAAAGTTGTGCTGACTATCTCTCGCAAAGGGAATACAGGAAAAATCGATATCGAAGTGATTCGTGACAAAATCACAATCAAAAACGTAACCTATCACTTAGTAAAAGAAAATCCACAAGTTGCTTACATCAAACTCACTGGATTTGTAAAACCTGGAAACGGTGAACCACCAATTGATACACAAATTGCAGAAGCTTTAGCAGAAATGGAAAAAACTGCCAAAGAGAATGGCAAACCTCTAAAGGCAGTGATTTTAGACTTAAGAGGAAACTCAGGTGGATTTTTGGATTTAGCAGTGGATATTGCTGATATGTTCATCGAAAAAGGACTCATTGTTTCTACAAAAACTCCTGGTAGAAGTGATGATGAAAAATATGCAAAAATCAAAGACATCACAAAACTTCCGTTAGCCGTGCTCATGAATTCAAAATCAGCATCTGCTTCTGAAATTGTTGCCAGTGCGATCCAACACCATGGCCGTGGAATTTTACTTGGTGAAAGGACATTTGGAAAAGCAACTGTGCAAACATTAAAAAAATTGGACAACAATCCAAATTACCTTTTGAAAATCACAAATGCTAGGTATTATTCTCCTTCCGGAAAAACCATCCAAGTGGTTGGAGTTTCACCTGACATAGAAGTTTCTGAAGAACCAGATGGAACCTTCCCTTTCCGATACCGAGAAGAGGATATGTGGAACCACTTACCTCTCATCCCACATGAAGGGATTGTGAAATCAAAATTCAATTTGAATGCGATTAAGGATTATGCCAAAAAAAATGGTAAGGCTGATACGTATTTGAAAGAACACGCAAACGATGCGATCAAACCTGATTATATGTTAATTAGAAGTTTGGACTTCATCGAAGGGATGTTGAATGCTAAATAAAGATTCTAGATTATAGAATCTCTATTTTTGAAACTAATCATGAATTGGATGCAATGTGACTCGAATTAAATCAGATTTTCTGATCATTGGAAGCGGAGTGAGTGGTCTCTTTACCGCATTAAAATTAGCTCCGCTTGGTTCGGTTGTTGTTGTTACCAAAAAAGCAGACTACGAATCGAATACCAACTATGCACAAGGTGGGATTGCCTCTGTTTTTGATGATAAGGATAAATTCGAAGAACACATCAAAGACACCTTAGAATCCGGAGCAGGTTTATGTGATCTGGAAGCAGTTCGTGTTTTGGTGGAAGAAGGTCCAACCCGAGTCAAAGAACTATTGGACTTGGGTGTTCCTTTCACAAGAAACCAAACAGGTGAATTGGATTTAGCACGAGAAGGTGGACATAGCAAAAATAGGATCATCCACTCTCTTGACAGAACAGGAAGTGCCGTTGAACAATCGTTACTTGATCATGTTCATGCAAACCAAAACATTCGAATTCTAGAAAACCATGCATGTGTAGACTTAATCACCAAACACCATTTAAAAAATAAAGAAAATTTACCCTTACGATGTTATGGAGCCTACATAGTCGATACAGAGACTGGTGAAGTATTTCCAGTCCTAGCCAAAAAAACAATTTTGGCAACTGGGGGTGCAGGCCAGGTGTATTTGCACACAACCAATCCAAACATTGCCACAGGTGATGGTGTAGCAAGTGCGTATAGAGCTGGTGCCATTGTCAAAAATATGGAATTTTACCAATTCCATCCTACTTCGCTTTTCCATGAACAAGGGAATAGTTTTTTAATTTCAGAAGCTGTGAGAGGCCATGGAGGCATCTTACGCGAGATAGGTGGCAGACCATTCATGAAAGACTATCATGAAATGGGAGAATTAGCACCTAGAGATATTGTGGCACGAGCCATTGATGATACGATGAAAAAAAGAGGGGAACCACATGTACTCCTTGATATCACTCATAGACCTGCCAATGACATCATAAGCCATTTTCCTTCGATTTATGAACGTTGTAAAAAACTAGGGATTGATATCACAACCGATCCGATTCCAGTTGTTCCTGCCGCCCATTATATGTGTGGTGGAGTTGCCACGGATCTCTTAGGACGAACAAACATTGCAGATTTATATGCTTGTGGAGAGACAACTTGTACAGGAGTCCATGGTGGTAATCGTTTAGCGTCCAATAGTTTATTGGAATGTTTGGTATTTTCCCATCGGATTGCAAATGATATCAAATCTGAAGGGAAACTTGAGTATTCCTTAGAAACCGATTTGATTCCTGATTGGAACAAAGAAGGAACTACTAACACGGAAGAATGGGTATTGATTTCCCATGACTTAATCGAAATTAAAACCATCATGAGCAATTATGTTGGGATTGTTAGGTCTGATATGAGATTGGAACGTGCCCTTCGTCGATTAAAACTGATTTCACAAGAAGTAAAAGATTATTACAATCGAACTACAGTTTCTTTGGGATTATTAGAACTTCGTAATTTAGTAAAAGTTGCCGAACTCATTGTCAGATCCGCGTTATTACGAAAGGAAAGCCGGGGCCTACATTTTAGTACGGATTATCCTGAAGACCGAACTCCATCTAGGCAAGATACAATCCTTTCCCATCAATTGTAAAAATCCTGCGCCAGGGACCGAAGCGGAAATCCTTTCTCAAATGGAGAAAGATTGCAGCGTAGGGCCCGGTCCATTTATAAACTTTGTTCTTTGATCAAATTGATTGGAGGCGCCCAAATAACTCTCGTTATTCGTTCCTAACCTCTTAAACCTAAAATTGTATACACAATTCCTAATACGACTGGTAAGATGGAATAACTAAAAACATGAATGTAGTATCCTCTTTTTTCACCCCATTTTTGTTTCATGGGTTCTAGTTTCCAAAAAAAACCTGGTTTGTAGAGGCGTAAAATATAGGTAGTGATTCCATAAAGGATAAAAAAGATTCCTAATCCGACTGTGACTAAATTCATATAACTCCCAAAGATTTCAGTTTGTGTTGTAGCATGAACTTTCCAAGAAAAAAAAATCCTTAAATTGATTTTCGTTTGTCCGTTGCCCTTGGGCGTGATAGAGGGAACGTATTGGGTGGCGGGTCTAGAACCCCACCCTAATCAGGGCGGGGATACTAGATTCTCCCCCCCAAACCCTCTCCAATCACCAACATTTTCTTCTCATCCTCAAAAAAGCGAAAGGTTCTCAGGACCAAAACCGTAAGCCCTCACCTATTCCAATGAATCAAACTAAGTTAGGTGTTTTATGATCAAACTCAAATACAAATCAAATGATAAACGATTCCATCTCTATTTTCCGTATTCGGAATTGTATATCAAAATCGCAAAATCAATTCCAAAGGCAATTTACCACCCTGAAGATAAAAGTTGGTCCTATCCTAATGATGCTGCTTCCATTAAACGTGTGTTAATTGAATTTTCAAATTATGATATCCGGTATTTAGCAAATGAAATTCCAAAACAATGTGGGATATTAGAAGATTTTTTTCGTTCGGCTAGGGAAAGGAATTTTTCATTTTTCACCACCAAAACATATTATTCACATTTATACAGGCTGTTGCTTTTCACAGAAAAATTGCCTATGAATATCGTTTCTAGGGATATCGAAAACTATTTGGACTTTCAAGTAAAAGAAAAATCATTACGTTCTGCGACTATCCGAAGTGCAAGACAAGCTTTCATTTTCTATTTCCGGGAAGTCCGAAAGCAGATGAAAAATCTCAAATTTCCAAAAATGAAAGTCGATGCAAAATTACCTGAAGTTTTATCAGCGGAAGAAACAAGGGCTATATTCAATGCACTTCCAAATTTAAAACATAAAATACTGCTCCTCATTAGTTACTCAGCGGGATTACGTGTAGGAGAAGTAATCCATTTACAATTAAAAGATATCGATTTGGAAAGGAACATGATCCGAATCACACAAGGAAAAGGTAAAAAAGATAGATACACAATTCTTGCAAATTCCCTCATACTCGAACTCAAAGAATACTTACAAGTGAGAGAATACAATTTACTCTTAAAATATAGTTTTAATGAAGTAAAAAATATAACTTGGTTATTTCCTGGTGCTGGTAAAAGACCTCTTCACATCAGAACTGCTGAATCTATTTTTAACCAAGCGGCCGCTAAAGCAAAGATCACTAAAAAAGTCACCTTTCATAGTTTGCGCCATGCATTTGCGACACATTTGTTGGAACTCGGAACGGACCTTAGAATGATCCAAACTCTTCTCGGACACTCAAGTGTCCGAACCACACAAATTTACACCAAAGTTGCAAGGAGTCGGTTGGAAAATATCAAAAGCCCTCTTGACCAAATACCAAAACCAAAAACATAAAAATTCCTTTCCCCGCTTTCCTTATAAATTCCATTAACTTCTTATTTCCTCCTTACTTTTGAACTTAAATTCCAAATTGATCCAAAGGATTTCATTGACGGATCCAAAATCTTCCTATAAAATCGAGGCCTGATTCAGTTACTGAAAAAGGAACTCACTATGAAACATCTTTCTAATCTAGTCATATTCGCAATTTTTTTATCCCATGTTTATTTACAGGCACAAGTTAAACCTCAATTGGAAAATGAATGGGCAGTCGCAAAAAATTTAGGCCCTATCATTGATGGAACATCAGTTCGTTGGAGTTTTTTAGCGATGGTAAAAACTGATGAAATTGATTCCGTCCGAGGTTTTGAAAGGAATGGAGAAGAAAAAAAAGAATACTTTAACCAAGACAAAAACATTGAAAAAGGAAAGTTATATGTAGAGAGTAGCGCGTTAAACGAAGCGGAGTATCAATGGATCTTTGAATCTGGCAATACCAGCAAATTTTTCACGATTGAACTGAAACACAAAGATGGCGAAATCAAATCCTTACACATACCAATCAATTTTTCAGAACAAAATAAAGAGAACTTACGTTTGGTTTTAGATAAAAATTTTGGAATTAAAAAAGAATTAACCAAAGTTCCATTCCATCGAAATTTTGACGGAAGAAAATGGGTCATTGGGCACTCAGAAAATGATGAAAATATCTCTATGATAGAATTGTTCCCAGGCGGAGTCACAAACCAAATTTGGAAGGAACTCTATCGTTTCACTTTGTTAAAAAAAATCGGAACTTCAAGACGTAATGTTTTCGTGAATGCGGTAAAAGCAGAGTTAGCAAAAGATTGTAGTGATTTATATTTTAATATTCTCAAAGAAACAGAATCAGAGATTATATTTGAATGGTCACATGATGGTTGTGGTGGATATCCTACAGGTTCCGAAATTAGTAGAATGGTATCAAATGAAGAACAATCATTTATCTTTACATTTGCCTCTAACCAATCAAAACATTCTAAAAATCAAAAGGAAATTTATCTAAGTATTCTGGAAAATGAAAAGTAAAGAGTTGATTGGGCGTTCCTAATTCATTGAAGCAGATGATGAATCCAAAAAAAGGTCGGGCCAATCCGGGGTGCGCTTACGCTTCCGTCACCTACCATTCCAATGGCAGGTGACCAAGCCCTACTTGTCCCTAACGCGAAATCAAATACTCTTTGAATGCGTTAAGAAACACTTTGTTTATTTACCTTTTTGTGCCCAAAAGTAAATCAATACCAACAGTCCAATCCCTGTAAGACCTATTAATTGCCACCAACCACTCATTCCTACATCATGTAACCTTCTTGCGCCAACACTAATGCTTGGTAAAAAAACTGCCAAAGAAAACACCATTCCTAAAATGGGAAGGAACATCTGTAAGATAAAACTAACAACAAATGTAAATGCTACCCAATACCAAAATTCTGGACGTTTTGCATTTCCATTAAAATCGACATATTTTTGAAAGCAAACCTTGATTGCATCTTGGAATGACATAAAATGAACCTACCTAATTGAATTTGAGTGTGGTAAAACAAACTGGCAAAATAAGATTCTCATTCGGAAAAAAGTAAAGTAAAAAAGTGAATCAACAGTATTTTATTCATCAGCTAACAAATAAACGGTGAACTTGGTTTTCCCAACTTCACTTTCGAATTCAATTTTACCGTTCATTTTGTTCATCACTTTTCGACAAATGTCCAATCCTAATCCAACTCCTTCACCCTTTGATTTTGTTGTAAAAAAAGGTTCAAAAATTCGATCTTGGATATTTTTTGGAATCCCACTCCCATAATCTATAAAACTGACTTTGATCCAAGGACCATCATCTTCTATATAAATTTCAATGATTCCTTCATATGAAATAGCATATAGAGCATTGTTCAATAAATTAACCCAAATTAAATTTAAATTATCTCGATTGCCTTTGCATTTCCGATGCGATAAAAAATGTTTTTTAACTTTTACTCTATGGTTGATATTATAATAATACAGAGTGAGGATCGTTTCGATTTCGTTAATGATATCGATTTTACTTTGATCTGAATGGGTATGATCATCAGCAATTAAGTAATTTTTTAAAGATTTCACAACATGAGATGATTTTTCAGATGCTATGGAAATGATAGAACAAGAACGAAAGACGTTTGTTACCTTGGAACCCATTGTTAAAATTTCTTTTTTGCGATCACTTTCTAAAATATAGGTGAGATGATCCCCCAACAAGAATGCGGAAGATTCAAAGATTAAGTTTAAGTATTCTTCTCGATCATCTTTTAAATATGTTTGGAATAATTCGGTATACTCCATTTCTAACTCTTTTTTAAATTCCCTCTCTTTTTTACCTGTATAAAAAACATTTTGAATGTTTTGGTAATCTCTTATCAAAAAATAAAATCGTTCTCTATCTTCATTCGAAAATGTAAAAAGGGAATTTAAGATAGTTTGAAATTGATTCTGAAAAAAATCACTAATAGAACCATGAGAGGAAACAATCGCACCCAAAGGTGTATTCAATTCATGTGCCATCCCTGCTGTTAAATTACCTATGGTCGCTAATTTTTCTCTCGTTAATAACTTTTCTTGTGCCTCTGTCAGTTCTTTTAATTTTGATTCTAAAACAATATTAGTAGAATTCAAAGCATCATTGGAGATCTTTAATTCTTCTGTTCTAAGTAAAACTTCACTTTGTAAGGTTTCTGAATACCGTTTGTTCCATCGATACCTTTGGACCATCCAAGCAACTAACACAATACATAATAGTAAAATCAAAATAGAAAAAATCGTCTCATAATTAGGTTTTGGATTGGCGTTATAGAGGAATCCGCTCAGATCTAAATTTTTTGGTAACATGCCAAAATCTGCGTACACCTCATTAATATGTTTCCATCGTCCTTCATACATATATCCCATCTCTACTAGAGAAGGTTGGATCAATGGTTCCATCTGTTCTGCTTCAAATAATAATTGTTCTTTGGGAATGGAACTCGCATATTTTTCTGAAATTAGATTTACAATCTCTGACTTATGTTTCATAGCATAGTCCCATCCACGAAGACTTGCTTCACGGAATTTTTTGACTCTGCTTGGATTATTTTCTATTTCGAGTTTGCTCGTGAATAAATTGTCTCCATAAAAATCAATACCTGATGTTCTTGGTGAAAACACCATCAATGGGAATCCCAACTTTTCAAGTTCATAGGTTTGAGTAGTAGAATAACCATCCATGGCATCTACCTTACCTTCTACTAAATCCAAAAATCGAAAACTATGTGGTAATTGTTCGAATTGACTAGGGTCTAATTTTTCCTTTTTTAACAAAGCGAGGATTTCATAAACATGTGGAGATAACATGATCTTTTTCCCAACCAAATCATGTACAGTTTGGTCAGGATGAGTCTTTTTTGTGAATAAAACGGTAGGAGAATGTTGGAAAATGACAGCAATGACAACGATGGGTGTACCAGCATGCCACTGTAAGAGAACTTCATTTGTTCCAACTCCATAACGTGCTTCTTTTTCGGAAATGAGTTGGTGTAACCCTTCGATTCCATTTTTACTTTCGTGAATGGAAACATCCAAACCAAGTTCTCTGTAGTATCCTTTTTCAAGTGCAGTATAATACCCTGCAAATTGGAATTGGTGGTACCATTTTAAATATAAATCAATATGATCGGAAGCAAAAAGAGGACTTAAATAAGAGATTAAGCCAAAACACAATAAGGTAGATAGAAGTTGTTTGAAATTTGGAAACATTCTAACTTCTCACCACTGTGTCACTTTGTTAGTCGAAAGTGACTTATGATGTTTCCAGCGAGAAAATTTTGCAACTTGTAAATTAATTTCGGAAGGATTTCTCCTTCCAAATGATCCATTCTGCAAATAAAAAATTGATAAGCCAACCTGCTGCCATCATTAAATCCCTTGGAATCCCTGATGGTTCACCTCCCACAAAGACAAACCATGGTAAGTGTGTAAATACTTGTGTGCCAGCTCCTAAACCAATCGCATAACCTCGGATCATCCAGTGGCTGTGGGATCGGAATTGTTTCGCCATAGCAAATGAAAACCCGAGGATAATGCAGACCAACATCCAAACTCCGATCACCATTCGAATTCCAAATAACCAATCTCCATCAGTAGGTACTCTTGGGTAAACCCAGGTTAACCATAATCCACTACCCGCAGTGAGAAGTCCTAAACCTACGAGGATCCTACCAGAAATTCGGTGCCAACGAAGGTGACGGCTTCGAAATCCAGGGGCAAATTGGAATGACCCTAAAATACTATACAATAAAACAGCTATGATATGTAGGATTACTGGAATTGGGTCATTAAAAAATCGTTGGTTTTCTACCGTATAACCAGAGCCAGTTGTTAGTTGGAAAATTCGAACTAGTCCCGCGATGCTCGGAACCAAACTAAGAAATAATAAAAAACCAATTATCCTATAGTCTTTTTTTGTAGTGGTATTCGTGGGCATATAGATTCATTACTGAAATTAATTTCGGAAACGGCAAGAAGGAAATAAAATCTTAAAAACAAATAATTTCTCTCCCAACTAACCTATTGAATATAGAATGAACGAATGATCGTGATGCCTGCTCAAACCTCCTAAGTAATGTAGAAAAGTTCGTAACCATCACATCACAAAATATAAATTCTTATTTATTAATCAATACTCGTTTCGAACGAATTGGCAATCGTAGAAATTGTTTTTGCCACACTACTAATCGTGACACTTACGCGGTTTAGATCTTCGGAACTTTGAGCAAGTTCCTGGGCACTACCTGAAAGTGAATTCACACTAACAACCATATCTTCAGAAGTTCGTTTTTGTTCTTGGCAAGATGTTTCGATTGATTCTGCCAATGACTGCAGTTCTTTGAGTTCGTCTGATACATTGGTTAAACTATTGGATTGAGATGAGATTTCACCCTTTAGTTTTTCAACACCTGTTTGAATCCGATTGGATTGGCCAACAATTTCATTTAGAACTTTAACTGTATCATTCACATGATTCACACCAATGTTGACTGCTAAATCACTCTTTGCAATTAATGTCATAATATTTTTTACAGAAGTTCTGGTTTTATCAGCAAGTTTTGAAATTTCTTCCGCTACTACAGCAAAACCTCTTCCCGCATCACCTGCTCGGGCCGCTTCGATACTGGCATTGAGTGCCAGTAAATTTGTTTGTTCAGAGATATCCGTGATCAAATCCACGATCCCAGAAATTTCTTTTGTTACCAATCGGATCTCTTCCATTGAATTATCCGTACTTCGGATCGATAAATTTCCATTATCCGCTAATTGAGTTGATGCAACAGCTTCAATCGATAACTGGTTGAGTTCCTTTTCAATATTCACGATGGAATATTCAATATTTCGAATTTCTTCTGCAATTTTAGCAATGTTTTTGGTTTCGTCTGAAATGGAACCAAACATAACTTCAAAGGAAGAAGATAATTCTTCTAAGGAAGCGGCAGCCTCTTCTGAAGTGGAAGCAAGTCCTGATGCATTATCTGATACCGATAGAGCATCATGTTTTAATTGGTCAGAACTTTTTTCAACTTGGTTCACTGAATGTTTCAGTTGCACAATGATATCATGTAATTGGCTTACAAAACGATTGATGGAACCTGAAATTTCTCCAATTTCATTTTCACCAAACGAAGGTAGTTTTTTTGTGAGATCGGCATCACCACTCGATAATTCCTCGACTTTCATTAAAACAGTTTTTAATGGAAGGTTGATACTTTTAAAGATGAGAAAAATCAAAAGTATAGAAACACATAGTGCCACAACAAGAATGAGTATATTGATCAACCTGTGGAATTTTTGTTCTGACAAACGATCCTTTATCAGGTTTTCAAAAATCAAAATGGAAAAATTTTGAATTTCCGAACCTAAAAATGTTCCCTTATGTATGATGTTGAATAACTCATCGGATGAATCCGGTTTGTTCACCTCAGTTATCAATATTTTTTTCAGTTCATCAACATAGGCATTACAAGCCTGGTTTGTTTGGTCTATGTTCTTTTGAATCTTCTCTTGATAGGTTGGAGCATTCTCCATTGTTTTTTTATAAGAACTTGTGATATTGGTACAAATGTTCTCAATCGCATTGATCGATATGATTGATTTTGTATAACTGATATTCGAAAAAGTTTTCCGTTTTCGATTTTCTCCAAGATACTCATCCCGAATTAATTCTTTGAGTTGCCCAACATGTTTCCATAACATAGGAATTTGGAACAGAATGATATCCATTTGGTAATAGGATTCCAGTTTTGGATCCAATATCAAATTCGAATGGTCTCCAATCTTAACTGCTAAGTCTTGTGTATCTTCCAAAAAATTGCGAGTTGTCTCTTGGTTGAATCGTTCGTGAGTTAAATACGCATTCCATTTTTGAAATTGTTTTGAATTTTCAGAAAGGATTCCTGATTTGAGAATGGCTGCTTTCCCTTCTTCAATCATAGGTTTTAAATCATCTACATTCTCATTCCCAATTTTGAATTTCGGTAATGCAACTTTAAATGCAAAATAAACAGGTTTGATGATCTCGATACCTTTCTGTTCTTTCACTGAGAAATCGATTTCCTTGTTTTGCGATTGAATGTACAAAACGAGCACAATCAATAAAAACAATAGGACAGGAAGAGGCAAAAGGATCAGTCTGAGTCGAATCGATATATTGGAAAAATAAGAATGCATACGAGTGATTTCCCTCTTTCAGTAGTATGCAGTTTATTACCTGTAGAGAATTAGAAAATAAAATAATATAGAATGCGAAAATTATGAAATCAATTTAATGCCTTTCCTTCTCCCTAAGTTTCAAAATTCGGTGTAAGTACTAATTTTAAAAAATTATGTCATTTGCATCCAACAGCGTTTGAAAGAAAAACTGAATCGAAATGGTAAGGATAACCTTAAAATGGATTTCTGGAACCGTCATTCAATGTTTCTTCCATCCCAATCCATAGGTTTCTGTAACTTCATTGTTTGGTTGTTTTCTATTTTATCTTTTCCAAATTCCCTTTGAGAAACTTATACCGAACAACCTTTTTTGCCGTTTCGGAAAACCTTTCATCAAACGGACATCCATCAACCGTTCCATCAAAGGCAAACTCAATTCGATCCTCAACGAATCTCACTCCACTAATTTCATCTTCTGGTCTAAATTGTAATACTGGAGAATAATCTCCATTTTGATAAACAAAGAGATCTCCCATAAAACTATTTAACCCATCCGTATAACAAACAAAGATCTCTGGAATTTTATCTTGGTTTATATCCCCGAAATACAACTGAGATGCTTCTGTTAAATGGAAATAATCCTTCTTTTGATTTTGGTAAACATAGATCGAAGATCCAAGGTTAATTTCTCTGGTCGTATACTCAACTTGAAAGAAATTATGTAGGTATTTTTCACTCTCTTCTAACTTTTTAACCGATAGTGCTTTGTAGTTTTCTACATTCAGAATTTTTAATAACTTTGGATCAAAGTTTTTCGCGTATTTTTTCTCCGTATAAGATTTTACATTTTCAACCAATGTAACATATTTTTCGGAAATCCAAAGGGTCATCGCATCGCATCCTTCAATGTCATTATAAAGTTCATCTACTAAATAATAATTGATTCCTTTATGATTCGAAATGCCCGAGATGAGTTCGATACCTCCATGAATGTCTGAATTATATCCATTTTCTTTACTGCCACAATAAGAAGGAAGGCGATCATCATCCTTTGAGGCACCAGGGAATGCCACAAAACCATCCAGGTTACGTATATCCATCCAAAGTTTGTTTTTGTTTAATATGGGAACATTTATATAATGGGAATTTTTATAAGTAAATCCTCCATAGATAAATCCTATTTCACCTTTTTCGGTTTTAACCAAATACCATACATCAAAATTTGAATCAATCTGCTGAAATAGTCTTCCAATAGCAAGGACAAAAACTTTCTTATTTTTCTGCAACAAACTGATAACCTTTGCATCTAAAAAAGGTTTATTTCGTAATCTTAGATTCTCTCTATTCGTGGAAACACTGTTGTAATCGCTTTCTTCTATATTATAGAATACAGAGATAAAATTATCTTTTATTTCAGTATAAAAAGTTCTCGGAACAAATCCTATTTTTCCACCATAAGACACCTTCCAAAAATTACGATTAGTATCGTCTATTACATCCATCTTCGCCCCTTCTGGAATGATTAGGAGAATTTCACTCTTTACATCTGTATTTTTGTATAAAGGAGATTTTTGAATTGCAAAAGCAAATCCGCTGACAACGTTTTGTTCTTCATTGAAAGATTGCATTTTTTTGCATCCAATAGATATGATGAGAAACAAACAAAGAATTATCTTCATATAAGCCAATTTAGCTTTGTTTCTATTCTTCCTTTCAAGTATTTTTACAAAGCCAATCCCTACTTCCTCCATAGTCCCGATCATTTAACACAATCTTACTTTAACCAAGATAAACTTTCTGCATTTTTTACAATCTAACAATCGATAGAATTCTTATCATTCCTCCCGACAACAACATCGAATCCCAATCCAATTCATTCTTAAATAACTTTTATACTTGTACACAATTTCCCAATAAAATCGAGGCCTTTCCTAACAATGGCATGGGCGCCGCAAAGCATCCACGGATGGATGCGAGCGGGAGCTTTGGCCATGGAGGGCCAAGCGAACGCAAGGCGCCTATTTGCTTTTGAGAAAAAACTATATCGTTGAAGTGGGAAATTGATAAGTGGGTGGATGACGGGATTCGCCTTCCACGGTTCTCCCATCCAGGTCGAACTCGTTCCAGGCCGTCTTTTGCGGGCCCTCGCGCGTCCTTGCGCTCGGTCGTTCTCGCTTAACGCCAATTAGGCAAGGTGTCTTGCCAAATTGGCTACTCGAACTCTATCGCAAAATCGTTCGAATCCCAATTCAATTCATTCTTAAGTAAATTCTATACTTGTACGCAATTTCCCAATGAAATCGAAGTTTTTTCCCAACAAGTCCACTAACGCCGCAAAGCATCCACGGATGGATGCGGGCGAGAGCTTTGGCCATGGAGGGCCAAGCGAACGCAAGGCGCTCGTGGACTTTTTGGGAAAAATTATATTCGTTAAAGGGGAAATTTACAAGTGGGTGGATGACGGGATTCGAACCCGCGACGACCGGTACCACAAACCGGGGCTCTACCGCTGAACTACATCCACCGTTTCTAGAACAATCATCGACCCGAGAGGGATTCGAACCCCCGACCAACTGCTTAGAAGGCAGTTGCTCTATCCAGCTGAGCTACCGGGTCAGATAGAACCAACTGATTCGGGATGACAGGATTTGAACCTGCGACCCTCTGTACCCAAAACAGATGCGCTACCACTGCGCTACATCCCGAGAAAGTCCTTGAAACACCAGTGTTTTTGGAAGAAGGACTGTGTCAACAAAAGGGAGATTTATTTCTTCAGGTTCTTGAGTCTTTCGAGGAGGACGGGGTGGTTTGGGTTCTTTTGTAAGGCCTTACGATATGCCTTCCAAGCTTCTTCTGGTTTCCCATTGGTTTGCAAAAAATACCCAAAGCTATCCAAATAGGCCGGATTATTGGGATCCAGTTCTAATGCTTTTTTTAAGGATCGAATGGCTTCGGCTCTTTCCTCTGCTGTTAGTTTCTTTTTTAAAGCGAGTAAGTAACCAAGGGAATTCAAACTATTTTTATAATCAGGATTAGCTTTTAAAATCCGTCTGTGGATGGAGATCGCATCTTCCAAACGGTGGGTGTATTCATATACATGGGCCAAAAACGAGAGGAGTTTGGCATCATCTACCGCAATTTGTAATCGTTCCTTGATGATCCCTTCCGCAGATTCCCATTCTTTGAGTTCCACAAGGGAAAATACTTTTAGTCGGTACACATTGTCCAGTTCTATGAAACCTGGGTATTCACTTAAGATTCGATCCAAAACTTGGATTGTTTTTTTAAAGTTTTTCGTTTGGAAACAACACAAAGCAAAATTGTATAAGAGGATAGGATCCTCTGGATTTTGCAATAATGCTTGGTCGAGAAGGTTTAAAGCCATGGCATAATTGCCTTTGTTCATATAAGAAAGGTAATCGTTGTCTACTGCCATAGGTTTTATTTGGTTTGTAATTCCTTCAGACGATTTTTTTCTGTTAGGTCCAATTGGATCGGTGTCACAGGGATTTTTCCTTGGTAATAGGCTTCAAAGTCTGTTCCCGTTTCCTCATCATGACCGAGCAAACTTCCGTTTAACTGAAATTCGCTGACACCTTCAATGATTTGTTTTTTCTCATACTTTTCGGAATAACGCCTGCGACCGAGTCTTGTAAAAACAAGTTCACTGATGGTTCCCGTTCCACGGACTTCAGGAGGAAAATTTAAATTCCATATTTCTCCAGACTGGATTTGGGATTTGTATTTTTCTAAGAAAGTTAATACAAGTTGTGCTTCCTTTTCATACCCATCTTCTGGATCAATGCGACCAGAACTCACTGCAAGAGAAGGGATACCATGTAAAGCACCATGTTTAGCCGCACCAACTGTCCCTGAATAATGCACATCATAACCCATGTTCACACCTCTGTTGATCCCAGAGATGACAAAGTCAATTTTTGGAAAAATATCTGCATACAAACCAATGTTCACACAATCCACAGGGAATCCATCAGCGATGTAATGGTTGTCATTGATCCGTTCGACTCTCATCCCTTGGAAAACAGTCAGTGCCATGGAAGTCACAGATCGTTCTTTGAGAGGAGCAATGAGGTATGTTTTGTAAGATTTGCCAAGGACTCGTTCCAAAGCCTTAATACCGGCGGAAGAGATTCCGTCGTCATTTGTAATGAGTAAATTCAATTAAAAACCGCCTGATACCGATTGCAGGACACTCGTTGCTGTGTACAAATTCATTAAAAATGGAAACAAAATGGTTAATCCCAAAGCATAAAAGGAAAAACGTATCGAATCGCGATTTTTCAGTTCATAAATGGATTTGAGTCCACGTGCAATGACCAAACCATACAACATTATGAAAGTAAGTAATAAAAAAAATCCTGAACCTACACCCGATAATCCAATAGCATGGATCACAATACAAACGGGAGCAAATAACAAAAAGAGTACGGTCGCGTGCCTTGCAAACATTACAAGGAACAAAAGTTTTTGTGTTCTTCCTTTTTTTTGCACATAATAATCAGCAACCAGTGAATAGAAAAATGGAAAAAATCGAAACAATATTAAATTCGCAAGAAATCCAAAAAATAGAAACGACAAGGTAGAAACTGTATAAGGTGCAGATAAAATACTCATCCCCACTGACAACGACAATGCGGACAAAATCGAAAACAACCAACTAGAACTAGGACTTAAGGCAAAAGGAATTTCTTTTACTTCTTCTGAATAACGGAGTGGGTCGAGAAATACCAACTCCAATGTATCTACCAAATCAAAGAAAAAATCTCTCATAACATTAATTTTCCGAGGGATGTAGGAAGGATCACAAGAACTTGCGATTGCAAAAGAGATCTAATTTTTGCAGTTTGCGATCCTTCACCCAAAAACTTAACACCTAAGGAACGTATCATTCGTTCAAATGGCGAATATTCCTGTTCAAAAAGTGGGATTTCACCTTCGTATTGGCAAAGTTCTGAGAGTTTTTTATGGGCTTCTCGCCTTCCACCAATATCATCTACTAGTTTGTTGCGGAAAGCATCTTCCCCTGAATAAATTTTTCCTTCTGCTAACTCTTCAATGGATTTCACAGTTTTGTTTCGACCTTTGGCAACATCTTCAACAAACTTACGATAGGTGTCTTGGAGTTGTTTTCCAATCATATCATCTTCTTCGTTTGTCGAGTCACGAAACGGAGAATACATATCTTTGTATTTTCCTGCTTTGTAAGTGCGAACCGCCACGCCGTACCGATCGAGAAGTCCCTTTACATTCGGAGCAAATGAGATAACACCAATGGATCCTGTGATGGTTCCATTTTCGGCAAAGATATAATCGGATGCAGAGGCTATGTAGTACCCACCAGAGGCAGCTACATCTTTCATACTCACCACAATCTTTTTTGTTTTTCGTAAATGTAGCAGTTCGTTAAAAATCTCTTGGGAAGCAGCAACGGTTCCGCCAGGAGAGTTGATTTCGAGAAGTATCCCTTTGATGTTACCGTCCTCTTCCAGATCACGTAATTGGCGTAAAATGGTGTCGGCACCAGTCGAATCAAATGTGGATTCCCCAGAGTGGATTTCGCCTACGATCGGTATGACGACAGCACCGATTTCACTGGCTTGGAAAAGACTCCCGCCCGTCCCACTCGAGTAACGAGCAAGGCTTGATCCCGAGAAAAGGATCGCAATTCCGAGAATTGTGGCAATGGTGGAGAACAAAAAGGAGAGAAAGAGAAGAAATTGGTTTCTTTCCATAAACTCTCACTAGCAAAACTGTGTAAAAACCCGAGTCAACTTTAATAATTCTTTACTTTTTTTTAGAAAAAGTTTATTTTCCTTGTACGGGTCATCCGAAAATTAGACAGGTAGTCATAGGATTTATGTCCAGGCACCGCCGAGACATAAGGCCTTTACCAAGGAAGGTAGGACATGGATGTTCGTCTCAATCGTCTCCTCAACTCAGCCGAAAAATTAATCCAGGACAAAAAAGACACCAAAGATGTCTCTGGAAAAGCAGGAAACCAAATACAAAAGGCAGAAGAAAAATCTGACTTTGTGGTAAGCCTTCCTGTACAGTACCACAATATCCAATCACGGCTCACAGAATTACAAAAACAACTTTCGAAGGAACAATCTCGGATTGGACTTTTGGAAGACAATACCCAAGAAGAAAACAAACTCAAAGAACTTTTGTTTGAGGGAGAACCACTCTTTCCAGAGTTAGGTGAAGGAAACAAATCCAAACCGGAAATTTTGGAAACAAGTAAAGCAACGGTTTCTGGGCTCCTTGCGGAACTCAGGAAAAAAGAAGTAGAAAGTGAAAATATCTTTTCTCTTGGTATGATGTTGAATCCTGAAGAGTTTAAGGGAAAAATTGGATCGGTTTCGACTGCTTCCATGAAACCGATTTCAGAAACAATGGTCAAACGTCTCCTCGGCGGTTAATTGGAATTAAAACGTAGCCTCAATACTTTTGATTCCGTCTCCGTTTTATTCTCATCGATGGTGGGATCGGGGATCTTTTTCACTTCTGGGTATTTAATTAAAGAAACAGGAAACCTTTGGATTGTCCTCCTATGTTGGATCATCGGTGGTTTACTTGCTTTGTCTGGATCCATCACATATGCTTATGCTGCAAGACTCCTCCCCTTTGCAGGCGGAGACTATGTATACTTAAAAGTTGCCTACTCTCCAGCCATCGCGTTTATGAGTGGTTGGTCCTCTTTACTCACTAATTTTTCTGCCTGTGTATCTGTACTTGCCTTAGCCTTTGGTAAGTATGTCCAAATTTTATTCCCTGAACTGCCCTACTTTGAATCACCAACTTACACTTTGTTAGGTCTAGACTTACAAGTAAGTTCCCTTACCCTAATTGGAATTTTGCCTATTCTCTTTTTTAGTGGATTGAATTATTTTGGGATTAAGTCTGCGGTTCGCGTACAAAATGTATTTGCTGTTTTAAAAATTACAGGACTACTTTTATTTTTGGCACTTGGGTTCAGTATTGGTTCTACACATTGGAATTACCTTCTTAACTCTCCTTTCCCAAATATCTTAGAACTTTCCTTTTATTCCAAAGTGCTCATCGGAATTGTACCCGTATCCTTTTCTTACCTTGGGTGGAATATGATCACTTACATTGCCGAAGAAGTGAAAAACCCTGAAAAAACAATTATACGTTCCGCGATCACAGCTTGTTTTCTTGTCGCTGGACTTTATTTTGCAATCAATTTACTTTTTGTAATATCAGCGCCTATCGATGAATTAGCGGGCCAAGATGGGATTGGTGCCATCGCCTTTCAAAAGTTATTCGGAGTTAATTATTCGGTATTAACTACAAGTTTTATAGCCTGGGTGATTTTAGGATCAATGTCTGCCATTCTCATTGGAGGAAGTCGAGTTTACTTTGCCATGGCAAGGGATGGAGTGTTTTTACCTTCGTTTTCCAAAGTCCATCCCAAATGGCATAGTCCTTATGTTTCTATTTTTTTTCAGGGTTTTGTTGCGATTTTATTTTTGTTTGTAAAAGAAATTGAAGCACTTCTTTATATGATCACGTGTTCGATTCTTATTCTGTCTTGCCTCACTGCGGCTACACCATTTCGATTTGAAAAAATGGGTATGAAATCTGATTATAAAATACCTTTTTACCCTCTACCAATCTTTTTGTATATATTTGCTAACATTGCTGTGATGGTGATTTTGTTTGTCGAAAAACCAATCACTGCTTCTTGGGGGCTAATGATCACACTGATCGCATTGCCTGTATATTATCTACTTCGATTGGACAAAAAACTTCGTTAGGCGATTGCCATAAAAGTTTTGCCTATAATTGGCATCACATCGTCTTTTGCTAAAACCCAAACAACATCCCCACCTTTCACCTGAGTGTTTCCCGAAGGAATGAGGAATTGTTCTCCCCTCGCAATGAGAAGGATATGTGATTGGTCTGGTAGTTTAATTTCAAACAAAGCTTTATCAACAACACTTGAATTGTATGGAACGATTAACTCTTGTAAGGTCATCCCCGGAAACTCGATGTTATCAAAGTCTGTAGGACGATAAATTTTACGATCTGGATCTACCTTTAAAATCCCGAGCCACTGTGCCACTCTTGGGATGAGTGATCCTTGGATGAGAAGAGATACCAAAACAACAAAAAATACGATATGAAAGAGTAAATCTCCCCATACAAGGCCTTGGGCAATTGGGAAGGTAGCAAGGATGATTGGGGAAGCTCCTCTAAGCCCTACCCATGAGATAAATAATTTTTCTTTGATGGGTAAATTAACTCTAAATAAGGAAATGAAAACGGCAAGTGGTCTTGCTAATAATATGAGTAATACCCCAATGAGAAGCCCTGGTACCCAAATATTTGCCATTCTTGTTGGATACACAAGTAAACCAAAACAAAGAAACATACCAATTTGTAGGATCCAAACATAACCGTTCAAAAACCGAAAGATTGATTTTTTGTGAATGAACTTATTGCGTCCAACGATAATCCCCGCGATATAAACTGCTAAAAATCCATTCCCTTGGAATACAGTTGTGACAGCATATATGAAGGGAACAGATGCGGTGATGAATACTAAATAAAGACCGTCATACCCAAGTTTGACGGAATTCATTAAATACAAGATGAGAATTCCCATACTATATCCCATCATCACACCAACAAGTACTTGCATCACAAAAAAGCGAAAGAATTGGAATCCGCTAAAACTAGCGTCCGCTGTGATGAGATTCATGAAAATTGTGGTGAGAAGGACACCAACAGCATCATTGGATCCCGATTCAAATTCGATTATTTTTTTTAAATGAACAGGAAGGTCAGAAGAACCTGTCTTAAAAATATTAAATACTGATGCTGCATCAGTGGCACTGACAATCGAGCCAAGTAAAAAGGATTCCATAAACCCAAGTACTGGAAATAAAAGATGAATGACTACTCCTAAGATGAGTGCAGTTAAAATTGTTCCTATAATAGAGAGACGAATTCCAACTGATAAGAAGTTTTTTAAACTATCCCATTCGCTTTCAAGACCACCCAAAAACAGGATATAAATTAAAGCAAAAATTCCGATGGATTGTGCTAAACTATAATCACTAAAGTCTATCCTGCCTGGACCATCAGCACCAGCTAACATACCAAAGGTTAAAAAGATAAGTAAAATCGGAAAACCAAAACGGAAAAAAAGTTTACTCGATAGAATGGAGAAAATGATCAAAGTAGAAATAACGAGTGCTTGTAAGGTAAAACTATCTATCATGTTTAGTCCTTAGACGAATCCAAACTGATTAATGTTTGGAAGAAAGTATTTCGAGAGCTTTTGCTTTTAAGATGGGATGAACTTTAAAATCATCAGGATTTAAAGTTGATGCCGATTCTTGTTGTGCTTCGTTTGATTGATTGGCAGATGCCGGAACTTTCCACTTATCGCGGCCTAACCAAACGGAAAGTGCATAGACCATTCGTTGGTAAATTTCATCAACCTTGTCTTGTCGACCTGCTTTTTTGTAATACCCAAAAGCCAACATGGGAAGTTTTCGGTCGTACATAAAATGGTCACCCAAACGGATGAGGCCATCTTTATAGTCTGTTTTCAGAAAGAGTTCACGAGCTTTCCGGATATCACCTGCATTAAAGGCAGTATTTCCTTCCCGGATGAGTTGTACCCTTTCTTTCGAATCCATACAATTAGTATCGAATCATTTTCCGAAATTGACAACTGAAAATTGTCTAAAAGAATGAATTTACCAGGAGTGAAAATTATGTTGGAAGTAGGGAAAAAAGCCCCCAATTTTACAAGTGTCAACCAAAACGGCGAAAAAGTGAAACTCGCCGATCTAACAGGAAAAAATGGAGTCGTAGTTTATTTTTATCCAAGAGACATGACTCCAGGATGTACAACAGAAGCCTGTGACTTCCGAGACAACTTTGCCCGTCTCAAAAAATTTGGTTATAACGTCGTAGGAATTTCCAAAGACAATCCCAAATCCCATACCAAATTCATCGAAAAACAAGAACTCAATTTTGATCTCATCTCCGATGAATCTGGAGAAATCTGCGAAGCATATGGTGTGTGGCGCGAAAAAGTATTTATGGGACGTAAAGGAATGGGAATCGTTCGATCGACCTTCCTTCTCGACAGTTCTCTCAAAATTAAAAAAATCTATGACAGCGTGAAGGTAAAAGGACACGTTGAAGAAATCATTAAAGACATTCAGGAAATCCAAGGGAAATGAAAATCGAAATCTCTCCACTCCAAATCCAAATCGGAAACTTCAAATCTGGTACCTTTTATAAATTAATTCCTATTTTCCAAGAAGATGTGAAAGAGGAACTCGGGAAAAAATTCCGAACACAAATTGAAACCAAAGTGTTTTCTGGAGAACTTGGAAAAGAATTTCGAGATGAAGCGGAACAAACCATTTATCTTGGATTAGGTGAAAAGGATAAATTAAATTTCAGAAAATTTATCTCTCATTTTTTCAAGTATGGAGAAAAAATCCTGAACTATGATGGAATGGGATTGGAAATTCATATTTCGAAAACACTTTCCAAAAAGTTTTCTGCAGACCGAATTGCTTATCAACTTGCCAATACTCTCTATATTGGAAGTTATCCAGTTTCAGTATTACAAACAAAGAAGAAAGACAAAGAAAAAAAGAAGGTGGGAGCCGTCTTTTTAAAATTCGAGGACAAATCTGTTCATAGTTTAGCAGAAAGTGGTCTTTCTAAAAGTAAAGTTGTCGCAAAACATGTGAATGGTGCCAGACACATCGCACATTTACCAGCAAATTACTTCACTCCAAATGACTTTGTTTCGAGAGCAAAAGAAATAGCCAAGGAATACAAACTCTCAGTTAAAGTTTGGGATGAAACCCAACTCAAAAAAGAGGGGTTAGGTGGTATCCTTGCAGTCTCTCGTGGTTCAGAATTAGAAGGCAAAATGGTGATTCTGGAATACAAACCAACAAAAGCCAAAAAGAAATTCGCCATCGTTGGAAAAGGATTAACATTTGATACAGGTGGTATTTCCTTAAAACCACCGGGTGAAATGCATGAAATGAAATATGATATGTGTGGAGCCGCTGCAACGATTCATGCAATCGGTGCCATTGCCGCTCTTGAGATCCCGATCCACATCATTGCAGCCATTGGTGTTGCTGAAAATATGCCAGATGGAAAAGCAATTAAACCTGGTGATGTCTATACTGCCTATAATGGAACTACTGTAGAAGTACAAAACACGGATGCAGAAGGTAGACTCGTGTTAGGTGATGTACTCTCATATGTTTCCAAAAACTACAAACCAGATTATATGGTGGATTTGGCGACACTCACAGGTGCAGTCATCATTGCACTTGGACATGAAGCCGCCGCCATCCTTACAAATTCTGATCCATTACGAGAAGCACTCTTCAAGGCTTCTGAGGCATCTGATGATCGAGTTTGGGAACTACCTCTATGGGAAGAATATGGAGAAGACTTAAAATCAGACATCGCTGATCTCAAAAACATCACAGGTGGTGGAAAGGGAGCAGGGACAATATCTGCTGGAGTATTCCTCTCTAAGTTTGTCGATGAATCCATCAATTGGGCTCATATTGACATTGCAGGAGCAGCTTGGAGAAAGAAAAAATCGGGAACCCAATTCCAAGGACCCACTGGTTACGGCGTACGTTTGTTAGTGGATTTAGCAAAGGAATTAGCAAGTAAGTAAAAAAGTATCTTCACATTCAAAAACTGGATAGAGAACGAGTTCGAATTAGTTCTCTATCCAAATTCCTTCCACTACCAGATCAACTCTATTCACCAACTAACAATTCCGAGATGAATGACAAAAAACCATCTCGACAAAATAATATTCACTTATGTCACCTGATCTCCGTTCCTAAAAAGAAAACGACCAACTAACAATGAGAAAAGAATTTACACAAATTACCAATTCATTTTGATCTAGCATTTAAGGAATGTTAACTGAAAGACAATCAGAATGATTCTAAATCTTAATCAGCCAACTCGGACAACTCCTAATGAAAAGCATGTGTTCCTTTTGTCCTTTTTTTCGCTATTTTTTCAAAATGATTGCCTAAATGCTTAACATTTCATTACTGTAATATTCCATTCTATGCAAAGTAACCTTATGGACAATCACCGAATAACAAACGATAACCAAGGAGAGATTGTCACACCCAAAGCATCCTTTTTTGTCTTCGATGATTCCTTGTGTTTAAAAAATTTTTTAGGACCCTACTTTCTCAATGAAGAGATCAATTTTGAAACGGAAATTGGAAGAACCATCCAAGACATGAATCCCGAGTTTGCGAATCGTTGGGGACAATCCCTAGCAAAAGTCCGAGACGAACAACACCCTGAGGAAGCTGAGATCCTTTTTAACCGCCAAAAAATTCGTTCGCAAATTGCTCCGATTCCCATTGATACCAAAAATTATTTTATCTTAAGTTTGATCCTTTCAGAAGAATGCATCGTTTCTTCGTCTGATTTAGATGTGGAAGAAAAGAATGTAATCCATTACGAAGAATCACTTCACAGAGAGATCATCCGTATTTTCGATTGGAGGCAGGAAATTGAGGGAAAAACCATTTCACGCGAATGGATGGAAACTGCTTTACCCAACCTCAATACATCACTCATGCAAGGTTCCGGCCTTGGTGCCCTTGTGACTACCGTTGGTGCAATGGTCAGGAAAGCCAAACGTGAAGGAGATCAAGTAACAATACCCAGTGCAATCTTCGAAATGTTGGAAGAAAACTTCAATAGTACAAAGAAATTAGTACAAACGTTAGCTGAAGCTCAACTGATTTTTGAAAACAAAAAAAGAACTTCAGAACAAGTGAATTTACGAGAATTACATACATTGATTCTGGAAGAAGTAAGTGATCTGATTGATATGTTAGGCATCAAAGCCCAACAAGTCCAAATTTCTAATTCGAAAAATGGACACAATCTCTATGTAAACATTCACAAAAAGAATTTCAAAAGAGTGATCCGTGAGTTACTCATCAATGCAATGAAATATGGAAATGACCATTGTGTGATCTATGTATTATTATTAAGTGCTGGTGATCATATCATCGTAAAAGTATTAAACCCTCCTTTTGATACATCCATTCACAAACTAGATTTTACCAAATCACAAGAAACCATTTTGTTCCAACCATTCTACCGTCATAACAAATACGTAGATGAGAGGTATTCGAAAGAGGAATTTGGATTAGGTTTGGGTCTCCCAATCATTAAAAAAATGGTTGAGGACATGGAAGGAAAAGTATACTTTAACCTCCTTAAGTCGCATCTATATTCAAAATCTAGTGAAGAAGTTTCCGTCTCCCTAGAATTCCCCATGAGTACAGTTCGTACTTAATTTTAATAAGCTAAATAAGATTTAAGATCAATCAAACCAACGAGGCATTTCAATGAATACGAGTGAATTGGATTCACTGACAGATGATAATGATGATTTCGAAAACGAGGAAGATACCCTCGAAAATCGATTTTTAATCTTTTCACTTGCGGACAGAAGTTACGGTATCGAAATCAAATACATAACCGAAATTGTTGGAATGCAAAACATCACTGAAGTACCTGATATGCCTACTTTTATCAAGGGTGTGATCAATCTTCGGGGAAAGGTAATTGCCCTCATTGATGTGAGAGACAGGTTTCGAATGGAGAATGTTGGTTATGATGATAAAACATGTATCATTATTCTCAATTTTAAAAACCAACTTGTTGGCCTCATAGTCGATACGGTAAAAGAAGTGATACGAATCAATGCTCAAAACATTGAAGAAGCACCAAAATTTGGTGAATCGGAAAACAATCGTTTTGTCCAATCCATCGCAAAAATCAATGAAGATGTAAAAGTTTTACTCAACATAGAAAATCTTCTAAAAGATGAAGACAAACTCGCGTTAGACAACGCACTCGCCATCAAAAATCAATAAAGGAACAAAAAGATGAATTATTTAAATAATATGAAAGTGAAATCAAAACTGATTTTAGGATTTAGTGCTCTCGTTTTGATTATCCTGATCAATACAATGATTGGGCTCAATTCACTGAATCAATTAAATTCAACCTTACATGAGATTGTAAATACACATTCTAAAAAAGTACAACTATCCGAACAATTAAGAGCAAAGTTCATTTGGATGATACGCGAGGAAAAAAACTTAATACTCGCAACGAGCGAAGAAGAACAAAACAAACGTTTGAACATAAGAGCTGGTCTCGAAGTTGATTTTACAAAAATCAAAAAAGAATTTTATGACTTACTAGACCAAGATGAAAAAGCGAAAGTACCTGGATTAGAGAAACAATTAGAAGAATGGTATGCAGCTTATGCTGTCACCAAAAGTATGGCTTTACAATTTAAAGCAAAAGAAGCACAAGCAAACTCTTCCACTAGAGGAAGGGCAGCGGCCATGGCTCTCGACAAAACCATGGAAGACTTTGCCATTTTGTCAGAATCGAAAATGAAAAATGCCTATGAGAATGCATCGAAAGCTTATAATTTTATGGTTCGATCCTTTACCATCCAATTAATTGTATCATTTGCAATCGCATTCATCGTTGCCTTTTGGATTATCAGAAGTATCACCAAGTCATTGAATGCTGCTATGGAAATTGTAGGTATGGTCACAGTCGCATCCGAACAAGTTTCCTCTACCGCGTTTTCCTTAAGCCAAGGAGCAAGCGAACAAGCAGCTTCTGTGGAAGAAACAACAGCTTCCATCGAGGAGATGTCAGCCTCTGTCTCACAAAATGCAGAATCAGCAATAGAAACTAATAATATTGCAGGCAAATCAGCAAGTGAAGCTGTAATTGGCCAAGAGTCGGTTTTAAAAACTTTAGAAGCGATGAAAAACATCTCTTCTAGAATTAAAATCATTGAAGAAATTGCTTATCAAACAAACTTACTTGCGTTAAATGCTGCCATTGAAGCAGCTCGTGCTGGAAAACATGGAAAGGGATTTGCTGTTGTTGCTGACGAAGTTCGTAAACTAGCAGAACGAAGCCAAGTAGCTGCACAAGAAATCAACCAATTGTCAACCAACAGTGTCTCACTTGCCACAGAAGCAGGTAGGATCATCGAACAAATTGTCCCAAGTATCAACAGAACGGCTGAACTAGTTTCTGGAATTGCCGTCTCTTCAAGAGAACAATCTGCAGGAATTTCACAAATTTCAATGGCTATGACACAGATGGACCAAACCACTCAAGTTTCAGCATCTGCATCAGAAGAATTGGCTGCAACTTCCAACGAATTAAAGGAACAAGCAACTCATTTGATGGAAATCATGGAATCTCTTGTGAAACTGAATGTGAAACAATCAGTAAGTTCCAAAAAAATCAATTCCTCTGAATTAAAATCGATAGCAAGTGAATTTGGAAAAAATTCAAAAGTTGGATTTGGCAATTCCAATGGAGGGAAATCAAAATCTACTCACGATTTGAAACATGAAACAAATTTAACTGAAAAATTTTAACCATCAATATGAATAGAGAAGATCTCTTACTCGGATTCATCCAAGAAGGTTTCGAATTGATAGAGGATTGTGAAAATGCAATCCTTGCCATCGAAGAAATCCAAAACTCACATGGAAACTTTGATGAAGAACTGATGAACAATTTGTTTCGTTCTGTTCATACATTTAAAGGTTCTTCTGGACTTCTCAAATTAGAAACTCTAGTCAAGTTAACGCATGAAGCTGAAACATTGATGGATTTACTCCGAAACCAAAAACTTTTGCCATCTGATGAGTTAACACAAGTTCTAATCGATACATTCGATCGTATGCGTGTTTTGTTATCTAAAGTTGAAACATTAAAATCAAATCCGGAAATGGATCCACCAACGGAAACGCAGATCCAAGCATTACAAGGTGAGATCAATAAACTGAAACAACATTCGGTTGTGGAAACAGTTTCAGAAAAACCCAAAAAAGAGAAAAAAATATACGAGATTTTTGACGAAGCAGAACCACCGAAGGAAACTAACAAACAATCGAATGTATATGAAATCTTTGGTGAAGAAACAAACCAAACTGTTCATAAAAACAAAAAATTTGAAATTTTTGAGGAAGAACCAAAACAAACCCAAACAGAAGTTGCATCAAGTAACTCCAAGGTAGAACGTTTAGGCGATCAAAATAAACCTGTTATCTCCAATATACGCAAAGAAATCAAAGTCGCAAATGATAAGTTAGATTCACTTTTAGATTTAGTGGGAGAACTTGTCATCGCCGAATCAAATGTAACCCAACATCCAACGATTAAATCAATTCGTAACGAAAGTTTAAATTCAGCACTAACTCGATTTCATAAAATACTTTTAGATTTGCAAGAAGTTGCATTTTCCACTCGGATGATTCCTATTTCTGGTGTCTTCCAAAAGATGTCACGTTTAGTAAGAGACCTGCAAAAACAATCTGGTAAAAAAGTACTCTTACATATCAAAGGGGAAGATACTGAAATTGATAAATCCATTGTTGATCTAATTGCAGATCCAATTGTTCATATCCTTCGAAACTCTATCGACCATGGTTTAGAATCTCCTGAGGATCGAATGAACCGAGGAAAATCTGATACAGGGAATATTTTTCTCAGTGCCAGACAATCAGTGAATGAAGTTTGGGTGATGATTCGAGATGATGGCCGAGGTTTAGATAGAAATAAAATATTAGAAAAGGCTAAACAAAATGGACTTATCTCTGGAGATACTTCGTCACTCACTGACCAAGAGGTTTTCAATTTAATATTTTTACCTGGTTTATCCACTGCAAAAGTTGTTTCTGATATCTCTGGTCGTGGTGTTGGAATGGATATAGTCCGCCAAAACATAGTCAAACTAGGTGGAAAAATTGAAATCCATAGTCAGTTTGGAGAAGGGACAACAATTGTTTTACGTATCCCTCTATCCTTAGGTATCATGGAAGGAACTGTTGTTAGAGTTGGTCAGAAATTTTTTACAATCCAAACGATTGAATTACGCGAATTCGTAAGCCTTCGAGACAAAAAGGAAATCGAATTAGATGAAGGACAAAAGGTCTTAGACATTCGAGGTACTTTTATTCCTATTTTTAATATCAATCAAATCCTCAATCACAAAGAACAGATCATTTATGATAATGAAGATCCGTTGATGATCATTCTCGAATATGAAAGAAAACTAATTGGAATCAGAGTCGATGAAATCATCGGAAATCAAAATGTAGTGATCAAACCTTTAATGGGAATTATGGAAAATGCTCAAGGTGTAAATGGATTTACTATATTAGGAAATGGAAACGTCAGTTTAATTTTAGATGTTAAATCGATTTTTAGCAAACTTGAATTAGTTGGCGCATCATGATCAAACTGTTGATAGTGGATGATCAAAATATTGTGAGAAATGTTCTTTCTGATACGTTTAAAGATGATCCAACCATCAAAGTAATTGGTACAGCAGCAAATGCAAATGAAGCACAAAAACTAGTCGAATCATTACGTCCTGATGTCATTAGTTTGGATGTTGTGATGCCAGGTATGAGTGGAATAGAATTTTTAAATTGGCTTATGCCTAAGTACCCTACTCCTGTGATCATGTTAAGCACATTTACACAATCTGGAGCAGATGCAACTCTTGCCGCACTTTCTAATGGAGCTGTTGATTTTGTCCAAAAACCAGACGGAAGTGAATCTGATTTTTTACGTATGTTAAAAGAACTTACGACTAAAATCAAAAAATATGGAACTGAAGTCAAACTTCAAAAACAATCCTTATTTGCAAAAACAACAAAACTCAAATTCAATGAAGAGAAAAATAATCGTATCAAAATCATTGCTATTGGTGCATCCACTGGTGGCACACAAGCCATCGATTATCTTTTAAGTCGATTACCTACCAATTTACCTCCAATTGTGATTGTCCAACATATGCCAGAGTATTTTACAAGTTTGTTTGCAATGCGCCTAAAAGCAACAAGTGGTCTAAACGTAATAGAAGCATCAAATGGTGACATTTTAGAAACTGGTGGAGTTTATTTAGCTCCTGGTGACAAACATCTTTTAGTTAGGCGGTTGGCCGGAAAAATGTATCTTGAACTTGAAACTTTCGAAAAGGTATCAGGACATCGACCTAGCGTTGATGTTATGTTTGATTCCATTGCAAAAGGAAAGATGGGGAATCATTGTGTAGCTGTCATTTTAACTGGAATGGGAAGAGATGGTGCATCTGGCATTAAAAACATTCGGACAGCTGGAGGGTTCACAATTGGACAAGATGAAAAATCGTCAGTTGTTTATGGAATGCCAAAGGAAGCATTCCTGTTAGGTGGCATCAGCCATCAAACTCCATTAGTTGATATTCCACAAAAAATCATTCAAATTTTAGAAACATAACAAGGAGTCAGATATGGCTAAAAAAATATTATTATGCGACGATGCACCAACAGCACTTAAACTAATGGAGTTAATCCTTTCAGGTGAAGGTTATGAAATTTACAAAGCTGAAAATGCAGAACAAGCAATGCTCTCGTTAGAAGCAAATGGACCATTTGATGGTTGTGTCTTTGATATCAACATGCCTGGTAAAAATGGTATTGAATTATCAAAAGAATACTTAGCTCACCCAAAAGGACAAGGTGGAAAAATATTAATCGTTTCTACGGAATCAAGTGACTATCTAAGGCAAGCAGGTAAAGACGCAGGTGTAAAAGCTTGGATCGTTAAACCATTTGAAGACGAAGACTTGATTGAAGTTCTAAATAAAATTATTGGTTAAACGTATATATCATAGTTTTCTTTAACATTCGTTCTTTGACTTTCGTTTCAAAATGTCTTTCTTGGACCGAAACATCTCCAATTGACTGTGGATTTAACTTGGTGATATAGACATCAAAGGAATCAGTGTGAAAGGAAAGTTTACGATAGAACTCACCACCAATGTCTTGGCTTGCGATTGGAATTTTTTCATAGTTTAAATATTCCGTCACAAATTGAATATTTTTGGGTCCTGCCGTAAAATTTGGAAATAATGGTGATTGGGTTCCACCGAAGATCTTTGCCTTTAATTCAAATCTTGGGATCTGTCGTTTCACAAAAAAAGAAATTAGATTTTCCATCGAGTTTTCACCATATCTTAAACTCTTTTGTTCTTCTTTTACATTGGAAACTTTTGGCAATAGAATATGATTAATGGCTGAGAATTTCGTATGTTCATGGAATAGACAAACAGATACACAGGATCCCAAGATGGTTCGTATCTCGTGGAATCCATTGGAAAAAAAAGTTTCTCCTATATTCAGGTAAACAATTGGTTTCACTTGTGTATTGGTACTGTTAGTAGATGTACTCATCAAAAAATCAAACAGGAACCAATCAAAATTTGATTCCTTTGACTCAAAATTGAATCGTAAGCAAACATTGAAAGTACTTCTTTTCCAATAAATGAAAGAAAACGAACTTTCAATGTTTTAAAAGAATTGGATGGATTTGAGTTCGATGAAACCTTTATTTCTTAGCCGAAATCATTTCATTCACTTTGTACATTAACAAAATTGTACAAACAATCGCTGTCGCCACCACATAACCTAAAACTTCATATCGCTCTAGATAACCACTCGGAGTTTGGATGACTATGAGTCCAGCAACCGAAGCTGCAATTCCACCTGATATCTGTTGGATGGAAGAACTAATCGCCATAAAAGCCCCTCGATCATGTAGTTCTGGAACCGCTGAATTCATTGCATTTGCAGATATCATTCTGGCAGCAATAAAAACAAATAATAGTGAATTGATAATAATCACCGTCGGGAGTGGTGTCACTTTTAATCTAGTAAAATAGAGGATAATGATCGCTGCAATTGTTGAAGCTCCAAAAAACATATTATATTTTCCGATCGAATCACTCAACCTTCCCATGATTGGGCCACCCAACATCGAAACTATACCCGTTACCATATAGATGAAAGGTAAGTCTTCTAGTCTAACACCTAAATTGTGAACGGAAAATGCAGAACCAAACGGCATCAACATAAATCCACCTGTCGCAAGTAAGGTGGTTGCGATAAATGCAGGCAAATATCTTGGTTGTGTTAATGTAGTTACCAAATGGTGGAAAGCATGTGTATCTGTTTTGTTATCTAAATGTTTTGTTACAGGTTTTAGAAAAAAGAAGATAAAAAACCCAACCACTCCACTGACACCTGCGATCATTAAAAATGGAGATTGCCATCCCCAAATATTAGAAATATAAATTCCAATGGGCAGTCCAAACACTTGGCTTGCAGCAAAAGCCGTCATGATAAAACCCATAACTCTTCCTCTAACTTGTAAGGGAAATAAATCGGCAACGATCGCAAATGAAATCGAAGACAATACACCTGCAAACATCCCAGTTAAAATTCTTACAAAAAGTAAAAATTCATAATGTACGGCAATTCCGCAAAGAAAGGTAGCCACCACGAATCCAATATAAAAAAACAAAAGTAATTTTTTACGATCAAAACGATCGGCAAAACCAGCAGAAAGTAAACCTGATATTCCCGCACTAAATGCATAAGCAGAAACTACATATCCAAATTTTTCAGTTGGGATTTGTAGTTCACTCATGACCAAAACACCTAGTGGTGAGAGTATCATGAAATCTAGTACAACAGTGAATTGTAAAAAGGCTAATAAGCCAACGACAAAGATGTGGTAAGGTGTAAATTTAAAATCCATCTTACTCAATATATAATTTAGTATTACATAGAATGGCAATTCAATTTTAATGATTCTAAAAAAAGTAATCTTTACCTACTTGATTTCCTGCTCCAATAATTCCTTTAATTTGACCACCTGAGGGTGTTCAGGTGTAATCATTGCTAGCCGATGAAAAATCTTTTTGGCACGATCTCCATTCCCGATCAATCGGTAACATTCTACTAAATTGATCAGGTTCCTAATGTGTTTTGGATCTCTTGCACGTAATCTTTCCCCAAGGTCGATTGCTTTTTTAATGTTCTTTGATTTACGGTATGCGAAACTGAGTTGCAATAATATTTCATTGTCTGTCACAAAGAATGGAAAAATGGATTCTAAGGATTCCACAGCAACATCAAATTTTTTCAAGAGTAAAGAAATACGTGATTTTTCTCGTATTAAATTAATTCTGATATCATCATTTAACGACTCATTCGATAATAAGGATTCGATATTCTGGTATGCTTCTTCACCATTTCCAAGATCTAACAATAGTTTAACTTTAGCATATAAATAATCATCTGTTGATAAATTGGAGAGAGTGTCTTTTGAGACTCGTTTGAATGAACCTAACCATTCAATCCGTAATAATGTAAGATCATCCGAAAATGTTCCGACATCTAATAAATTTTCTACAAGTAAACTTAAATCACCATTTGATTTTTCAACTACTTGTAAAAACTTTGTTTCATCTTCATTGATTAGGCGATTTCCATCTCCACTTTCTTCTAAAACTAGATCATCTCTACCGTCCGATCCAATGAATAATATATCACCTTTTTCTAAAGGAAATATCCGGATTCTTACATCACCATCCATACCCTTTGTTCCAATTTTTCGAAGTTCCAATTCTTCCTCGATGAAAGAAGCCACACCATCACGATACAAAACTGTCCATGGATGTTCTGCATTCAAATAGTATAAAACACCTGTGTCTTCCTCAACAAGTCCTAAAACAACAGATACTAACATCGATCCATCGAATGACTCAAAGATGGTTTGTAATTCGTAAAAACATTCTTTGATCCAGCGTTCTGGTGATTTGTTTTGGTTATCCAAAATCATTTGAGTTCGTTTGATAAAGGATAAAAACACAACTCCTAAAACGAGTGCACCACCAGCACCTTGAATGGACTTACCCATAGCATCACCATTAATGAATACTAAATAAGATTTTCCATTTAAAGTTATGCTATCACTGATGATGATATCACCACCAATTTCTCTTTTTTTCCCACGAAACTCAAATTCCTTTTTTTGTTTTACATAAGATTGAAGCAAAACTTTTGTAGATTCAACTTTTGTTTGGCTAAGCGGATCTAATAGTAGAGATGTTAAAAAATAATCACCATCCTGTTGGACTTTAAGTTCCTGCACCTTTGTGAGAGTATTTTGTAATTCGTTTGTCCGCTCTTCTACTTTTTTCTCTAAACTCAAATTGAGTTCTTCCACCTGCCTATGCACTCGCAAAAAACGATTAGCCAAGACAACTGCAATGCCTAAAACAAAAACCAAAAAACCAAATCGTAATAAATTAAGATTTTGAATCGGAAGTAGTCCAGAAGCCCCTAATATATCCCAAGTTCCGGTACCAAGCAAAAACAAAACGCCTATTAACAGACGTTTTGCGTCTTTGTTTTTCGCACGCACTGCGGAGATCATTAAGTAAAGCAAAATCACCCCAAAAACTAAAACGGAAATTTGCCATATGCGAAGTAAGGTAACGGAAGTAGCACGATTGACAAAAATTTGACCGACTGCCAATACTAAGCTAAAAGTAAAGTATACCTTTGATATGATACTAATTTTGGAGCGGAAAAATACATCCGTGAATAATAATAACCAAACAGGCGTTAGAAAAACTACAAAATACTCGATTTTCGTTTGTGTGAATGGTTCTAAACCAAATGAATAAACTCCCTGCGATCGAAAGATCATATATACTGCTAAAAAGATAGAAAACAATGCATAAAATAAATTATAGGTTTCTTGTTTCCGTTTCCAATAAAACAAACCATGATAAATACCAACAAAAATATACAAAAACAACAACATGTATGTTTCGTATTCATCTTCAATTTTAAGATGCTTAGAGGCAAGGTCGATATTGGCTGTATAATCGTTAAAGAGTTTGTATAAATTTAGTTCTTCACCCTCTTCAGCTGCGATCAAAATCCGAATTTGGTTTTGGCCAATATTCAATTGATTTCTTTTCATTCTGATGAGTATGTGTCGTCTATACCCACTTTTTTCTATTGTTTCATTTTTGATTTTACCGTTAGAGGAAACAAGAGTTTGGTTGATGTATATTTCATAATAATTTGAGATATAAGGTATGTGTAGACTAAAGGCATCGTCTTCCGTTTTTTGAAAATCAGTTTGTGATAACAAAAAAGACTTTGCCATCGTTACCTTTCGAAGTTTTCCTTTTTCCCATTCAAATTCAGAAAGTATTGATACTAAAGGCAAAGATTCTAGTGTTTTCCATTTTTTACCATCTGGGTTTTCTGTGGTTTCAAATCCTTTGGTAACATACCAATTTTTTGTTAAATCAATGGGCAGTGCGAAAATTGCATGGGAAAATAATATAAAACAACAAATAAAGTATAAAGTTTTCTTCATATTGGATGTAAGTGAAATTCTAAATTTGTACCAAATGTATCTTCGAATAAATCTTTTTTTTCTGACACAGACCAAATTTCTAAATTGGGATCTTCTCCTTTTTTGAAATACAAACGACAATTCACTTTGCCCTTTTCAATGACTGCATCCAATCTTTCAATGATGGATTTTTCAGAACGATCCAATCCATCTCCGATTCGTAAAAAAGACGATAACTTGCGAACCAAAAGTTGGTCTTCTGGCCGAAGGGTTTTAAACTCTTCGTGTTTGCCTTTTGGGCCACCTTTTCTATGGTAACGGGCAAGAAGAGCAATGATTTCAATTTCTGAATTGGAAAATCCAACCATTGCTTCAGAGTTACGAATGATGTAATAACTATGTTTGTGGTAGTTATGGTGAGAAATACAAAGCCCCACTTGGTGGAGGTAACAAGCGGTTTCTAAATAATCCCTTTCTAAATTACCAAGACCATGTAATTCCCTTAGATCATCAAACAACTGCAAGGTGAGTTTTGCAACAGTTTCAGCATGATGTTTTCCTTGTGGGTAAAGGTTTGCCACTGTTTTAATCGCTTTTTCTCGGATGTTATCGAGTCTCGGAAGTGAAGTGTCCTTATGTCTGTACCAAGATTCTATGGTATCATACACAATTCCTTCACGAAGGGCAAAATCACTCACAGTAAAGGCAGGTGCCTTAATCCTTTGTAACACTTCATCCAATACCAAAATCCCACCAACAATGATATCTCCTCGTTTAGCATCTAAACCAGGGATTTTGAGTCTTTTTTTGATACTTTCAGCATCTAATACCTGTTTGCGGATCTCTTTGAAAGAATCGATGGGAATCTCAGTCCCATTTAATCTTTCTCGTTTTTCTCCTTTTTTTTCTAAAACCATCGAAGTTACTGAAGTGATGGTTCCCGAACTTCCTACCACCATAAAAGGTTTCCAAGTTTCAATTTGAGGTAAAAAAGCGGATAACACTGATTCAATATGGATCCTACATTTTTGCAAATCAGTGGCCGAAATTGGATCTTTCTTTAAGTATTTCTCCGTTAAACGAATGGCACCTAACTTCATACTGGTGGAAAAAAGGATATCCCCTTTTTCCCCTATCAGAAGTTCCGTGCTCCCTCCACCAATGTCAATGAGAAGGATCCGTTTTTCATATACAGGGAGTCCCTGTAAAATCCCAAGGTAGATGAGCCTTGCCTCTTCGTTTCCTGAAATCACTTGGATTTGGATGCCCGTTTCCTTCTCCGCTCGGTCCAGAAAAATTTGCCTATTTTCTGCTTCCCTAAGTGCACTTGTGGCTACAGCTCGGATTTCCGCTTTGTAACTGTCGGCAAGAGTTTTGAAACGTTTCAAACAAGCAAGACCCCGATCCATAGCCTCGTTTGTAATGACCGCATAATCACTGCTACCGCTTCCTAATCGAACGGATTCCTTTTCTTTGGTCAGGTATTCGAGTGTACCATCCGGTCTTAGTTTTACGACGACAATGTGGAAGGAATTGGTGCCCAAATCAATGGCAGCAAGGATCTTTTCCGTGCGAAATGCCTGGTTTGGTTTGCGTAAGATTTGTGAGAAAGGAAGCATTTTGTATCTAACTAGCCTATCGAAAATTTTTACGGTTGAAAGCAAAAACCAGCCGAAAATTATGGGGAACGGGCAGAATTGTAAAGTTTTGGTGTTAACCCACCGTAAATTCCCCCCTTCGTACTTCTTTCACAGGATCTGATATGATATTTGATAATCTTTATGGACTTTTCTCGAACGATATGGGAATCGATTTGGGAACCGCGAACACCCTCGTGCATGTGAAAGGACAAGGGATCGTCCTATCAGAACCGTCGGTGGTGGCAGTCCAAGCCTCTACTGGTCGAGTCCTTGCTGTGGGACAAGAAGCAAAACGGATGCTAGGAAGAACTCCTGGTGATATCGTTGCCATCCGCCCCATGAAAGACGGGGTGATCGCTGACTTCGAAACTGTGGAAAAGATGATTCGTTACTTCATCGCAAAAGTCCACAACCGCACTACATTTGTAAAACCGCGCATCGTGATCGGGGTTCCTTCAGGGATTACCGAAGTAGAACGACGTGCCGTTCGTGAGTCCGCAGAACAAGCGGGAGCCCGCGAAATCTTCCTCATCGAAGAAGCACTCGCAGCTGCCATCGGTGCCAACATCCCGATCCATGAACCAGCAGGAAATATGATTGTTGATATCGGTGGGGGAACCACAGAAATCGCTGTGATCTCTCTGGGTGGTATGGTAATCGCCGAGTCCATCCGAACTGGTGGTGACGAATTCGATGAAGCCATTGTGAAATACCTTCGTAACCAATACAACTTAGTTGTTGGAGAAAGAACGGCAGAGGACATCAAACTCACCATCGGTAACGCGTTTGCTGACAAACGTGTCGACACGATGGAAGTAAAAGGTCGTGATGCCATCTCTGGTCTCCCACGCACTCTCGAACTCGATTCCAACGAAATCCGTAAAGCCCTCAAAGAACCAACAGACGAAATCCTAGACGGGATCAAATCGGTTCTCGAGCGCACTCCTCCAGAACTTGCGGCCGACATCGTAGAACGAGGAATCGTTCTTACAGGTGGTGGTTGCCTCCTCCGTGGTCTCGAACACTACCTCACCAAAGAAACAGGAGTTCCAGTATTCCGTGCTGAAAACCCACTCACTTGTGTGGTTCTCGGAACAGGACGTTACTTGGATGAATTGAAATACATCAAACCAGGAATCCGATAAACATCGGTTACATGGGTTGGTAAAAAAGGGGAACTAGTGTTCCCTTTTTTTTTGGGCGCACATATCCGGCTTTTCGCTCCAATCTTTGCCTTCGCAAAGGATTTCCGCTGTAATCCGGGGCGCGGTAATCTAAATTCAAAACCAGAATCCTTTCTTTTTACCTAACATGGAAGAAGCCTTGCGCAACACCAAAGTGGAAAGTGAGCCAATTTCACTAAGAAACGATTGCCTGTTACGTGACCCTATATTGAAGAATACAATAAAATTGATCATGGACAGTTGAAGGTTCCGTAACGTTTTCCTAAATAACAATCTATGTTTGTTGCATTTTCATCCGAAACTCGATTGTCAAAATACAAAAGCTCTGCCAAATCCATTTCTGCTCCACCAATTCCAAGACCCAAATTTCCCGCAGCATATCCCGTCGCTGCTGGAACCGTTGAGACAACTTGCACTCCATCAAATTTGATGAGAACATTTGTTCCCCCATTTTGCAAAATCGAAACCTGGTGCACAGCATTTGCCACCCAACCAGAGTTATACGTTGCAACGGCTGTTGATCCAGATTTATTGACTGCAACAGCTCCCAAACTAGTGATTTGAAATTCTCTCCCATTAGTACCTGACGGTCCTATAGTGAGCACATTACTATTGACAGTTAATGGCAACCTCACGACAAAAAACACACTTCCTGAATCCGAAGTACTCACACCAACGGGAGAGGTTTTTAATAAGTTGTTTCCAGATCCATACAAAAAACGGACAATTGGTTTCCCATTAATCGTATTCGTAGCCGAATAAAAAGTCGGAGCTACTCCAGGAATCAAGTCATTTCCGGTTCCACTGAGATCTGACCAATTTGTCACAGCAGCACCGTTGGTAAACGTAAGCCCTTCTGCACGAATCCACAATCTTCGTCCAGGAACCTGATTCAGATCAAAAGGACCAGAGGGTACACATACACTCGAACGATTGATGAGACATGTTAAGAACTGAGTTTTATAGTATTCATCGGTACCAAATTCATAAGGACTATTTAAGTCCAATTGACAACTGAGAAAAAAAGGAAATAGGATCACCTTAAAGGCACGAGAGAACTTGAATAAAATTGCAAAATACCTTTTCACTCTTTTTAAATTAGATTAAATCCACTCCAGACGACGTGTGTAAATCCAAGTTGTTTTCATTTCAAGGATTTTTCAAAATGATTGAAACTGACTAGTTCTTATCCTAATGTAGTTTGATTTTACACTCGAATGCGCCAAAAATTGATCTCTAAACTTCGATCCAAGATTCAGAATTTTCTTATGTGATATGTTTGATTTTTTGAAGGAAATATATTTCCATTGTTCTTTCATCTAATTTTATACATGAAAAGATAGATATCCAATATGGGATAAGTGAAGATAGGCTCTATCGATACTATCAGTTCATTTGGATGATCAAATACTATGGTGGATCATATTCCTCACTAATTAGGTACAAATGTTTCCAACTTACAAAAATGACTCACTGGAAATATTGGACTAAATTCCCGATAGAGGTTTCATAATTCCAAGTGTTACAAAGTTCAATCGATTTGGATCAAAAATCTCCGACTTGTTTGTGTTTGGTTCACGAGTAAGTCCGATGTTAAAATTTTTCTTTCACCTTTAAAAAATAGAGTCGCATTCAGACTCAATCCAAACCCATGATCGACATTGTGTCGTGATTTTCAGTATGCCCACCTTTAAGTATGGGGAACGAAGTCGCCAAAAGGCTTATATTCATTTGCTATGCGTTCAAAAACAAATACTCCAACCCTAAAACAAATCATTTCCAGTACTGACTTATTCTTAAACCTCTCCTCAGAAACAAAAGAACACTTGGAGCGATCGTTCAATAAAGTTAAATTTATTAAGAACAAAGTTGTGATCAAACAAGGAGAACATGGGAATGCACTCTATCTAGTTGCGACAGGTAGTTTCAGTGTTTATGTGACCAATGACGGAAAAAAGCAGAAATTAGGTGAGGTGAAACCTGGGAGTTGTTTCGGAGAAGGAGCACTTGTGACAGATGAACCCCGAAACGCCACAGTTGTCTGTGACCAATCTGGCATCGTTTACCGCATCGATCGAAACGAATTCAAAAGAGCCTTTAAGGATCGCTCAGAAGAACTGAAAGCATTTGTCAGACTCATCAGCCGAAGGTCACGTGCTCTTCATAGAAGTGTGTTTCGTCCTGAACCTAGACGCATCAAAGAACTCATTTCGTCTGTATCACTTTTCCAAGGTGTAGGCGCAAAACTCATCTCAGAGTTGGAACAACAGATGGAATGGATTTTTCTGCCAGGTGGCGAAACTCTGATGCGGCAAGGTGACAAAGCCGACGGAATGTATATCGTCGTTAACGGTAGTTTGGTGTATGAAGTTAGAAACGACCAAGGACTAGTGGTTTCAACAGGTAATTTTTCAAAAGGTGATATCATTGGTGAGATGGCTCTGTTAACTGGGGAACCGAGGACCGCAACAGTAGTCGCAACTCTTTCCTGTGAAATTGTAAAAATCAGCACTGTCGCTTTCGAAACCGTGTTTTCCAAACATCCGCCTAGTATGCTTGCAATCACCAAACTCATTGCGGATCGATTTACCAAAGACCGAATGGGAAAAAGAACTGCCAAAAAAACAAGGAGCATCATCACACTTTTTCCACTCCAGAAAGATCTTTTGGTTCGCGACTTTGCACACAACCTTGCAGTTGCTTTGAAAAAAATCGGACGTACGACAATCGTTGAGAGCAAAGACTTTAAAAAACACAAGGGAGACCGCGAACACGCAGTTTCAGACATCCTCGAATCATTATACCATTTGCAGGACTCACATGACTTCTTAATCCTTTGTCCCGATTTTGAAGACAAACTTTGGACGGAAACAATTCTCCATCATACAAATCGTATTTTACTGTTAAGTGATGCAAAAAAAGCAGATGCCCTTTCTCCAGAAGAAATTCGCTTTCTTGGAGATTCGGAAGAAACCCATGGCCCCATACGAGAGCTTATTTTACTTTACTCTAATCCAAATGAAAAACCAAAAAATATTTCTAACCTAACAAAAATTAGGAAAACAGATGTAGTCAGACATATCCGTACATATAGTAACCATGGATTTGAAAGTCTCACTCGCTTCATCACTGGTCGTTCCATTGGTCTTGCTCTGGGTGGCGGAGGTGCAAAAGGTTTCGCACATATTGGGCTGATTAAAGCCATGCAGGAAGAGAACATCCCAATCGACATGATTGGTGGTACAAGTGCAGGGGCACTTATGGCGAGCATCTATGCTCTCGGTAATGATGCTCCCAGTTTGGAACGGATCGCCAAGTCTCTCATGAGTGACAAAAAAACTTTAAACGATTATACCGTTCCGGTTGTATCTCTCATTCGTGGCAAAAAATTCAATACTGTGATTAAAAGTTTTGTCGGTGAAACAATGATCGAAGATCTCTGGCTTCCCTATTTTGCTGTCGCAACAAGCCTTTCCAAAGCACAAAAAGTAATCATCGACCGTGGTCCATTATGGAAAGCACTCCGCGCTTCCGCTTCAATACCAGGTATATTACCTCCATTCTTCGAAAACAATGAACTGTTAGTTGATGGTGCAATGTTAGATAATATTCCAGGTGCTGTGATGCGCGAAAAGGGAGCAGATTTTGTAATTTCTGTTGCACTTGCGTCAGAAGGTGATTCCGCAGCTGATGAACTCTTTGGTGGCATTTATCCTAAAAATAATTCGGGAGCATTACCATCGGCACTTCGATTGCTCTTCAAACGGCTCTTCAGTAAAACACAGAATTTGAAAGAAGCCCCGAACATTCTTAGCCTTATGATGCGTGCGACTTTTGTGGCTTCAGATGCAGCGATGGCACAAACAAAAGCTGAGTCTGATATTTTTGCTGAGTTACCAGTGGAACAGTATGGACTCTTTGATTGGAAAAAGTTCTATGAACTGGTTGAGATCGGATACCGTTATGGAAAGACACATGCCAAGACTTGGAAAAAACAACTGGGAATCTTAGGTTAGATTTTAAAAAAACGATTTTAAAACCGACCACCAAATACAAATTTGAATTGGAAACAATTGATTGACTATTCAATCACAATACGACAATGAAGAATTGTCATTCAATTGAATAGGAATTCATCTATGGAAAATAAAATGCCGAATTGGCAAACACAAGAAAAACACTTGTTAAATGGTCAGAAAAACAAATGGAATAGATTGATTAATATAATTCTGAATTCGTGAAATTTTTTTTGGTTGCCCAATCGTCATGAAAAACCACCAATTTGAATTTATAGTTATCTCGCTTTAAGAGAATCATTCAAAAGTTTTGTCTGAGGTAAATTTTATGTCATTTCGATTGATCATCATTTATTTCTTTTTCATTTTAGGAATTTTCTCCCAAACTTCAGAAAACTGGAACAAAAAAGGAATTGATGCCCTCAAAGAAAAAGAATTTCTCACTGCCGTAGAATCATTTAAGAAAACATTATATGACAAACCAGATGATGCATTTGCAAACTATAATTTAGCATGCACATATACACTTTTACTCGCACAATGCGAAGATATAGAAAGTGAAGTCCACATATACAATCTAATCCAGAAAGCAATCAAATCGAAACCCTCTTATCAAAAAAAACTGCTAACAGATTCAGACTTTATCATTCTCAGAGGGAAATACCATTTTCAGAAATTAGCAGGTAAAACAAAAAAAGAAATTCTAACAAGTATTACCTGGTTTGGTCCAAGTCCTGGAGCCTATGGCCCGATGGATCAATTTCAGTTTAGGGAAGATGGTGGTTTTATCTATAAAAAACTAGATATGACAGAATCAAATCCCATTGGTAAACTAGAATTTACAGGACATTACAAATGGATCAACGATTCCAAATTGGAAATCCAATTTTATGATCCGAGTCCAATGAAGGAAGGTGGAAAAAACAAAAATTTAAGGGTTCATTATTCTGAAGGTAAATTGGAGATACAAGGTTTTGATCATATATTTACCGATGATAACGACCGTTGTTCTGCTTAGCCTTTGATTCGATATAACTGATACATTTAATATTTAGAAAGTATCTTTAATAAACAATCGTTAAATTCATGTTTGGCGACACCTAACGCAGAAAAAAATTCGTGATCAAAGTTTTCAACTTTTTTCACTGCATTCTTTGTAATCGATTCACCACTCTTTGTCAAACTCACAATTTTTGCTCTGGTATCCGTACTGTGTTCCCGTCGATCAACATATCCTTTTTGGATTAATGTGCGAATGACAGTGGAGGTAGTCATCGGATCAATTTTTGTATGTTCTGACAAAAGAACCTGAGTCACTTCCTTTTCTTGTTGGGTCAACCAAAGGATACTTGCTAACAATACAAATTGTGAATGTGTCAATTTCAGAGGTTCAAGCGCATAACGAATCTCTCTTTGCCAAAGACTCGTTACTTGCCATAAAAGAAATCCAGAGCTATCTTCTGCCTTATTGACACTAAAATCGCTCTTAACAGTTGCACTATCTGATTTTTTTTGCTTCATTGATTTGTAGTTGCACATCTTCTGCGAGATGACTTACGATATTTTTCATGACAATCATATTCCATAAAAAAGCAAGTGGGCCCGTGATCGACATGGTGATTGTAATTTTGAGTCCCTCAGATGTTTTCTCATAAAAATGTTCACCAAACATTTTTGCCAAAGGAAATTTTGTAAAGTCCTTGAAATAAGAATTGGGTCTCACTTCTATCAATTGAATTTTTACATCCGGCCCACCAGAGGGGCGAATCATAAAAAAATTCCCAGCTTCGAATGTACCTAACATCTCCGATTTTTCAAGAGTAGAATCCCAATTTTTCCACCGGTTCACATCTGACATCAATTTCCAAATTTGTTCCTGTTTGATTTCGTTTGTAGTGTATGTGTATGTATTGATGATCATAAAATCTCCTATAGTATGTACACTTACTATATTTATACATATAATTGTAAACTATTTATTTCAAGTGAATTCTATTGAGCGAGTCAGAACGAGTTTCCGTTAAAACCCATTCTAGAAAGGCATTTCGCTACCTAAATTTCCTGACAAGTGTTGAGTATTTCACCGAAAGGATGAGGATTTTTGTGTCATTTGGTGATTTTTTAGAAATATTTATGACATATGAATAAATATTTGACATACTTTCACCAAATTTATAAGTCTGGGCTACTTGAAAAAGGAGAGAAAGATGAAAAATACAATCAACCTAATACTGGCATTGCTGTTTGCGACGAGCATCAGTGCCGAAACTTACACCGTGTTCATTCACGGTAAATCCAGCAAAAATCACGACGGGGTGGGAACTACCGATGTGAACAGTTATTGGGGCACAAACGCAAATGCGGTTTCTGGTGCCAAAATATTCATTGGTTACGACGGAAGCACTGACCCAAGAACGTACGGATCTGCGAGAGCCCAAACAAATATCACAACTGGTCTCATGAGTTATTGCAAGGGAACAAACACTTGTAAGATTGTGTGCCATTCCGCTGGATGTTATGCAATTGAATATTGGTTAGCAAGTTTAGCTGATACAACAACTTCCAAAGGTTTCAATATCACAAAAGTAACTGCACTTGCAGCTGCTTCAGGTGGTTCTGAACTTGCAAACGTAATTGGTGGTGGCGGAAACGCGATGGACCAGTCACTTCAGGTAACCACTGCTCGAGGAGCATACAACCACAACCTGACTGCATCCGTTACAATAAACCATGTTCCAGGATATAAAAGTAAGTTTGGTGCTAATTTTATCCTACCTGGAGCTGATGACTATGCAGTTGCTTTTCACTCTTCTTGCGGATACAACCGTGCAGGTGGTCTAGACAAGTGCCAAAGTTCATTTGTGAGTGGAAACACAACCTACACTCAGTATTCTGGTCACGTCCGAGCACCGTCTTTGACAGCAGCAGGACTCAACAAAAATCACAGTGAAATCATGAACGAAGGTGCAAGATAAATAAGCTCCCTTGTTTTGAATCTAAGTCTGGCAATGGAAATTGTCAGACGAAACCTACCTATAGGAGAAACACGTAGAGGTTTCATTTGAAAATAGGATTGCATCTGACATAGATGGATACAATTTGTTCCCTACGTTTCAATCGATTTTCATATTCCATTCTATGAAACATTGTGACTCAAACACTGATGAACGATACCAACAATCAATTAAAAATACTCTTAGTGGAAGATGAAGCGATCATTGCGTTAACAGAAAAACGAAACCTAGAATCATATGGATATTCAGTACTTTGGGCGTCCAGTGGAGAAGATGCCATCGAACTGTTTAAGAACGATACTTCTATCAATATCATCCTGATGGATATCAATTTAGGAAATGGAATGGAAGGTACGGAAGCAGCAAACATTATTTTAAAGCATAAAGACATTCCACTCATATTTGTTTCTTCCCATACAGAAAAAGAAATCGTCACAAAAACAGAAGGAATCACTTCTTATGGTTATGTAGTTAAAAGTTCAACGATAACTGTCTTGGATGCCTCTATCAAAATGGCTTTAAAACTTTTTTATGCGAATCAAAAACTAAAAGAGTCGGAAGAGAAGTTTATGAAGGCATTCCAATTTTGTCCCACTCCAATGGCCATCCATGACTATACAAACCGAAATGTATTTATTGATTGTAACCCAGCTTTTATCGCGATCACCGGATACAAAAAAGAAGAGATCATCAGTAAAACGGCACTTGAATTAGGTCTATATGTATTCCCAGAAGAAAGAGAAACAGTCTTAATCCAATTCCAAGAGCAAGGGTATGTAAAAAATTTCAAAAACACTTTTAGAACGAAAACAGGGAAAGAACTAATTCGATTTCTTTCTCTTAGTAAAATCTTAATTTCCAATAAGGAACATATTTTTTCAGTCCAAACCGAATCACCCATCGAATATTTTGATATTTAATTGTTTCAATCAATCCTAACTTTCCCTTTTAGATTGGTATGTGTAATTCCTAGAAAATTCATTTACTTTCTTTCTTAAACCATTTACATTTAGAAGCGTATTAGGAATTTAATTTTGAACGATCAACAATTAATAGAAGCATATTTGAATCGTATTGGTTATCAGGGCCCACACAATCCTACCTTAGAATTACTTCACAATATTACATTAGCTCATGTGCGCAGTATCCCTTTTGAAAACTTAGATATTCTCTTGGGAAAAAGTATCAACATTAGTTTGGATGCAATGATTGAGAAATTAATCCATCAAAAACGTGGTGGTTATTGTTTTGAACAAAATGGTCTTCTATTGTATGTTTTGCAAATACTAGGATTTCAAGTGACTCCCATCAGTGCGAGAGTTCGATTGGATAGACCTAGGAATTTTACTCCCCCACGAACACATGTTTTTCTAAAGGTAGATCTTTCTGGAACTACATGGTTTACTGATGTTGGTGTAGGTGGGGTATCACTCACTTCTGCGATCCAATTCCTTCAAGATACAGAACAAATCACAAACCACGAAACAAGAAGAATTGTTTCTGAAGGAAATCGGTATTTCCATCAAGTCTTGTTTCCAAATGGATGGGTCGATGTTTGTGAATTTACATTGGAAGAAATGCCTCAAATTGATCGTGAGTTAGCCAATTGGTATACAAGTAACCATCCCAAATCACATTTCAAAGATCGCTTAATCGTTGCTAAAGCAGGAGATGATGGAAAACGAATTACACTCGTCAATCGAGAATATTCAGAACGTGACAAAAACGGAACTGCTCACAAAACAACCATCAATTCTCCGAAAGAATTAATTCATGTTTTGAAGGAAAAATTTAATCTTTCCTTTCCTATCGATACAGAATTTCAAACACCTGGAATACAATGGGACGTTTGAATTTAGAGACAAAAAATCGCAAAGATGCTTTACCAAGTTATTTGCTTCTCTATTTTTTCCTATAGAAAGCCTTTGATGAAAGATTTTACGCTTATGTTTTTAAAACTAACAATTCTATTCCTTTCTATTTTAATTTCAAACTGTGATTTTTCAAAGAGATTAGTTAAAAATGATGTAGATGCTAAATTTGTATATTATAATTTAGATTGCATTTTACTCAAAGAAGAAACACTTAATTGTAAGGTTTTATATGATTTGGAGCATGAACAATTTAACAATTTAAGTCTAAATGAAGCTGAAATTATTTTATTGTTATACAATATTTTATTTCAAGTGTCATTCTATGGAAAAGAATTAGGTTTCGAATACGGGAAAATAACGAAATGGGAATTAAGATTAAACACTTTAAAAAATAATCCAGTAGATTCCTTTGAAATTCAACTTCTGAAATCTGTTGAATTAACGAATATCCAAGGTTTCTCTTACCATTTAGCAATAAACAAACCTTTCCCTTTACAAGATGCAATTGATACATTCCAAAATATCGAGAGTAGATACAATAAAATTCAAAATCCAGTTCGTAAACCTGTGATCGATGCTAAAATCAATTTAGCATTCAAATACAAAATACAATCATTTATCAGACAAAGTGCTTATTATAATAATCGGTATCGATACGTCTCAAATCAAATTTTCAATGAATGCAAAACAGGAACAATCGACATATCGAAAAAAGAAAATATAATCTATACAGAAATTAATATCAAAGATAAAACATCTAATTTTAATTATATGGATGAAATCACTCCCAAAGAAAAAAAAGAGTCTTCAAGATTCATTAAATTTCAATCATATCCCTCTGAAATCATTATAGATTCTAATGAAGAGTCAGAAAGGATAATAATTAAGGAAGAAATACAATATTCGAATCTCTTGATTTCAATCGAATCCAATTTTCCAAAAAAACATAAGGATTGTTATATTAAAAAGTTAGATAACTTCATTTTTGAACTATTCAATCAAAAAGACTAGTAGTTTAGACTAAAAACCTCAAAGATTGGCGAAATTTCTGAATCTAACAGTTGCAACTCCTTTTTAATGTCCCACTTAGAAAAGAAGTTAGGGCAATCATAGTTTTTGATTGCAATTTATTTCCATCCATTTAGAGATGAACCCTCCAGGAGAGATTTTTTGAAAATCAAACAACTTCTACCAGTCACATACCTACTCTTAAATTATAAGGGCCGAATTGATAGAAAAGTGTATTGGATTGCCTCTTTGTTTATGTGGTCCAATTTTTACGTATTTTACCAAACATTGGATTATTGTTTGGGTGAGACAAGTACCTGGATCATTTATCCACTTATGCTTTGGGGCATTCTTGCCGTCTCCGCAAAACGATTTCATGATATCGGAAAGTCTGGAAATACAATTTTACTCACATTGATACCCATTCTTGGTCCTTTGGTAGTGATCTACTTTTTGGCCTTCAAAAAAGGAGACCCACAAAACAACCAATATGGTTCCGTTCCTGGATCAGAAATTGATTATTATAAAAACGATGATGGTAAAAGTATCCCCCACTTAAAATCAACAGAGGTCATCATCAATGATGTGACTCGCTTAAATCCTGTGATTGTTTCTTCCGTTTTTCGCCCAGTCACATTGGATGAATTGATCCAATTTGTTAAATCATCCACAGCTCCCATCTCAGTCGGTGGTGGGCGATTTAGTATGGGTGGCCAAACGGCAAGTCCAGGCTCGGTGCATATTGACATGCGAAAACTCAATCAAGTCATTGAGTACAATCCATCTGAAAAGTGGATTAAAGTCCAAGCGGGAATCCGTTGGTGTGACATCCAACATTATATCGATAAAGATGATTTGTCTGTTAAGATCATGCAAACATATGCAAACTTCACCGTGGGTGGTGCATTGAGTGTCAATTGCCATGGACGTTATATGGGGTTGGGTCCAGTTGTTCTATCAGTTCGATCCATTGAAGTGATCCTTGCAGATGGAAGTTTGATCAAAGCAAACAGAGATCAAAACACAGATGTATTTGCGGGGATGATTGGTGGTTACAATTCCATTGGTATCATTGCATCAGTAGAATTTGATTTGGATGAAAATGTTAAAGTCAAACAAGTCAGCAAAAAAATGAAAAAGAACCAATACTTCCAGTTTTTTAAATATAACATTCGGGAAGACAAAAAAGTAATTTTTCACAATGCAGACATTTACCCTCCTCAATACCAAAACATTCGAGCTGTTAGTTGGGAATTTACGTTAGACAAACCTACTGTGAAATCAAGATTTATGCCTTTGCAATCCTCCTACCCAATCCATCGTTATTTTTTCTGGGATTTTACAGAATCTCCATTTGGGAAATGGAGACGAGAATACATTGTGGATCCACTGCTATTTTTCTCCAAAAAAGTACATTGGAGGAATTATGAAGCAGGTTACGATGTTTTAGAATTAGAACCATCTGCGCGCGAAAAATCAACCTATGTATTACAAGAATACTTTGTTCCCATTGAAAAATTCAATGGGTTCTCAGATCGTTTGTGTGACATTTTAAAACGACACAAAGTCAATATGGTGAATATATCCGTTCGTCATGCAAAAGCAGATGAGGAAACGTATTTGTCTTGGGCACCCAAGGAAAGTTTTGCCTTTGTCTTGTATTACAAACAAAACGTAAACGAATCTGATAAACTAAAAGTGGCAGTATGGACTCGAGAACTCATGAATGCAAGTATTGAATTTGGAGGTAGTTATTATTTACCTTACCAAACCCATGCATCCAGAGAGATGTTTCAGAAAGCATATCCAAAATACAAAGAAATTTTTGCCCTAAAAGAAAAGTTAGATCCTAAGTTTCGATTCAAAAATATTTTCTGGGATACTTATTATAAAGAAAATCCAAAACCAGAATTGCCTGATTCTGCGTTTCACCGGATTTTTGCAAATGTTAAATGGAGTGATGCACTTTATCGTTTTTTGCAAGTGATCTTCAACCTTTATCCAGAAGAAAAATTCTTCCAATTGATTTACGATACCACCAAACAGTACAAAACCGATGAGGAAATTTATTCGCAAATTGTACAAAGATTAAATTCAATAAAACCTTTCCATGCAGATTTAACTTATGCATTACCTGCGCTCTTCAAACAAAAAAGAGAATTGTCTCTTCAGATTTTGGAACTTCTTGGTACCAATACAACCGTTAATGGGTATTTGGAAATTGGAACCACAGGAAGGTACATTTCGAGCTTACAACAAAAGCTAAAATTCAATCAAAACATTTATCTTGTAAATTCAGTTCCACCAAAAAACAATCCCGTTGATATACTCGAAAGAGGTGGGATCAAAAAAATTGGAACTTTTTTCCCTCTCAATGATTATGATCCAATTAGCAATGAAATACCATCTGAGAGCCTAGACCTTGTTACATGTCTCATTGGTTTACACCATATACAGTTACATAAATTAGATGCGTTTATCCAATCAATCCATCGTGTTCTCCGTGTGGGAGGTAAATTCATATTAAGAGATCATGATGTAAAAGATCCAGAAATGTTTGAATTTGTCTCCATAATCCATACAGTTTTTAACGCAGGTTTGAAGGAAACATGGGAATATGAATCTGCTGAATTTAAAAAATTCCGTTCCATTGAGGAATGGGTAGAGATTCTTAAAAAATTCAATCTCGAAGCAGGACCTGCGAGACTGCTACAAAAAGATGACCCATCTGACAATATTCTAATGATTTTTACAAAGGTATCAAAATGAGCCGATTGATCTTCACAACTTTAATTTCTTTTTCCCTTAGTATAAGCATTTGGACATCAAAACAATCTAGCACAGAATACATTGAAAAAGTCCCAAGTGAATGGATGGTGAATGATACAAAAACATACACTCCAAAAGAACACATTCGTCCTGGTGACCAAACATTCTTAACCTTTCCTGAATGGTATTTGGTTCATAGTCCCAAGGAACAGGCTATGTATTTTAGATCCAATACATCAAGCACCTTTCCTTATTGGGAACATGTTTTACAATTGTGGAAATCATATATGATTGTTTCTGACCAAATTTTAAATTCATATCAATTTAATTATGGATACCATCTAATGATTGTTGTGTTGACAGTCAGCACAACAGTTGAGTATGGAGCAAAGCAGATTTATGAAAAGATGATTGGTCGCATTACCGCAACCAACGAAGACCAGGCACTCACCGAAGAAGACAAATTTAACGCAAAATTCACCCAATCTTATGTAGATTTTATCTTACAAACCCCTTGGTATGAATATAATTTTTTCCAAGAACTCAAATCACTTTGGACAGAAGTTCCATTGTTTGGCGATCATATGATCCGAAAATGGGAAAGGCGTTATTATCTGACCACTGATATTTTTGTTAAAGCAGTTTATGGTTTTTTAATTAAAAAAGCAACAAAGGCCACTTATGAAGATCCCATTTTAGGAACTGCTATTGTATTGGATGAGAATATTCCAACCAATGAGAAAGTAAAATTATTAGATGGAAATGATCCATTTCATTCTGTGTATTTGGTCCCTCGGTATGCCGATTTCCATCCCACAATGGAATCGATCTTGATAGGCAAAACTGTCGAATTACACGAGATAGCTGGGAATACGTCAGCAACTTTGGTGACCATCCTATTAAAAAAAGATGAGAGTTTACCTAAACTTCCCGATTCAAAAACGGTATTCCGACAAGACATCATGACAAGACCCGGTGAAAATCGTTATGCAATTGTATCAAAAGTTCAAAACTTAAAAACCATATTGGAAATTTTAAGAGAACAAAACATAGAAGTCGAACATATTTACGATTTTTAAATACCAGTAACGTTAGGATCCTATGAAACTCATTAAGTATTTTATTTTGTTTGTTGGACTGGTTATTTTCTCAGTTTTTGCCTTCTATGCCAGTTTACGATTGTATCGAGAATCCCTTTCTCCGGAAGAAATTGCACCTAAAACAGGAAGATGGATCCCAAGTAATGATGTAAAGATCTACATCCAAGAGATGGGAGATCCAAAAAATCCAGCAGTTGTTTTGATCCATGGAATGGGTTCATGGAGTGAACTCTGGAGAGAAACAATGATTGATTTATCACAAAATGGATATTATGCGATAGCAATTGATTTGCCTCCTTTTGGTTTTTCCGAGAGACCTAAACCTACAGAATTAAAATCAATCCAACAAGGAAAACGAATCGTCTCGGTTATTGATGCATTAGGATTACAAAAAGTACATTTGCTTGGACACTCATTTGGTGGCGGTGCGACTCTACATACCGCACTCCTAATCCCGAATCGTATCCTTTCATTACAATTGGTAGATATTGCTGTAAACCTAGAAGAAAAAAAAGTTTTAACTCCTTCCGAACCAAATCTATTCGAAACATTTTGGAATTTATCACTCTTACGAAATAGACTTCTGGAAGTAACAGCAACAAACCCTCATTTAACTAAGATTTTGTTTAGCCAGTTTGTTCATTCATCTGATTGTATCACCGAAGAAAAGGTAAAGTTAATTCAAATGCCAATGCGAATCAAGGGAACCACTTCTTTTTTAGGTGATTGGTTGGGTGAATTTATTTTCCACTCCGATGATCTCTTAGCCAAAGATACAAGATTGTATGGTAACAATCTAAGGATGCCCATCGATTTAATTTGGGGAGATTTGGACACAGTGACACCAGTTGCAGATGGAGAAAAAATTAAATCCATACTCAACAACTCTCGTTTGCATATCATCCAAGGAGTTGGGCACATTCCACAGTTGGAATCACCAGAAAACTTCAACAAAATGTTGTTAAGGAATCTGAAAGAAGTAGAATCTAGATGAAAAATGACTCGCTTATGGAAATCAATAGAAGAAAAGGACAGTAACTCGATTTTAATCAGTTTGGATTTTGGTATGCAGATAAAAAATATTTTTCTCAAACTCTTATTACTCTCTCTACTAACAACATTAGATTCCTATCACCTTCTCTCTCAAACAAAAGGGAATGAGAGTAACAAAACACTTCCATTGTCTGGCGAAATTTGGTATGTAACAAGCCCTCGCGGATTGAATTTGAGATCAACTCCTTCTGAAAAATCCCAAGTTGTATCAAAACTTCCCAACAAAAGTAGTGTCAAAATTTTAAAACAAAATCAGGAGTTAGTCCAAGCGAAAATCAAATTCTTAGATGCGATCACACCTGAAACTAACAAACCAAACCAAATCCTTCTGGAAGGAACATGGGTAAAAGTAGAAATCAATGGAAAGGAAGGGTATGCATTCAGTCCACTCCTTAGCCCTTACCCACCAAGTCGAAATGACGAATTTAGAACTGGTTATGATATCACCCCTTATCTTGTTAGGATCTTTACTCTTAAAAAAATTTCCTCTGATAAAAAACAAATCGCAGAAGACCAAACCAGCTACACTCAAATTTTCGAATCATACAAATCGGAATTAGGTGTCACTCTAAATGTAGAACAGAGTGAAAATGAATATGGATGGGGAAAAGCTGTTTTATTTTTACCGAATTGGAAACTCGAAACAGCATTCGTATTTTTTTATTCCATCTTTTCATCACCTGATTTTAAAATAAAAGATTTGAGTTATATAAAAGAAACTTCGGCCGAATATTCTTTGGATGAAATTCCAAACACTATATCATTTCGAAAAAACAAAACAGGTGTCACGATTGAATGGGCATGGGGTGCAGATTAAAGTTTTCAATGGCCTCCTCCTCCGTGTCCTCCTCCACTAGACCCACCACTACTCCCTCCACCACTGCCAGAGGAAGAATGCCCGCCTCCTCCGGATGAAGAATGTCCTCCACCTCCAGAACGACTCCCTGACCGAGAAGATGAATTAGTTGAAAAGACAGAATTTTTTGTCGAATCACAACTGGAGTAACATCCCATGTACAGAACTGGACAAGTAAGATTCACTTGGTTTGTGTTTGTGGGAGAACTTTGCAATGTGATTAGATAACAAAGTGACTGGTCCGTAACACATTTTTTCCGACAACTATCGATTGAATGATTGGAAAACGTATTCGAACATTGGACAGTCAATAATAAGAAGATTATAGAAACGTATAATTTAGGTGAGAACATGAAGAGTTTCATTTCGCACCTTTCTCCTTCAATAATTTAACAATCTCTTCCCTTTCGGAAAGGAGAATTTCCGACAAGGCAGTGTGACCTTCATTTGTGACTACATTTGGATTTGCTCCAGCATCTAGTAAAATTTTAACAATTCTCGGATAACGATTATAAGCTGCCATCATTAAGGCAGTATGTCCGTTTCTAGTTTTTGCTTCTAAATCAACTCTCATAGAAACTAAGAGTGATACAATTTCTGTATGACCTTCTTTTGAGGCGATCATAAGTGGCGTTAGTCTTTCAAACGTATCTTCAGGAGTGTTTAAGTCGTATCCTTGTACAATTAATTGTCTGACTCTCTCTGTATTTCCAATTGCAACTTGGTAATACAAATTATAAAAACGATCTTCCGATCTCGTTTGTATATTCGCACATTGGATTGTCAAAAGTAAGAAACTGATTACAAAAAAATTGGTTCGTTTCATGATCGCATTTTCACATGACCGAACCAGTTTCGAAATAGTGGATTTCCGCAAATGTGGGAAACTACTATGTGTTCATTAACAAATTAGATATAAAATCGGAAAACAGATATCTCTCAACTGTTTTCTTTAAATCCATTTACTCCATGGAACAGAACCAAAATGATATAAACCTGACCAAATGGTAAACACCATTCCAAATGAACCGAACACAAAACATAGGATCCATTGTTTCCATTTGAGATGATGGTCTCTGAGTGCAAGGTATGTTAAGTACAGGTAGATTGGAAAATATAAGAAAATGGCAGTAAAGTAACCAGGTGAATATGCATTAAACTGAAACTGAGTGTAAATATGGAATACAAAATTCCAAAACTGTTGTCCAGAAACCCATAAAAATAATAAAAAGGTAGAAATCGAATTTTGCTTTTTGAATGCAAAAAATGTAAGTAGGAGTAGTACAACCATAAACATCAAATTGTTTATATAAAATACACTAACATCCATTTGGCCTTCTAAGATAGTAGTGACCCAATAAGAAAATCCGTTTGATTCTTCGATCACATGAAAAAAAAATGCAATTGGAAAGAGCCAAATCAATTTTTGGTAAAAGGAATGTTTTTCAAATTCGATCATATTTTCGTCTCCTATGTTCTTCAATTTCCTTAATAGGATACAATCTCGACGGAAAATGTATTGGTTCCTGCAGAAACAGGAAATCCAACTATCGGAGATAATGTTCCTGTTTCCGAAATCGTATACCCTGATACATTCCCATCTTGAGTATTAGAAGTATATAAATACTTTCCACTTTGGTCTATACTGATCCCAATTGGGCTAAATCCGGAATTAAATGGAGACCCACTAATAGTCGTTAATGTTCCATTCACTTGGTCAATTTTGTATGCAGAAATGGTACCTTGCCCTATTCCACTATTCGCAACATATAAAAATCGATTGAATGGATCGACAAGAGCATAAGCAGGAGCTGATCCTGCCATTATCGTTGATTGAGCTGTCAAAGTTCCAGTTGTTTGGTTCCTAACAAATGGAAAAACATCCTGTGAAAAGTAATTGGCTCCAAAGACAAATTGTCCATTGGGAGAGATTGCAACAGAAATGTTGTTCTCACTTGTATTATAAACACCTACGGATGTTAACGATCCACTAACAGAATCCAAACTAAAAGCTTGGATTCCAGATACACTAGCTGCTGCACCTGTAAGTCCAACATACACATGCCTCCCAGAGGAATCAAAAGCTAACCTACCGACAGCACCAGATGTTGGATTTAAAGTAGCAGTAGCAGGTGATAAAATTGAAATATTACCATTAACATCGATTGCCATTCTATGAATTTGTTGGGTGGTTTCGGAACTGGCAAACAGGTATTTTTCGGAAGGATCCATCGCTAATGAATAGGGAGTAGATGGTAGAACCAAATCAGAAGATTTAGTCGATAATACACCATTCTATGGATTCAGACTCAAGGTTGACACCGAAGTATTACCAACATTGGCAACATAAACGATTGTTCCAGAAGCGTTGGTAAGTGTAAACCGTGGACGATTTGTTAGTTGAAAAGGAGATCCTGGAACCAAGGTAATTTCACCAGTATTAGAATTGATCCGAAATACACTGATGTTACTTGTTGCGAAATTCGTTCCAACATTCGACACGAGTAAATAACGTGGGGTCTTAATTCGCTTTTGGAAAACTGTTCCGCCACAAAATTGAAATCGTTCACTCGTTGCGAGAAGTAGTATCATAGAATCTTTAAATGATTTTGAACTCGAATCACAGACAGAATTGAGCACCGTCGGTTTGCAATGAAAGGTAACTTCCATACTTACTAAAATGCAAATTAACACGAATAGACGATGGATGGGTTTCCTTAGTATGAATCCTAATGAATTGTGGATCCAAATTTTTGGTTCTTTCGATTCCATGGAGAATATAACTGAATCAGATGGAACCAATCAAAATAAAGTCAATTAATTGTTGAATTTAGAAAAATCTTTTATCTGTATTGCCATCAAAATCGATTTCCTAATTCTACTGCTCAATACATAGAAGATTGTTAAGTGTACCTCCATTCCCATAGGCAGATGTGATCGCTATCGCTCGGCTATCTTGCCAAGAAGTCACTCCGTATGTGCCACAATTAGCGGAAACACTATCCGACCAGGAAGTACATGTATGAGATGTATCTGTTTGCCAATCCCAAGACGGATTATTTTTGATCCCTGTCCAAATCCCTGTTGGTGCAGATACAGTAGTCGTTAATGAGCCGGTAAAGACACCATTCACATCTGATGTAAAAATGAAAGCTGAAGTGTTTACAGAATAATAACTGACATTAGGTGCAAATACCCAATCGATTTGTTCCGCGATTCCACCGACTGTGCAATTAACACTTGTACATGCTCTTCGATTCGAATCATCAACAAGTAAAGCTTTATACGTTCCAGATGCAGGTTTATTCGAATCAACCGAACATTTCGCATCGGCACCAGCAATACCTAGCAGATTGGCATTATAAGTCGTTGCCGTAACAAACAATTTGCAAGGAGAACAATGAGGTATCTTTGGGAAAGCAGAATTACTTGTTCTTTGCAGAGCCAAATTTAAAATTCCACATTGGCTTTCTGTATCAGCAGGATTGCAAAGATCCGCCTTTTTGCATTGGAAACAACATAAAAAGAATATACAATTTATAAATAGAATCCTTTTCATATTGGTTTGGATGATCATATCATCATTCTCTAATTTTAACATTTAAGAAATAATTTTTTCCCAACATTTGATGGGAATTCTTTTGTCACATTGAAAAAATGGAATCTTCTTTTCAGGAGATTTCCTGATAAAAAAATTACTGAACACCATTTAAATTCATTCGAATTAACGATACCAACTGTCGTAGTAAGTATGAAACAAAGGAATCAACTTTTACACCTTCCCAATTGTTTTCGGTTTCAAATTCCATTAACATTGGTATTGATTACTCTTGGTTTTGCCTTATCTTGTTCAGCCCTCCCAAATGAAATCACAGGAAAATCGGATGCAGACAATAACATGTTACTCTCCACTCTACTCCTCGTCCAACTTACCCAAACAAACGTCCCACCGACTGTAAAACAAAATTCAACTTATACTGTTTCCAAATCAACATTTGTGTATGCACAAGCTCTTAGCCATTCGAATTGGGGGACAAACACAACCAGCGTTGTCAATTTAAGTTTAGATTTATATCTACCCGAGAACGCACCTACAAACCGACCCGCAATGGTCCTCATCCATGGTGGAGGGTTCACAACAGGATCAAAAGAAGATACAAACATCGTTGAGATTGCCAATTATTTTGCCAGTCGTGGTTGGGTATGTATTTCCATCAACTATCGATTGGTATCTGCTTACGGAACACTTTCTACTGCCTGGGGAACGTATGTGTTAAACTCATCACTTACACCCACAGAAAAACAACAAAGTTATGCCATGTATCCAGCTGCTCGGGATGCAAAGGCTGCTGTTCGTTGGCTTTATGCCAATGCTTCCATATATGGAATTAACACTAATTATGTAACTGCATTAGGTGGTTCTGCTGGTTCTTTTTTAGCCAATATGTTAGGAATCACCAATGTAAGTGATTTTCGAGATGAAACTTTAACTTTAACTGATACCACTCTTTCGACGACAAACCTTTCAGCAGGTTCCAAAATCCACACCATCATTGACCATTGGGGTGGGATTAATCATATGACATACCTCCAAGCCATTACAGGGCAATCTAGGTTTGATAGTAACGATCCTCCAGTGAGCATCGTACATGGGACAGCTGATGCAGATGTTCCCTTTACACAAGCAGAAGCACTCCGAGATGCATACATTGCTTCTGGGGCATCCTATGAGTTTAATCCACTGGTAGGTGCTGGCCATGGGGCTTGGACAGCTACCATCAATGGTAAAACCTTATCTGAAAATGCATTCCAGTTCGTAACCACAAAACAAAAGCTAACTGTAAATTAAATGCTCGGGAGTCAATGTAATGTACGATTTTTTATATGGGCGCACATTTCCGGCTCTCCTTCGGCGAGGGCGCTCAGTCGATCCGGGGCGCAGCGGCACGATTCCATATCTGACATTCAAATCATTTTGTATCTTGAACAATAGAAATAGACTGTTCAAATCCAAACTATAATTTTACAATTGTTATCTGAATGAAAAAGATATACATTTTCTTATGTTTTTGGAGTCTAACAGCGATTTTAAGCTGTTCAAGTTTACCCGAAAAAGTAAATCCAATTTACAAGGGTTGCAAAATGAGCTTCCGATTAATAGAATTGTCTTCAGGGAGCCAAAAAAATAATTATTTGTATGCTACTGATCCTAAAATCAAAGTTTATCATAGCAGATACGAAGACTTATCTGATGTTTCAGAAGAATGGATTCGAGCCAAACAAAATGGAAAATACGGATTTATCAATACAGAAGATAAACTTGTTTTTGCTTACGATCTCGTATTCGTAGGTGATTATTCAAACGGATTTGCAGTATACCGTGATGGTGCCAGTTTTAGAGATCCCAAGGCATACTTAGATAAAAAAGGGAATCTTTTAGGGGATTTATCATTTGATGAGGCATATTCATTTCACAATGGTTATGCATTAGTTCAAAATGACGATAAATATGGAATTATAGATACAAAGGGAAAATTTATTTTACCAACAAAATATGATTTTCTAACCAATTTTCACAACGGATGGGCAGTATTCAAACGAGAAGAACACCAAGGTCTTGTGAATACAAATGGGATCGAAAAAAAATTTGTTCATGATCTTTATGATATAAAATCTTATTTTTATGAAGGGCATCTAACGTTTACTCATTACAAAAAAATGGGTTTAATGGATTCCAATTTTAAGATAATCATACCACCTAAATATGATTATTTGGGACAAGTAAAGGAAGGATTAATACGATTTCAATTGAATCATAAATGGGGATTTTTGGACGAAACGGGGAAAATTGTTATCGAACCAAAATTTGATGATGTTTATGATTTTTCAGAAGGATACGCAACAATAAAGATCAAAGAAAAATATGGAAAGATCAATAAACGAGGAGATTATTTAATAGAACCAAACATAGATTATATTGGTTCATTTAAAAATGGAATCGCCATTGCAGAAGAAAAGAAAAAAAAGGGTTTCATCACATTAGAAGCGGAATGGTTAGTTCCACCTATATTTGAAAGTGTAAGTGAAATCAAAGAAGGTATATTCAGTTATAAACTAAACAATTTATGGGGATTTGTCAATTTAAGAGGATGCATTCATAGATGAAAAAAATTACCTGGTTATTGATTTTTACGATCGTTACTTCAATCTTAATTGCGATTCCACCCCAAGTCAAACAGCTAAAATCATTGGGTTTTTCAATGGAAGTTCCAGTTATATGGGATGAAGTATCAACAGAAGAGTTTCAGGAAAATCTCCAACGTGTCAATTTAGGTTCGCCAACGTTTAATAAACTGTTACAAGAAAATTCAGAGATTCCGATCATTTCACTTCGAAAAGGAGACCTAGAGAATGATGAGTATTTGACTACAGTCAATGTCAAAATACAAAAAAACAATTTGGAATTTAGAAACATACCTAAGACATTACGAAAATTGTTATTTTATGTTTCACTTGAGTTGAAAAATTTTGACTATTTAATTGAACCAAAATCAGTTCGGATCAATGGAAATTTAGCAGGTTATAGTCTTTTTTCCTATTCTATCTATAATGAAAAAGAAGAAGAAAAAAAAATTATTTCAGCAGTTTGGATTTTCCCTCAAAAAGATTTTTATTATTTCATTGGTTCTGGAATTCCATTTGATGACTTCGAACCTAGATTGAATGAAATCAAATCAATGATTGCCACTGTCAAAATCGATTCTAAGTCTCTTTAGATTACAATTCAACTGTATACAATTTTAGTGTTTTCAAAATTTTATAAATTCAAACCGATATGAATCTAAATTTAATTATTCCTATCTCTACTTCTTTCCTCCTCATCATACTCGCTTTTATCCATATGTATTGGGCGTTTGGTGGTTTATGGCCAGGAAAGAATCAACAAGATTTAGTTAATAAAGTTTTTGGAAGAGGAACTCATTTTCCATCACCATTCAGTTGTTTTGTGGTAGCCATTGGCTTGGTTTTGTTTTCAAGTTTACCGGTTATATGGTTGGTTCGAAACGATTTGGAATTTAGTCCAGAAATCACCAATCTGATTCGGTATGGTATGATTTTTGTGGCAATCGTATTTCTTTTAAGAGGAATTCTGGGTTATCTCCCTTGGGTCACAAAACATTGGGAGCCAATCTTTGTACGATATACAAAACGAATTTACAACCCACTCTCTCTTCTGATAGGTTTTTCATTTTTAATGATGAGTATTTAAGCGAATGTGCAATGAATTGAAAGCAAGAGAGGAAAGAAACACAATCGATTCAAAATATCGATTGTGTTTTTATTCATAGAACTACTTTGATAGTTTAATTTTTTCTCATACAATAAGTCAAAGCAATGTTTTTAGGACGAGTTTCTCTTGCGATTTTTGGAGTACCGTTTATTCCATCTGTCTTTATTGTACTAGCAGATCCTCCACTGTAATTAGTGGAACCGATCGTAGGTGAATCTCTTGTAACAAGGATTGATCCCGTGACGCCTGAATAAGAAGCATATTCACCTTGAATATCGTGAAAATGTCCTTGGAAGGCATCATCTTGAAAATTTCCTAATGCTCTTATTCCATCTGGATCTCTCAATGTACTTCCGCTATTGTCTTTTCCTCGGATGAAAGCTCCTCTTAAATCAGGAGTGCCGTTCGTTCCATCTGCAGGAGCCCAACCTTCTGGGCAGTTGTTTAGATAAAATGCAACAACCGCACCTTCTGGAGCAGCAATGAGAAAGTTTTGATTGATCCTTGCAGAACTAATCACTTCTCCTGGAGCAAATAAGTTCATCGCTGCAGCAGCTGCCACTAAACTTGTTGTAAAAAATCCTAATGTAATCCCAACACCTTTATAAAATCCACTTCTTAAATATTCTTTAATATTACCTTTCATTTGTTTTTTCCTCTTAAATTATTTAAACGTCTTAATTAAATATACATGTAGAATCAAAAGTTCCTACATCATACTGACAAAGTATTCCAAACCCTTTTACTAAAATATTGTATGTAGATGTAAATCCACCTAAACTTACCGAAATTGTTCCTGTTTTGTCAGTTGGGTGATAGGATGCGTTGAACTTTCCAAATTCCGAAAAGGGATCACCAAATCCTCCAATGATTGGTTCCGAAGTGAATGTGGGGTGTACAAATATGAAATTATTAAATGCATCATACCCTGCTGCATCTAACGCAGTTGTCGTTCCAGCATTCACTTGGAATGGATTCGGTAACTCAGCTGAGTTATATAGCACAACCATCCTCACCATAATACCTGGATATACATTAATCGGCATGGAAAGATTAAGATTTCCATAACTTGCTTGGATGTAGGACCCACCAATTACTTGTGCTGTGTAACGTGCACTTAACCAATTTGGTCGTGATGTTACTCCTTTTCCACCAGCAAAGGTCATTGTTTCAGCTGGTACCGGGTAATACGTTGCAGATGAATTTCCTTTCACTTGAATGGTCAAGTCTCTTGAAAAACCAGCAGTCATCCTGGTGATTGTATTTTGAAACCGAATTGGTGTTACACTATCTCTTATATCACCACTTATTGTATCAAAGGAAGTTGGTGCAGTTGTTGGCCGAGTGACTCTTGCATTTAACGAATCATAAACCTCAATGTAGTATTCTAAACCGGCTGCAAAAATATCTGACCCAGGAATTTTAGCTTGGTAAAATTGACCAGTACCATCATTTTCATCGGGCAACATAACAATACTTTTGAAAATAGAACCACTGCCTTGGGTTCTATAATAAAATCTTGCCGTCACTATTGCAGATGCATCCCAATCAAGAATACTCGTTCTTACAACGGCTGGTAGTCCTTCGATCAATCGACCGGGGAAAAAAGTAGCACCACCGATTGTTGGAGGATTGTTAGTTAATACTAAATTTTGAGCCGTTAGAATATAATTTGAGAAGTGATAAATAGAAGTTGTGACACAATGGTTCACTAAGTCAACATCGCCACCATAACTAATATATCGTTTCGTTGCGGGATCATAGTGTTGTATCTGCAACGTTTTCTCACTTTTACCTTGCAAAAATTCAGGTCGACCATCATAACAAATTTTCATTTGTGCTGGTTTGTTGAATTGCAAATTCTCAGGCCCGAACTTATAGGCAACTTGGAGGGGTACAATCGAATCAGTTGCCGGTGGCAATCCTGTCTCCGAATACGTAATCACTGTTTCTTCATCTAACGCACCTAATGGTATCGTTAAACTCATGGTTGGAGCTTGGATTACAGCGCCAGTTTCAGGTGTAACAACAACTGAACTAGATGCAAAAAAAGAACCAAACATAAACATTTTGTTAAAATTGGAAATCTTGTTATCACCGCTGCACATAATCAAATTGCAACAACTAACAACAAAGATCACAATCAATACTTTGCGCATGTTTTTTTACCTTTTAGTTTTTTCAAATATACGAATCAATGATAGGAATTGATTGATTCCTTCATTGACAATGTCGCCAAATCTGAGTAATCCGAATGTAACAGTCAACTAATTTTTCGCATAACATAGAATTTTCATATACCAATTATTGTTCGTTAATGTAGAAAACATCTTCATAGAACATATATTCTTATACTTATCCCTAATTTATTGAATGAGTGATCTATAATATTTGTTATATTACTGTTAGGATTGACGTGAATTGGAATTTGTTTCAAAATCTTGAACTGAATTCAAAATGAAAACAAAGGATTTGAAATTCAAATTTTCTCTTACAAACTGAGGTTTTATGTAACATTTTGTTAGAAAATTTCTAATTTGCCCATGCCGAAGTCCAAAATGTACTTCCAAGACAACACAAAGTCTATATAAAAAGGCGAATGAGAAAAGTTGTCTTTGGAATCAATGTATCGTCGGATGGATTTTATGGTCATACAGGCATGGTTGTCGATGAAGACCTACACCAATACTTCACCGATTTTTTAAAACAATCAGATCAAATCCTCTATGGACGTATCACGTATGACTTAATGGTTCCATTTTGGCCTGATGTAGCAAAAAATAAATCCATGTCGAACGTTAGTAATGAATTTGCTGACGTTTTTACTTCCCTTCAAAAAATTCTCTTTTCTCATTCGGTTAAACAGGTATCAGATCCCAACACAACCATCGCTACTCGGTCTCTGGAGGAGGAAGTAAAATATCTTAAAAAACAAGTTGGAAAGGACATTAGTGTTGGTAGTTTAAGTATCGCTTCTCAACTTTCGAGTCTCGGTCTCATCGATGAATATCGATTTGTCATCCATCCCGTCATTGTGGGAAAAGGTCCTAGGTTATTTAGTGATCATCCTTTAGAAACACCCGTTAGATTAGATTTGATAGAAATCAAAACGTTTTCCTCGGGAAATATCGCACACCATTACAAAACAAGAAGAGAGAAATAAAGTATGGAACCTACTTTAGAACACCATCAAAAAATTGCCAAAATGTCTTTTGCCTCCGTATATCCTATGTATGTCGCAAAAGTTGAAAAAAAAGGAAGAACTGTAAAAGAATTAAACCAAGTGATCGAATGGCTCACTTCCTTTGATGAGAAAAAAATAAAAGAATTGATTAATGAAAATGTTACCTTTGATACATTTTTTTCAAAAGCTTCCTTAAATGAAAATGCAACCATGATCAAAGGAATGATTTGTGGGTATCGTGTCGAAGAAATCCAAAACCCGTTAACCAAAAAAGTAAGGTACTTAGACAAACTTGTTGATGAGTTGGCTAAAGGGAAATCAATCGATAAAATCTTAAGAAAATAAAAAGATACTAATAAATACCAAATGAAATCAAAAATAACTCTACCTTTGATATTCGTTTTTGTTCTTTCTCCACTTTCCATTTTTGGAGAATCAAAACTCTTCATGATGTATGGAATTAAACTCGGTCAAAAACGAAATTTAGTTTCCGATCTTTATGGCAAACCCTTTAAATCGCATACATTTGAAGATGGATATAGTTACGATGCCTACAAATTAGACGAACATATCTTAGTTGTGGAATCTGAGAACAAAAGACCAGACTTAGTGTGGGCGATTCAAATCCAAGGAAATAAAAATCCTAAATTCTATGGTCTAAATGAGATAAATTTAGGAGATCCAATAGAAAAGGTTGTCTCTGTCTTTGGCAAACCAGACGAAATCAGAAAGGCCTTTGATGAAGAAACGAAAGAAGAATTATCTACAATACAATATTACTCATACGATCGTAGTAGAAATTTCAGCATTGAAGTTCAGAATCAAAAAGTCTCAAGCATCAAACTTACTTTTAAGGGATCGGCTAATGTAAGCGAAACCCTGGACATCAATGAAACATTTAGAATCTTAAAGGACAAAAACATATACCAAATTGCTCAACTATTGGATCAAAATTTTTTGCTAAAAGAGAAAGACAAAAAAGAATTCAAAATTTCTGGAAATCCAATTCAGACATTAAGTTCTAAAAATGAAATATCAAATCGAATCTTATTTCTGCAAAACTCCCTTATCAATCTGAATCCAAATGAAATATCGGAAAATTTAGACCTAAGGAACAACGAACAATATATTTTTGGAAAGTATTTAAAATTAAAATCAGGCGAAGAGATTATCCATTTATTCTTTTTAAAAACGTATGAAGGATGGACTCTAAGAGAAGTTAATATCGAAACTACTCTTAAATCTTCGGAATGAAATTTTCAAAGGGATCTGCTAAAACCATGAAAGCGTATTCAAACAAGGTAAATAAAATGAAACAATATTCCATACTATTACTCTTTTTCGTTTTCCCAACTCTACTTTTGGGAAATGAAATTAATTCAAAAACACTAAGTGATTACGAACCGATTTTAAGAAATGCAATTACACAATTTGAAACTGTATTTAAATCTTCACCTAAAAAACATGATCTAGTCGAACAAAAGGTTAATTTTATGATAAGCCAAGCCATGAAAGGCGAAATTACTTTTTTAATCGATGTAAATGGCAGTCAAGATTTATCAGCAATGGGTTTTGTTGATTTTTACAATGAAAATAAAAAACCAGCAATTGTTATAGGAACTTACTTTTTAGATCAATTCGATAAAAATCCAAGTATATTCTATTCTGCCTTAGTACATGAATTTACTCATGCATATGATTTTTTTAATAGCCAACGATATTTTTTATTTTATAAAAATAATCGAATTGTAAAAGCACTCTTTGAAGCTGATGCATACGCAATTGAATCATTATTCATTCAAAATTATCTGGTAACTCAAAAAATCAAATTAACAAAATTCGAATTGTTTTTAATTGATGATTTTGAAAAAACACAATTATCTAAAATCATATTGATCAATCAAATAGCTAGTTTACCGTTATTACATGCATTCCTCGAAATCAGAGATTCAAAAGATACTATTGAGAAAAAAGTCACTTCATTGAATGACATTGGAAAAAACTTAATTGATAAATTTGATTCAATTAAAAGTCTAAAAGACTATGATAATAAGATGGAAATAATTGCATTTTATTTCACTTATCATTTACTCTTGGACCAATTAGTTTACGATATAGAACAAAAGGAAAGTGAAGTGATGATTGAACCGGAAACCTTTTCACTTCAAAAATACCCGACACTTTATCAGACAAAAAAACAAATTTCTGAAAAAGTAAAATCTTATGAGAATGAATTTGAAAATTATATTGTAAAAGAAAACCAACGGATTCGAACCGAAATATAATTGAAACTACTGACACCTTTATGACAAAAAATACTATGAAATCGAATCATTCCGAACTGCATTCAAATCAAAAATTCATAGAAATCTTGAAAGAAAGATTTAAAAACCATCCAGAACGTCATAAGGGAATTCAATGGAATTTGATTGAGGATAAACTGAAAAATCATCCCGACAAAGTAAATGTGCTTAAGCAAATGGAAGAATCTGGTGGCGAACCAGACGTTGTATTACAAGACAAAAAAAATAAACTTATAACCTTCTTTGATTGTTCAAAAGAATCTCCCGAAGGCAGAAGGAGTTGTTGTTATGACCTTGAAGCACTCCAATCTAGAAAATTGAATCAACCTAAAAACAATGCCATTGATTTTGCAAAAAAAATTGGTGCAAGATTGTTAAATGAAGAACAATATCGATTTTTGCATTCGCTTGGTGAATTTGACAAAAAAACATCCAGTTGGATCGAAACACCAGAACAGATCAGAAAGTTAGGTGGTGCCCTTTTTTGTGATTATCGCTATGGAACAGTATTTGTGTATCATAATGGAGCAGATTCCTACTATGCTGTTAGGGGATTTAGATGTTCGATTACTTTTTAGAATCAATTGATTTCGAAAATATTTTATAAATCGAATTAAGTAACTCAGACAGAATTATTGGTTTTTTTACACAGTCATCCATTCCATTCTCGAGGTATTCTTGTATCTGGGAATCCATGTTATTAGCAGTTAATGCAATGATTGGAATACGTTGGTATTCATCTTTACGATTTCTGATACGTTTGGTAGTTTCCAATCCATCTAGTTCTGGCATTTGAATATCCATCAGTATCAAATCATATTTTTTACTTTCATCAACGAGAGAAGCATCTAAAAGTTGAATCGTTTCTATACCATTTGAAGCAATCGTAACATGAACTTTTTCCTTCTCCAAAACCTTTCTAACAAATTTCTGATTTAGGAGATTATCTTCGGCCACAAGTACGTTTATATTTTTTAGATTGAATGTCTCTGGTGATTCGATTCGAGGAATGAATTGTTTAGGAACAGAGACTTGGTGGAATGGGATCGTAAACTTAAATGTAGATCCAATATTCAAAATACTATCAACTTTGATCTCTCCACCCATCAAATTCACTAACTGTTTTGAAATGTATAAACCTAATCCAGCACCTTCAAATCGTTTTGTTCTTGCATCTTCCAATTGCACAAATCGATCAAATAATCTTTTAATATTCTCTTCTGAAATTCCAATCCCTGTATCGTGGACACAAAATTCGATAAACTTTCGACTCGGGTCTAATTTTACTGCCAATGTAATGATGCCACTCGGTGTAAATTTCAGTGAATTACTAATCAAATTGTTTAATACTTGTCTCAATCGATTTTCATCGACTAAGATATGTAGATTTGTATCTTCAATCGTAAAATCTAAATTAAATTTTAGATTTTTTTCTATCACATCAGATTGGAATAACAACTGTATATCCCTGCAAAGTTTATATACATTTGTTTCAGTTGGGATAATTTCAAGTTTATGATTTTCTAACTTGGATACATCTAATATATCATTGATGATTGTCAATAGTGATAGTACGGACTTTTTAGCATTGTCCAGATAATCCTTTTGTTCAAGATCTACATTGGTTTCTTCTAACAATGTTAACATCCCTAAAACACCATTCATTGGAGTGCGAATCTCATGACTCATGTTTGCGAGAAACTCTGACTTTACACGGTTTGCTTTTTGTAATTCGAAAGTTCTTTTTTCAACAATTTCTTGGATGCTTTTTTCTTTTCCAAGAATGATGAGCATAAGTATTCCTAGGAGTCCTGTTAATAAGGAAGAGATAATGAGTATAAATCTAGAAGCGTTAGTCAAGTTTTTTTCAAAATATTCCTTTGTAGCGACTATTCGAAACGTTAGAAGGTGACTTCCGATTTTCATACTGTGACTATGAGAGAAATCAGAGAATATTTTCTCCTGCGAAGCAATACAATTTCGATTGTATACTTCATTGGAATGTTTATCATCACTTTCTAATATTTGTACACAAAGATTATTTTGATCACTTCCAATTAATGATTTTTTAATGATAGAATTGATTTTGATAACCGCAGTTGCAAAACCATATTCACCATCATTTCTTTTTAGTGGATAAAAAACTAGAAAACCAGTATTATCAATATCATCTTGAACTAAATTAATTTTTCCAGTGATCTCTAAGCTATTAGATTCCATAGCCTTCAATAATGCTTTTTTCCGAATTGGATTTGAAAATACATCATATCCTACTGCAGAATTGTTTCCTATGATTGGATAAATATATCGTATAAAAATATATTTTTCTTTGGCAGGGGAAAGTTTGGTTTCATTTCCCTCCTTAAAATTAATTCCAATCGAACCTGGATAATCAAACTTTAACTTTGATTCATATTCAATACGTTTTGTATTTGGTATTAGAACGTTCCATGATAATGCAGAAACACTTTCTGTCTCATCCAAAATTGATTTTGCATATGTATCAAAATCTTTTTTATTCATGTTTTTTTGTAGGCCAATAAAAGATCCCAAGGACTTTACAACTCGCAAATTTTCCAAAATACGGTTTTCTATTTCTGATGATATGATTTGTCCGTCAGACTTAATTCTGTATTGGATAAATTCTTTTTCCCAATCTCTAGTTACAAAAAAAATTGTAAGCGTAAGAATGAATGTTCCCATCGTGGCGGACGTAAACAGAACCAAACGCATTCCCGTTTCTTCTTTTAATAACCATTTGTATGTCAAAATTAGAATGGGAGTAAAAATTATGATTCCAATCGAATCACCTAACCACCAGGTAAACCATGTTTGGAATAAAAAATCTTTATAAATGATACCAAAGGCTAATAGTGAAATACTACCAATTAAAGAAGACACAAATGCTGCTGATGGTCCAGCTAAAACAAAAAAAGATAATAGATCCCTGACAGAAAAAATATTCAATTTTGAATCTGAATACTTCTTAAGCAAATAGCCACCAAACAATGCCGAGACGGAATTTCCAATCGAGATAAAGATATTTTGGGGATTGTTTTTGATCGTTTGGAACCAGCTGAGATCTGGATTGGAAAAATGTGTGTTGGTAAAATATGCTGCTAAAAAAAGAGCAAACCAAATTCGATTACCAAAGATTAATATAAAACCAAGAGCAAATCCTGCTGGTGGCCAAACTGGAGTGCTGTATCCATCAATCGAAGATAAGTATAAACTAAGTTTTCCAGAAGCGAAATACACTACATAGACAAATAAAAATGCTCCTATTTTCCGAAAAAAATAACTCATCCTATCATCTAAAGAGTGCATACTCTTATAAAGACGAGTAAAAAATTAAGAATCTATACCAATTCAAAACATAAGGATAAATTTTTAATCAATTTTGAGTTTTTAGTGACATATAGAATTGAAAACTAAAAATTTTTGTAGTTCAAACGCTTCCATCTTCTGCAAGTATTCTTATTTTTTCTAATATTTGACTCCAATTTTGCTCAGAATGTTTTTGTTGTTCTTCTGAAAAAAATCCTGTTTGGCAAAGGGATAAAAAAACACCTTCATTTTTTTCCACAAGTTTCATTGTAATAATAGAATAGTTTTCTGGTAAATCAGGCATTTCCGAGAAACTTGAAAAATTAGAATACTTTAATTCTTTCTGAAACTCTAAATTCAAAATGATACCTTTATCTTCATATAATTTCCCTTCCCATTCACCTTTGAAGCGAATCTCACTACCAATTGTCCAATTTGAAACCGTTTCTGTTCCAAATAAATATTTTTTAATGGATTCAGGAGTCACGAGTAAGATCCAAATATTCTGTACATTAGAATGGATGAATGTATTGCATTCAATTTTTAACATTTGATCCAAAGATGGTGTTAGTTTCATGTGTAACCTTTTTTTCAGTATAAATGTTTAAAGAAGTTTTGGATTGTAAAAACGCGTCAAAAAATGAATCATATGTTGCGGAAACACTTCCTTATCCAAGTGTTCATATTGTTTTTGAAAGAGGAAATTCTATAGTTTATGGAGTTCATCAAAAAAAATTTTCAATTACTTTGAGTGGAAGTGGATCGGTATTCGGTATTAAATTTAAACCTGCCGGATTTTATCCATTCTACTTCAATACAATTACAAAATTAACTAACAAAAGGATTCCTTTCAATTCGTTATTTAATCTTACAGATGATATAAAAATGGAAGCAAGAATTTGCAGAACAAAAGATGATAAAACTAAAATTGAACTCTTCGAATCTTGGATTCAAAATAAATCATTAAAAAAAGACTCAAAAATTGAAGAATTAAATTATATCATTAATGGAATAAAGACTAATAGCTCTATATTATCAGTCGATCAAATTGTGAAAGTCTATTCGATTCAATTAAGAACTTTACAAAGGTTATTTCGAGAATATGTAGGTGTTAGTCCAAAATGGGTGATCCAACAGTATAGAATGCAAGAAATAGCGGAACGATTAGAAAAAGATAAGTCCATTCATTTAGCTGATTTTACAAATGAATTTGGATTTTTTGACCAAGCTCATTTCAATCGAGTATTTAAAAAAATGATTGGACTGAGTCCAGAAAAATACCTAGAATCATTGAACTGAACTCTGTAGTAAATTCGAAATCACTACAGAGTATATTTGAACTATTTGTTTTCTACGTTCAAACCAAATTGATACCAATTTACCTTTCTAGTAAAATGCATTACAAGTGCTAATATCATAAAGAGCGTAATTGAACCAAGTAACAATGCCTGATCTTCTGATGCCAATATGATATACAAAAAAGAATATAAAAAGAGATAATACATTCCCGTCATAATCCCTTTTTTCTTATTCCTTAAAGCATGGATTGCATAATAACCAATTAAGATAGTCACTGAGAGAGAAGAAATCATATAGGACATTAAATATCCTATATGTTCGGATAATGACAAGTTAAGAACATAAAAAATAACCATAGCACATCCAATTAGAACATATTGAATTGGATGTAATAAAATTCCACCAAACACTTCCATTAGAAAGAAGAGTGTGAAACTTGTGACGATAAAAAGTAATCCATACTTTACTGATCTTTCTAATTTTAAATAATGATCTACCGGAATCAATAAACTCACACCAAATGCAGAGTTATGAATTGAGTTAAGGATCGAATCATCTAAGGAATGTATCACTTGTGGAAACGAACGAGAAAAATAAGAAGTTTCCCAAAGAGAACGAAAACCACCATCAAAAATTTCTCGATCAACAGGCAAAATATTTCCGTTGAAAGAAGGATCTCTCCAATTCGATTCCATCATCATTTTTGTTTTTTTTCCAATCGGAATGATTGAGAATGTATCAGATCCTTTTAAAGAAACATCCATTTTAAAAATGGAATTTCCTTCATTCTCCTCCAACGGAATGGGAAGGCTCATTCCAGAAGGAAAAAAGTTTGATTTTGTACCTGGTGTAAAAGTTTTTTCTTTGCCATTCCAAGTTAGTTTCAAGTCACCACCTAATCCTTTTAAGTCGGATACTGATACAATGATTCTAGCATCATCCCAATAAATATAAGTTGTATCTAAGGGAAAATCACTTGATTTAACTGGCGAAAACTTTCCTTTTGCATTAATTTTACTTGTATAAAGTGGAATATGATAAATCCCTCTTTTTCTTTCTTCGGTTACCATCCCCACTTGGTATCCAAGATCTTCCGGTAGAAAATATGCATACTCTGTGATATAATCCCACTTTTCTTTGGATTGTGCATTCCCTGACTTTGGAATTCTTATGTTATACGGAATGACTAAAATTGGGCCAAGAAATGTTTGGTTTTGACTCCACTTTTCTCCTACTTCAGTAACTGCATCTAGTCTAGATTGATTTCTCTCTTCGATTAAGGAACCTACCATCGAAAGGGGAATGATAAATAATATGATCATCACACCGAGGATCATAAGACGTAAATTGATAGACGAAATTAGTTTGCTCATACAAAACTCCTACAGATTTACTATAAATGAAATTGGTGAGCTAATTATGATGACAATGTGAGGATTGTGTGAGCATTACTGTTTTTGAAACAAAATGCTCACTTCCACTCCCTTGGGTATTCTATTTTGTATTTTCAATTCTGCTGTATGAAAATCTAAAATTTCTTTTACGATGCTTAAACCAAGGCCAGAACTTTTTCTCTGACCAATTGGCCTAGGTAAGGAAAAAAACTTATCCGTAACCTTTGTTAAAGCATATTCAGGAATCAATTGACCTTGGTCAGAAATGATTAATTTTGTTTGATGATTGGAAATAGATTCTAATTTTATCACAATCAAATCATTTTGATTTGCAAATTCTATAGAATTTCGAATTATATTTTCAATGGCCATCCGTAGGTAGTTTTGATTTCCATTGATCATAACCGAACTTTCTGGGAATATTTTTTTCACTGACAAAGATTTTCTTTCCAATTCAATTTCAAATCGAAACAATATTTCATTTAAAAACGAAATCAAATCAATAGTATCATTTAATTCGATTGAATTTTTGCCTTCCAATGATGATAGTTCCAATAATTGATCGATAAGATTTTGGATCCGTTTTGCCTCTGAATCTATTGTTTTAGTTAGTCGTTCTATCTCATTTGGATGTGAGTGTATCAATTCTACTGCTGCAAGAATCGAAGACAAAGGACTTTTCACTTCATGTGTTAAAGTTTGCACATATGATTCTACATATTTTTTTCCTTCCAACTCGACTACCAATTGATCAACTTCCTTACCCAATTCGTTTAGTTCTTTCATTCCTAATTTTGGAAACGGTTTTTTCTCCTTGTTTCGTAACGCTGTAATGTATTGAGACAAACGTAAAATGGGTCGAAAACTTATATAGGCAAGCAAACTAAATACAATCGCAATCGATGAAGCCACGAGTAATGAGATTCGCCAAAATTTATGTTTTGCTTCTTCAATGAAGGGAATGACACCAACTTTAGGTTTGATGACCGTCAAAACGCCAATAATCTGATTCTGAAAACGAATGGGAGAGGCAATGAACAAAGCCCCTTCCTTTTCTGTTTCAATCATTTTACTCGATCTAACTCCATATTTTCCTTTTAAGGTTAAATAAACATCATTGTATTTGGAATAATTTAGGTCTTCTCGATAACTTTCAGAATCAAAAATTACGATTCCTTTTGAATCAGTTATGTATATTTGAAGATCTGCATTTGTTTTTAATAATGAATAAATTTTTGCTTCAAAACTACGATTACGTACATTTTGAAATGGTTTTCTAAATAATGATTCTACTAAAGATTTAAGATGGAACCTTTCGTTCGGATTTGCATTGATTCGTTCTTCAACGATTGCTGAAAGGACATGAGTTGTATCGTTTAATGATTCCTCGATAGTTTCCATATAACGAGGACGAATCGATTCTTCGGTTTTATCGATTAAGTAATAGAAACCAATTGCTAAGATAAAAAAAAACTGATGATAATTCGTAACCAAAGATTCATATAATTTCCTTTAATCCGTATCCTTGACCTCTTCTGGTTTCTATTGGATCAAAATTAGGATCTATTTCTTTAAATCTAGCTCTAATATTTTTAATCACAGTGTCCACTGCACGATCAAAACTATCTTCAGGTTCAGTCCAAACAATGTCCATAATTTCTTCTCTAGTAAAGATCCTTCCAGGCCACTTAATAAACAATTCCATCGTTTTGTATTCGTAAGGTGATAAATTCAATGAATTTCCATTGAAATATACTAGTTTTTTATCCAAAGAGATCCTAATTTTTTGATTGGATATTGCTTCACTAAACACCGGATTTTGTGTTCGCCTAAGGATAGCTCTTATCCTTGCCAATAGTTCTCTTGGACTAAATGGTTTTACGATATAATCATCAGCTCCAATTTCCAATCCAAGTACCTTATCGATTTCGGAATTTCGTGCTGTTAAAAATATCACTGGGATTTGGTATTTCTGACGGATCAATTTTAGAACTTCAAAACCATTTAAGTCTGGCAAACCAATGTCTAAGATCACAATTGAGACATCAGCTGTCACCATATTGAGTCCTTCTGATCCTGTGGATGCGATTGTCAGTAAAAAACCCTCAGACTCTAATGTAATTTGAATGGATTCTTGTATGCCTGGTTCATCTTCGATGAGTAAAATTTTGATCATAGAAAATTAAATGTGTTCCCATTTGAATGGAGGAAACATTCAAAACATAGTGAATCAATATTGGTGAGAAATGCAATCAGTATTCGATAAAGAAAAAAAGCATTTAACATCAATTCACAATCCTGTGGAAATGAATGAACTGATTGGTTAATTCTTTTTTCTTATCCAATTCAGTACTTTCCTAGCGGGAAAGTACAATAATCCTATCAATACAAAAACAGGAGTCATCCAAACCAAAACATATGTGAGTTCCAAAAACAAATTGAAAATTCCTACAAATGCATTTTGGTATTGGGGTACGATAATTTTTTCAGCAGGAGTGGGAATGCTAAAGCTGACATTTAATGTAGCCCATTTTACTTTATCATTGATTTTCCATACTTGAAGTTCTGTTTGGTCGATCTCATTTTCACTTTCCGTAATTGCGTCTTCTATTGCAGACCAATTCCTTGAGTTACCTGTTGTTTGGTGATTGGCAGATACCCTTCTTTGGTAACGAATTTTTTCTCGGTTGGTTTTAATTTTCTCCCAAACCATTCCTTCTGTGTGATCAATCGTACTTATATTTTCACTTAGTAATGTCCCATACGTATCCAATTCCAATAATGCATCGTATAGTTTGTCAGAACGAATGTGCATTTTCACATTCATATAGGGTGATTCCGAATTCATTGCTGAACTATTTTCAATGAACCCATACTTACTCACAAATACCAAAAAATCTTTTCTGGTTTTGATTAAATCAGAGGTTTGATAACTTAAATCGACTTGGAATTCTAATAAACGATCTTGGTTATTTTGGATTGGAAGGAAAACTGGCCCAATTGTAGTTTCTTTCCTCTGTGCAGTGGAATCGGCACTTTCTTCCAATGAAGGAGAACTGGGTGCTACTTTTTTTTCAGCAGATGCACTCGCAATTTTTCTCTCCTCCGATTCCATTGAAACACTTTCCTCTTGTGCATTTCCACAGCTCCAAAAGAGAAATAAAATAAGAAGGTAAATTGGTAATTTTATTTTTTTCACAACAAATCCTAATCAAAACAATCTAATTATCATTAACAAACAATCGGTAATTTATTCTCAACAAGAATGGATTGCGCAAGTTAGAAAACAAATATTCGTCCAAACGACTCCGTTACCAAATCTCCTATAGGATTCGTTTGGTTAGAAAGGATTGTTTAGTGATTTCAAAGGGTACTGTAATTTCAGCAGAACCAATTCCCCCACTAACAACATCAACTATATTGTTTTTGTAATACATTTCATTGACGACAATAGGAACAACATCCTCTGAAAGTGGATTGATCACTTCTAAGACATCTCCCTTTTCTATTTTGTTTTTTACTTCAATGATGACTCTTTGGTTCTTATGTTGGTATCCCTTGACAAGACCTACGTAATGATGAGTTTTTTGTAGACTTGTTCCGAACTCATTGTTTTGAAAATTTTGTTCTTCTACTGGTATTTGGTCTTCCATACCTCTTGTTAAAAAACCTGAAAAATACTTTCTGGAAGAAAGTTTATCCAATTCTTCCAACCATTTCCGATCAAAACTCTCTCCACGTTTGATTCCATCTAATGTTTTTCGATAACTTCTGGCAACCATGCCAACATAAAAATCATTTTTGGTCCTCCCTTCAACCTTAAGTGAATCGACTCCTGCATCACATAACTCTTGTAAAAACTCAATGGCACGTAGATCTTTGGAATTCATTAAAAATGTTCCATCCTCATCCGTTATCAGTTCCATGGGTTCATCATTTTGTTTTGGATTTGTAACATACACTTTATATAAATCACGACATGCATTATTACAGGATCCTTGGTTTGCATCTCGATTTTTAAAATAATTGCTCATAAAACACCTTCCACTATGAGCAATGCAGATTGAACCATGAACAAAAACTTCGATCTCCATATCTGGTACTTTTTCTTTTATCTCTTTAATTTCAGGAATCGATACCTCTCTAGACAAAATAACTCTTTTTGCTCCATATGCTTTCCAAAATTCAACTGCGGCATAGTTCATTGTATTTGATTGTACAGAGATATGGATATCTAATTCAGGATATGCATTTTTAGTTATATGAATCAATCCTGGATCTGCCATAATCAAAGCATCAGGTTTTAAACTTGCCATTTGTTCTAAATACTTATGATAAGAACCAAGTTTGGAGTTACGAGGTATGTTATTCACCGTAAAGTAAATTTTTTTATTTAGGTTTCTTGCGATTGAAACTGCTGTCTGTAAATCCTCCATTGAGAATTCATTTTCTCTCGCACGTAACGAATAACGTGGTACTCCACAATAAACTGCATCTGCTCCATACAAATACGCGATGTTTAACTTATCTAAGTTTCCAGCAGGTAATAATAGTTCTGGAATGTTTCTAAAAGATTTCATATACATATTCCATTCCAAAAAAGTGATTCCTTGGATCAAAGGAAAATATGATTCTACTTGTTTAGAGTGTTTCTAAAATAAAAAATAGAAAGACAAAAGATTCTCATACAAAAACTTGAAACTACAATGACGGCTTATTTGATTTTTTTAATGTTCCATATCCTATCTGCTATGGTCTGGGTTGGAGGTATGATTTTCTATGTGATTGTAGTGATGCCTGTCATTCGAAACCAAAAATTGAAGGAACAGAAGTTAACCTTACTCCAATTAACTGCCCTTCAATTTCGAAACATTTCTTATATCCTATTTTTTATTTTGATCACTACTGGTTTTGGAATATTATTTAGCAAAGGTTTATTAAGAGAGGACAATCTCTTTACTTTTTTTACTTCTTCGATTGGTTTTATGTTTAGCTTAAAGATTGGAATGTTTGGAATCTTATTTATTTCTTCCGTGTACCACGATTTTGTTTCTGGTCCAAAAACATTTTTCTATTTAGAATCTGATCCCGTTCAATATGAACGGTATCGAAGGATGTCTGGCTTTTTTGGACGTTTCAATTTATTTCTCTCCCTATTCATCGCAATTTCAGGAATCCTTGTTTCAAGAGGAGTCTCGTTCTTTTAGAAAAAATCCTCTTGACTCTTAACGTCTGGAAAATCGACTCAAATTAATGATTCCGAGTCGCAATTTCAAATTTATACTGATTCTAATTTGGATAGAGATCACTCCAGGTATCCCTTCCAAAATAGAGGCGTTCCAAGGAATCATACAACCAGCGTTTGGTGCAAGGCAAGCGGGTATGGGTGGCGCATTCCAAGCTGTTGGAGGATCAGTAATGGATTTAGAATCAAATCCATCTCATCTTGCACGTGTTCATCGAACGAAATGGGAATTGGGATCTTCTTTTCATTTCCCAACCATTGCATATAATGATAGTTATATAGACCAAAATCCTTTAAAATCATACCAGAATAAAATTGTAGAAAACCCAAGAGCCGTTTTACCTTATTTAGGGATCATCAAACCAATCACTGAAAACATAAGTATCGGATTTGCATTGTATGCACAAGGAGGTGGAGGTGGTCATTTTAAGAATATCAAACGTTTCACTCCAGATGGACGCACGATTAATGATACATTTAATACTATCATCCCAGTCATTGGCGAAACAAATTCTGCAGTGGAAGACTTAACCTTTCGATTTATGACCGTCAAATCAACATTGGGTGTTGGCATCAAAGAGGGAAGATTTGCATTCGGACTTGGATTGGATTTTGTTTATGGTTTTATGCAATTAAAACGAACCTACCAGGATGAAACAAGAAGTCTTACGATTCCTGGTGGAATCAGATACCAAAGTGATTCTGCTTTTACACTTGGAGGTAAAATTGGATTTTCTTATGATATTACAGAAAACATAAGAATCGCATACTCATATACTTCTAGAAATGTATTACCTTTAGATGGAACCATGCATGTGGATTCCTATTTGCCAGAACGATCCTTCGGGACTAGAGTCTCTCGTTATATGATATGGCCAGATAAACATATCGCAGGAATCTCGTATCATAATGACCGATGGATTATCGACATGGACATTAAATACATTCCATGGTCCGAAAGTTTTAATTCGAGTAAATTTCGTTTAGAAGATGTATGGGTGAGAACACCTATTGGAGTAGAAACAAATGCATTTCAATTTAATTTAAATTGGAGAAATCAAACTATTCTCGCTTTGGGAACAGAATACAAATGGAATGAAAAGTATAAATCACGAATGGGTTATAGTTATGGAAATAATATCATTCCAGCAAGTGGAGTGAGTCCAATGTTAGGTGCAAGTATCGAACATCATTTTTCTTTAGGTGGAAGTATCACATGGAACGAAACTTCATTTCATATCGCTTGTGAATATGGATTCCCTAAAAAAACAGTTGGAGGTAAAACTTCTGACTGGACATTATCACACTCTGTATTTTCTACTTCTGAAATACATCCAATACAATATTCATATCAGAAATCGATGAGTGTATTTAGCATTTATTTAGGACTAGAACAATACATTTAAAGGAAAATTTATGAAACATCTACAATTAGCAAAAGTTGCAATTTTATTATGGTTATTCACAATGATAACCTTAGGTTATTTTTTTTACTTTGGGAATACTACAAAGTCTCTTGATACAAGAACTGCAATTCGTTTAACGCCTGCTGAACGACAATTGGTACTGACTGAAATGAGAGCCTTATTAGAAGCACTAAATGGTATGTTGTCTGGTCTAGGTGAAAAAGATTATGAAAAAGCAGCTAAGTCTGCAGACGCAGTTGGCATGGGGCTTGTGGCAAGTTTAGAACACCAAGAAAAAACGATTTTGTTAAAACTTCCTGTTTCATTCAAAAAATTAGGTTTTGGAACTCATGAAAAATTTGATGAAATTGCATCAAAGATCCGTAAAAAAGAAGAGATTCATACTCTCTTAAAAGAAATGGATGAACTTACCAAAAACTGTGTCGCTTGTCACGCTGGTTATAAAATCGAATTAGAAACCGAAGCTAAATAATTTATAATTTAGAAACATGCCAAAAATTTCTAGATACTTTATCAAATCAGGGATGTTATATTTGTTTTTTGGTGTTTTAGTTTATAGCTTGAATGAGTTTCCAGGATTAAATTTCAAAGTACCACTCCTACCAGTGTATTGGCATATGATCGCCATTGGGTGGATCACACAGATCATTATGGGTGTTTCACTTTGGATGTTTCCAAAAGGCAAAATTTCGATCTCTAAAAATGGATCCATATTATCTTGGATATCTTATGTTTCCTTAAATCTTGGACTTGTGTTTCGATTTTCTTCTGAACCATTTCTACATGTTGATCGCGAAATGGTTAAGATTCCATTTTTACTTTCGATTTTTTTACAAGTTTTGGGTATCTTATGTTTTATCTTAGAGATATGGCCAAGACTTACACCTATGAATAGGAAACCTTCTTAATTTATGTTTCCTATTCAATCCGTTTGGTTATTGAGAAGTTCATTGGTATATTTGCTGTTAGGTACCTTATTAGGTGCGCTTCTCATGTCGCAGAAAATATTTTTATGGGATCATTCATTTTGGTTTTTATTGCCAATTCATTATTCGATCATGGTTTGGGGATTTTTCATACAATTCATTATGGGAACAGCATATTGGATGTTTCCAAAACATTTATCAGATTTACCAAGAGGTTCTCACTTTCAAGCTTGGTTTCTTTTTTATTCTTATAACATTGGATTCGTTTTTTTTGTTTTGATTCAGTTAAATCAATTGCCAAACGATTTTGAACGATATGCCAAAATTCTCATTTGTTTAGCAATTGTAATGTTTATTAGATTACTTTGGGTTAGATCTATTTCATACAATTCTTAGGAAAGATTATAAATCTAATTTGATAAACGGTTTATAATTCATATCTTCCTTTAAAATATGATTTGTTAACCAAAGCCTTAAAAATTGAATTAGATCGCTGAAAAAGTGATTCAATTCGAGATCATTTGTTAATAAATTACCAGATGTTAATCTTTTTTTCAGTTCCAATATTTTATCAGTGAAACGATCATGTTGTTTTTTGTGAGCTTCCAATTCTGGGTATTGGTTCAACTCCATCACTCGTTCTTCAATCAAAAAATGACTAATGGTATAGTCCTCTAATTCTGAAACTGCTTCAATTAATAACTTTGAATTATCAGATAAACGATTTTTGTTTTCCTCATAAATGGATTCAATTTGATTGATGAGTCGAAACAGTTTTTTATGTTGAGAGTCAATCTCTGAAATATTGGTCTCATATTTAACGTCCCAATTTGCGATCATAACTACCTCTTACTTTCCATTTTTTCCTTACACCCTTAGAAACAAGGTTTAAATCCTTAAAAACACGTCTATCCACCCGGACCTTCGATTGATAAATATCAACTAAATCTCCCCTCTTCCGCTTGATCCAGATCAATGTAATTCATCTGAGACTGGTATTGAATGATACTAGATTTAAAAATTGGGCGGAAACAAATGAAAAACAGATTCTCACAAATAACAATGATTATAATCCTCCTCAGTTTTGCTCTTGTAGGCACAAACTGTGGAAAGGGTGACGATGCAGATGCTGGAAAAGGAATCTCTGCTGTATCTGATGATAAGTCACAACAGGATGTTCTAAAAATTGCGATTGGATCAAAAGACCATACCACACTCGTTGCAGCCGTCCAAGCGGCAGGTCTTGTTGATTCTCTAGCAAACCAAGGACCATTTACAGTTTTTGCACCAACAAATGATGCATTTGCAAAATTACCTGCAGGGACTGTCGATGATCTTCTGAAACCAAGCCAAAAGGATACGTTAAAAAATATTCTAGAGTATCATGTGGTGGTTGGTAACCTAACAGAAGCTATCCTAAAGTCTGAATATACTGGAAAAGAAGATGAACTTGGTATGGCAAATGGCGCTCACACTAAAGTAACCGTTAAAAATGGAAAAACACTAATCAATGGTGCAACCATCATTGCTTCCATTCCTGCAGCAAATGGAATCATCCATGTTGTGGATACAGTGTTACTTCCACCAGAAAAAAAATAAGTCACTATCAATCAAAGGAGTAGTAACAATGAATCGATACAATTCAAAAGAAGGATCCATTCGACTAAAAATCGGAATCACAATGGGTCTTATATCGTTTTTAACAATTTTCGCTTGCGGAGGAGAGAAAACAGAAGAAACACCTGCATCTAACGCTGGTTCAAAGGGTATTGGTCCCGTATCTTCAGTCACTATTGGTGCACTTGACCAATCAATGGCAGATAGAGGGAAAAAACAATTTGAAGCAAAGTGTTCAGCATGTCATAAATTTGAAGAAAAAGTCGTAGGCCCAGCTCTTCAAGGTGTTACACAAAGAAGAACTCCTGAATGGATCATGAATATGATTCTAAACCCAATGGAGATGACTCAAAAAGATCCAATTGGACAAGAGTTACTTGCTGAACACCTCGTACAAATGACATTCCAAAATGTGAAAGAGGAAGAAGCGAGAGAGATTCTCGAATACTTCCGTAAAATGGATTTAAAATAGGTAACCATATGTTAAAAAAATCAAACATAATCGTTGTTACACTAGGAATTGCCCTTTTTGCTTTTTTACCAAATTGTAAAAAGGGAGCTGCAACAGCAACATTGGCTTCAGATGCAGCATCTAGAGTGTATGTAGCTCCTGGAGAAAAGGATGAAGTATATGCCTTTTTGTCCGGTGGATTTAGTGGACAGATGTCTGTGTATGGAATTCCATCTGCAAGACTTTTCAAAATCATTCCGGTGTTCTCTGTATTTCCAGAAAATGGTTATGGTTTTGACGAAGAAACTAAAGACATGTTAAAAACAACTCATGGATATGTTCCTTGGGATGATAGCCATCACGTTGAAGCATCAATGACAGATGGAAAACAAGATGGACGTTGGATGTTCTTAAATGCAAACAACACCCCAAGACTTGCAAGGATTGATCTAAAGTCTTTTGAAACAAAAGAAATTTTGGAAATTCCTAACACTGCTGGTAACCATGCGTCACCTTTTGCAACTGAGAACACAGAATACTTAATGGCAGCAACACGGTTTTCTGTTCCTGTTCCACAAAGTAATGTTTCTATAGATAGTTTTTCCAAAGGTGGGTTCAAAGGAACAGTCACTATGGTCAAAGTAGACAAAAACACAGGAAGACTTTCAATCGAATTACAAGTATTAGTTCCTGGTTTCAATTATGACCTATCCCATTGCGGAAAAAAGAAATCTCATGACTGGTGTTTTTTCAGTAGTTATAACTCTGAACAAGCACACAAAATGTTAGAAGTTGGTGCTTCCAAAAAAGATAAAGATTTTATCTTAGCATTCAACTGGGTTCGAGCAAAAGAATGTAAAGACCAAGGTAAAGCCTACAATTTTGGTGGTGAATACGTTAACAACTTTAAAGATGAAAACAAACCTGCCGTCTCAACAAAGTTAAGTGGCGTCAAGATGTTAAATCCTAAGGATTGTCCAGGTATGATGTATTACATGCCTACTCCAAAAAGTCCACATGGAACCGATGTTGACTCGACTGGAGAATACATTGTTGGTGGAGGTAAATTGGCTTCTGTCATTCCAGTTCACTCATTTAGTAAAATGATTGAGGTGAAGGATAAAAAAGAGCATCACTCAACTGAAATTGAGGGAATTCCAGTTCTTAAGTATGAATCAACACTTGCTGGTGAAGTACAAAAACCATGTCTTGGACCACTCCATACAGAATTTGATGGCCAAGGTTATGCATACACTTCTTGTTTTGTGAGTTCGGAAGTTGTGAAATGGAAACTCGGAACATGGGAAGTAGTCCAACACTTACCAGCTTATTACAGCGTTGGTCACTTATCAATCGTTGGTGGAAGTTCAACTGAACCTTACGGTAAATATCTAATTGCGATGAACAAAATCACAAAAGATCGTTATTTACCAGTTGGAATGGAGTTACCACAAAGTGCGCAACTTTATGATATCTCTTCTGGAAAAGCAGAGTTACTCTCCGATTTTCCAACAGTAGGTGAACCACATTATTCACAAATGATTCCAGCAAAACTCATTATGGATAAAACAGCTAAGTTATTTCCATTGGAAGAGAACAAACACCCTTATGCGACAAAAAGTGAAAATGATGCAAGGATTGTAAAACTAGGTAACACTACACACATTTACATGACTGCTATCAGATCTCACTTCAAACCAGATATCATTGAAGCAAGGACTGGAGAAACATTATATTTCCATGTTACTAACTTGGAACAAGACTATGATATCCCTCATGGTTTCGCAATCGGTGGAGCACCTAACATGACTAACTTACTTATCATGCCAGGTGAAACAAGAACCTTCAAATGGGTAGCTCCTAAACCAGGAATTTATCCTTTCTATTGCACTGATTTTTGCTCTGCTCTACACCAAGAGATGCAACAATACATCCGTGTAAGTCCGTGAATTATATGAAAGATTTACTTTTCCAAACGTTAAGTAAAAAAAACCGACTCCTAATCTTAGGGGTCGGTTTATTCCTCGTATTGGTCTATTTTATCCCAATCTGGGCAATCTCAATTTCTGCACCTCAGTATCCTGAAGGACTTGGGATGCAAATATGGATCAATCAAATCACTGGTGCAACTCCCTATGATTTAAAAAATATCAATTTGTTAAATCACTACATTGGTATGAAAGAGATCATTTCAGAATCAATCCCTGAACTTCTTTTTATGCCATATGTATTAGCATATTTGATTATTGGTGCTTTTATTACTGAATTATTTCCAAAAGTTGGAATGGCAATTCTTGGCATCATCAATTTAATCATCGTTGGACTCGTTGGTTTGTTTGATTTTTGGAGATGGGAGTATAATTATGGACACAACTTAAATCCAGATGCTCCTATCATCATTGAAGGAATGGCTTATCAACCTCCACTTCTAGGTTGTAAAGTGATGTTGAATATAACTGCTTGTAGTTATCCTTCTTATGGTGGTATGATTTTGGCTTCTAGTCTCGTCTTACTTGTCTATATCCTATGGGATGAAAAACGAAGGAAAAAATCAAATGTGGTTTAAACATCATAAACTCATTTTTTTCACACTCACAGTTGTTCTTTGCAACTGTGGGGAGGTGAAACCAGAGAGTCTTACAGTAGGAGAAAAAAAATGTGATCATTGTTCCATGTCCATCGTTGATATGAGATTTCATACACAACTCATCACTTATAAAGGCAAACGATATCATTTTGATGCAATTGAATGTGCAGATCAGTTTATAAACCAAAAACAAATGAAACCAAAACAAATATGGGTTTCAAATTATTTACAATCTAACGAATTTATACCGAAAGAAAACGCAATTATCATCCAAACGAATAAAATTCGATCTCCTATGGGCGGGGGATTAGCCGCTTTCAAATCCAATGAAGAAACAATCCCTTTTCAAAATTGATTGGTATGTCTTATTCTCTAATAAGATACCAAAACAATTGAAATCCATTTTTGTTATAATCATACTCTTCTTCATTCATTTGTTTCCTTCATCGATCGTTGGAAAAAATATCACAGTTTGCAAAACCTGCCAAGTATCCTCTCTCAAACAAGCAATTCAAATCGCGAGTGAAGGCGATACAATCCAAATCAAAAAAGGCATTTACCAAGAAGGATTCATTCCCATCGCAAAATCAATTTCGATAATTGGTGAACCAGGTGTCATCATTGATGGTTTAAAAGAAAAACATGTGTTTGGAATCTATCATAATTTTGTGAAAATTCAAAACTTAAAGATCATTGGAAGTGGAATTTCTGATTTAGCTGAATATGCAGGTGTGTATGCTGAAAAGGTAAACCATTGTTATTTCGAAAATTTGGAATTGGAAGACAATGTGTATGGTTTTTATCTTTCTGAATCATCTGAATGTATCATTAAAAATAGTTCTTCCATTGGAAATGCAGAAAACGAAGTTTTGGGAGGAAATGGAATTCATTTGTGGTCCTCACATAACAACCAAATCATTGGAAATCACTTAAAAAAACATAGAGATGGAATTTACCTAGAATTTTCTGAACACTTAAAAATTGATAACAATGAATCAAAAGAAAATATCAGATATGGAATGCATTTTATGTTTTCCAGTGAAAATCAATTTACAAATAATATTTTCAAAAACAATTCTGCCGGTGTTGCAGTGATGTATAGCAGAAGAATTCTAATGGAAAAAAACCAATTTATCGAAAATTGGGGTGAAAGTTCGAATGGAATATTGTTAAAAGATATAACAGAAAGTGTATTATCAGAAAATTTATTCCAAGGGAATACGATTGCAGTATTTGCAGATGGCATTACAAAAATAGAATTTCTAAAAAACAATTTCATCGATAACGGATGGGGAATCAAAATTTTAGGCAATACTGATCATAACAATATTCAAGATAATAATTTCATTCAAAATGTTTTTGATATTAGTACGAATACGAAATCAACAACCAATGTATTTTTAAATAATTATTGGGATCACTATGGAGGATATGATTTAAATTTAGACCAATATGGAGATGTTCCTCATAAAACAATACACTTCTTTGGTTATTGGATTGCCGTTTATCCTTTTCTCATGATACTGTATGAATCACCTGTTGTCTTATTCCTGCAAGGGATCGAAAAAGCATTTCCCATCGTTACGCCCATTGAGTTTGAAGACAAACAACCAAGAATGAAGGTTAGAATATGATAACAGTGAATGATTTATCTATCAGTTACGGATCGAATTCATATGCAGTCAAAAATGTAAACTTTTCCGTAGAATCTGGAAATATTGTATCCATTATTGGTCCAAACGGTTCTGGAAAAAGTTCTCTTATCAAAGGTATACTTGGACTCGTCCGTCCGAATGAAGGTTCCATACAATTTAATGGGAAAGAAGAAAATTCGTATACAATTGGTTATATGCCACAAACTCCTCGATTCCCAACGAATATCAAAGTGAAAGAACTCATTTCATTTTTTAAGAAATTAGAATCAGTTGATGAATCGAGATTTGAAAAATTATTCAATTTACTTGATTTGAAACATCATGAAGAGAAAAAAATCGGAAACCTCTCTGGTGGAACCAAACAAAAAATCAGTATTTTACAATGTTTTTCAAAACAAAAAGACTTATATGTGATAGATGAACCAACTGCAAGTTTGGATCCATATATATCACATTTATTAAAAAATCTTTTGATCGAACAAAAAAAACAAGGATCACTTGTGTTATTTTCCACACATATATTATCGGAATTACAAGAGTTAGCCGATCGTTTTCTATTATTATCTGAGGGATCGATATTGATAGATGATACACCTAAAAATTTCCTAGAAAAAAACAACAAAGTGACAATGGACGAAGCTTTAATGCATTTCTGGAATGAGGAATACAAAACAAAAGTATGAAAGAAATATTACTTTTCGAAATCAAAGAGAACATCCGAAGCAGATGGATATTTATTTATTCCGGACTCTTAGCCATTGTCATGTTAGTATTGAGTTTTTTTGGAGACCAAAATGGAATCCGATTACTAGTGAGCACAATGAACTTAACTCTTATCGTGATTCCACTGTATTCCATTACATTCTCTGGAATGACATTCTTAGAATCGATGCCATTTTCTGAAGTGTTATTGTCAAAATCTGTGACACGTAAGTCATTATTCTTTGGAAAATTTTTTGGAATTACAACATCCTTATCTATTGGTCTTTTAATTGGTCTCGGAATTCCAGGTTTCTTTTTATTTATGAGTGATCCAAAATTTCTTTTTTTATTTTTGGAACTATTGATTTTTGGAATCTTTTTAACTAATATTTTTGTAGCACTTGCTTTTTTAACCTCTTCTTTTATACGAAGAGGGGAAATCGTACTCACCATATCTTTGTTAGTATGGTTGTATTTCTTTATCTTCTTTGACGCTATCGTATTTATGTTGAGTTTATATCTTGGAGACTATCCAATTGAAATTCCATCACTGATCATTATCTTACTAAACCCTATTGATTTAGTCAGAATTTTTATCTTATTGCAAACCAGTGCGGCGGCATTACTAGGATTTTCTGGAGCCATTTTACTCAAAACCTTAGGAATGGCAGGTGTTCTTTTGATCGCAATATTGTTCCTTTCGTTATGGGTAAGTATTCCTCTTTTTATCTCTTATTTCAAGTTTCAAAAAAGAAATTTTTAGAACGGATCTCAATCTAATTTACTATATTTTTAAGAATCTTGATTTAGATCATGGAAGGATTTACTTCTTTAATGCATACTAAGTCCAACCATGAGGAAATGTTGGATCACAATCATCACGATGTTAGTCTTGGTTCCATTTTTAGGAAAAATCCTTTTTTTGGAATCAGGACTCTTCGCACAATCATTGTACCAATTGTCAATGGTTTGTCATTGTAACCATAACTCTGAATCAGAAGTACATCATGATTCAAAATCTAATCCCAAAAAAAGAATGACTTGTCATTTGAAAAAAACTTCCAGCGCTCATACTTGTACATGTTCCAAGAAAAAAATGGCCGCAAAAATCATTCAATCCCAATCAATGAATCCAAGTTATGTGAATCCTTTCAAATTTCAAAATACAATTCTATTTGATTTATTATCGATTGAATCTTCTTTCTCTCAAAACTTACCTCTCGGTTATAGCCACCTTCCTGACAAACCACCAAGACTTTTGACTTAATTCAATCTATGTCATTCATTCACTCAATTCATAACTGAATGTATATCAAGTTACTTGGAATCCATTAACAATGGAACCTTGGATCAATCTAATAAGGTATTTTTATGTTCTCAAAAACAATTCTCATTTGTATCATTAGTTTATTTTTAACGCAATGTAGTTTAACATCAGACAAATCTGGTATTGAAACAACGAACCTTTTGTCTCTTCTTGCTGCATCAAACTTAAATCCCAATTGCGGAATCACTCAATCACAAGCAATTCCAAGTAACCTAACCCAAGTAGAAAGTAAACCAAGGGTAAAGTATAGTATCTCAGATTGTAGTGACGTTGGTTTTGCCAATTTGGGCCTAACCCAAACAGGAATCACAAAAGGGGCAACCGGTTCTTCTTCGAGCTCTGTTTTATCAACCACTACAGATGTGATGTTGGCAACTAACAAAGGTGGAACCAATGTTGAAGTAACATTTACAATGAATTCGTCATCAAGTTCAATCGATGTGATTGCCTATGGAAGTGGCACACCGACCTCAGGTCCCACATATCGTTTGCTTGCTGGTGCACAAACACAATATAAAAATGCATCAGGTGTTTATGGTAATACGGGAAAAGGAGGTTCGGTCTCTGCTCCTATTCCAAATGTTGGAACAACTTATACGTATTGTTTAGATTTCCAATACACATCTGGTGGTTCCCGATTTCTCAATGGATTTAATAAACCATGTGCTGAATTGACATCTACAGAAAGAGGATCCATGTCTTATTACCCTATCATGCAAATGATGAATGTTCCAACTTACACTGGCGGAAACTCATTAGGATTTGTATTAAATGGAGCGACAATCACTTCATTTACAATTGGATCCATCGTTTCCAATACTGAAATGTAAACCGCTCTCCAAACACTCGTCATACTAACGAAAAAATTTCGTTAGTATGACATTTTTGGAAAAGGAAATTGTAATTTTATGAAACTTAAAAAAATTCTCATCATCATATCCATTCTGCTTTTTTCACCGCTCATTGCAAAAGAGATAAATATCTCAAATGCTTATTTAAAGTATACGAATGGATCAAATTCTGCAATTTATCTTACTATATCCAATGTTTCAAATAAAGATGTAAAACTAACCCAAACGATTTCAGATGTCGCAAATCGAGTTGAATTGTATGACATGCAAAAAAGTGAATATGGAAAAAAGATGGTTGCAGTCACTGAGATTCCAATTCCCAAAAAAACAACCGTCTCCTTATCACCCCAAGGATTTCATATCATGGTGTTTGGAATCAAATCTCCACTGAAATTAAAAGAACTGATTCCTTTGCGATTGGTTTTTAATAATGGTACAGAAATTGAAATAAAAGTTCCAGTAGAAACTTCTTCTCCTAATATATCCTCAATCAAAAATCCATCCTTAACAAAAGATCCGATTTCAAATCTTCCAAGTACCACAGAAGAGGAAACCGAAGACCATCATTTCACTAATGTAGCTGAGAATGAAGAAGAAGACCATTCCCATCACGACGAACATGGAAATGGCGACCATCATTCTCACAATCGTGCTGATATGATTGGACCTGCAGGAATCATGAATCCACACATCCATGAGAAAGGCAAATGGATGATCGATTACCGGTATATGGGTATGAAGATGTGGGGATTACAATCTGGAACGAAAGGGTTATCCGATTTAGGTACATTATATTTTCCTTATACTGATCCAACTGTTGCAATGCCAACGGGAAGTTTGATTACAAGTTCACCTATTGGAACAACGATTCCTATATTATCTCAGAACAAATTCAATTATATGTCTGTGCCAACAGATATGGTAATGGAAATGAATATGGCAAGTGTTATGACATCTATCTCGGACAAATGGATGATTATGTTCATGGTGCCTGTTGTCAAAAATCGAATGACGATGTTATCAAGTAATTTTGATCGAGCTCCTATGAGTTCAGCAGGTATCGGAGATGTTAGTGTGAGTGCAGCCTACAGGCTTATCAAAACTGATCATCAAAACTTTTTTACAGGTATGGGAATATCTTTGCCCACTGGATCCATCGATGAACGAGATAATATGCCAATGATGGGAAAACAAAAGGTTCCTTATAATATGCAACCAGGAACAGGAACTTACAATTTACTACCGCAACTTTCCTACAACGGACAATATGACCGATTTACTTGGGGAGTTTTAACCCAGGCAAATTTACGGATGGGAAAGAATGATAACAATTATAAATTTGGAAATCGTTATGAAATCTCAAGTTGGATATCGTATTTATTATTTGATTCGATGTCTTTTTCCTTTCGAGTGGCTAAACAAAGATGGCTCAATTTACAAGGGTTAGATGCGACACTTGACCCTAAAATGGATCCTCAAAATGATCCTTATAGACAAGGTGGCATGAGAAGTGATTGGTTTGTAGGACTCAATTTTCTAGTCACCAAAGGAATGTTATCTGGCATTCGATTTGGATTCGAATACGGACGGCCATTCCATCAAAATTTAAATGGACCACAATTGGCAACGCGAGAACTGTTCAATGTGTTTGCTTCCTATAGTTTTTAAAATTGTTTTACAAATTTTGGGGCGCACATCTCCGGCTTTACGCTCCAATCTTTGTTTACACAAAGGATTTCCGCTACAATCCGAGGCGCATCCATTCGAATCCAATAAATTTTCGTTGTGTATACAAGCCAAAAACAATTACAACTTCAATTATGCCATCCCAAGAGACTCCAAATCCAGTTACCATCCGCAATGCTAAACCTGAAGATAACAATCATATCGTCCCTCTCATCCATTCCTCAGGACCACTTGCATGGAATTTTGTATTCCAAGAAGGTAACCTAACTGCCTTTGATTTTTTGAATACCGCTTACCCAAAAAAAGGAAACACTGTCTCGTATACAAATCACTTTGTCGCTGAAAAAGAGGGACAAGTGGTTGGATCCATCTTACAATACACCCAACCAAGTTTTTTAGCTCTTACCATCGGCACAGCGTTAAAAATCCTTTCGTTATACAAATGGAAAGCACCAAAAGTAATGGCACGTGGTTTAAAAACAGAGACAGTTATCCAACCACCTAAATCAAAATGTTTGTATTTAGGTCATATTGCTGTTTTAGAATCACATCGAAACCAAGGGATCGCCAAACAACTCATCGAATATATGATCCAAAAAAATCCGGGATACAAAACAATCGCTTTAGATGTATCAACAGAAAATCCTTCAGCGATTGGCCTTTATCAAAAATTAGGATTTGTCATCAAAGAAACAAGGTATCCGAAAGGTTGGGAAGGTAAAATTCCATCTCACCACTATATGGAAAAAGAAGTTTGAATAGGAATTTTCCTGAATCAAAAGCTGCAGTGGAAATCCTTTCCAGAACGGAAAGATTGGAACGAAAGGCGCGGTCGGTTTAGAATCAGCTTTGATTCCGAATTCATTTCGAGGCGCCCCACTCCTCATTGAAACAATCTCAAATTGGATACATTCTATCTTAATGGTAAATTTTTTCCATTCAAAATCAAATTAAGATATCGTAATTTGATTTTGAATGCGAATTAATGAATTTTTTTCTAGTTTTATCAAAATTCATATTTTACACCACTGTCTAAACGAAGAAATTTACGGTGTTTGGATGATGGAAGAATTGCGAGAACATGGTTATAAAATTAGTCCTGGTTCTTTGTATCCACTTTTAAAACAACTAGAAGAAAAAGGACTCATTCGTTCTCGCATTGAACAATTGGGTAAGGTAAAAAGTAAATACTATCGTATCACGCCAAAAGGAAAAAAAGAACTTACTTCTGCAAAATTCAAACTAAAAGAATTGATTGGTGAAATTCTTAATTAAATGGAAACAAAAAAAATAAATTAGGACAAATATGAAACTATTACAAATTTTTTTTACAGCGCTCAAACTCGGATGTACTTCGTTTGGTGGTCCAATTGCTCATTTAAGTTACTTCCATGATGAATACGTAACCAAAAAAAAATGGATCAGTGCACACGCATATGCTGACTTAGTAGCCTTATGCCAGTTTTTACCTGGACCTGCCAGTAGCCAGGTGGGTATGGCAATCGGATTTTCTCGTGGTGGGATATTGGGAGCTATCATTTCTTGGATTGGATTTACATTACCTTCTTTTTTGATACTCGTATTGTTTGGTATAGGTTTAGGGACAATGGATGTTTCAGACCACAAACACTGGTTACACGGCTTAAAAGTTGTAGCTGTTGCTGTAGTAGCACAAGCAATCTTAGGTATGGGGAAAAAACTTTGTCCTGATAAAGAGAGGTTAACTATTGCTATCATAACAAGTGTGATACTGTTATTTTTTAGTTCAGCAGTTTTACAAATCTCACTTCTTATATTCTCCGGCTTCTTTGGTGTTTATTTTCTCAAATCAAATGAAACATTACCACATGAACCAATGCAAACTGGCAAAAAAATAATTGGCTTTCTATTCATCGCATTATTTTTTATTTTTTTATTTCTTTTACCTATTCTCCGAAATGTTTCAAATTTTATAGAGATTCAGTATATAGATAGCTTTTATCGCGCTGGAGCATTAGTATTTGGAGGTGGACATGTTGTACTACCTTTATTACAAGCAGAAGTTGTCCCAACTGGATGGGTGAATAATGATTTATTTATGGCAGGGTATGGTTTGTCAAATGCGATCCCTGGACCTTTATTCGCGTTTAGTGGTTATTTAGGGGCTGTGTCATCTATATCACCAAACGGATGGTATGGGGCTATCATTTGTTTGGTGGCAGCTTTCCTTCCTTCATTTTTACTCATTGTTGGAGCTTTACCTTTTTGGGAACAATTACGAAAAAATCTATGGATCCGAAAGTTGATGTTAGGAATCAATGCATCCGTTGTAGGAATCTTACTAGCAGCCTTTTACAATCCAGTTTGGACAAGTGCAGTGTATGCACCAAAAGACTTTGCACTTGTGGTTGTGGGATTTTTACTTTTGGAGTTTTGGAAATTACCTTCCTGGTTAGTGGTCATCGCTACAGTCGCAGTCAGTTTTATCGTTTACAGATAGGTTTGTTCTAGAAATTGCAAACGAAAGAAACAAAATATAAATTTCTCATTGTCTGTTAAAATAATATGGAAAAATCTTTCTTAATGAAAGATTTTTTCCTTCGGAACAATAATTACCACCTTTGGGCAACAAATCTTCTCTACCAATCCATTGAGAAGTTATCAGATGATGATTACAAAGAAGACGTTGGTTTGTTTTTTAAGTCAATTCATGGAACACTCAATCACTTGTTAGTTGTTGAGAAAGTATGGTTCTCAAGACTCTCTGGTGAAGTTTATGTTCCAACATCACTCGCAGAAGAATTGGAAACAAATAAGGACAAGCTAAAAGAACAACTCCAAATTCATATTGGAAACTGGAATCGTTGGATTCAGAATTTCGATGATTCAAACTGGCAAAATGTATTTCGATACAATACAATGCGAGGATTCGAAGCCGAACTATTGTACTGTGATGTTGTTCAACATAATATGAATCATAGAACCCACCATCGGGGACAAATCACAGCTGCCATCACACATTTAGGTGGTATCGCTCCTGAGATTGACTACGTTTATTATTTACAATCATTAGGAAAATGAAATGTGGAATCCATCTAAGAAAACAAGAACCATCACTAGTAAAATCTTATTTGTAATTTTCTCCTTGGCATCAGTCTTTCACGTATTTGCTTTATTGCAAATCATTCCTTACCAATACCTTTGGGGAGGTAGACTTCAATCGGTCGAAGAGATGTATTTGATGGAAAGTATATCATTAATTGCTAATGTTTTTTTTGTGTATTGTAGTCATTTATACTTACAATACATGAACAATGGTTTTGTTCCGATATGGATCCGCATCATATTCGGATTTATTTCTGCTGTATTTTTTATGAATACAATCGGGAATTTGGTTGCCATTACAAATTTAGAAACTTTACTGGCTACACCAATCACTGCCATTTTATCAGTGATTAGTTTCACGTTGGTACTAAAATATGAAAATCAGACAAGCTAACTTTAAAGACATTTCCAAACTCGCAGAACTTTTCGATTTATATCGTCAGTTCTATGGCCAAAAAAGCAACCTAGCAGGTGCTTCACGGTATTTACAAGACAGAATGGAACATGGCCAATCAGTTCTATTTCTAGCGGAAGACCCAAATACTGGAAATTTTTTTGGATTCACACAATTGTATCCAGTTTTTTCCTCCATCTCTATGCAACGTTCCTACATTCTAAATGATTTATATGTTAAATCTGAAAATAGAAAACAAGGAATCGCCAAAGGATTGATCCTTGAGGCAAAATCTTTTACAAAATCTTTCCAAGGAAAAGGTTTAGAATTATCTACCTCTATGCACAATAAAGAAGCTAGATCCTTATATGAAAAAGAAGGATTTGTTCAGGAAACAGAGTTTTTATCCTATTTCTGGAAATCAAATTAACGAAACTATTTTGCAGAGGTAAACTGCGATGTACATTCCCGAACATTTTCGAATGGAGTCTTCTTCCATACTTGATTTTGTAATAGATAATGCATTTGGAATTCTGATCTCAAATGTTGATGGGAAGATGGAAGCAACCCACTTACCACTGTTAATTAGTGAAGATCAAAGATATTTGATAGGACATTTTGCAAAGCCAAATCCTCAGAAACATTCTCTAAACCAAGAGGTCCTTTGTATATTTCCTGGCCCACATACTTACATCTCACCATCTTGGTACGAAACAAATCGGTCTGTTCCTACTTGGAATTACACAGCAGTTCATATCAAAGGAATTTTAACCTATATGGAAGATCCTTCGGAAATTCAAAATAGTTTAAAAACACTTGTACAAACATTTGAATCCAATGACTCGAGTTATAATCTAGGTGAAGTTGAGAAGGATTATTTGATCGGATTACAAAAAGGAATTGTTCCGTTTCGAATTCAAATCACAGAAATGGAAGGAAAACAGAAGTTAAGCCAAAACCACTCAATCGAACGAAGGTTACGAGTGATTGAGAATCTTGAGAGAAAGCCAGGTGACAATGAAAAAGCGATTGCCAAATTAATGAAACAATCCTTAGATCAAAATTCATAAGAATTGTTCTCTTCAATTTCTGAATTGGATTTCTTTTTCTTGAATTGATCAACTGAGTTTAGTGAAATACATTGAAACTAGAATTAAATGTCCGAGTAACTCCCGAAATTGCATCCAATCCGGATCATCTTTTACAATTTGTATCCAAACAAAATAAAATTCCGAAACAAGACATCAAACATATTGAATGCACAGCTAGATCCATTGATGCGAGGCAAAAACAGGTTGTGTACCAATTAAGGTTAGATGTTTACATCAATGAAGAATTTATACCATACCAATATTCCATTCCAGATTTTCAAAATGTAAAACTTCAAGAACCCATTCTCATCATCGGAGCAGGACCTGCTGGTTTATTTGCTGCATTACGTGCCTTAGAACTCGGCAAAAAACCGATCATTCTGGAAAGAGGAAAGAATGTAAAAGATAGAGTTTCTGATCTACGAGGCATCAATGTGCACCACATTGTGAACGAAGATTCTAATTATTGTTTTGGCGAAGGTGGCGCAGGAACCTATTCTGATGGAAAACTTTATACTCGATCCAAAAAAAGAGGTAATATCCGAAAAGTTCTTGAGTATTTGGTTTCATTTGGTGCCATAAAACAAATCTTAGTCGACGCTCATCCTCATATTGGAACAAATAAACTACCTAGAATCATTCAGAGTATAAGAGAATGTATTCTCTCCGCTGGTGGAGAAATACATTTTCACACAAGAGTCACTGATCTTATCATGAATGGAAATTCGATCACTGGAGTTAAATCTGCAGATGGTCAAAAATGGATGGCAAAAAAAGTCATCATTGCAACTGGCCATTCTGGAAGGGAAATATTTCAGTTATTACATGAAAAGGGAATCGAAATTCATACAAAACCACTTGCAATTGGTGTCCGTGTGGAACACCCACAAAGTTTAATCGATTCCATTCAATACCATTGCCAAACAAAGAATCCGCTATTACCCGCATCTGAATATTCGTTAGTAAAACAAATTAATGGTCGTGGTGTTTATAGTTTTTGTATGTGTCCAGGTGGAGTGATTGCACCATGTGCCACAAAACCAGGAGAAGTTGTCACAAATGGTTGGTCTAGTGCAGAACGATCTAGACCAACAGCCAATTCAGGAATTGTCGTAGAACTTCGGTTAGATGATTTTAAATCATTTGAATCCTTTGGAGTTTTTTCTGCCTTACAATACCAATCTTCAATAGAACAAAAAGCATTTTTAATCAATGGCGGAACACAAAAAGCCCCTGCCCAACGTATGGTAGACTTTACAAAGAACATTGTGTCAACCGATCTACCGAAAACTTCATATACTCCTGGGCTTGTTTCCGTTTCTTTGTCGGAAGTTCTACCACCACTCATTGTAGATGCTCTCCAAAAGGGTTTCAAAGAGTTTGATTCATCAATGAAAGGATACTTTACAAATGAAGCGATCCTCCATGCTCCTGAAACACGTACTTCTTCTCCAATTCAAATTCCGAGAAATCCAGAAACCTTAGAACACATTACGACTCACGGATTATATCCTTGTGGCGAAGGTGCTGGGTATGCAGGTGGTATCGTGTCAGCTGCAATCGATGGTATGAAATGTGCGGAAGCTGCCCTCACTGGTACTTTCACCAAATAAGAAAAGGATTGATTCCTCAATCAAATTGATTATTCTATGATTCCAAAAATGAAACATTACTTCGCCTTTATCATCATATCCCTCTTATTCCATTGTTCTACTGACCTTCGCCAAGTCCCTCCTCCAACCAAAAATGGCAATCTCACTAGGAATAAAGTGAACCTACCGATTGTTATCGGTAAGTTTGAAATACTTTCAGCGGATAGAGGTGTTTACACGGATGCATGGCGTATGGCTTGGAAAGGTCATTTACAGTCTTCTGGTATATTCACAAACGTTTACAATGAATTAGATCCAAATGAAGTTAAAGATTTTTATACAATTGATGTTGAGATGAAAACTATCTATTCAGACAGATACAATTGGTGGTATACTTGGCCTGCTGTATATCCATTCGTAGCAATTTGGCCCATACAATATCGGTTAGGTGAATATTCTGTCGAATTTCATTACAAACTTTATCTTAACAAAGATTTACAAAAAGAAGAAACGATCATTAAAAAAGGAAATGCAGAAGAATTTCTGTATGGATTCTTTAAGGTTAGAAACTTTCATAGGATGATTGAAGAGACAAATTTAGAAGCGGTGAATGTATGTTTAAAAAACTTAGAAGCTTCACTATAATTCTAACTATCTTATCTTTAGTAGGCTGTGTGAGCATTCCATTCCAACCTGCAAATCATACAGAAGAATGTAAGGCATATTATTTCCAAACCAAAAGACAAGTTACTGAAGTTTTTGATGAAAATACATTAACCATTGGACTCGTGGTAACTCTTTCGTTACTCAATTCTGCATTTTCTCCGATATTTTTAGCACCTATCCTTAGTACGCCTTATATCCATTACAAAAACAAAGTCAAATCAGATGAAATATTGAACCAATGGAAAGTGGAAAAATGTGGTATGACAGGAAAAAAAGAAACGAATTCGGAGAGACCACCGATCGTACTTTAATTATTTAAAAACTTCATTGTATCACCTAACAAAAGACCGATCTGCAGTCGTAATTGGATTAAATCATAACGGTTTTGGATTTCATTACGCATTACATCTCTAAGTCGTCTATCAACTGTTTGTAATTCAATAATTGATGCAGATCCTGTTTTATAAGCTTTTTCCATAATTTGATAATTTTCTTCTGCGATTCTTTTACTTTCGCGAGAAATATCATACAACTCAACTAGGTTATTATGTTGTTGGATTAATTCAAACAAATACAATCCAGTATTTTCTCGTAAAAACTGAGATTGTGACTTTGCAAGTTTCACTTCAATTTTGGATTTATCAAATTCATTTTTGTCTAACCAACGATTGAATAAAGGAAATCGGAAGCCGAAATTTCCGCCTACATTTAAATCTGCATCAGATGATCTTGCATAAATACTATAATCATTTCTGCTATAATCATATACTTGCATCGGATTTGTCCAAGTTCCACTAAGACCAGAATAAGATTCTCTTGTATTTTGATTGTAAATGTTTACAAAAAAATCAGGTACCCATAATTCATTGAATCGAACCTGTTTTTGAATTTCTAAAATTTTGATTTGATTGACTGTTAAGATTAAATCAAAATTTACATCAGATAAATTTCTTTCAAACTCAGCTAATGTTGATTCTAGAGGAAGGATTTTGTATTCTCTTTCAGGAATTTGTTTTAATGTAACATCTTTTAAAAGAAATTTTCTTCTAAAAATTGATTGGCTTTTCTGTTGGTCAAGTCTAGATTTTATCGCATTGTACTTATAAAAGAAATAGTCAACCTTTGAGTTTTGAGTCACCAAATAAGACTCAATTCCTTGTTTATAAAGTTTTTGTACAGTTTGAAATTGTTTGTCTGCATCTGATTCATTTGAAAAATCATAATCATAAAAAGCCAAAAGTTTTAAAGTTTCTGCATACTGAAACGCTTGGTCAAAAAGTTCTTTTTGGTAAAGAGCACGATATTCAAGGAGTAATCGTTCATATTCCAATTCTAGAATCATGTTGGTAAGGATTGTATTACCTTGCTCCATAAAATTCCAGTTTAGATTTAATGTTGTACTCCAACCTTTCCGGTTGTATCCATCACCTCTAAGTGATTCAAAAAAAGGAGAATGTTCCAAATTTACGGAAGGCAAATAACGTAAATTACGGGTATCGATATCCACTTTTTTACGTTGGATTTCCATTTCCTTCAGTTTTAATTCATAAGACTTTTCTCCAACTAACTTCGGTAAATCATAGAAACTCACCACCTCTGCCAAAAGGTGGGAATTTGACATAATAAGCAGGATGATAAAACTTAGAATTTTCCGAGAATCTGACACTAATTGAATTATCGGATCGCTTCTTGTTTGGAATGAAGCAATTGGTAAATTCCGCCTTTGGAAAGTAACTCTTTGTGATTCCCTTTTGAATCCAATTTTCCACGTTCTAAAACGAAAATTTGGTCATAATTTCGGATGGTGTCCAATCGGTGAGCGACTGTTATGATTGTGGAATTTGCAAAAACGGAATTGATATGTGACAGAATTCGCGATTCCGTCTCTTTATCGAGAGATGATGTTGGTTCATCTAATAATAGTAAGTTTGGTCTCTGTAAAAACAATCTAGCCAAGGATATTCTTTGTTTTTGGCCACCTGAGAATAAAAAACCTCGGTCTGAAAATTCAGTATCATATCCCAAAGGTAACTTTACAATATCATCATGGATACACGCAAGTTTTGCTGCTTCTACCACTTCGCTTAGTGTTGCTTCAGGTTTTGTGATGGATATATTCTCTCGAACCGTTCCTGAAATGAATGGATTTTCTTGGAAACAGACACCAATTTTAGTTCGTAAACTTGGTAACCAAATTTCATTGAGAGGAATATCATCAATTAAAATCTCACCTTGAGTAGGATTATACAATCCTAACAATAGTTTTATGATTGTTGATTTGCCACTACCACTACGTCCAACAAAGGCAACTTTTTTTCCTGGTTGAATCTTGAGTGATAAATTACGAATTCCTGATTCTGGTTTTTGGCTGTCATAAGCGAAAAAAAGATTTTTGAATTCAATATTACCTTTTACCTCAGGTAAATCAACTTTGAATAAATTGTCCTTATCAGAGATTTCACTATCCAAGGATTCAAAACTTCTAAGCCGATTCCAAGCTACATTTGCTTTTTGAAACTTTAAAAAATCTTCATATAAAGATATCAATGGCGTTCGGATATATGTGATCAATCCAACAATGGCATACAAAGTTCCCAAAGTCATTTGGTCATGTAAAATCAACAAACTACCGACCAATAAAACTATCACGATTGTTATTTGTTTAAAAAACTCAGTATTCGCTGAAAGTAAATTTGAATAAAATAGTTTTTTCCCTTCGGAATTTAATTGAGCCGTTAGTCGTTTCTCAAAATCCCATCTGTGTGAATATGTTGCCCCTAAATTTTTAATCGTTTCAAATCCATTGATTGATTCGATAAAATAACTTAATGTTTCAGCTCGTTTTAAAGATTCCTTTTTTGTTTCTTCAATGATTTTGGGTGATAAAAAACGTAAAACCAATATCTCGGGTATGATAAACAACATAATGATGACTAATAACACTGGAGATAAAAATAGGAATATAATGAAAACCAATGAACTAAAAATCAAATCGAAGATTTTCATAGCACCTTGGTCTGAAAAAAACAAAATCACTGATTCAATTTCCTCCCATCGATTCAGAATTTCTCCTTTTCGATTTCTTTCAAAAAATGAAATTGGAAGTGAAATTAATTTAACTAAAAATCGTATAGCAATTGTTTGATTGACACGATTACTTGTAAAAAATATTACATTCGATCGAAAATATCCCAAAAATGATTGTGCCAAACTTAATACTACTACTGACACAATGACTGGTAAGAAAAAATCTCGGCTTTCCTGTAATAATACAGCATCTATCAAGTATAAGTTGACTAAAGGTATAAATACTTCAAGTCCCTTCAAAATAAAACTAGCGAGTATACCTGCTTTCAAATATTGAATCGCAGGTAAAAAGTATTCACTGATTCCATTAAAAAATCGATTTTTCCATTCCCATGATGAACTTGGAATCACTTTGGGAACAAAATAAATCACAATCTCCGATGATTTTTTCTCCCATTCCTTTCGATTAAGAACAACTTCACCTATCTCTGGATCAAGAATTGTGACTGTCTTTTCTCCAATGTGTTTTACGATTACATACTTTGAATTTTCTAAATAGGAAATTGTTGGAGATGAATTAATTTCCGATTCATGTTCCCGCCAATTAACAAAATAACAATTACCTTTTTCCTCTCCAAAACATTGTTTCCAATGGTAAGGCAAAATATCTGGATCAAAATCTGGAAACATTGGGTCTGAGTCATATTCAGCAAATGAATAACCCCAATACTTTAGAATCATCTTACGGCATACATCACCTGATTGGAATTTTCCTTCTTGGAATAAAAATGGAAAAGAAATCTGATTTCGAATTGGTGGTGAAAATTTTAATTTAGGTAAAAAATGAAACTTATCTTCTTCATAAACATTCGTTTGTTCAAAATCATCTTCATTTGATTTTTCACCTAAATTAAGTTTCCTTTCACTCATGATTGAGCGAATTGTAATTAGCAAACTCTCAGATTTTTTAAAGAATTGTTCGGCGCTTTTAGAAGATAACTCATAAACGAAACTATCTTCCACTGCAGTTACTGTAGCATTCCTTACTTTTTTTTCCAGAACACCCATTTCACCGAGGACAGATCCCGCTTCTACAAATGAGAAATAATCATTTTGCCACGTTGATTTTGTTACTTTAAACTTACCTGACTTGATAAAAAATAACGATGAACTTTTTGAACCTTCTTTAATCAATACCTGGCCAGAATTTATTTTTCTTTTGACTAATAATTTTGAAAGTTCTTGGATTTCAGAATTAGATAATTTTCGAAAATAAGGATGAATTCTAAGTTCATCTCTTAATTGAACATTTTCTTTATAATCCTCCCAAATTCGTTTTCGATCTTTATCAGAATTGATGAATTTTAAAAAAGATGTAGTAGATAGTGTTAATACTTTGGAATTTTCTTCAATGTAGTATAATTGTTTTCCAAGGGAATCTGAAGTGAATTCAGAAATTCCATAAAGAGACTCTTCCTTTAATGTTTTAATCAATAACTCATTTTGATTGATTTTTAGTTTTATTTGAATTCTACCCGTTTCTAACAATAAAATGGGAGTTGGGTCGTTTTCATTTCCTCCTATTTTATCTCCAGCTACTAATGATCTAAATTCAAAGAATGAAATTATTTTTTTTTGATCTGCAGAAGATAGTTGAGATAAAAAACTATCTTCTTTTACTAAATCTGAAATATCTTTGAAATTACGTTTCAAATTTAATTCCTTGGATCAGCGTAACGAAATAAAATTTGATAAATGTTTTTTCTATCAATGACAATGTCTGCTACAACTTTTAATCCTGGGAATAACTGAAATTTTTTACCATCTTGGTTTAAATCTTGTGTTCCCAAAACTAAAATCACACTAAACGAATCCTTCTCTTTTGTATTTGGTATGATTTGAGAAACAATTCCTTCTACGACACCAAAATCATTTTGGTGAAATGCTTTTACTTTAATCACTGCAGACAGTCCAAGTTTTACAGCACCAATGTCTTTACTACTAACTTCAACGATTGCTTCCAATGGCTGGCCTTCTTCCATAAGTGAAGCCACTGTTTGTCCACGAATGATGTTTTGACCTACGTTATTAACAGCTAATTCACCAATCACACCAGAAAAAGGCATACGAATTACCGCATTGGCAACTCTTTCCTTTTTTAATTTGGTATCTCCGCGAAGACTTGCGATTATATTTTCTTCTCGTTGGATTTCATCTTTTAAGTTTCCAAATTCTTCATTAAACTCTAATAAACTTTGGTCATAAATGAACTTTGCACCAACTCCATTTTGAAAATCCATATAAGCTTTTTTTAAACTTACAAACTTACTTAATACTCCTCCAGATAAGGAAGAGCCGGAATTGTTTTCTAAATTATAAGCTAAATTTTTTGAAATTTTTTCAGCTTCACGTTTATTACGAATTAACCTTTGTAATTTTTTTTCTTCGTAATCCAAATTATTCGCATCTTTAGAAAGTTCGATTTGTTGTTCTGAAAATTCTAATTCCATAATGGGATCTCCTTTTTTAAGAAAATCACCTGATTTTACATACAAATTCGTGAGTGTACCTGTTTCTAATGCTTCTACTACATGATAATTGCCTTTGGGGCGAATGTTACCATTTGCTTGTACGACAACATCAACTCGTCCAAAAACTAAAAACAAAACAAAACAAAAAAAGAATACAGCGATGAGGTATATGCCCTTCTTTTCCCAATTTGGTGCTGGATGTTTCAGTAATTCATCATAGTAAGAAGCAGAATGCCTAGATTCCCAATTGGAATCTGTTTCTTTTAAGTTCTTAAATTTTTTAAACATGGCTTTCCTCTTCGGTTAAGGTAGGAAACAAATGATAGTAATAACCTTTTGTTTGGATCAATTCAGCATGTGTACCCATTTCAACGATACGACCTTCATCAAGGACAATGATTTTATCTGCACTCACTGTACTATGTAGTCGATGGGAGATTTGAATGACTGTTCGATCCAAAAAAACAGTCTCCCATTGTGATTGAATATGAGCTTCCGTTTCTGAGTCCAATGCAGAAGTAGGTTCATCTAAAAATAGAATACTTGGATTCGTTACTAAAGCACGTGCTATCGCAAGTCTTTGTTTTTGACCTCCCGATAATCCAACTCCAGACTCACCAATTTTGGTTTCATATTTCATCGGAAATCTATCCACAAACTGATCAACAGAAGCCAACTTGGCACCAGCCAATAATGATTCCATAAGGAGCGATGGATTTTTTTTAGATAAATTTTCTGTTATCGTTCCAGAGAATAAAATAGGATTTTGTTCTACTGCACCAAATTGGATTCTTACTTCTTCTGGATCAAGTGTAGATAAATCAAACGAATCAACAAACACTTTCCCTTTCGTTGGAGAAAGTGTTCCCATCATAATTCGCATCATAGTCGATTTTCCACACCCACTTCGACCTACGATTGCAATTTTTTCTCCTGCTTCTATATCTAAATTGATATCTTTTAGAATTTCAGGAGAACCTTCCGAGTATCGAAAACTTACATTGTCTAATTTAATTCTACCCGACAATCTCGGAAGCTCACCAAACGGTCGTAAACTGATAGTTTCACCTGGAAGTGAATAAATTTCTGTGAGTCTCATACGAGATTCTCTTAACTCGTTTAAATCCTCATACAAATGGCATAATCTTACGATTGGTTCCATGAGTAAGGAATAAAGGATTAAAAAACCTAAAAAACTTCCCAGTGATAAATGTTCATCTAAAACAAGATTCACTCCATAAGCGATGACTGAAATCAAACCAATTTGCTCAAAGAATTTGCTTATCAATTCAAGGATGTGTACTCTTTTTCCCACTCTTAAGTTTGTTAAGATTGTCCTTGCAATTTCATTTAATCCTTTTGCAAGATAACGACTTTCGATCGAAGAAGCTTTGATCAATTGAATTCCTGAAAACAAAGATAGAAAAAAGGAAGTTGTTTTTTTCTTTGATTCAAAACTATGTTTTTGCAACTTTTTGATTTTTGAACTGGAACGAACAACAACGATTGCATAAACGATTAGAAAAAATAATCCGACAAATGATAATCCACCATCCAATCGAAATAAAATGAATAAATAAATTGGAAGTGTGATAAGATCCAAAATTAAAAACAAACCCGATCTTTGTGTGATTTCTAAAATTCTTTGGTTTTCTTTTAGTCTTTGTGTAAAATCTCCAGTTTCAAATTTACGAAACTCTGGAAGTGTTAAATTCAAGATATGTTGAAAAAAACGAACAAAGTAATTATATTCCAAATTTTGCATGAGTCCAATGGAAATCAAATTTCGGAACAGGGAAAACAAGGATTGAAAAAGTACAGAAAGAGTTACTCCAAATACAATTGTAAATAAAAAGTTACGATCAGAAAAAACTAAAACTTGGTCAACAATCTGGCGTATTAAATAAGGTAACGAAAGGGATAAGATTGCTGAAAAAAAAGTAGCTACCATTACCCAACGAATTTCTTTCTTTTTGGGACTAAATAACATCCTAAGTTCTTTAAAAAAACTAATCAAACTCACTTCTGCTGACAAACTGCTTGGAGCAAGAGAAAATTGTAAAATCACACCATCCCATAGTTTTAGAAATTGTTCAGTCGATAATTCATACACACCTTTAATGGGATGTGAGATTAATATTGCATCTAACTCTAAATCAACTAAATACAATAAACATGGTATATTTTCATCATCAGTGATGAATACAGGATTCTCTAAACTATTTAATTCTGAAAAAGGAATATGAAGTTGTTTTGTTAAAAAACCAAGTTTTTCTAATTCGATTGCTAATTCAAAAATTCCAGGAACAATATTTCGACTCAGTTCATTTTTAATTCTAATTTTCCAATTTGAAGGGAGTGCTTTGTCAAAAGTCCTTAATGCCAACTCAGAACAAACCAAACCAACAAGGCTCATTTGGTCTGTAGTCACTTGTTCAATTAAAATCGTTCGAGTTGTTTTTCTGATTTCAAATCGTTTAGAAACAAAAGGACGAATTGAATTTTCTTCTTTTTCTTTGGATTTATATGTGGAATACCGTAAGAGTCTTGATTGGACAATCTCTTCAAGTTTGTTCCCTTTTTCCGCACCAATAACCTTACGAAAAACATTTCCTGGAATTTGATAGAGTTCTGAGTCTTCTGCTGTGATGGCACTTGCTAATCTTTTTTGTTGTTTAAAGATTGCAATTTCACCAAGTATATCCCCAGATTTCATGATCGAGATGATTTTCCTCGGATTTTCAGTTCTGATTTGAACTTTTCCAGAACGGACGATGTATGCTGATTCTCCAGACTCACCTTCAACAAAAATGAATTCACCTTGAGGAACTTTAATGAGTTGTATCGATTTTAAAATGGATTTGATTTCTTCAGGAGATAATTCATCAAAAAAACTTAGTTTGCGAACGTAATGGAATTTTTCTTGTTCTTCTTCTCTATGTTTTGCTTTTTCTGCAATTTCAGGATGAGATTCAACTAACTTTAAAAAACGAGAAGTTGGTAATAACAAAACAATAGAAGGTTCAAGTGCGTAATAATCATGTTTTGATGGAGTTTTTGTTAAAGTGATCCGTTCTCCTATCGACTCACCTTCTTCAACGAATGCATACCTTCCTAAATGAAGATCCTCTTTGTTTTGTTTCATTCCAAATTTGCCAGTGAGAACAAAATGAATGTACTCAGGCATTTGGTTTGCTTTGATTAATATTTGTCCAATCCGAACAAATTTGACTTCAATAAAAGGAATTAGTGATTCTCGTTCCGAATCGTCTAACTCTGCTAATAAATAATTAGATCGAAATACATTTCGAATTTTTTCAAGATTACGCCTAACTTCTGATTGCATTTATTTTTCTGCTAACATGAGCATATGAGTCACAGGGAAATCATAAGGGTTCAAATCGGTGATTTGTTTTGGATTTGGGATCCTCGGTAAATATAGTTTTATTTTGCCTTCATAACGATTTTTAACGAGCCATTCATTTCGATAGGCACGAGAATTTGGGGAAATTTTAAATCCAATTGATTCTAATTGTTCTTTCCATTCGTTAAAACTCCAAAAACAAAAGGACTCGTGCATTTCACTTTTCCAATTGTCTGTATAATCTTTTTTTGAGATGTATTCGCAGATATCTTTGAGTTTCATACGGTGGTATTCTATACCATCGACTAAAATGGAGGTCGTCCTAAGCACATAACCTTCCTCTTTGCGAAAGTCTTGTTGGAATTGGAAAAATCTTTCTTTCGTCGATAGGGATTCCAAGTATTCTTTGAAACTAACAAAATCCTCTGGACCAAGTCCTTGGTTTGTACTCGAATCCTCTTCCATCCAGACATAAACTTCCGTTTCTTTGTCTTCTGGACCCACAACATCCCGGTTGATCCAAACCCCTCCATAAACAAGTTCCTCAAAACGGTTTTTGATAAATGCCAGTAGTTGTGACCGGTCACCGTACGATTCGATTTCATGGGTAAGAGAGGATGTATGTATGGCATTCATACTGAGAGGTGGATACACAAGTCCACTCACTGCATTTTTACGCAAAAAAAAGACATTGGGATTTTGGAACTCACCATTTTCTTTTCTTTGTTCACAGATATGGTAAAGATGGCGGGCGATTTCCACTCCATAAAAATCTGATTCCGTATACTTAGGATCTTGGCAGACAAGTTTGATCCATGAACCAACAGCACAACCGATGTCCCCAATTCGACCAGGTTTCAAAAAAGGAATCGTTTCTTGGAATTTGAGTTCTGCGATTTCATCCATCTCACGGACATAGGTATTATAATCCCGAGATTCGGTTAGGTCTCCATCATCTCCAATGAGAGAATCAGAAAACAACATATCTACTTTTTCAAATAAGCCGTAATCTTGCCACAATCGTAAACAGGCAGGATCAAGATTTTGTTTCGATTGTTTTTGTTTGACAACAATACTTTCTAACTCTTCCCAAGGAAGTTTTGCCAAAAAAGAATCTTGTGAACCAGGAACTTTTTCAACTGGTAGGACTTTGTATCCAAGTTCCAGATACAAGTTCGCCACTGGTGTGGAACAAAGGACAATTGTATTCTCAGGCGTTAATTTTAACTTTAACTCAGTTTCTACTTCAATTTTTTTAATTGTATACGAAGCAAAGTTAGGTGAATGACCAATGTCATCAATGGGAATTACAAAACTTGGAATGTTGAGTTCTCTGGAGAAATCCTGAATCATCATCGCCCTTTGGTAAAGGGGAAGTGGGTTACGCCTTGTGTTGTTATGATTGGCCGATGTAACGGCAAAGATGATGGCACATGGGTGTTTGGAAATTTGTAATGGATTTCCAAACACATCCAATTCTTCCGAGAGTCCCATGTTTACCAAACGAAGTAAGTATTCCTTTTGGTACCTGGTGAGGAGATGGTGACGCCCCGGAAGGAGTAGGTACATTTTGTACTAAGCTTTAGGGTTTTCTAAAACAATCGCGATTCCTTGTCCACCACCGATACAAAGAGAAGCAACACCATACTTCACTCCACGTCTTTGCATCTCAAGAGCAAGAGTTAAAGTCACACGGTTACCCGATGCTCCGAGTGGATGTCCAATTGCAACAGCACCACCGTTCACATTCGTGATCTTTGGATCAAGACCAAGTTCCTTTTGTACCGCTAAGTACTGAGCTGCGAATGCTTCATTCACTTCGACAAGTCCAATGTCTTTTAAACTGAGTCCTGCTTTTTGTAATGCAGCTGGAATTGCAAGTGCAGGTCCAATTCCCATCTTAGCAGGATCACAACCTGCATGTCCCCAAGATTTTACAATCGCGAGTGGTTCCTTACCGAGTTTTTTTGCTTGGGATGCGGATGCGACAATCATAGCAGAAGCTCCGTCATTGATTCCCGATGCGTTTCCTGCAGTTACCGATCCATCTTTTTTAAAAGCAGGTTTTAAAGTGGCAAGTTTTGCTCCACCTGCTTTTCCTTTGATGAATTCATCCTTATCGAACACAATTGGATTTTTTCCATTGATCGTGATGGGATGGATTTCATTTTTTAGAATTCCCTTGTTAGTTGCTTCTTCTGCTCGTTCTTGCGAAGTGGCTGCCCAAGCATCTTGTTCTTCTCTGGAAATTTTATATTGGTCAGACAAGTTTTCTGCCGTCATCCCCATGGGAAGTTCTACATAAATGTCAGTTAAACCTTGTGCGAGTGAATCTTCAAATTCTGCATTTCCATAACGAACTCCAAACCTTGCATTGCGTACAACATAAGGTGCATTGCTCATGGATTCCACTCCACCAGCAAGAACAGTGTGTGCCTCACCTAACATGATTTTTTTAGCAGCTTGGATCACTGCTTCCATTCCTGAACCACAAAGTCTATTGAGTGTTAATGCTGGACTTGTGATCGGAACTCCTGATTTTAACCCGATATGACGAGCTAAATAAATTCCATCTTTACCAGTAGGGATAACATTTCCAAAAATACTTTCTTCAATTAAAGAAGGATCAACTCCAGTTTTTTGGAGTGCTGCCTTTGATACTTCGACCCCAAGGTCTACGGCACTCATGTCTTTGAGTGTTCCGCCAAAACTACCGAATGCGGATCTCAGTCCGCCCAAAATGTAAACTTGTTCCATAGATACCAGGAATGGGCAAAATTGGTCACCTGTCAGCTAAGAATTGAAATTTCACTTGAAAGAGAATGCCACTTAAATAGACTTCCTGCATGAATCGAGAACCAATGTTCGGCCTTGACACAGGTTTTATTTCCAAACAAACCGCAGGCCTCATTCGAGGGATCCTCCAAAAACGATATTCTATTGGAGAAAGCTCCATTCCCTTATTTTCTTCCCCTTCCCCTTTGTACCCTGGCCTAGAACTCATTTCCGACAAAGGACAAAATCCCATTGAAACAAGATTACTCGTGGGAAGCATTCGGATGGGGTACGGTCACCACAGAATGGCACTTTCAGTGTATTCCCATTCTTTGAAAAAAAACATCCCTACTTACTTACACGATTTACTTGCCATCACCTCCCCGGAATCAAAAGCCATTGCCGATATCGATTCTGGTTATAGTTTTTTCTCTCGTATGAGTGCTGAGATTGGTGGTCCTGTGGAATGGATTTGGGGACAACTTATGTCACAAGGAAATCTAACCTCTCTTGAATTTTCATGCCAACTTGCAGCTCTGTACAAAGGACTCATGAATGGAATTCCAAAAGATTCACCTGTCATCACCACATACCCGTTAAATGGTCAGATAGCAGTTGCTTCTGATTTTAACAAAACCATTCATTTAATTTGTGATAATTACCCACAATACTATTTACTTGTGCCTGGAGCATTGAACTTAGTCCAATCCCCTTCTTCTTATACCAAGTTTATCGAAATGGGTGTACCAAAAGACAATCTCGCTGTCGCTGGACATTGGGTATCAGAAGACATTGTATCAAATGCTGTCACTGATTCTGAAAATCGTGTAAGAAGGATTGATTCCAAAAAAATCCGAAGGTTCTTAATCCCAATTGGTGGAGCGGGTGCACAAAAAGGTTATATTTTAGATCTCATTCGTTTGACCAAGTCATATCTCACCAACAAAAAAGCAGTGTATTGGATTAACACTGGTGACCATGTGAAAGTGCTCAAGGCAATTGAAGAGTATTTGATTTTTCAAAAAATCCCATATTTATCAATAGATTCCTGGGAAGACCTACTAACTTTCATTACACGACACCCTCTTAGGTCTGATGACAATGAAAACAATCCGCCTGTAGTTTTGTTTCATTTTCCAACTCACACAGAAGCATTTTCAGCAACCGACAAACTCATTCGAATTGCAGATGTCCTTGTCACAAAACCATCTGAGTTGGCATTTTTTCCAATACCAAAACTGTTTATCCGCAGGGTTGGAGACCATGAAGCTGCTTCGGTTGTAAGGTCTTTGGAACTAGGAGAAGGAACTGTGGAATGTAGGGAAGTGATGCATGCAAAGGAACTGGTTCAAATTTTCACTGAGTCCGATGATTTGTTACTACGAATGAACGAATCCATTATCAAAAATACAATCGAAGGGGTCTATAACGGAAGTAAAACGGCCGTCGAAATGGCGACCGCTTCTTAAGGATTTAAGAGGAGAACTTTTTTTCTAACTCTTGTTTCGTGGATTCCCAAATCCCTGGAATTTTTTTTCCTTCGGTTATGGATGAGTCCACGTCTCCTGACTTCACAAGTGCCTCAGCTTTGACCACCACTTCCGAAAGACCTGCCAGTCCAAAATTGGCAGCAACTCCTTTGATTTGGTGGAGTTCGGATTGTAGTTCTTTTGGATCCTTGGATAACATCAATCGGTCCAAATTTTCAACCCGAGTCGCCATATTTTCCAATAGCGAAGTAATCATTTCCTTCAGCCATGCTTGGTCTTCAGGATCATTCATATCCACAAGAGATTCGATTCGCGACCAATCTATTAACAAGTTCACACCACCCATTCAAAAGATAACAGACTCATAAAAGCGTGTAAATTACATTTTAAAAAATCATTTGCAGGTCTTTCCAATTGGTTTTTTTTGTAAATCAATATGAAAATACACCCCACTGCCATCATCGATCCAAAGGCGGAATTACATGAATCCGTTGAAGTAGGTCCATTTTGTATCATCGAAAAAGATGTAAAAATTGGAGAAGGAACCGTCATCGAATCCCACGTAAAAATCTTGTCTGGGACGCGGATTGGTAAATTTAACAAAATTTCCTCAGGTGGTAGTTTCGGTGGTTTGCCTCAAGATTTAGCTTTCAAACCCGAAACCAAAACCTATTTGGAAATTGGGGATCACAATCATTTTAGAGAAAACGTTATTTTCCATAGGGGCACTGTAGATGGGAAAGCTACTACCATCGGAAATCATAATTATATGATGGGTAATGTACACATTGCACATGATACGATTGTAGGTGACCATAATATCATAGTCCAAAACACAATGCTTGCTGGTCACGTTGTGATCGGAAACAAAGTCTTCATTTCTGGATCAGTGGGAGTTCACCAATTTGTAAGAGTTTCCGATTATGCAATGTTAGCAGGCCTCACAAAGGTAGTAAAAGATGTTCCTCCGTATGCAACTGTTGACGGTCACCCTGGTCTTGTGGTAAGTTTGAATGTTGTCGGAATGAAACGAGCTGGAATTTCTGCCGATGTTCGTCTTGCAATCAAAAGAGTTTATAAAACGATCTATCATAGTGGTTTTAACACAAAACAAGCATTAGCTGAGCTTAAGAAAGACCCAAATCCTGCTCCTGAAGTACAAAAAGTTATCGAATTCTTTGAAACAAGTAAACGTGGTGTTGTTGATCACCGATTTGTTTCTGGTGGATCCGACGAAGAATGAGAGTTCTCGTTACCGGGGGAGCCGGTTATATTGGAAGTCACATTGTCCTAGAACTAATGGAACTAGGACATGAAATCATTATTGTGGATGATATGGAAAAAGGAAATGAAGCTAATTTGTTTCCTGGAAATGAATTCATTAAAGGGGAAATCCAAGATCCAAATATTCTAAAAAAAGCATTTTCCAAAAAGGTTGATGCAGTATTTCACTTTGCCGCTTGGAAAGCTGCGGGTGAATCCATGACAGATCCATTAAAATATACAATGAATAATTTAAATGGAACCTTCACTTTGTTAAATGCCATGATTGAATATGGTTGCAAGTTTTTTGTATTTTCTTCTTCCGCTGCGGTGTATGGTGCTCCTCAATATTTGCCAATAGACGAAAATCATCCCTTACAACCTGAAAATTATTATGGTTATACAAAACTCTGTATTGAAGAAAATTTGGAATGGTTTGATAAACTGAAAGGATTAAAGTCAGCTCGACTACGTTACTTTAATGCTGCAGGTTACGACCCAAAAGGTAGAATCAAAGGAATCGAAAAAACCCCAGCCAACTTATTACCCATCATCATGGAAGCAGCGTCTGGTATTCGGAAAGGTTTTGAGATTTATGGAAATGATTATGATACAGAAGATGGAACTTGTGTTCGTGACTACATTCACGTAAGTGATTTAGCAAAAGCACATGTTTTGGCCTTAAACTACATCATGGAAAAAAATGAAAGTTTAACTGTAAACTTAGGATCGGAAGCCGGATATTCAGTCAAAGAAATGGCTGATTTATCCGAGAAAGTTGTTGGAAAACAAATTCCTCACAAAACAGGGCCTAGGCGACTTGGAGACCCTGCTAAATTACTAGCTTCTTCCAAAAAAGCTAGGGAAATACTGAACTGGAAACCAATCTATAGTGATGCAGAAACATTACTATCGAGTATGTGGAATTTGTATAAAAATCTATAAATTCTGCGAACTAATTTTTTCACACTCCGGGTTGATGGACCTTACATAATCCAAAGCCCGGTCACCTAACACCTCAGCTCCCATAAAACTTCCGGTCAACTTGATCTCACCAGATTGAAATGATTTTACCCATTCTTTAGTGAGTTGGTTTGAGATGGGTGCATAAGACCAGTGCCATTTTTCTTCTTGGTAACCTTTATTATTTCGTGAAGCAAGTGGACTATATGGTTGGCAAAATCCATATTTGGAAGCATTTTCTTTTAACCAATCGTATAGAATTTTTCCCTTTCCATTCGATTCAAAATAGGCATTATCCAAAGCATTTAAGTCAAAGTCGGTTCCCCAATGGTGACGAGATGTTCCAGGAGCACTCGAAAATTCTAAGATCAAATTGATGATTTCTTCAGGTGACTTTCCGGTGATCGGTACTCGCATCGCTTTTTTACCAGAGTATTTGGATTCCCAAATTCCTTTTTGGTGTGAAAAATTACGGAAACTAGAAACTAAAAAAATATGTTGTTTATAAGAACTTGGTTTTGAGTCTTCAAAATCATTGATCATTTTGTGAAGTGCTTTTTTAACATCTGGTCGAAGGAAATGTTCTTTTGCATTTTCTTCTAATATAACAGGCGCTAATGGTCCAGGAGAATTGAATTTGCCGGTTAAATAGGAAACCTTATCAATACCCAAATACAAATCAGTTTGAGTTTGTTTGACAGGTTTCTCTCCACATACGCATAGTATTGAGAGCAAAAACAATAATAGATATTTCGTTCTGAACATAGTAAGGTTCATTTAAAAATTACCGATTAATTCGCAAATAAAAATTTGCCTTCACTGAATCGTATCCTGAGTTCAGATACCTCGCTTGGATCATCCAACGGAAGGGATGATGCATCCTCTTTTGCTTCATCCAAAAGTTCACGGTCCACAACCAAATCAGCAATTTTAAACTCAGGAAGCCCACTTTGTTTGACTCCTAAAAGTTCGCCAGGACCACGAATGGCGAGATCCTTTTCGGCTAAAAAATAACCATCGTTGGAGGTTACTAATGCTTCTAATCGATCTCTACCTTCATCACTGACAAAATCACCTGTCATCAATATACAAAAACTTTCCAAATCACTTCTTCCTACTCGACCACGTAACTGGTGTAATTGGGAAATTCCAAATCGTTCCGCATGTTCCACTACCAAAATTGTAGCATTGGGTACATCCACTCCCACTTCCACAACAGTTGTAGTGACTAAAATTTGGATCTCTCCTGATTTAAATTTTTCCATAACGGATTCTTTCTCAACACTTTTCATCTTTCCATGTAATAATCCAATTTTAAGATCAGGAAAAATATTAGTTCGTAAGTTTTCATAAGCTACCGTACAAGATTCCAAATCAACCTTCTCCGATTCTTCAACAAGAGGGTATACAATATAACACTGTCTACCCGAGGTTACATACTTTCGAATTGAATTGTATACGCCTGTTCGTCGGTCTTCTTTGTACCAACGTGTGTCGATGGGTTTACGACCTTTTGGTTTTGTTTTAATATTCACAAGAGTTAAGTCCCCGTACAAAGTGAGACAAAGTGTTCTGGGAATAGGAGTTGCTGTCATAGCCAATAGATCAGGATTTTTTCCTTTGGCACGAATTGTTTCCCTTTGGTCGACACCAAACTTATGTTGTTCATCAATGACAACCAGTCCCAAGTCAGAAAAAATCACATCTTCCTGCAACAAAGAATGCGTTCCAATGATGATATTGGATTCACCAGTTTTGATACGGTTTAACTTTTCAGCTCTAGATTTTTTATTCTCACCACCTAATAACAATTCAATGCCAAGGAACGGCATATTGCCCATAAATTTATAAATTGTTTGGTAATGTTGCCTAGCTAAAATTTCTGTTGGAGCTAAAAAGGCAACTTGGATGTGGTTATCGATATAATGTAAACCTACAAGTAGTGCAGTAATGGTTTTTCCAGATCCAACGTCCCCTTGTAACAGAAACGCCGAAGGTGAATCTGTATTTGTTTTGGAGAGTATTGTCGTAACCGCTATTTTTTGATCTTCTGTTAATTCAAAAGGAAGATTTTTCTCTAAATTAACGCGAGAAGGTGAATTTGGAAGAGGCCACAACAATCGTTTTACTTTTTGTCGTTCTCTTTGTTTATACAATAGGAGTCTTTGGAAATAAAAAAACTCTTCATAGGCAAAACGTTTCCTGGAAATTTGGACTGTTTCCATTGTATCGGGAAAATGAATTTTCCGAAATGCTTCGTCACGGCCGAGTAACCTTCGTTTTTTGATAAATTTAGAAGGAAGGTTTTCTCCTATCTCACCACTTTCTAATACTTGGTGGATGAGTTTTCGTAAACCTTTTGAATCCAATCCTTCTTCTTTGAGTGCCTCAGTGGATGGATACAAAGGAATAATCCGACCAGCATGTATTGAATCCTCTGGATCATCTGTGTCTGATAAAAATTCATATTCAGGATGAACGATCTGATATCCTTTAAAATATTCCAATTTACCAGAGATCACAACTTTTTTCTCAATCGCAAATAGTTTGTGAAAAAAATTGACTCCACGAAAAAACACTAAGTTGATTCTTTCATTGTTTAATGTACGAAACCCAACAAGTAATCGACTCTTTTTTCCGTGCACAATGTAACTATCTACAATACTTCCTAGTAAAGTGACATTATCACCTTGTTTTAAAATAATATCCTTTGTAAAATTTCGATCTAAGTAACGTCTTGGAAAGTAAGTCAACAAATCGTAATACGTTGTAACTCCATGTTCCAATAAAACTGTTTTACGTTTCGGGCCAATCCCTTTTAGATTCGATAAACTTTGTGTGAGATCAAACATAGAATTTATATTTCATCCGTGGGTTTTGGTGGTCCAAATGGATTGACTTTCCCAACAATTGAATCTGGATTATTTTTTTCAGAATCTAAAATCAAATAACAATATTTACATCCATATATTTGTGCCTGTTTTTTCCCTTCGCTGTTTGTATAAGTAGAAATAGCAGCATATAAATATTCATCTTTCCGAAGAACTGTTCCACAAACAGGACATAGGCGGAGTCTTGGCATATTAGGATCTTTATCTTTCCCGTAAACTTTTCGTGGATCCCCCACGCGAAGATTTTCTTCTTTTTTTAGACGTTCTTTTTCTTTTTGGTTTAGAGATTGGTTGTCAACTGCAGAGAGAGCATATAGAAAAAAGGCAACAGTGAATAATACGCCACAAATCGTCAGAAAGGTGACCATTTAGTTTCCTCGAATGTAATCTTCAGAACTCACAGTTGAAATTGAATTTTGAGAAATGAGTTTTAATTGTTTTTCCGAACAATCTACTTCAATTAAGGTATGGCAAACATCTTCCTTTAATTGGCAAAGATTGGATTGTACAACATTTTTTCCTTCCATTATAATTTCAGCATAATATCCACCTTCTTGGAAACCATGTAAAGAGTCCACAGCACCGAAGTTAGATGGATTGATAAAAACAGTATTTTTAGTTTTTTTAATTCCTTGGTCTTCGTGAACATGACCAGAGACAACAAGAGAAGGAGATTCATCATCTAAGTAACGACGTATCCCTTGGCTACCACACTTTCCTACTCCTGGAATGGTATCAAAATAACCATACGCTGGATTGTGTATCCAACAGATGTCAGGTAGTTCCTCCCGGAAAAAGTCCTCAGGTTCACTATAGTTTTTTCCATTTTTCGTATACTCATGAAAAACAACCGTTAGTTTCTCAGGTATTCCTGAAGTCCAAATGGGTGCGCCACCATACCCAGATACTTTGATATTTCTAAAATCAAAACTTTTACGATGCACTTCTCTTTGGTACAATTCAGTGTATTGTAAATCTAAATCATAATTTCCCGGCAAACAATAAACAGGTGATTTTGCGTATTTCAAAATCAATTTTTCGATGATTTCATATTTTTCTTTCATCGTTTTAGCAGCTAACTTATATAAGTCTCTATATTTTTGTGATTTTTCAACAATGGCTGTAGAATACTTTTCGGGAAAACGAATCGCATGAGTTGTAAAATCAAAGGGAGTTGAGTCGTCTTTTCTTTCAGTTAATAAATAATACAATTCTTCTTGGACACCACAAAAATCGATGATACGATCAAAGGAAAAAAATGCTTTGTAGATGATATCTCCGGAAAAAAGGTACAAATCTGCTTCTGTTGATTGTAGAATTTTTTTTAGACCATGAAGTCCATCATGGATATCCGTAAGATAAATGATTTTCATTTATTCGTTTTCCCAAAGTAACATCTGAATATCTCTATCCTCTTCTATATAATCGATCTTAAGGTATTCAGGACCAAAAAAATCTACCAGAGGTTTTAAAATGGTAGAGGATCTAACAAAGATATACAGTTCATTATGATCAGCGACTAAGTATTGGATTTCGATTTTTCCTGCAATGGCCGGAACCAAATTTAGAAAATAATTGAGATCAAATAATAATTCCCATTGTAAACCTGTGATCGATAATATATGGGGAGCAGCATGGATGATGGATTCAAATACTTTCTTTTTATGAAAAGGATCAATTTTTACAAACCACCTAACAAAGTCAAATCGTCTTGGTTTTGTGTCCCATACACGGTATCCAACAATTTTTAACCTAGCTTTGTTGTCTTTTACTAACACTGGTTTGAGTCGCACACGGTAACGAATCGAATTTACTTTTAGGATTCTTGCAATCCAAAGCCATTCCATCCTGTAAGTCCCTGTTAAGATGACTTCCCCTTTTGCAGAACCGACTTCCATACTTTCTAAATCGGGGTCTTCTGCGATGATTTCAGTTTGTATGACTTTTTTTAAGCTACCAAGCAATAAGGTAACTTTGTAATTACTCTTTGGGACCACTTTGGGTGGCAAAAAGAGATTGAGTGGGTTGAAACGGAAGAGATCCGTTAAAAGCATATTTTAATTTTATTTTCTATTGCCTTTTTGGAAAGCAGATTTAGAATACTGAACTCATGAAGATTGGAATCATAGGTGCTGGAAGTTTTGGCACTGCACTAGGTAGTATTTTGGCAGATAAGGGTTACGACGTCACCCTTTGGACTCGGAGTGAGGAACAAGCTCGTTCCATCAATGAAAACCATATGAATTCCAAACATATGCCCGATTTGGTGCTTCCAGAAAAATTGCGGGCGAATACAGACCTCATTCAGGTGGTAAAAGACAAGGAAATGATTGTTTCCGCACCACCAAGCCATGCACTTTCCGGCATCCTAAAGGAAATTAAAGACCATATCCCGCATAAAGTTCCCATTGTTTCCGCATCAAAAGGGATAGAAAATGAATCCTTACGACTTGTCTCGGAGATTTTTGAATCGGAACTTCCAGGCCAGTACCATTCTCAACTTTCCTATCTTTCTGGACCTAGTTTTGCAAAAGAAATGGTAAAAAGAGTTCCCACCATTGTCTCCATCGCTTCCAAAAACGAAGCAACCGCCAAACGAGTGCAAGAGATTTTTAGTTTCACTTACTTTCGTACGTATTGGACTCCCGATGTTGTTGGTGTGGAAGTGGGTGGTGCTCTGAAAAACGTGATTGCCATTGCCGCTGGAGTTGCTGATGGGCTTGGGTTTGGACAAAACACAAGAGCTGCTCTCATCACACGTGGGTTAAACGAGATCACTCGGATGGGAATCAAAATGGGAGCAGATCCTATGACCTTTCTTGGACCATCAGGTATGGGAGATTTAGTCCTTACCTGTTGCGGGGAAGCCTCTAGGAATCGAACTGTAGGTTTTCGATTGGGCAAAGGAGAGAAGTTAAAAGAAATTTTGGCATCGATGAATGAAGTGGCAGAAGGTGTCAAAACAACTCTCTCCACCAAAAATCTTTCGGATAAATTGGGAGTAGAAATGGCAATCACTCAAGAAGTGTATCGCATGTTATACGAAGACAAAGACCCAAAAGAAGTTGTAAAAGCTCTCATGGGCCGTGACCTCAAACGGGAAGGTGTTTAAAATAATTGGATGAGTAAAACAATGTAAGTCACAATTTGGATCATATAAAATGTAAAACGGATGTTCACTGCAAGGACATTCGTTCCAATCAAATGAGTAAGCGATTGTAATACCCTTGCTCCTAAAATCACAAATCCTGCTTGATTCACAAATTCATTTACCTTTCCTAAACTCACAGTTAAGAATACAACCGCCACAAATAAAGGTAGGTTTTCCAAACAATTGAGATGAGCCCGATTCAACCTCCAATTAAAATCACTTCCATGTTGGATACCTGCAGGAAATTCATTAGATTTTTTTTTACCAAGTAACACTTGTACACTTCGATAGGTAATCAATGTAACTCCAAGACCCAAAGTCCAAAGAGTAAATAAAATCAATGCCAAATAGATGGGTTCCACAATTTCTCCTTTATAACCTTCCACCGATTCAGAGTGAAATGATACAGGCGAGAATTCTAAGTGACTCTGGTTCATTTGTAAACCAATAATTGAAAAAAATTTAACTGGGATAGGATTCTTTATCTCCCCAAGCAATCGTTTTGATCTGTTTCCAAACAGAAAGCCAACTCTTTGAAAAAAAATGATCAGGTGCTTCCAGAATTTCTACCAATCGTATATGATTTCGTTTTGCAAATTCGGATGTGATTTCTTTTGGAAACCATTTGTCCATTGCCGGTAAAAAAATTGTTATATCTGTTCTTTTTTCAAAATCAACGTTTTCCACACGAAATCCTGGTAAAAATAAATTTTGTAAAAACTGAGCAAGTGAATCCAACTGTATCCTTGTATTTTTAACTGGAAAAGAAAGATGGTTAACCTTACCTGTTTCCAACCAAAGTGAAGTGGATAAAGTCTCTAATATTTGTTTGTTGGGAGATTCATCATCAGAAATGTTTGGTAAAAGTAACAATCGACTAAATTCTTCTATGGAATTTGATTCATACAAAAATTCTAAACTTTGGACACTATTTAGGATGGGAGATAATAAAAACAAATTTTGGAATTGTACTTGTTTTGCGTATAAAAGAAGGGCTGCGCCACCTCCACTATGTCCAATTCCATACAATTGTTTCCCAATATAATTTTGTTTCCTTAAATATTCATCTAACAGCGTAATGGCGGATTTTGGATCATATGTTCCATTGGAATCACCATGTGATGGTGGATTGAATCGGATTAATCTGAGTCCGTAATCGATAAGTTCTGATTCTCGTATACGAAAGGAACGTGCATTCCCACCTGTGCTTGGCCAAAGGATGAGAAAACCTTGTGCTCCTTCAGGCGGAACTCCTTGTTCGATGATTTCTAGAGACAACAGAGAATCCTCGATACCTTCAGTCAGATCAAAAATTACAAAGTGGCAATGATGGGTTTTCCATTTTGCACAATGACAGTATGTTCACATTGTGCCACATAACTTAAATTTCCTTTTCTGTTCCCGGCCACAAGGGTCCATCCATCTGCTTCTTCAAAAGCAGTTTGACTTCCTGTGGAGATAAAGGATTCAATTGCAAGGACAAGGCCATGGTTCAGTTTACGATGGTCCCGTTTGTCCTCGTAAACCAACACTTGTGGTTCTTCATGCAGTTTTTTTCCAGTGCCATGTCCAGCTAAGTTTTTAATGACAGTGAATCCATTTTCTTTGGCAGCAGAATGTATCTCTTTTCCAATATTTCTTAAATAATTTCCAGTATACGCTTGTTTTGTGGCACGCATGGTTCCTTCAATGGCAGTCTCACAAAGTTTTTCCAAATTAGGGTTTGTGTTTCCAACAATAAAAGAAATCCCAGTGTCAGCATAATACCCATCGAGTTTTGCAGATACATCTACATTCACCAAATCGCCTTCTTTTAAAATGGTTTCCTTTTTAGGAATTCCATGAGCAATTTCAAAATTGGTGCTGATACAGGTAAAACCAGGAAATTGATAATCAAACTTTGGTGCTGAATAAGCCCCTGCGTTTTCAAACTCATGTTTGGCAGCCATATCCAGTTCCAATGTAGATACACCTGGTTTTGCTAATAATTTTAAAAGTTCACGTACTTTTGCGACAAACTTGCCAGCTTTTAAAATCCCTTGAAGGTCTTTTTCATTTTGAATCGACATTTAGACAATTTCTCCACCACAACTAGAACCAGCTCCAGCTGTACAACCATAACAATGGTTTGCTACAACGATCTCTCGTCCAAGAAAGGAGTGCAAATCGAAATCTTTGATGTGTTTCACTTCTTTGGATTTTAATTCCAACATTTGGTTAAAATCACAGTCGTAAACTGACCCGTCATACCCTACTGATATTTGATCCAGGCACATGAGTCCATTCACTGTTGCTGGATTGTAAGCATTGACCAATGTTTCCATATACATTTCAAACTTACCACTTCGGACAAGGGATCCTAAAAACCGATTGATGGGGAGGTTATTGATACAAAACAGTTGGTTGAATACAATTCCATATTTTTTAAATAGATTCTCTTTGTATTCTTTTTCTAATTGTGTTTGCCCAGAGCTTAAAAACAATCCATTGGGGTTGTATACCAAATGGATGGGAAGTGTTGTGCCGTAACCTAAAACGTTTAACTTCTTTAAGGCGGTAATCGACTTCTGATACACACCTTTTCCTCTTTGGTTGTCCGTCACATTTTCCAACACGGAAGGTAACGACGAAACAATTTCAACCTCATTTTCTTTTAGAAATTCATACAACCATTCATAACCTGGTTCCTCTAAAATGGTGAGGTTACATCGATCCATCACTCGTTTTCCAAGGCGTTTTGATTCTGTTACCAAGTATTTAAAATGTGGATTCCCTTCTGGTGCACCACCAGTGATATCCACGGTTTCGATTTCTGGAATTTTTGAAATGAGGTCAATACAAAGTTCCGCAGTATTTCTATCCATCATCTCTGTGCGAATGGGAGATGCATCCACATGGCAATGCCGACAAGCTTGGTTACACCACTTGCCAACATTGATTTGAAATACCTTAATCGAACGAGCTTGGATTGGTTTTCCAACCGTTTTTAAAAATGGATTCCCGCTATAACTTTGTAAGGTGGAATGTTGTTCGGTTAAGTCCATAGATCAAAAAGAGAGTTCGTCAATTTTGTTTTGCATTTGAACACTGTGAACCAAGTTGATCCCAGCAGCCATTGCTGCAGCCACATGCACCGCTTCATTCATTTGAGCTTCATCAGCACCTTTTTGGAGTGAGGTGGTTGTGTATGCATCGATACAATAAGGGCATTTTAAAGCATGAGCCACTGCCAGTGCAATGAGAGCTTTTTCTCTTTCCGTGAGTGCTCCTTCCGCCATAACAGCATTGTAATACCCAAAAAATTTATCAGCAAGAGCGGGATTCGTGCGACCAATTTCTCCAAATTTTCCTAAGTCTTTTGCGTTGTAATAATGATTTTCTGCCATATATTTCCCCTTTCGTATACTTTGGACGGTGATACACCCAAGTCAAGGTTTGCCTTTTATTTAGAATGATTAAAAAATACGATTTGGTTTAAAATCTTAATCAAAAATTCCATTTGTTAACATTTAAATGATGTATTTTTTAAACATCATCTCAATCCAAAAGAATGGAATCAACACATCAGAAACGACACCGTATGTGACTTAGATTTCTACCACATACGATCATCAATGTTCAATTAGGTTTGAAACTTCGGCCTACGTTTTTCGATGAGTGACAAAAATCCTTCCTGGCCATCGGGAGATAATATCACTTTTGTGAATAAATCTGCATCCAATTGGAATAAGGATTCCATTTGTGTTCGGTAAGGTTCTCGTAAGGCAGTCTTCATACCACGACTTGAATTGTATGTGAGTTTGGAAAGGGATTCGGCAAACTTCATTGCTTCAGGATATAAATCATCGGCACTAAATAATTCATCCACAAGGCCAATTTCCTTGGCTTCTGGACCTTTGATTTGTTTTCCCGTAAAGAGTAAGTCGCGAGTGGCCTTTACTCCAACTAAGTCTTGCAATACGATGGTTGGAATCGAAGGAAAATTAAGACCTACAATTGCTTCTGAAAAACCAATCCTTCCTCCTTTGTCCACCATGTAACGGTAATCGGAAAACAAAGCAAAAACAGCACCTGCCGCCATACAATGACCATTGATCACTGCAATCGTTGGAACTGGAAAATGGAAATAGGTTTGTGCCGTTCTTAACAACTGTTCAACGGAACGTCTAACTTCAGATTCCGATTTTCCATACATGAGAGTGGGTTCAATCCCATTGGAAAAAAATTGTGTTTGTGCGGATGTGAATAATAAAACACGCAAGTTTGGGTTGTTTGCGTGTTTGTTTAAGATTTCTTGAAATGAAACAAAGGCTTCAAAATCAAATGTGTTCTTTTCATTGGACTGCATCTTGATTTCCAAGATGCGGTCTCCATGAAAGATCTCTGCAAAAGGAGTCATATTAACTGTTTTTGTAGAGCTCCAAAATTCTGTCTTTGTATTTTTCTGTAATCACATGTCGTTTCATCTTCATTAGGTTTGTGAGTTCATCCCCAACTTCAAATGGTTTTGTGATAAGAGTCACATATTGCACTTGTTCGAAGTTTTTGAATCCAGTTTTAACACTGTTAAAATTGCGAACTTCTTTTTTGTAGAAGTCCACAATCTTTGGATGAACAATGAGTTTCTCTGGACTTTTTTCTGTGATTCCATTTTCTTCTGCCCAAGGGATAAGAGCATCAAAGTCAGGAACAATGATTGCTCCGAGTACTTTTTGGTCTTGGCCCACAACCATCGATTGTTTGATGTAAGGTGACTCATCAATTTTGTTTTCGATTGGAACCGGTTCAACGTTTTCCCCGCCGAGTAAAACAATGGTGTCTTTTGCACGACCAGTGAGTGTCAGGGTTTTTTTGAAATTGATCATCCCAATGTCACCCGTGTTCATCCAATTGTCTACGATGGTTTTTTTAGTGGTTTCAGGGTTTTTGTAATACCCTTTCATCACTTGAGGCCCTTTGATATGAACCACACCTTTGGCACCTAATTTACCGAAGATGATATTTCGTTTGTCATCAATATGGCAGAGAACATTTCCTGCATCATCTCTGATTTGTACTTGGCTGAGAGGAACAATATCCCCAACAGAACCCATAATAGGTCGGTCAAATGTCCGAGCCGAAATAACCGGTCCTGTTTCCGTCATTCCATACCCTTCGAGAACTGTGATCCCAATATCCATAAAAAAAGCATCTACGTGTTTTTGAAGGGCTCCCCCTCCAGAAAGTGTCGCACGTAAGTGGCCACCAGTCGCTTGTCTGATTTTAGAAAGTACGATCCGATCAAGTGTGAACGAGTTAAATAAAACTCCAAGACCAGCCAATACATAGAGAGGAGTTTTGAGGGCACTCTCTTCTGCTACTAAAAACTGAGAAGCAAGAAGGGAAAGGATTGTTACTGTGAATGGTCCAGTTAACAACAATTTCACGACTGATACAACAGAAAGAAACAATGATTGAATGATATTTCTTCCTTCGTAATCCACTTCCCAACCTTTCAAAAATCGAATGGAAGCATGGTAGTGTTTCGAAAAAAAGTAAGCAACCTTAAACAAAAATCTTCTGACAGGAGGAGTTTGTTTCGGATCATTAATACGAGTGTAAATCCCGTTATAAATACTTTCCCAAACCCTTGGCGCAGATGCCATAAAGGTTGGCCTTGCTTTTTGGATGTCGTTTCGGAGTTCCGTTACTTTTGTATAATACGTTGAACCTCCATTGATGATAGCGAAGTATTCCACAACTCGTTCAAAGATATGCCATACAGGGAGGATGGACAACATACGATCATCTGGAGTTACTTTCGCAACACGAGGAACCACATAATGCATCTGGTGGATCATATTGGAGTGCATAAGCATTACACCTTTTGGCATTCCAGTCGTTCCAGATGTATAAATGAGTGTATACAAATCATCTGGTTTGATTCCAGACATCCGTTTTTCCGCTTCTCGTTTTCCTTTGGAACGAAGTTCCCTTCCCTTTTCCAATAGATCATAGAAATGTAAAATCCCAGCACCTGACTTGAGTTTGGTGTCTTTGTCCATAATGATTACGGTTTTTACCGATTTCACCTGGGATTTGTTATTTTTGTATTTTTCGTAAACCTTATCGTTTTCTAAAAAAACAACTTTGGCTTCCGAGTGGTTTAAAATATAAACGATTTCCGAATCAGTGATATCAGATCCGCGTGGAACATTTGCCGCTCCAGCAGTTAACACAGCACAATCGGCTATGATCCATTCGACTCGGTTGTCAGCTAATACGCCAACATGTTCTCTCGCTTTTACACCCAAATCAATTAGGGCTTCTGCAAGTGCGATACCATCTTCGTAAAGTTGTTTATAGGTAAGTGCTTGGTAATCCTTTTGTGCATTTTTATACCAAAATGCTGGTCTTGGACCAAATTTTTCTGAGGATTCCTTATAAACTTCTGCTAGGTTATTTGCCATATCTCTCCATCTAAAAGCGGTCTTTATGATAGACTCTACTTTCAGATGGTCAAGAGAAATTTAGATGATTAGTCCCAGTGGAACCCTTCGCGTTGGTGTCCTTTTTTCAAATGGCGTTTGCGTATTTCGTGGAGTTTGGTCATCTGCGAAAGGTTGAGTAGGTTACGTGCTGCAAGACCTTTTTGCGGGAGAAGGGATTCGTCTTCTGTGTTAGCAAAAAACTGGTTGGTTTTAACGAAAGAGCTTTTAAACTCCAAATTCATATCAGGATAGAAATCCATACAAGCCTCCGTGCTTTCCGGTTTCCGGGGTTTCTGTATTTTGAAGGTTCCCACCATCCGTGGTAGGTAGCCTCCCCCCGATATATGTATCGCCGAAAAATGAATATCCTGAAGTAAAAAATTTTGCTTGTACTATTTTTTTTTCTCTGATTTTTGGTATTCGTTCATGACGATTCGATTGGAAAATTCTACAGGGAGACGAAGCGGGCGCTTTGTTGCTTATGAATATGGAGAAGACCTATTTGGTACTTTGTATTTAGATAAGTTTTCTGGTCGCGAGAAAGGACGACTCATCGACAAATGGAGATTAAATGACTTAGGAAGTCTCATTCGTGTCCTCGATACAGAGATTTCTCGTCGGGAAGAAGAAAATTACGAACGACCACTTTTCCACTAATCCAACTTATGTTTTCCTTTCTTTAAGGAAAAATAAATACAAATCCAAAATTCAGTTTTTATCCAATCGCCTTAGAATCGTTTCAGTTTTTCGATTATCTACTTTTATAACCTTTTTATTTGCGATTTCCTTTTGTTATCTAACCAAACTCACTTGGAAAGAATATGGAGTCTCACTTCTCCCGTTATTTCCTTTTGTATACCTGGTTCGATTGTATTCAAATCGGAAGTCACAATTGGATTTTGCCAAACGTACACTTCAATTTATAGAGGAAGAATTACTACGTCTTTCTGGAGATTTTAAAAAATTAAAAACTAGAGAACTTTGGGAATATCCAATTGATGTCAGAAATCATCCCTTATCCATTGATTTGGATCTTTGCACCAAACAAGGGTTTTTGGGAGTATTTGACACTACCATCACAAAAGAAGGTTTCCATTCCTATTTGTTCCGATTTTTACAAGAACCATTGGAAGAGAAGTTTGCCATTTCAGACAAATCCTTGGTCAAAACAATCCTAACAGAAAAAAACAAAGCATTCCATTTGATGAGAAAGTTTTTAGTATTAGAGGGAGAACCGAATGAAAAATTTGAGATCCCATCGACTCAATTCGAAACCAATTTTTGGAACAAACGAAATTGGCTACGTTGGATGTTTCCTATATGGGGAATTTTCTCACCAATTTATATCGTTTTTGGTTTGTTATTCGATTTACCTTTCCTACCTCTTTTGTTACTCACCAATGGAATTTTATTCGTAAGTTATCGAAAAGATTCTACTTTGATTTGGAAGGAAATTAAAACACTAAGCCAGTCATCCGTTCGTTTTCAAAAAACATTTTTATTTCTTTCGAAGGAAAGAAAATTCACAAAAAAAATGTTATCCAAAATTGCAAACCTCGGAGATTCTTCTGAACTTTTGGTTTCTCCCCTTCCACATTTGGTGCTAAATGTCCTTTGTTTGTGGGACCTATGGAAAATCAAAACCTTACAAAAATGGAAACAACAATATTCGTTTCATTGGAATGAATTACAAAACGAAAGCATTAAAATTGATTCCATTTTACCTATGGTCAATTTTGGATTTTTGAATCCAGAAGCAAACTTTGCAACAATCAACAATGGAGGAACTCTAACATCAAATTCACTTGTCCATCCAATGATTCCTAAAACAAATCGTGTTTTTAATCCATTACCAAAAATGAATCCAGGAGATTTGATGATTGTCACTGGATCCAATATGAGTGGAAAAACAACATACATGCGATCGATCGCCATGTCTTTGTTACTTGCTGGATCAGGGGCACCTGTATTAGGAAATGGTTTTGAATACCCAGAGTTTCAAATCCATACCTTAATTCGTTCACAAGACTCAATGGAAGATGGGGTTTCCTTCTTTTATTCAGAAGTCAGAAGACTTGCTACAATCATACACAATGCAGACAATTCCAAGAAGGTCCCAATTTTATTTTTAGATGAAATCTTAAAGGGAACAAATTCAAAAGAAAGGTACATCGCCACACGTGAAATTTTGGCAGTATTACGCGAAAAAAAATGCATTGTATTTTTAACGACACATGATCTCAAACTTGCCGAAATGAACTTTGCAAAACGATACCATTTCACTGAATTAGAAACCAATGGTAAAATGGATTTTGATTATCAGATTAGAGATGGAGTTTCTGGATCAACAAATGCTCTTCGGATTTTACAAAATGAAGGCATTCCCATTCGAAATGATAAGGAAAATTAAATTCAAAGACGACTGTTAGTTTGTCATTTTTTTTCAAAGAATGAATCCTTGACAAAGTTATAAAATTCTTTAACAGTTGTGAAATTCTGGCAATTGCCAACGACTGGAGAGTTACGTGAAGAAAGGATTTGCAATTTTACTATTTACCTTGGGATTTCATATCTATGCTGGTGATCTAAAAGAAGATTTGAAAGGCGCATCAAATGATAATGACCGAATTTCAATTCTATCCGAAATGGGAAAATCTGGAGATTCTAAGTACGTTAAACCAGTCACAGAACAATTAGAGAAAGGGGAATCCAGTAAAATTAGAGCACAAGCTGCACTATCTTTAGGTGAACTAAAGGCTGGAATCAACGAATTACAAAAAGCTTTCGATAACGATGATGTCTATGTAAGAGAAGCAGCAATCGAGGCTCTTGCAAAAATCGGAAATGTAAAATCACAATCCTACTTTGAAAAAGGGGTAAAAGACAAAAGTGAAAAAATTCGTTTTTCTAGTGTCCAAGGATTATCTAAAGTTGGTCGCAGTGGTAATGCACCCATCTTCCGAAATGCAATTGAATGGAAAGATAAACCTACTCAACTAGCAGCGATTCGGGGATTGGGAAACATTAATGCATGGGATGAATGGAAGTTTGTAAAACCATTTTGTTCAAACCAAGATAAAGATTTTGTCATGGCATGTTTGTACAGTGCTGGTAAGTTTAAAACAGATGAGTCTTTATTAGCAATTGAAGGATTACTTGCAAGCCAAGACACTGAAATAAGCAAAGAAGCATTTGATGCAATTTCCAATTTTAAACCTGCTCAAGTCATTCCAACATTAATTCGATTCAAAAAGTCGAACCCTAATCATCCAAATCTAGCAGATCTTAGTGCAAACTTAAAAAAATTAAAAGCTGCAAAACAATATGCGATTATCAATGTATCGGATCGTTTGAATTTACGTTCCAAAGCGAATGAACGATCAGAAGTGATCACTGGATTACAAGGAAATTCTGTAGTCGAAATTATATCCAGAGAACCAAGGAAGTACATCATCACCAATAGCAAAGGTGAAGAAATGGAAGATTTTTGGTACCAAGTCAAAACAAGCGATGGTAAAAAAGGATTTTTATTCGGCGAATATATCCAAGTGGTAGATAGTTATTAAGGATTATATATGAAAAAAGTATCGATTCAATTAAGCGGAATACTATTATTAAGTTTTGTTGTAGTTCTTATGAACTGCAGCAAAAAGAAGGTAGAAAATTTTACTGAACCTAAAAAAATCTTTTTTGTCGATCAGAAAGATTCAATAGAAGTTTTACAAACAGAAGAACCACTTGCTGAAAAAATTGGCACAATCAGTGACATAGATTCAGTAGAAATCATCGCATCTGTAGCAATCGAAAAGAAGGATATGGTTTATAAAACATATCAGTTCAAATGTCCAAGTTCGATTAAACATAAATGCAAAACTGAATTTGGATACATTCGAGAATTTGATCTAGCAAGTAGTGATTATTTCAATTCAACTTCAAGTTATTCAGAAACTTTAAAAAAGAGACTTATCGTTTCTGAGAGTGAATACCTTGAGAGTAATGATTTAAAAAAACTAATTTTAGATCCAAAATCTATTCACAACATAGTTGTCTTATATCATTATAATATTTTTCAATTTTTAATGAATTCATTGGTAACACAGCCCGATGATCGTTTATTAAAAACAGAGGAAGTCTATCAGATCATCCAACTATTAAAAAACTCTACTAGAGATGACCAATACATAACCTCACTTAAGAAAAAATATCCATTCTTAAAAGAAGTAAATGAGGAGGGAGTTATCAATTCAGTTGTGACAAATAATGATTTTGAAGAAAAACTTACAGAAACAAGAAATGAATTATTAAACTCATACATTGCTGGATTTCCATTACGTGCTTCCACCTTCAAAGGGTTAGTTGGACAATTCAATAAACTGAAAAACTATCCATATCTTTCCGAAAAAGTATTCGAATATTTATCGAAGGAAGGAGTTTATTCTGTTTCAGGATTTGAAGCACAGTATCTAGTGAATGCAGATTCTGGAATTTCGGCGATTAACAAACTTAAAAAAATAGATCCAAATTTAGATCAATCGAAAGTAGTAGCTCTATTTGGAGTATTAAATGATGCAGGTACCAATTTTCAATTAAAACTTCAAATTTTAGATGTGAATGGAAATGTTACAAAAGAAGACACATATTCACTAGTTTCCATTTCTGCCGAAGAATCAGGAAATTCTTTAGGATTTAAAGTCAAAACTGATAAACAGGATTTTATTATATCTCCTTTAGAAACAACACCAAACTTATTGATTGCGGGAGAGGGTTTTAAAGAATACCTCAAAACCATCCCTAATGATTACAAAGATATCATCAAAAACAATAACTATGAAAAAGCCAAAATGTTAATTGCCCTTAAATTTGGTGAAGGTGGCTTTGATGAAAAATTGGGAAAGATGGTATATATCCTTTCCGCATCAAAACGATATTGGATCATGTTAGATTTATTTCGATTCAACTCTAGCGTGAAAAGGACAACCGATTATTCTGGTACATTAGAAACTTCATTTTCAGTAAATGATAATAGATGTTTTTCTATTACTAAGTGGAGACAACCAAAAGGCGAGTTATTCATCACTGGCACAGATCGAAGTTGTTATGATGAATATGAAGGAGAATTAACTCCAATAGAAGACATTTGTTTTTTCGAAGGCAGTTCAAAATTCTTTCAATTTGAATTTTCACCCTCTGAACTAAGATCGGATAAACCATCTGTAGACTTCAAATACGAAGACTCAGGAGTTTGCCAAGTGATTCAAGAAATTATGAACTAACAAATTTCACAAAAAGAAAATGCTAAGGAGATTTCTCTTTGGTGTTTTCTTCTTTTTTCTCTTCTTCTTCCTTGCCACCAAACATTGATTTAATTCCTTTCCAACTCTTTTGTACTCCACCTGTCACATTTTCCACTGCTCGGTTGACATATTCAGACATAGCAGATCCAGCTATACCTCCAACGGCTGCTCCTGCAGGGCTTGCTAAAAAAATTGTGCCTGCATACACCGAACCTAACCAAATAGGATCAATGAATGGTGAAGAAACTCCATAAGTTCCTCGGTAAATAATGGGAAGTTTTAATGCCTTACCAGCAACACCAGGAAAAGCAATCGTAAACTTCATATCAATGGCTTTGTTAAATCCAATTTTTCCACCACCTGAACCTGCTATGCCATCTGCTTTTAAGGCAAAATTTTTGATTTCAATGTTTTCATTTGCATACTGAAAATCGAATTTGAGTTCATTATATGGGGTAGCTCTACTAAAATCGATTTTCTTTAAATTGATAACACTACCTATAGAACTAATGGGTTTTAAAATGTTTGTATAACTCAATAACTCTCCATTTTTTGCATTAATATTCCCGATGATTTGTAAATTATCAACCAAACCATCTTCGGTATCAGAAGGTGAATGGATTACAAAATCCGAATCGATACTTCCAGTAATGGGAGATATTTTAAAAATGTCTGATAAAACTGGCGCAATCGAAACATGTTTAATTTCACCTTTTAAAGTAAGTCCAACAGGTTGTAGCCAACGATATTCGCCAGTACCGATTATATCTCCATCATATACTTTTAATTCGTATCGATTGATGTTTAATTTTCGTTTTGCATAATGAACATTTAATTTTAATGAATCTGCTTTAAAATCAACTATGGTTAGATTTCGAAAATGAAAGTTCAAATAAACATTCATTCGATTTACATATCCAGTATTTGGTAAACCACGGGTAAGGATTGATTTTTCAAAATCGGGATCGATCCAAATTTTACAAACTTTAATGAGACTAGGGACATCCAAGTAATCGGAAGATCCTTCAAATGAAACAGTCGGTGAAAGTGGAGGTTTTAAAAAGTTTACGTAACCTGATCCATACAGTTTTGACTTTCCCTTCCATTCTACTATGATATTTGCAAAAGACAATTTATCTTCGTTACTATCATAATTGATAAGTGTCGATACGTGACCATCGGCAAACGTTTTACCATCTTTTAATGCCAAGTCTTGTACATGTAATTGGTCTACTACAGCATAAATTTTAGATTCATCTCTTTTATAAAATGGGATTGTACCTGATGTTTTTACAAATCGTAAATCACCTCTTGTAAAAATGATTAAAATATCGTGTAAATCGATACCTTTTACGTTTTGAAATTGGAACTCACCTTCTAATCTTAAAGTTTCATAGGTTAATTTATCTTCCGTAAAAAGAAAATCGACACTGAAAGTTATAGGTTCATTATTTAATTTTCCATACAAATAAAAATCAATGTTCCGTAAATCATGGTCTATATGAAGCGTTGTGCCCCAAAGGTATAAATTAATTTTTCGAGAATAGAGTTTGTCATCGAATAAAATCGTAATGTTCTTAATTTCAATTTGATTTACTAAATTAACAAACGTTTTGGAAAAATAGAGTTCTTCAGATGTATCTTTTTGATTATCTGTTTGAACTTTAGATTTGTTTTTAGATGATAAAGTTGTTTCTTCTAAAGATTGTTCCGAAAGTTTTTCAAATAATGGAAATGATTCATCTTTTTCTCTGGTGATTTCAATTGTGCCTGTATTTAAATATATTTTTCTTAACTCTAATGGTTTACCAACAAATACCCCGTAATAGATTTCAATACGCAATTTTTGGACGTGGATAATTTCATCATCAACTTTAGAAACTGTAACTTCATTTAACTCAATACCCGGGAAAGGGAAAAATACAGGCTCTGAACTTTTATAATTCACATTGAGTTGAGTCATTTTATACGTAGACTCAAGAATTAAATTTTTGTAATAATCAGGATCAGCTAACAGTGGATACAAAATAAAAAACATTGTCATTGATATGACAAAGATAAATGTTAAGAGTGTTTTCCCGATTACACCTTTGATTGTATCTCTTAAAGATAATTTCACAACTAATTCATAACATCGGAAAGTGACATTTCACACGATGTAGTTCCGAAGGATAAATTTCCTTTGGCTCTTCTGATTTGCAAATCTCTTTTGCAATCGGACACCTTGTATGAAACCGGCAACCTTTTGGTTGGTTCATAATACTTGGGATTTCCCCAACAAGAGGTTTTGAAATTTTGTTTCTTTGTTTTAAATCAAAACTAGCGGAAAATAAAGCCTTTGTATATGGGTGGAGAGGATTATTGCTGATTTCATCCCGGCTCCCTTCTTCTACGATTTGGCCTAAGTACATCACGGCAATCCGATCTGAAACATGTTTTACGATATTTAAGTCATGTGATATGAATAAATAGGATAATCCATATTTTTCTCTTAAAAAAAGAAGGTTATTAATGACTTGGGCTTGTGTGGATATATCCAAAGCAGATACAGCTTCATCACATACGACTAAATTTGGTTCTAAGATTAATGCACGAGCAATGGCGATCCTTTGCCTTTGTCCTCCGCTGAATTCATGTGGGTACCGATGTAAGATGTCCACTGGTAAACTAACTTCTGATAAAGCTTTGATTGCTTTTTCTTTTTTCTCAGCCAAACTCAATTTTGGAAAATGAATTTGTAAACCTTCTGTAATGATTTCTTCTATCGTGAAACGGGGGTTTAATGAAGAATAAGGGTCTTGGAAAACAACTTGGATTTTTCGTCTCAAAAGTTTTTGTTCTTCTTTTGAAATGTTTGTGATATCTTGGTCTTCAAATTGAATAGAACCTTTGTCAATTGGCAGTAGAGAAAGAATGGCACGGCCGATAGTTGATTTTCCACAACCCGACTCACCAACAAGTCCCAATATTTTTCCTTTCGGAATGGAAAAATTTACAGAATCGACTGCCACCAGGCGTTTAGTAGAAAAGGAAAGAGATTGGGATTGTTTGTAAGAAACAACTAAGTCCGTTACATTAAGCACTTTCTTTTCCTCCATATAAAAAACATTCCACTGTTTGCGAGTCAGACACTACTGTTGGTTTCGGGATTGATGCATTACAAATTTCTAATTTTTCTTTACAACGAGTGTGAAACCGACAACCACTAGGATACGATTTTGGTGAGGGAACAATTCCTTCAATGGTAACTAATTTTTTTCCAATATTTTCATGAGTTGGATATGCAGAGATTAAGGCTTTGGTATAAGGGTGTTTAGGTGAATCTATCACCATATCCACACTTCCTTGTTCCACAATTTTACCTGCATACATTACTGCAATTCGGTCTGCAATATGACTCACTAGACCAATATCATGTGATATAAATAAAACTGACATTCCATGTTCTTTTCTTAGTTCTTTCAGTAATTCGATTAACTGGAGTTGGATGGTGACATCGATAGCACTTGTAGGTTCATCTGCGATCAGAATTTTTGGATCACACATCAGTGCCATGGCAATACAAACTCTTTGTAACATCCCACCAGAAAATTGGTTAGGATACTGTTCCAATCGATGTTTTGCATCTGTGATTCCAACTCGTTCCAATAGATAAATTGCCTTTTTTTCAGCTTCTTCTTTAGAACCAAGTCCATGTAATAAAAAACTTTCAATTAACTGGTCGCCAATTTTGTGTAATGGATTGAGAGAAGAAAAAGGTTCTTGGAATACATACGCAATTTCCCTTCCACGAACAGACCTTAGTTTTTCACTGGAAGATTCTAATAAATTGTTTCCTTCAAACAAGATGGAACCCGTTGGATAAATGGTAGTGTTAGAAGGCAATAATTTCGTTAATGCCAAACAAGTAATGGATTTTCCGCAGCCGGATTCACCGACAAGTGCCAATGTTTCCCCTTTGTTTAAGTGAAAACTAATTCCGCTGACAATTGGCAATGTTCCATCATCCGTTTTGATTTGGACACTGAGATCCATTACTTCAATGGCTTTCTCATTGGGGTTCATTCGTAAACCACCTTATCTTTTGGATCAAAAGCATCTCGTAAACCCTCTCCCACAAAAGCAGAGAACAATATCGTTAGAAATAAGGCAACCGATGGAAAGGTAATGAGCCACCAAGCAGTTAAACGTTCTCTTCCTTGCCCAATAAGTTCACCCCAAGATGGATTAGGAGCAGGGATTCCATAACCCAAAAAGTCCAAAGCTGATAAAACAGAAATTGCTGAGATCAAAATGAATGGTAAAAAGGTAACAAGTGGTGTAAGTGAATTTGGTAACATATGACGCATAATGATGGAATAGGGAGAGGCGCCCAAAGTTTTTGCAGCATCAACAAACTGTTGTTTGCGGAGCTTTAAAAACTCACCTCGCATATAATAACTAAGTCCAATCCAACTGAGTGATCCATAAGTGACGATTAAAACCAAAAATCCCCTACCAAAAAAAGAACCCATGATGAGGATCAAGTAGAGGAATGGAATTGCTGATAGAATTTCAATGATCCTTTGCAAAAATAAATCCAATCTTCCAACAAAATAACCTTGAACCCCACCAATAAAGGAAGCGAGTAAAATTTCAACGACGATGAGGATCAAACTAAATGTCATCGCCAATCGGTACCCATAAACAATACGCGTGAAAACGTCACGCCCACGGTCATCTGTCCCCATCCAATGCCGAAATGTTGGTTTGGAAGGAGGATTTGTTCCTTCTTCTAAACTATCTAAATTATCTTCATTCACACCAAATGGGATTGGTGGGAACACCATTCGATTGGAAGAATCTTGGAACCTTGGTTCTCGATTTAACTTTTTATAATTTGGTTCCGTTAAATTATTCCCACCAAATTTGGTTTCTGGATAAAACAGGAAAATGGGAAACGAAACCGAACCTTCATACAATACAAACAATGGTTTGTTGTTAATGAGAAGTGGGGAAAACAAAGAAATAAGATATGTATAAAAGAGTACAAGTAATGAATAATAGGCTCTTTTATTTTTTTTGAATTTTTCCCACTTACGAATGTTTGCTGGGTTTGATATAAATTTCATTCGAAATCAATCCTCGGATCGATTAAAATATAACAAAAATCTGAGACAATTTTGCCAATGAGACCTAAAAAACTTTGTGCGAGGAGTAGGCCCATCATTAAATCGGTATCCCTTTCTCTAACAGCTTCAAAGCTAAGTAAACCCATACCATCAATGTTAAAAACAAGTTCAATGAATAAGGATCCAGAAAATATTAGAGTTAAATTACTACCAAATCCCGTTGCAATGGGTATGAGTGAGTTTCGGAATGCATGTTTAAAAATGGAATCTGAAAAACTAAGACCTTTGGAAATCGCAGTGCGTACGTATTCTTTTGCGATTTGATCTAACAAACTATTTTTCATGAGTAATGTAAGGACAGCAAAACTACCAACTACATAACAAATCACAGGTAAAAACATATGAGCCAATCTATCTTTTACCTTACCCCAAACACTTAAATCCTCATAAAAATCCGATACTTCATGTCCCAATGGAAAAAAAGAAAAAACTTCTCCAGAAGCAAACAAATACAATAGTAACATCGCAAAGGCGAAAACTGGTAATGAATACGTAAAAAAGATAATAAAACTAGAAATGAAATCAAAATGACTGCCTTCTTTCAGTGCTTTTTGGATTCCAAGAGGGATACAAATAAAGTAGGTAAGAAAAAAACCAGACAGTCCAAAAAACAAAGACACTGGAAGTTTTTCAACAATGAGATCAGAAACCTTTCTTGAGTGAAGCCTGGATTCTCCAAGGTCAAATTGAACAATTTGTTTTAACCAATAAAAATAGGCAACAGGGGCTGGTTTATCTAAATGAAGTCTTTTTTTGATGAGTTCAATTTCTTCTTGGGAAATTTGTTTGGTAGAAGCTCCAGCTAAATTACCCGCACCTTTGAGCTTTGCAATTTCACTATTTAATGGACCACCAGGTGCAAAATGTGAGATGAGAAAAACTAAAAAAGTGATTCCTAATAGAGTCGGAAAAATTAATAAAAATCGTTTTAAAAAATATTTCCACATGGCTTAGAACTCCCACCAGTCTTTCGATTTTTGATAACCTTTCAATTCTAAATATCCTTTGGCTGACTTTTTTTCCGTTGGATCTTTGGCCAAAACTGCCCCTTCCCAATAGATGGTTTTTGTAGAATCACTGCCATCAAACTCTTGTTCATTGAATATGGGAGAAACAATCCACTCACCTCCAGGGTATTTGATTTTCCAATGTAAAGGGTATGTGATTTTCGTTTGATTACTTTTCCAAGGAGATCCAGTTGGAACCATTTGGATATCTTTTGGATCATTCCAATAGGTTACATTGCCCTTTGCATCACGATACGTCCCAAATATTTCAGGTGTTTGTTCTGGAGATTCTCTAAACCGAAAAAAAACATAGTCTCCACCCTTTTCATCCATTAGGCAAATCCAATCCCAACCTGATTGGCCTTTTGCTAATGTAGGAATGTTTTGAGATGATTTTTCACTCCACTCATGGTCCATCCATGAGTCTCCCGATACAATGGTTTCTTGTTTCCCCAAAAAAACCAATTGGCCTTTGGTTTTTAGTCTCGGATAACTATAATAATACGAAAATATATTTGGGTTTCGTTTTGATTTAATGGAAATTCCATTTTTTCCTTGGGATAAAATGTTTCCATTCCCTTCTAAAGTGAATTCAATTGCGATTTCATTTGATTTTGGTTTTGCTTTGATTAAGAATTTATCTTTGGAAAGTATTTGAAATTCGTATTCACCGCTAAAAATTCTACTTTGATCATAACCAGCAAGACCAGTTAAGTTCCGTTTGATGGTTTGTGCAGTTTTATGTTTACGTCCCGTAAGATCTGAAATTGCAAAATGAACAGGAAATACTTCAGGATTCCAATTTTCACCATCAGAAAACTTCAATCGAAAAAAAGAAAGTTCGTATCCGTATGAATTTCCAGATTCGGTCTGGAGTTGGCCGACAAAGTAACACCACTCCAAGCTAAAATCAGAATGGAAACTATGGTCTCTCGGAAAACTAAAATGAAACAAACAAAGAGAAAGTAAAATAAGCTTAATTCGATTCATCTGGCAATGACTCCCACTTTTTTTCCAGTGGAAGGATATGTAAATACGTGGATTCAATGTATTTCATTTTATCGATCACATCTTTCATTTTTTGTTTTTGATTCAATTTGCGATAAAGTTGTGCTAAATTATATAAATTAGATAAGTTTGAGTCATTAATGGAATAAGCTTTTTTCCATTCCAATTCGGCTTTTTCGTATTGTTCCACTTGGTAGTAACAATAACCTAAAATTGCATGTGATTTAAAATGGTTGGTCTTAAATTTATTATAAGATTCCAACATCCCAATTGCTTCATCAAATTTTCCGTAGTATGCCAAAGCTTTTCCATATGCCAATTGGGTATTCAGTTCTCTTGGTAAAATTTGGTGTGCCTTTTCATAACAATTGACTGCAGTTTGGTAATCTTTTTGGTGATAGGCCTTGTCACCTTGTCGTTTTATCTGATGAAACTCTTCTAGTCGTGGTGACAACTGTAATCCAAGTAAAGTGATGTCATCCATTGCATCTGTTCCCATCGTAAACTCTCTATGATGGTTCATAATGGATTCAACTGTCTCTTGGATTGTGGCATTCGCATTTTCTTCAATCAATTGTAAAAGTTTACTTTCTCCGAATGCATGGCCATGATCATTTTCAGCTTCTGTTAATCCATCTGTGTATAAGAATAATTTATCTCCAGGTTCTAATTGGAGGTGTAAGTCTCGGTATGTATCTCCTGCATCAGGAAACATTCCTAAAAATGTTCCTTCACCTTCACAGACCTCTGCTTTGCCAGTTCGGTGGCGGAATAAAATAGGTCTTGGATGTCCTGCAATTGAATACACAACTTTGTAGTCAGAGTGGATGAGAAGGTAAACACAAGTGGTGTAACCTTGTTGTTTGACAAGGTCTAATAACTCACGATTGATTAATTTAAATGTTTCGGATGGTTTTGGCTTTTTAAAATTCGAAAATAACATTTTCGAAAGTGCAGTGATAAAGGCAGCAGGAACTCCGTGACCTGACACATCACAAACAGCAACACCTAACTTATCAGTATGGTATGGAAAATAATCATAATAATCTCCACTCACTTCTTGCATGGGACTAAATCCCGTCCAAAATTGAATCCCATTCCAATCAGGGATTATTTCAGGTATCAAACCCTTTTGGATGTTTTTTGCAAGGCGAAGGTCCTTTGCCATCGAGAGTTGTTTTCTCTCTAACTCTTGTTTGAAAGACTTCAGTACTTCAACAGCAGCTTCCAAATCACGATTTTCAATCGCAAGTTCACGTGATTTACCGACAACATCTCTTACATCAACAATTGACATCTCTTCCAATGTTGTTTCTGAGCGAGAGGTAACCATTACACGATGGCGAGATGAAACATTTTCTTTTGTTAGATGTGATCTAGACAAATACAAAACTTCATCTTTCCATTCCAATTCGTATTCATTGGCGTCGGAACCAAATTGTATTTCCTCACCCAATTCTTTGTGAGAAACGTGGATGCCAAAAAGTTTGGTTTTTGTCATTCGGATATTAAATTCTTTGAGTTCAAAGAGAACAGCAAGGCCATTTAACATGCCTTGGAAAAACACTGCATCATACCATTTTTCTTGGAACTCAGGAAGGTATGTAAAAACGAATTTCACATGTTTGTCTGCTATCGGTTTTACATTTAAGTAGACTGCTCTTGTTAGGCGACCAATCAAAATAGGTAACCTATAAATCATTTCCACTAAATCAATCCTAGAATCATCAAGTGGCAACAAATCATAGGCATTTGTAATCAATGCTTCCGTTCCCACATGGTACAAAATTCCTGAAATATCTAATGAAGTGGAAATTTGTTGGATGATTTTATCTTCTAAGGACTGAGAAATCCAATAATTGGGATCTTTAAGGATACGATTGTAGGTGGTATCATCTAAGATATCAGGAAAAGGGTTCGTGTGAATCGATAGATTTTGTTCACGCTCATAGACTTGGATGAGGCCTGATACTCGTTTTGATGATATTTCTCTAGCAGAATGCAGTGGCTAAACCCTCTCGAAGATTCCCCTTCGGTAGGAGAAAAATAAATTTCAATCGATCCCTAGGCAATAGATTTTTCAATGGAGATATGATTTGGTATCTAAGAGTTTTTGGAATCTTTCTCTTTGTTTTTGTTTTTGCCGTCTTAGGTCAAAAGGAAACTCGTTTGGAGCGTCATTGGGAGGTAAAATTAAAACCTGACCAAACCCTAAAGAATTTGTATGAATCCTTCCAACCAAAATCCTTTCGAGCCCCTGTAGTGGGAGAAGAATGGGAATCTAAATCCTTGGGGGAAACGGTGAAATGCAAAACAACTTCTGTCACAAATACACCGACAATTTCTTTCCAAATCGAAAGCCAAGGTTTCAAACATTACGAAGTTCTAAAAGAGACCTACCAACTGGATCCGACTGAGAACGGCGTTCGTATCCACGGAATTTTGGAAATCCAAACGGCTCCCAATTTCCTTTCTAAACTTTTGTTTTTATTCTTTAGCGATGCAGATTTAAACCACATCGCCACTTTAAAAGAAAAACGATTTTAATGGTGTTTTTTTGTGCTCTCAACGAGCACAGTTGCCATCACCATCACACCTTCACTTCTACCTAAAGCTCCCATCCCTTCCGAAGTAGTTGCCTTGATGGAAACACAGTCTAACGGAAGTTTTGTGATTTGTGCCAAAGATGCATTCAGTTCGGCACGGATGGGATTTATTTTAGGATGATCACCAACATATGTACAATCTACATTGATGAGTTTGAATTTTTTTTCCTCTAGGAGTTCTAAACATTTATCAATGATCACAGAGGATTTCATATTTTTATACTGTGGGTCGGTGTCAGGGAAATGAACCCCAATATCACCAAGGGCCAATGCACCTAAAATAGCATCTGCCACTGCATGTAAAATTACATCCGCATCACTATGACCCAAAAAAGCAAATTCCGATTTCACTTCCACACCCGCAAGGACAAGGGGGCGAAATGGTTCATGGATTAATTTATGAAAATCGATTCCGTTTCCAACTCTAAACATATTATTTTTTATAACTCAACTCTAACATACGATTTACAGATTTTTGGGCAAGTGAAATCACCTCATCGTCCAAAAAGATTTCAAATTGTTCTTTTAATAATGCATCTCTTACTTTTTCCAAAGTAATTTTTTTCATGTGAGGGCATGTTTGGCATGTAGATACAAATTCTTTTTCAGGGAATTCGGCACGTAAATTATCTCCCATCGAACATTCTGTCACTAACATGATTTTATCAGTTTTACTCTTCCGAATGAAATCAACCATCTGAGAGGTCGAACCAGAAAAATCTGCTTCTTTAACGACATCTTCATGGCACTCAGGGTGAGTAATGACAGTGACTCCACCAGGAAACAAACGTTTTGTGGAGCGAATATCTTCTGGAGTGTACATTTCGTGAACCATACATCTGCCAGGATGTGAGATGATCGTTTTAGTCGTTTGGTTGCGAACATTGCCTGCTAAGTATTCATCCGGTAAAAAGATAACCGTATCCCCTTCCACAGCATTTACAATTTGTACGGCATTTGCTGAAGTACAACAAACATCTGTTTCTGCCTTCACTTCCGCCGAACAGTTCACATACGTAACAACAGGTACACCAGGGTATTTTGCCTTTAAAGCTTTGACATCCTCACGTGTGATGGATTCAGCAAGAGAACAACCTGCTTTGGGATCGGCAATGAGAACCTTTTTTTCAGGAGATAAAATTTTGGCAGTTTCAGCCATAAAATGAACACCATTGAACAAAATCATTGAGGCAGTTGTTTCTTTCGCCATTTTGGAAAGATACAAAGAATCACCAATGATATCGGACACTCCCCAAAATACATCGGGTGTCATATAATTATGACCTAGGATCACTGCATTTTTTTCTTTTTTCAATCGATTGATTTCTTCTGCTAAAGGAAGAATTCGTTCTTCTATTTCATGAGGAAGGTAAATCGGATTTAATTTTTGAACCAATTGGTCTTTAGTGACTAGTGACATTTTATACTCCTATTAACAATCATTGGAAAGGGTCAGACCCGAGTACGGTGTCTGTTTCACGAAGTCCCGAATCAACGGGTGGAACGGAATTCTCAAGAGAACCACACTGGTTCATTGCTTCTTGCCATGAAGTTTCCGCAGAGGAAGTTCCTGTACGTTGGACTCTTCTATATTCGGAATTGGAGGCAAATGAACTCTGGTTACATGCTTTTGCAATATTATAAGTTAAGTTAATTTTCGAAAAACAATCAAAATACAAGACAGCGACTGAATCCGTACTCAATTCTCTTGGTTGGATCTGTGCTTTTAATTTGGAGATAAGACCTGGGCAAACGTTTGTACTTATGTCAGCTACTGCCACACAATTTGATTCTGTCAGAATAAATCTTTGACAAGCAGATTGCACAGGGCTCCCTTGAGTGAGTAACGTACTCAAAAGTTCTGAATTTGAATCTTCACTGGATTTTTTCGTACAGGCAAAGTCCATACACACAATGCCAATGAACAAAAAGAAAACCATCTTCATCCTATTCATCACAATTCTACTCTCCTTCTTACTTGGTGGTCTTGTCTATATCCTTTTTCTCAAAAAAAACAAAGAGAATCCCAAAGAATCCTCTTTTGATTCACATTCCGAGATCTATTGGCAGAGGTTACAAAATCGCCCAGAGGTCCTAAAAGGTCCAGGGTATCCAAGTGACCTTAGGGATTTTTTGGAAACGATTCGTGGGAAGGAATCCTATCTCTGGAATGGAGACAGAGAAGAAACATATCGTTATTTACTCCAAGAATTTCCAGATGAAAGAGGGCATGTTTTATATGCTGTCTATGTCGCTTTTATGAATTGGAAGGAAAAAAGTTTGGAAATTGAATCTTCTCCTTCACTTTCCCAATATGAAAAACTAACGGCCGTAAACCGCCTAAAAGATGAAATATTTCCTAAATTTTTAAGTGAATTACTTTTTCCAAAACACCCCACTTCTCCTCCCGTGATTTTATTGTCTTTTTTGGAAGATTACGTTCAGAGAAATCCCTATAGTTATGCAAGGGAACGAAAACGAATTTTCCTTCGTAAAAAAGAAACACTTTACCAACAGGAAAAATGGGACATCCAATCCTGGGAAAGCCCTTCCTTCTACCGACAGGTTGTCGAGTTACTGTACGAAAGGGAAATGAAGGAAATGTCCGAAGAGGAAAAAACTTTTTATCGTAGTTCTAAAATCGAGGAATTGAAATCGGATTTTTGGAATTGACAAGACATGTTTCCATCCCCCATATAAGTGGGGTTATGAAACAAATTCTATTCTCCTTTCTCTTAGTAGGATTCTTATTCCAATGCAGTTCCAGTCCCAAAAGACTCGACAATGCTGATGATTATATCTCCGACTCAGGTGGACTGACTAGCCAAGAATTGGTGAAAGCGGCCGAAAAATTAGCAGGCCAAATTGGGGAGTATTTCAAAGAAAACCCACATGAAGAAGGTGTATTTGTGGCACACTTCCCTACACGTAACGATACATCGGAACAAATCCAAACAGAACTTTTTGACAATGCGTTTGTATCTAAACTCATCAAAAATAAAATATACACAGTACGCACAAAAAATAGAGAACAATCTCTCAATGAAATTCAGTTCAGTTTGTCCGGACTCACTTCCAATCGTTTATCCATTGGAAAACTAAAATCTCCTAACTTTTTTGTTCGTTGTGACATCAATGAAAACATGTTCACTTCGAATGGAGAAAAAATCGTGGAACAATCGATTAACATCGAACTCGTAGAAGTGGAAACCACCATTGCGGTTTGGTCAGAAAAGGTATCGTATAGAAAATTAGCAGTTCGAGGAAACAAAGGGGTTAGTTGGTAATCCCTTCCACTATTGCATGAAAAAATCATTTCTCTTTCTTTTTCTTTTCGTTCTCGGTTGTGCCAGTGATTACAACAAAGTCATCCAAGCAACCGAATCAGCATACTATGGTCAGGATTATGATTCTGCCATTCCTAAAATTAGAGAACTGTTTGAAGGTTCATCCAATAAGGACAAACTTCTATTTTTGATGGAAGCTGGTATGATCTTTCATACCAAAGGTGACTACGTCACTTCCAATAAAGTTTTCAAAGAAGCAGAAGACATTGCAGACAATATCAAAGTCAGTATGACGCGGTCTGGACTTTCGTTCATCCTTTCCGATAACGAATCCAATTATACCGGGGAAGATTTTGAAAGGGTAATGATTAAGTTTTACATTGCTAACAATTACCTTTTACAAGGTGACACTAATAACGCAAAAATTTATTTCAGACGATTGGATTTTGAACTGAAAGAAATGCGTTTTTTGGCAGCAGAATACCGCCAAAACAATGCAGCTCGTCTCATCGATGCGTATGTATCTGAGAAACTTGGTCGTTATAATGACGCAAGAGTCCAATACAAAAATATGGAACAACTCATCGGCAAAAGCCAAAACTTAATAGCCGACAGATATATGTTAGCTTACCGAGAAGGAGATTCCTCAGACCAATCGAAATATTCTGCAGGTCGATCTAGCTTACAAGCTTACAATCGTTCTATGCAAAGGACTTCACCTGAAAATGAAAAACTTTCAGAAGTCATCATCATTCACGAAGCAGGAAAATCTGCGATCAAGATGTCTAGAGGACGCCTCATTGAAGACGAATATTTTTCTGCTGCCCTTCGTGGTGCAGTAGAAGTAGGTCTGCGTGCCAAAGGAGCTGGTGCCTCCCTCGCAGGAGCCATAGCTGCACTTTCTGTAGCAGAGAATCCAATTCCTGTTTATAAAGAAAGAGATCCTAAAGGTTCCCTTCCCAAACGATATTACATCAATGGAGTGGATGTTGGGTATTCCGACATTATGAACAATTACTCCGAAACAGCGATGAACAATTTTAATGAGAACTACAAAGCTCTCATCACCAAAAACTTAACTTCCTTATCCCTTAAGGTAGTCGCAGCGGTAATTGCATCGGAAGCCATGGCAAGAGCCATTGAGTCTGGTGGAAAAGGGAAAAATAATGACCTTGTTTCTGGTCTCATTCGTGTTGCTGCTGGGGCTGCTGCAGGTCTTGCAGTTTCACAAACCATCGCACCTGACCTACGTTGTTGGAGGACTATTCCTTCCAATTTCCAAGTAAAACGAATCTTTTTGGCACCAGGTGAATATGATTTTAAAGTAGAATCACCTGGTTCTGTTGTGACAAGTGCACCGAGAAAATTGTTAGTGGAAGAAGGAAAACCCTTATTCGTATCGGTGAGATCCTACTCCAACTAACAGTTCTTATTATAGATTAATCGTTTTTCCTACGTAAAAAAGCAGGAATATCATAATCCTCTCCATAATTTTGAAATGGGGAGGATTGTTTTTGGGCTCCAAAACTTCGATTCCCTTGGCGAATCCCTCTCGGGACATCTGATTCTTTGGAAAATCCAGATTCTTTTTCATCGGATTTTTTGAGATATACCATAGGGGAAATCGACTCTTCAGACCCTACAACCTTTTGTTCTCTCTGGTATTGTTTTCCTTTTTTAGAAAAACCAGTCGCAATCACTGTCACTCGGATTTGGTCGGATAGGCTTTGGTCTTCATTGAGACCAATGATGATATTGGCATCGGGATCTGCTTGTGCAGTGATGATTTGAGAAACTTCATTCCATTCATGGATGGTGAGATCGTTTCCACCAGTTACGTTGATGAGAAGTGATTTAGCTCCTTGGATGCTAGAATCTTCTAACAAGGTATTGTTGATCGCTTGTTCCACCGCTTCAGAAACACGTGTTTCCCCACGCCCTTCCCCTACTCCCAAAATCGCATCACCCGTGTCTTTCATGATGGTTTTCACATCAGCAAAATCCACATTGATGATTCCTGGATGGTTGATGATATCACTGATACCACGAACACCATTTAACAAGATATCATCGATCACTCGAAAGGCCATGTCCACAGGGGTATTTTTATCGACTACTTGGAAAATAGAATCATTACGAATGGTGATAAGGGTATCTACATTCGCACGGAGTTGGTCAATCCCTTGTTTGGCAAGTTCTGCTCTTCGTTTCCCTTCAAATGAAAAAGGGACAGTCACAACACCAACCACTAAACATTTTAATTCTTTTGCAATGGCTGCAATGATCGGAGCAGCACCTGTTCCAGTTCCACCACCCATACCGGCAGTGACAAACACCATATCGGCACCTTTTAAAGCAGATACAATCCGTTCCTTATCTTCTAAGGCTGCTTTTTCTCCGAGTTCTGGATCACCACCAGCACCCATACCGCGGGTTACTTTATTCCCCAATTGGATTTTGACTTCAACGGGGGATTTGAGTAATACTTGTTCGTCGGTGTTCATCACAATGAAGTCAACACCTGTCATTTTGGAATGTACCATTCTTGTGACGGCATTCATTCCACCACCACCTACACCAATGACTTTGATAATTGCTGGGCTAGTTTTTTCTTCTTCTAGGTATAACATTCATTTTTCCTTAGAGATTATTCTCCATCCAACGACGAACCTTCTTCATCCATCCCTCTCCATCGGAAACGGAATGCATGTTTTTTTGTTCCAAGTTTTGTATTTTTGAACTGTATTTGATCAGGCCAACCGCAGTTGCATATTCAGGGCTTGCAATTCTTTCCACAAGGCCACTCATTCCTGCTGGTTTTGCACGTCCTACTGACAACCGAAATACTTCTTCTGCAGTGGATTCAATGCCTTGTAATAAAGAAGTGCCTCCTGTTAGGATCACTCCTCCCGCCAAACTTGACTTATACCCTGAACGTACCAGTTCATGATCGATCATTTCTAAAATTTCGCGAACCCTTGGTTCTAAAATTTCAACAAGTTCTTGGCGGAAAACAGAACGAGATGGTCTACCTGATATAGATGGAATTTCAAATTTTTCTGTTGGGTCCACCATATCAATTCTTGTATGGCCGTATCGTTTTTTGATGATTTCTGCTGTTTCTACAGTGGTCTTAAGCCCAATGGAAATATCACTTGTGATATGAAATCCACCAAACGGAACAACCGAGGAAAATGCGATTCCCCCATCCACATAAATGATGATATCACAAATGCCTGCGCCAATATCGACAACTGCTGTTCCTAAATCTTTTTCACCAGCTGTCAAAATCGCTTCTGAAGAGGCAAGGCTAGATAAAACTTTATCCATTTGCAAAAGCCCTGCTTGTTCCACACAACGATCAATATTATTGAGAGCTGTATTTCCACAGGATACAATATGAACCTCGGCTTCTAAACGAACACCTGTCATCCCTATTGGATCTTTGATATTCACTTGGTCATCTACTTTGAATTCTTTTGTGAGGACATGAATCACTTGTTGGTCATTGGGAACATGTACAGCTTGTGCTGCTTCCACGACACGCATAATATCCATCTCACTTACAATCCGTTCTCTGTTTGTAACAGCAATGATTCCTTTTTCATTAAATCCATGTACTGATTTTCCAGAAACATTCACTACGACTGATGTTATCTCTTGGCCAGCCATGAGTTCTGCATCACCAAACGCTTCTATGATGGATTTAGTTGTGGTTTCAATATTAACAATAGAACCGTTTTTGATCCCTGTAGAAGGATAAACGCCTGTTCCAATGATTTCAATTTCATGATCTCCTAATAGTCGTCCAATGACAACTTTGATAAGAGAAGATCCGAGATCCAAAGCAGTTATGATAGGTGCATCATCTTCAATCATATTAATGGTATACTGCGTCTTCTCCCCTCAAATCAATAGAGACTGCTTTGATGGATTCTGCTTCCATATAAGCAAGAGATGCATATAATTTACGAAATACGTTTAATTCTAATTTATCACCAATAAAAACTTTCATTGATTTAGGTGATTTTAAGTACATTGTATAATTACCGTCACGTTCAGCGACAAGTTCGGAAATTCGAGTGGAAAGAGCAGGGTAAAGAGATAGGGCATATCGCATTTCTTTGGTAATATCAAAAATCTGTCTGCCTTCTAGTTTTTGTTCACCTACAACGAATTTCCCACTAATGACAATTAAATGGGTATTTAAAACTTGGTCTTTGGATAAGATCTCCAAATTTTCATCCACTTCGTATAAAGAACTTCCTACATGTATGACAAATTCTGCGACTTTCTCCTCTATATGAACCAATAGAAATCCATCTGGATCTCTTGTGATTCGAACTTTTTTGATCCGAGGATGACGGGAGAGTTTTGTTTCCCAATCCTTCCAATCACTTATATTGGGTGACTCTGCATCCGTTCCTAAGTAAACCATAAGGTCCGATGGAGTTAGGTACTTTTGGCCTTCCCATTCCACACGAACAACTGGTTTGACTGGCCTACCCCATCGAAATACCAATCCGAGAGCCAAAAGCCCTGAGAAAACAAGGAGGATCGGAATCACACGCCCAAATCGTTTTTCTTTGATTTCTTGGGGGGTGTCAACCATATATTGATTATGTCACATAGTTAGATAGTTTGGAAAGCATTTATCAACAGGGCATAAAAAAAGGCCAGGCGAACCTGACCTTTCTCGCGAGACTCAATTGGAAATTGAGTGCTTAGTTGTGAGCTACCTGCATGGACTCTGCACGCATGTCCATAGAGACAGTTTGGTATTTTTTAGCTTCTTTTTCAAGAGCCTCAGCACGGCGAAGAAGTTCTTTCTTCTCGTTCATTTGGCTAAGAGCTTTACCACCTCGAGTTGATCCAGCTCTATCACGAAGAGCTTGAGCCAATTCTGTTTTTTCTTTCGCAACATTCGCAAGGTATTCTGAAACTGCAGATTTTTGCGCTGGAGTTGTTGCTTGTTCAATCATAGCAGACTCCAAAAGCTCCAATCTTTCGTTTGTGTCTAAAGCATGTAGATTTGCTGTTGCAAGTCCCATTGCTAAGATCCCTGTTGCGATTATTTTTGTTGTTTTCATGTGATCCTCTCTAGATCGGGAACCTCTTTTTCCGATTCCCTTTTTCTTTATGACTATACGATTCCAAAAATAAGGATTAATTTCAATCGCAAAAACTTGAAAAAAACCTCGATTTCACCCAAACCAGGGAAAAATCTTTCTTTTTGGATTAATATTAATCAAATTTAGATTAATATTAATCATTTTGAGTGATTTTGAACCTTTCTATGCCGTGTAAATATAAATTAGGTCCTTTCTTTGGGTCTCGGTGAATCAAAAAAACACCGGCAGATGGTTGGAAAACCTGGGCTCACAAAAAAAAAGACCTTCGTTTGAAGGCCTTCTCCCCAAGGAACTGGCAAAAAAGACAGTTCCTTTCTGTTCCGTATAGGTTTGGTTTAGTATTTGGTTTTGGTATAACTCAATTTTTTATTGAGGATGATCTCAACCGTTGTCACTTCCCCTGGTTTTACGACAATCTCAGAGTTTTCGAGTTTCATTTCTTCCATAAAACTAGCTCTGATTTCATATTTCCCTGGTTTTAGATTGGTAAACCAAAAGTATCCGTCCTTGTCTGTTGTGACCTTAAAGATTTGGTTCGTAGACACAACTGTTGGCATGTAGATTGGGTGTTTTTCAATCGGATTGTCCAACGTTTTGAAGAAAACTCTCCCTCGAATGGCACCAAACCCATCCATAGAACTCGTTGCATCCACAGTCACCGTTTGTTTCGGAATCACCGCAGTCGCTGTTTTGTAGATGGGGTAATTATCAGCACGGATTTCAATTTGGTGAACACCTGCTGGAAGGTTGTCTATCTTCACATTGTATATATCACCAGGGATGAGAGTTCCGTTTTTTGTGATCGAACCCCAAATCTTTGATTTCTCAGTTGTTACCTGTGCATTGTATTCTAGGTCATCGACTAACACTTTAATGGCACGCACTTTGCCTTCCGGAGTGGAAGATCTCAGTTTACCTTGTTTGTTCAGTAGGTCATAAGGAGACTTCGTTGCTGCTCCGCCATAGGACTTATCTTTGATGATGGATGTCCGGATGAGAATGTTTCCAGTGGAGACAGAAGGAGGAGCTGGTGGTTCCACTTCCGTGATCGGTGGGATGACCACAGTGGTTTCGTTTGCAGGTGTTGGTTCTGGCTCCGGTGTGACGGGAGTTGTGGTTTGGTTGTTGTTAGGTGTGGTTGTTTCCACAGGAGTGATCGGAACATTCACCACAACATTCGGTGGTTTTGGTGGAGGGGTTTGTGGTTGTGGTGCCCCAGAAAGAAAAATCCCTGCAGCATTCCCAGAAACTTGTGGGGTTTGTTCGTGGTTGAATTGACGAGCCATCCTCACGGTTTCTTCTTTTGCGACAAAAAATGCCTCTAACGCAGTGACCACACTGTCTTTGTTGAGATCTGCTTTTTCAAGAGCATTTCCAAAATTGTAAGTGAAGATACCATGGTTGATGGTTCCCCCTACTTCGATGGAAGTTTGGTCATCATCGGAAGAAGAAATGACGGCTTTGTCTTGGAAAAAATAATCTTCTGCATTTTGACGGACCACCCCGTCATTCCCTTGGGCAATGGGAATTTCTGCGGCACCACGAGTGTTTTTTCCTTTTTTGGCAATCCCTCCCGAATAACAACAATCCATCACAAGGACAGTTTTCGGGGATTTGATATCGGTTAAAAATTCATTGAGTTCTTCATCAGAAATATGCGGTCGATCGTAACAAATTAAGTAGTTACGCATTCCATTTTTGGCCTTCGCATCTTTCATGTACATCCCATGTCCAGAGAAATACAAAAATACAGAATCTTCTTTCCCAGCTACTTTTCCGATTTGGGTAATTGCATTTTTGACATTATCCCGAGTTACCATGGAACCTAACAGGACTTTGATATCCTTGAAGTTACCTTTTTTTTGGATTTTCTCTTTTAAAAAATTCGCATCGGCTTCACAGAGATTCAACTCAGGGATTTTGGCAGTGTTCCCTTTGTAGTTCGTTCCTATGAACAACGCATAACGGTTCTGCGCTAGTATCGGGGATCCGATGAGATAGGCAGATAGAATACAAACAAATATGTTTCGAAACGAAAACATGATTGGGTTTCCTCTTATCCGAATGGAGTGCCTCATTCTCCAATACTCGAAATCGGAAATCAATTGGATTTTTATTTAGAAGATAAAAAACGAAAGACCTGAGGGAGAACAAATTGGCGGAATTCTTCGTTTACCCGTTTTTCTCCCCGGCAATCGTAATGGATATTATCTACAAAACGCTCTGCGGGGTAGGAAGATTCGGGAAAGAAAAAGAGTTTTGTAGCTGGATGGTTTTGGAAAAAAATGATTAACTTGGAAAGTAGAGCCTTCGATTCAGGAGATTCTTGGCGTTCTTTGATCCACGGCAAGTATACCATTCCAAATTGAATGCCTTTTTCTTCCGTGTAACGGATCAAATCTTCCAAGACAACAAAATCTGGATTGGGATTAAAATCATTGTTTGGATTCTTTAATTCCGCATCCAATTCCTTTCGAATCATTTCTTTGGAAAATAAAACTAACTCTGGTTTCAATCGATTGGAAATATTATATTTCCCAAAATGACGATTGATTTGGTCTTCGATGGTCAAATTGTCTTCGAGTTGGGAAGAGGATGGTTTGCATAAACCCGCTTCTATGTTTTCGCAGGATTCACAAAAGATGGATTTTTCTTTGTACTGTTTGTCTACTTTCCAATTGGACCCGCTAAGTGCATTTCGAATGGCACCATGGAATCGGTAGGATTCGTATAAAAGTGGTGTGGCTTTTGATAAAATAAACAGTCGTTCTACACCAGAATATTGTTCTGCTAATTCGGCAAATGTAAACTGGTGGAGATATCTATGACCAAAAAACTCCCAAAGGATTTGGTTGGCATCTTCTTGTTTCCCACTATAACTAATCACATTGGATTTTGTTTGTGGTCTAAAAAAGTTTTTTTCTATTCCTTCGTTCCATCTCCGTTTCATAAAGTTTGAGATGGATTCATTTTCCTTCACAACTTTTGCATCAGGGTCATACAGCGGAGGACCATAACCTGTGGCATATAACTTGGGAGAGGCGGCAAACAAAACCATTTTTGGTTTTTTGTTTCCCTTCTTTAAGTATTTGTCCAAAAAGAATCGGTAATATTTCGGTCCCATCGCAGGCAAACTATGGTTGTAAACTGAATATTCTGTTTTATCGTCTTTTCCATATCCGGCAAGTGCCATGGATCTAGAATCACCTAACACGATGATATCGGCATCACCTTTTCCAGATTCGACAAAGTTTTTCTTTAGGTTTACAAAAAAAATCTCTGGTTGTTCTAAATAATGAATTCCCGTCACACGTATGGTGATTTCTAAAACCAAAAAGAATAAAAGAGTAAGACCTATGCCTAAAAATTTAGAACGCAAAGTAAATTACCTCTTTTCCAAATACTCCCCTTGTGAGGATGAGAAATGCCATAAACGATAATACAAACGCTTGGATGAGTGGGTGTGTTAAAAAAATCCAATACCTTTCTTTTTTGAAATATGTGATACCATCTAAGATGAGGAGTGGAATGAAAATTTTGAAGTATTCTTCCCAAAGCCCAAACATGTTTTTCACATTATTATTTGGAGAAAGGTCCCAAGTCCATACACTTACGAATTTTTGAAGGTACACAAACATCATATTGGCATCATACGATCGAAATGCGACTGCACTAAATGCAACAAGTGAGAATACCAACACACGGCTAAACGTACCCGTGAGGATTTGTGAAAGTTTAGAGGAAAAAGATATTGAAGATTCGTTTGTTTGATCTCCTAAATCTTCTTTCTTTTTGGAAAAGGCAACAAGGTAAATCATGGTATAAACACCTTGTAAACAACCCCAAGTGATGAATGTCCAATTGGCTCCATGCCAAAGCCCAGACAAAAAGAAGATGATACATAAATTTCGGTATTGGGCAAACTTTCCGTACTTGCTACCACCGAGTGAAATATAAATATAATCACGAAACCACCGATTCAGTGTTACATGCCAACGATTCCAAAACTCTGTAGGTGTTTTAGAAAATTCAGGAGTTTCGAAATTCACAGTGAGGGTCACACCGAGTAATCTTGAGATTCCGAGGGCAATAAAGGAATATCCAGCGAAGTCACAATAAATTTGGGTTAAAAACAAAAATCCACCAGCAAACACTTGTGAGCCGTCCATTGCTTGGATGATTTCTGGATTTTGGGTATAAAACGATTTACCTGCAAAAAATACCTGATCCACATATGTAGCCAAATTATCTGCTACATACACTTTCATAAAGTAACCAAGTAAAATATCGTACAAACCTTTTTGGACACCATCCATAGTAGGAAACTTAGGTGCTTTGAGTTGGGGCAGTAAGTCTTGTGCCCTTTCAATGGGACCTGCCACGAGTTGTGGGAAAAAATTCACAAAGAGTGCAAAATCAAAAAAATCACGTTCAGCTTTGATTTGTTGTCTATACACATCAATCGTATACGACATCGTTTGGAAGGTGTAAAAACTAATCCCCACGGGAAGCACAATGTTTTTGAGTAAGTATGTACTTGAGTCTGTGGCAACACTCCCACCAAGCCAAATGGCAATTTGGTTCCATGAATCAACAAGATTCACCGCAAAAAAATCATAGTACTTCATGGTAAAAAGAAGGCCCAGATTGGCAAAAATCGAAACTGCTAAGTAAATCCTCCGAACCATTTGGTTTTGGGAGGATTCAATGGACCTTGCTGCTACATAATCAATGATGGTGCTGAGTAAAATGAGGGTGAGAAAAAACCATTCCCACCATCCGTAAAAAAAATATGAGGCAAAGAGTAACCAAAGGTTTTGTGCGCGGTATGCCCACTTCTGTTTTTTGGCAAACCAACCAAAACATAAAAAGACCGAATACACGATGAGAAAGAATAATAAAAAGACAAAAGTGTTAAAAAGCATCGGTCTTCGTTACAATTTCTAGGTTAGCTGTTTCTGTAAAATTCAAAAATGAGGCAAAAAGGGAGAATCTTATCGTTGACCCGTTCCTATTTCCCAAAAATCTAAGAGTTACTTTGGATCTATTTTCGGAACTCAAAACCAAATTCGGTTTTTCAGAATTTCGCCCAGGCCAAAGGGAAGCCATTCAATCGGTTTTAGACGGTCAGGACACACTTGCCATTTTACCAACTGGTGCTGGAAAGTCTCTCATTTACCAATTACCTGCCGCGATCCAAAAAGATAAACTAACGCTTGTTATATCCCCGCTCATCGCACTGATGAAAGACCAAATGGAAAGTTTACTTGCAAAAGGAATTCCAGCAGCCTTCTGTAATTCCACCCAAGACGAAGTGGAACAAATGACCATTCTTGCAAAAGCAGTCAGAGGGGAACTTCGTGTTTTACTCGTATCCCCCGAACGAGCACTCTCTAATGGATTTTTACGAATTTTTCGTGAGATGAAATTATTTTCTTTGGTAGTGGATGAAGCACATTGTGTTTCCCAATGGGGACATGACTTTCGACCCGAATACCGCCAAATTCATGTTTTACGAGAAAGGCATCCCAATCCTAATTTTCCCATTTTAGCCCTTACGGCGACTGCAACAGAAAAAGTACAAACAGATGTCCAATCATCTCTTGGGATGCGTTCACCTAACGTTGTTTTATCTACCTTTTTTCGCCCCAATCTAAAATTCAGTGTGGAATACCCAAACCAAGAACGAGACAAAGCTGACCGACTGATGGAACTTCTAGAACCTTGGAAAGATGGAAGGAAATTCCCTGGTCGTGCCATTGTGTACTGTGCAACTCGTAAAAAAACAGACGAAGTGTATGATTTGTTAAAAGACTTCGGATTCTCAGTTGGAAAGTACCATGCAGGTAGAACCGATGGGATCCGTGAACGAACACAAAATGCCTATTCTTCTGGTAAAGTTCCCATCTTAGTTGCTACAAATGCATTTGGGATGGGTATGGACCAACCTGACGTACGTTTGGTGATTCACTACCAAGTTCCTGCCTCACTCGAAGCCTATTACCAAGAAGCAGGTCGTGCTGGCCGCGACAACTTACCATCGGAATGTGTATTGTTTTACAAAGCAGGTGATGTAGCCACCCAAGTCTTTATGTTGTCTAAGGAGACAAACTTCAAAGGCGGAGACACTTTACTCAAATATATCAAAGAATATGCAAACAATGAAATTTGTAGGCAAGTCCAACTTTGTTCTTATTTTGGAGAAACAATTTCTCCTTGTGGAAAATGTGACATCTGTACGGAAACAGGTGTTAGCATCAATCGGAGTAAATTTTTAGAATCTGAAAAAGTCAAAATTCAGAAAAAAAATGAAAAAAGAGAACACCCACTCTCAGAATGGGAAGAAGAAACCATTCTAAATTTTTTGAAAGAACACCCAGCAGTTTTTGGAAAAAACATCATTGCGAAAACTTTAGTGGGGAAACGAACAAAAGATGTATTACGTTACAGAATGGAACGAAATCCTTTCCATGGAAAATTGGAAGGAATTCCAGAAGAAGCAGTTGTTGCAAAACTAGAATCCTGGGTGGAAGAAAAAAAGGTTTTGGTTGCTGGTGCCAAATACCCAAAATTATACCTGTCAAATTTTTCCAAAACGAAAGTCAAACAAGCATCATCTAACTCTGATGAGACGAATGGGAAACAAACAAAACTAAAAAAGGTTCCGACATTACATTCTCAAATCTTAAGAGAACTGATGAATTACCGTGATCGTAAAGCAAGGCAACTCAAATGGAAAAAGTTTATGGTCTTTCAAAATCCTGTACTCAAACGGATTGCGGAACGAAAACCAAAAAACCTTTCAGAACTGGAAGCCACAAAAGGTGTTGGGCCTGCCAAGGTAGAACGATTTGGAAATGACATCATCGAAATTTTATCCAAGTGGGACTAATCCAATCCATTTCTCATTTACAAATCAACAATTGTCGAGTTGAGATATTCTTCCATGAAAGGGACTGTAAATTCCCTTGAAACTTTCCTTCCCTCTTAGAATCTGCTGAATCAAAGGGTCATTATGGAAAAAATCGCAGGAAAAGTCGTCACCCACGAAAGAGAATTTTTGGGTACGATCGAATTTGATGTCACAACTGGACTCATCACGAATGTTAAAGAAGGTTTGGATCCGAACGCTCGCCAGTTTTCTGATGAATGTGTGATATTTCCTGGATTTGGTGACATTCACATTCACGCAAGAGAAGATGTGAGTGGAAAACATACTTACAAAGAAGATTTTTTATCGGCAAGTGCTGCCGCCATTAACGGTGGAGTGATCCATGTGGCTGATATGCCAAACAATCCAGTTCCACCCATTGATGATGAAACTTATACCGCCAAACAAGCGCTCACCAAAAAAGCTCCAATCCACATTACATTGTATGCTGGCATAGGTCCTCATACAAAACCACTCACAAACAAAGTTCCTTATAAGGTGTTTATGGGTCCTTCCATAGGAGAACTTTTTTTCCATGACAATCCATCCCTTGAAGAAGTGATCAAACATTACCATGGACAGGATGTGAGTTTCCATTGTGAAGACCCAGAAATCCTCATCGCTAACCAAGACAAACCCACTCATGAAACAAGAAGGCCAAAAGAAGCAGAAACAATCGCAACTGATTTTGCTTTGTATTTGATCGAGAAATACAACCTAAAAGGAAAACTTTGCCATTATTCGACAAAAGACGGTCTTTCTAAGATCGTTGCAGCAAAAAAACGAGGAGTGAATGTTACCTGTGAAGTGACTCCAACTCATTTGATGTTCGATACGGAGATGTTAACAGAAACAAATCACAAATGGTTCCAAATGAACCCTCCACTCCGAGGCCGCGAAGATAGAGAAGCGATGGTGAAAGGGATTCTTGATGGGCATATTGATTATTTAGCGACCGATCATGCACCTCACTCCATTGAAGAAAAACAAAAAGGAACAAGCGGAATTTCACAATTGGATACATATGGACTTTTTGTCACATATATGATATCGAAATTAAACATTCCGATGACTTTAATAGCAAAAATCTGCTCCAAAAATCCTGGGGAGTTTGTGGCACCTTATTTACCAAAACATTTTGGAAAGGGTGTTGGTATTATTAACGAAGGTTATGCGGCGAATTTTTCTATCTTAAATTTAAAAAAACCAGTTGAATTTAAAAAATCTATGATTAAAAGTAAGTCCGGATGGTCACCATTTGAAGGATTCCAATTTCCTGGATCCATCGAAGCGGTATATTATTTAGGCAAAGAAATACATGCGAAATGAGCCTTTAGGCAGTAAAATTCTCTCTGGTCTCACTGTTAAATCTCTACTGACCGAATATCCCAATAGTTTCCAAGTATTGGATTGGGAAGGTAATTTTGTCTCTGTTACAGATCGTTTTGCCAGATTTTTAGAATTTGAACCTAAAGAAATTGTTGGAAAATCAATCCTTCATTTCACACAAGAAGACGACAAAGAAAATACTGAGAATACTTTCGTAAGTTTGGGCAAAAATCCGAATATTGTAAATTTCGAAAATCGCCTTGTGACCAAATCCAAGGAAGAAGTTTGGATCATTTGGTTACTCATTCCTTTGCGTGAGTCCAAAATCATTTTGGGTTTTGATCGAGATGTAACGATCCAAAAAGATATTTCCTTTGAATTTTTACTCCAACAACAAAAGTATAAGTCAATCTTTGACAACTTACCTATGGGCATAGCCATCACAGATGAAAAAGGTAAAATTGTTGAAACTAATAAAACAGCACGAACCTATTTTGACATCCAAGATGGGGAACTTCTCAATCGTACTCTCAACATTCGAAAGTACACTCTCATCCAACCAAACGGCACAAAAATTTACCCAAGAAAATCAAGTTTGATGCGAGCATTACGACACAAAGAAGTGATTCGTAATTTGGAAATCGGGATGATCAAAGAAGATAAAATCACTTGGTTTGATATTTTAGCAACACCAATCCCCATTGAAAACTTTGGACTTGCAGTTGCCTTTCTTGACATCACCCAAAGAAGGCATGCCGAAGAAAAAATTGCCTATATGGCATTTTTTGACCAACTCACAAATCTTCCCAATCGTAACTCTCTTATTGATAAACTATTTCCAATTTTCGAAGAAGCAAGACGGCATGGTAATTTGGTTGGGATCCTTGCAATTGATCTGGACAATTTTAAAATCATCAATGATTCTCGAGGACACGACTTTGGGGACAAAATCATCAAACTTGTCGCTTATCGGATTCGTGAAAGTATACGTGTGTATGATCTCATCAGTAGACAAGGTGGAGATGAATTTAATGTTGTATTACCTGATTTATCAAATGAACGTGATGCGGCCGTTATTTCGGAAGCCATTTTAGATGCAATGACCCATCCCTTTGTGATCGATGGGGAAAGGATTTTTGTAAATATTTCGATTGGGATCGCCTTATACCCAACAGACGGAAAAGATTCAAATACACTTCTTAAAAATGCAGACAGTGCATTAAACTTGGCAAAATCGCAAGGGAAAAACTGTTATGTGTTTTTTACTGAAGAACTGCAAACAGTTGTGGCTGAACGTTTGGAAATCGAAAACCGAATGAGGATTGCCATCATCGAAAATCAATTTACTTTGATGTACCAACCCAAAATTGATTTGTACACAAAAAAAACTGTGGGTGTAGAAGCACTCATTCGTTGGCGCCATCCAGAACGAGGACTCATCTCACCGAATGTATTCATTCCCATTTCTGAAGAAACAGGGATGATCCTTGCGATTGGTGAATGGGTGATTAAGTCTGCCATCAAAACCATGCGTGTTTGGAAAGATGCAGGGATTAAAGATATTTCTATGGCTGTGAATATTTCCACCAAACAATTCAAACACGAAAGACTGATTTCCACAATCGCCGAAAATCTCAAATTATTCAAAGTAGACCCACATGATTTAGAAGTCGAACTCACAGAAAGTTCGGTAATGGAGAATGCGGATGCTGCCGTTCGTACGATGCAGGAAATCCGAAAACTTGGGGCAAAAATTGCAATTGATGATTTTGGAACAGGTTATAGTAGTTTGGGTTACTTAAAAAAACTTCCCATTTCCTCTTTAAAAATCGATCGTTCCTTTGTATCCGAAATCACAACAGACAAAGACTCCAAAACCATCATCCATGCTGTTTCCAATTTAGCACATAACCTTGGTTTGAGCGTCGTAGCAGAAGGTGCTGAAACGGAAGAACAGGTGCAAATACTCGCCGAAAGTGGAGTGGACCAAATCCAAGGATTTTATTTTGCAAGGCCAATGACTTCGGAAGATTGCCTGCATTTTCTGAAAACAGAACTTGGAATTTCGGATTGACCCGTTCGCTTTCCCACTGTTTTTAACAAATAAGGATTTCTCTTGAAACTTTCAGTTGATTGGTTAAACGAATTTACCCCGCTCTCCCAGATTCCTTTCGATTCGGTTCTGGAAAAAATTAATACGTCGATTTGTGAAATTGATGATGTGGAAGATTTCAAATCCCACCTAACATCTGTGATCACTGTCAAAATCAAATCACTTGAAAAACACCCCAATGCAGAGAAATTACAAACGACCATCGCTACGGATGGATCAAAAGACTACCAAATTGTCACTGCTGCCACAAATGTAAACGTGGGTGATATTGTTCCATTAGCTCTCCCTGGCACCAAATTGGATGGCAAAGAAATTTTGGATTCGGAACTACGTGGAGTTCGTTCCCAAGGAATGTATTGTTCCGAAAAAGAATTGGGAATGGCATTAGAATCTTCAGGTGTTCTTATTTTTCCAAAGGACACAACTCTGGGTATCTCGGTTCGTAAATATTTTTTATGGGAAGATACAATTCTAACAATCGATAATAAATCCATTACACATAGACCTGATTTATGGAGTCATTTTGGTTTTGCAAGAGAACTCGCAAGCCAACTCCAAATCCCTCTGAATTCCTTTCCATTACAAGCAGATACAAAATGGGAATCAGGGAACGAAGGACTAACAGTAGAAACATCCGTACATGCACATGCATATTACGTGACTTCTATCCAAAATGTAAACATCACAACATCCATTCCCAAAATCAAATCACGACTTGAAAAATGTGGGATTCGTTCCATTAATAATGTAGTAGATGTTTCCAACTATCTTTTGTTAGAACTTGGACAACCTACTCATTTTTTTGATCGATCCAAGCTACAATCAACTTCCTTTACAGTATCCAAATCAAAAGATGGAGATAGTTTAGCTCTCCTAGATGATACTTCTCCAACATTACCAAGTAATATCCTTCTCATTCAAAATGGTTCTACACCAGTAGCTTTAGCGGGAGTGATGGGCGGAAAAGATTCAGCAGTCACAGATGGTACAAAAAACATAGTGATGGAATCTGCTATCTTCAAAAGGGAGGATGTTCGTTTTACCATACGAAAAACCAATATCCGCACTGAATCAGCAGTACGTTATGAAAAAGGTTTGGATTCTTATACTTGTTTACCGGTCATCAAAAGAGCGGTTCAATTATTAAAAGAAAACGGCAATCCGAATGTAAAAGTTTTCACGCCACAGGGTTTTAATCATACCGAATCCAAAACGGTTACTATTGAAACAAATTTACAATTTCTCCGCCATAAATTAGGAAAAAAGATCACTTTACCCGAAGCCACCGACATCTTACAACGATTAGGTTTTGGAGTCACAACAAAAGAAGAATCACTTTCCGTTGTTGTACCTAAATACAGACAAAACTACGATGTAACAATTCCAGAAGACCTTGTTGAGGAAATTGGAAGGACAATTGGTTATGCTTCCATCCGAACAGAAGCTCTATACATGGCAGTGGAAACTCCGATTCGTAATCCACTCCGCGAGTTAGAACGTAGAGTCAAAAATTTCTTAGCTTTGGAAATTGGTTTTAATGAAGTGTACAATTATTCTTTTGCTTCTCCAACAGATGCAAAACTAGAATCAAATTTAGAATCCACTTCACTCAAAATTGCAAATGAAATGCCAGAGGAACATTCGATTCTCCGAAACAGTTTGTACCCAGGTCTCATCAAACAAGCAAAGTTAAACCAAGATCGATTTGAATCAGTCAACCTGTTTGAATTGGGGAGAACTTACCACAAACAAGGCAATGGTCCTGAGTTAGCAGATGAGAAACGTTGGATCTCCATTCTTTCCTTATCCAAACACAAACCAACTGACCTTGTTTCCATTGAACAAGAATTCTTAAAAATTAGAGAAACAATTACCGAACTCTTTTTATTCTTAAATTTACCAAATTTAGTTTGGAAAAAAGAAACACGAAGCCATTTCCACCCTAATGCAAGTTTAGTAGTACATTACGATGGAAAAGAAGTTGTCGAACTTGGAATCCTTCATACTCGATTTGCTGATGTGTACGATATAAAACGTAGGGTCATTTTGTCCAAAATCAACATGGAAGTGTTAGCTGAAATTTGGGAAACACATGGAAGGAATTCTCATTTCAATCCACCATCCCATTTTCCACAAGGCCAATTGGATCTTTCACTTCTCATGAATGAATCGGATCCAACAGAATCTTTTGCAAATTTGGTAAAAACATTACAAATTCCTGAATTAGAATCAGTATATGTCCAAACGATTTTCCAAGGTGATTCGGTGGGAGAAGGCAAAAAATCGGTAACATATCGTTTTCGGCTTATGTCCTATGATAAAACCTTTACCCAAGAACGTTTTAAGGAACTTTCAGACAGTTTGGTGTCCACGGCAAAAAACAACGGTTATACCTTACGATAAATTTGCTTTGACAATTCCCAATTTTTATTGGGAAATCGTTCGAGTTTATGCGATTCATCTATTTGATTATTCTTTCGGGAACTTTGTTTTCCTGTTCCCGATGGGAGATCCAAAAGTCCATCAGTGATGAAAGTTTTACTCCCCAAAAGATTGATTATGCCATCCAATCGGGAAATGAAACCAACCAACAAAAACTCAGATGGACTCCTATTTTCAAAAACACCTTAAGTTTAGGTTTCCAATCAGAACATGTATATCTAAAAATAAAAGCTACAAATCTAACGTCTGTTAATAAACTGATTCTAGATTTAGGAAACCCACATTTGGACTTTATCCGAGTGTATGAAGAAGGAAATCCCGAGCCCATCAAAGAAGGTGGAGATTTTATAGCACATTCGCATTGGGATGCATTTTCTAAATCCATTGCTTTTGAACTCAGTTGGCCAGCTGGCGAAACCAAAACACTCATTTTAGAAACCAAATCATCATCAAACATCAGTTATCTCATTCGATTTTATTCCAAAGAAACGTTTTATCTAAAAGAAAATTTAGAAAATACAATTCTAGGTTTTTTTTACGGCACCATCTTTATCATGGTGATTTATAATTTATTCATTTATTTCATCTTAAAAGAAAAAGCTTACATCACCTATTCCATTTCTATTTTTTGTAATTTATTGTTACAAATGTACCTGAATGGAATTTTAAATCAAATTTTCACTTTAGACCATCCAGAAATTCATAACAGAATTGGTAGTATCATTGTGACTTGTTCTGCGATCACTGGTTGGACATTTGCCCAACAAACATTGAATTTACGTGATTTTAATCCTTGGTCCAATCGCCTTATCCAAGTCTTAAAATTCAGTGTATTGTTTTATATTTTAATTCCTTATGCCTATTTACCAATTGAGATCGCAGTTCGGATTGGAAATTTTATCGCACAATTATTTGTAGTATCTGTGTTAGTTGTTGCATTAGTGAATTACAGCACAGGAAACAAACAAGCTAGATTGTTTTTGTTTGGTTGGAGTACCTTACTCTTTGGAATATTGATGTACACTCTGATGCAAAATGGAGTCCTTCCTGCCAATGTCTTCACCATTTATGGAAATCAAATTGGTTCCACCTTAGAAGCTGGTATTTTATCTCTTGCTCTCGCGAATAAAATCAATGAGTTAAAAGAAGAAAAGGCAAATACACAAGCAGAAGCACTTGTCACTTTAGAAGAAAAGGTGAGAGAACGGACCAAAACCTTAGACGAATCATTGAGCCTCATCAAAAAGGATTTAAACGTCGCCAAAAAAATCCAAAAGACATTATTCTCTGATATCAAAACCAGTGATCCAAGAATCCATTTTCATTCGTATTACCAATCTATGTCCGAAGTGGGAGGTGATTTTTATGACCTTACCCAAGTGAAAGCTGACTACTATCGAATCTTTGTTGCAGATGCAACTGGGCACGGAATCCAAGCAGCACTCATCACAATGGCAATCAAAGCGGAATATGAATCACTCAAAATGATTTATGATCATCCCGATGATTTGATTTTTCATATGAACCAAATTTTCATCAATAAATATAGCAATATCCAAACAATTTTTACATGTTCTGTCTGTGACATTGACTTAAAAAATAAACAGTTATTTTATGCATCTGCAGGACATCCAGACCAAATCCACCAAAGAATTTATGATATCAAACTTTTACCTCGAACTGGTAAGATCATTGGCCTTATGGACCATACCCAATACAGACTCATCGAACACCAAATTGAAGAAGGTGATCGGATCTTTTTATTCACGGACGGAATCTTCGAACAATTTAATGAAGAAAAAGAACTCTTCGGTGAAGATAGACTCTATGAAATTTTAAAAGAAAACTTAAAACTAAGCTTAGATCATACGATGGCAAAAGTGTTAAGCGAACTCTCTTTGTTCACTGATGGACAAGCAAAACAAGACGACATTACATTTATCGGTTGCGAAATTCAAAGTCTAGGTTGACTTTGATCCATGTCCTACAATCAAATTCCTAATTTTACAAAACCATTCATCCATCCAAACGCCACAGCATTTGGAATGGTAGAATATGGTACTTCTGTTTCGATTTGGCCCGGTGCTGTTGTACGTGCAGACATGAACAAAATCAAACTTGGAGATTATGTGAATATCCAAGATAATTCCACACTACATACTGATTCAACAAGTCCTATCTCTATCGGCGAATGGACATTAGTTGGACATAATGTTATGATTCATGGATGCAAAATAGGAAGAGCTGTACTAGTTGGAATTGGGTCCATCGTATTGGATAATGCAGAAATAGGAGATGGATCTCAAATCGCGGCAGGATGTATGATCCGTGGAGGGAAAAAAATTCCACCACGTTCACTTGTTGTGCCAGATGGTTCAGACATTAAAATATTCCCAGGAAAAGCAAAACCAGAATTAACAATAGCAGGTTGTATCGAGTATGCACATCTTTCCGTACGTTTTGCACAAAATGTCTTTGTACCATTCCAAAAGGAAGAAGAAGTACATTTTGTATCACAAGCCAAAGAAATTCTGACAAAACTTGGAATCTAATCTAGGATCAAATTTATTTTACAGTCTAAGGTTTAGAAAATTAAAGATACATGAATTCCTTTTTAAATAAAATCAAAGTCCTTGGTATCTTTTCCATTACCCAAACTGTATTCCAAATTGGGACAGTGATGATTATGGCAGTTTCTGCACTTGCTGGGCAAACCATAAGTCCATCTCCAGAATCCGCCTCACTTCCCGTTTCGTTTGTAATCCTTGGAACCTTGATTGGTTTAGTCCCAGCGTCAAGGTATATGAAATGGCAAGGAAGTAAATATGGACTTCTTCTTGGTACGATCATTGGAATCTTTGGAGCTATACTTGCTACGTATGCAATTTGGGAAAAAAGTTTTATATTATTTTCCATAGCACACTTGTTATTTGGACTTCACCAATCGTTTATCCAATACCTTCGTTTTGTTGCAATGGAATCTGTGCCAACCCATGATAGGGCGAGTGCATTATCTTGGATTTTAATCGCCGGAATCCCCGCTGCTTTCCTTGGGCCACTTGCTGGATTACATGGGAAAGAACTCTTTCCCACATCCTTATTTTTGGGATGTTATTTAATCCTAATTGTTTCCCTTTCCCTACAATTTTTATTAATTACCTTCCTACCTTCACCGAATAAACGTTACACTACAACAAACGAATCGGAACACCTAGAGAGTAAAAGAGAAAAAGTAAGACCATTCTCCTATCATGTAAAAAATTTAGGATTATGGGTTTCCATTCTCTCTACTTCTTTTGGATTTGGACTTATGGCAATGCTTATGACAGCTTTGCCAGTTGCGATGAAATCACATGGTCATGAAATGCATGCATCCACAATAGTATTACAATGGCATGTTTTAGGAATGTACATCCCTTCCTTTTTCTCTGGATTTTTAGTTCGTAAAATGACAGCACCCTACTTGATCTTGTTAGGTGTTGCAGTCATGGGACTGGAGTCAGTTTCTGCGATCCAAGGAACCGAATTTTTACCATTTGCAGTAGCACTGATCTTACTTGGTATTGGTTGGAATTTTATGTATGTGGGTGGGACAAACTTACTTGTGGAACAATACCATCCAGCGGAAAAAAACACAATCCAAGCTATTAACGATACAATCGTATATTCTATTGCTATCTTTTCCACATATAGTGCAGGTTTTTTGGAACATAAAATAGGATGGTTGTCTCTCAATCTAGTGAGTATACCATTCTTAGTGTTTGTATCCATCGTAACATTGTATTACATCCAAACCAAAAGAAGAACAATACACCATGAATAATCAAAAACATTGGGAAACAATTTACACTGAAAAACAACCAAATGAAGTGAGTTGGACTCAGGAGATTCCAAAGCTCTCCTTACAGTTGATTAATCATACAAATTTACCAACTTCAACAAAAATCATTGATGTCGGTGGTGGAGAATCCAATTTAGTGGATCGTCTTTTAGAGCTTGGTTACCAAAATCTATCTGTTTTAGACATTAGCCAAAACGCATTAAATCGAAGCAAACAGAGATTAGGTGAAATTGGCAAAAATATTGAGTGGATTGTGATAGACATCACTCAATTCCAATCCAGTATCAAATACGATCTTTGGCATGACAGAGCTGTCTTTCATTTTTTAACAGATCCAGAATCCATTTTAGCTTACAAAAATAATTTATTAAAAGCTCTAAACAAAGATGGTGAACTCATCATAGGAACCTTTAGCAACGATGGCCCAAAAAAATGTAGTGGGCTTGAAATCAAACAATACACCGAAGAAACATTAGCCGAAACCTTTTCCCCTGAATTTGAGCCCATTGAATTCCAAAGAGAAAACCACCATACACCTTTTGGCACAGTCCAAAATTTTGTTTTTGGTCGGTTTAAAAAGAAAATTTAGCTTAAAATATGTGAGAAAATCCTTATGCAAAAAGAAATTTTATCATTCGAAACAATTGTAGGCCTCCAAGTCAAAGATGAAAGTGTATATGCTGAATACCGAAACGCAATGAAAGGACTGTTGGAACAATATGAAGGTGGATTTCGGTATGATTTTAAAATTGCTGAAACTCTAAAAACCGAAACCGAAAATCCAATCAACAGAGTGTTTCTGATTTATTTCAAAACCAAAGAAAAAAAACTTAGTTTCTTTGCGGATCCTGAGTATAAAAAGATTAGAGAGAAATACTTTATTCCATCGGTCGAATGTACAACGCAAATTGCAGAATATGATCGATATATAAATTAAAGAATCTTTCGACTCGCTTTGATTTTTGCTGCAAATTCTTTAGCCATTTCAATTCGCATTTTTCCTTCCGCAAACCTTCGTTTTTCGAGATCTGTATCTAATTTTAACGGAGGCACTGGAGCAGGTTTTTTGTTCTCATCCAATGCAACAAACGAAAGATAGGCGGTAGTAGCTCTCACCATCTCTCCAGTGTATGGATTTTCACGATTCACCTGCACACCCACTTCCATAGAAGTTGTTCCTACATAATTCACCATTGCTTTTAAATTGACATGGTCTCCAATTTGGATGGGCGTTATAAAATTGATACGATCAATACTGACTGTCACCGCTTCTCTTCCGGAATGCCTTTGGGCAGCCATGACTGCAATTAAGTCAATCCAACTCATGATTGCACCACCGAATGCCGTTCCGTAATGGTTGGCATCATTAGGTAAAACGACATGTCGAGTTTCTACGGCTGATTCTTGAGGTGACTTGGGTGATAATTCATTAGGAGAGGACACAATGAGGATAACTTAGTCTTGACGTTTCGTTTCGAAAAGACTTTTTTAAACATGCCGACCTTAGACAAATTTTGGAAGTAGAGGACAAATGATCACTGACAAACGAAATTACGTCTATTGGTTAAAATTTAGAAAGGACACAGGTCCCCTACTCAAGAGATTTTTAATCGCTGCTTCTGGGTTGTTTTTAGTTGCTGCGTGTTTGCATCTAACACCCCTCTTTACAAAATCAGGTGAAATTGATTATATCTTTTTTGCTGTCGATTTAGGAATTTCAATCTTATTCATTTTTGAATATTTTTTAAAAAACAAAATTTCATTAGTCATTCGAGTTCTCACTTTAATCTTTACAGCTATCTTCATATCTGTTTTATCTTTTTTAAGAAGTGGATTACTAGGGACAGGTGAGATTTCTCTTGCCTTCATTATCATTTCTTTTTTTGTATTTTTACCTCCCATTCCAAGTCTTTTGTCAGCACTATTCATTTCTATTGTTCCAGTTATTTTTGGAATCTTTGTATACCATTCTATTGTTATATTTCCAGACGAATTAGGAATACGAAATCAAAGCCCAAGAGAATGGTATTTTAAATCAGTCAGTTTAATCATTTTTTCCATACTTTCTGGATTTTTGATCCAAAGGTTACGAGCAAAATTAATTAAAAATATTGTATATTTAAAAGAATCCAGAGCAAAAATTTTAAAATCAAAACAACATATCGACAAACTAGCATTTTACGACTCTCTCACACAATTGCCAAATCGTTATTCATTTGAGCTCTCCATTCAAAATAGAATCGATAATGGTTCAAATGAAGCTTTTGTCTTACTCATTAATATCAAAGGGATTAAAGTTATTAATGCATTACATGGTATCAGTTTTGGGGACCAGATATTAACACTAATAGGGAATATATTAAAACAATACACTTCTGAACGTCCAAATACAATCGTTGCTAGTTTAGGTGGAGATGAATTCATTTTATGGATCGAAAATTCTGCCAGGAATAGGATTGAGGAAGCAATTGTTAAATTTGATTTAAATAATAACCAAACTTTAACACCGGATAGACTTGGCCATAGACTCCAATACAGAGTTTCTGGAATTCATTTTCCATCAGAAGCCAATCATTTGGACGAAGTCATTCGAAAACTTTCCATTGCGATGAATGTAGCCCGGGAAAAATCAATGAACCATCTGGTTTGGTTCGAACCGGAAATGGAAAAGAAAATAGAAAGGGAACAAAAATTAAAGAACCAACTAGAAAAAGCAATTGAGTTCAATCATTTTAAAATTGCCTACCAAGAAAAGGTAGATATTTCAAACAAATCAATTGTTGGGTTAGAGGCACTTGCCAGATGGACGGTGCCAGAATTAGGTGAGATATCTCCAGATGAATTTATCCCTATCATTACTAAATCAGATTTGATTGTTCCTTTCGGCAAAAAAATATTCGAAAAAGTAGTCAGCCAAATTCCAAGTTTACAAAAAGTTTATGGCCAAGAGATCAAAATTTCGATCAACATTTCACCAATCTTCTTTTTATTTCCTAATTTTAATGATTATATCATCACCTATTTAAATCAAAATTCAATAAATCCAAAAAATCTAATCTTTGAAATTACTGAAGATATCTTTATAGATGAAATTGAAACCATCCAAAGTATAGTTTCTAACCTCAGGTCAAATGGAATCTCGGTTTCGTTAGATGATTTTGGTAAAGGATATTCATCACTACACTATATGCAAAAAATTCAATTTGATGAATTAAAAATCGATAAATCATTTTTAGATGAAATTGCTACATCCGATCGTAATTTTTTACTTTTGGAATCAATATGCCATTTGGCTGATTCTTTAGGATTAAAAACTATTGCAGAGGGAATTGAAAGAGAAGAACAAATCCTATCTTTAAAAAAAACATCCTGTCATATCGTCCAAGGTTATCTTTACTCAAAACCAAAAATCTTATTTGAATGAAATCCAATTGCATTACAAAACTTATCGATGAATTTATCGATTTCATTCCAACACTTTACTAGTTGCATATTAATTCAATCAGTGTTACTTTATCCTTATGGGACATGGACACAATCATTCCAATCACAACCATTCACATACTGACATCTCTTCCTCTTCTAAAAACTTAGCTTGGGCTTTTTTCTTAAATTTATTCTTTTCCTTATTTGAATTGGTTGGAGGAGTTTATTCCAATAGCATCGCTATTATATCAGATGCGTTTCATGATTTTGGCGATGCTCTTTCACTTGCATTTGTTTGGTACTTACAAAAGGTTTCAACAAGACCAAATGATCTTCATTTTGATTATGGATACAGGCGTTTTTCGATATTAGGTGCTTTATTTATATCTGTATTGTTAACTGTTGGATCCATCTTTATGATCATTGAATCCATCAAACGATTTATTTCCCCTGCGGAATCAAAAGCTGAAGCCATGTTTGTCCTCGCAATTGTTGGTGTTGTTGTGAATGGAATTGCGATGGTACGTTTAAATCGTGGATCTAGTTTTTCCGAAAAAGCCGTTTTTTTGCACTTCCTCGAAGATATTTTGGGTTGGGTTGCTGTACTCATTGGTAGTATTTTTATGTATTTTTGGAATTTACCTTGGTTTGACCCTTTGATGTCTCTTGGAATTGCAGTTTGGATTTTATTCAATGCTTATCGGAATACAAAACAAGTCATGCGTGTATTTCTGCAAGGAGTGCCTATCTCACTCAATCGATCCGAACTCATTGCACATTGGGAAAATATCAAGGGAGTCAAATCAGTTCACGATATTAAAATTTGGAGTTTAGATGGAAACCATCATGTTGCATCCCTTCATGTTTTGATGGACAAAAAAATAAACTTAAGTGAGTTTCAACTCTTAAAAGAAGAAATCAGAAAAGTTGCTTCTGAGTTTGAAATCATCCATACGACAATCGAACTTGAAACTGACGCAGAACAATGCAAACTCCAACCTAATTAAACTCAGTTTAGCTTCATAGGTTGGAATGAATCCATCGATTGTATCCTTTTAATCCACATGCGAATATTTGGATAACTTGTTAAGTCGAAACCTCCTTGATGAGCAACATGGGTATAAGCAAATAAACTAATATCAGCAATTGTAAAAATGTCTCCAACTAAAAACGGAGTTTTTTGTAGTTGGAGTTCCATTACTTTTAATGCTTTGTGTCCTCCAACTTGTTTGGATTCATATTCCAAACGTCTCTCTTCAGGTATTCCTAAATAATGTTGTATATACCGAGCTACAGCGATATAAGGTTCGTGACTGTATTGTTCAAAGAACTGCCATTCTAATACCTTTGCCTTTAAAAAAGGATCTTTTGGTAATAAATGACTCCCTTCTGCTAGAAAATGTAATATCGCATTCGATTCTGAAATGACCCTCGCATCATCTAACACGAATATGGGAATTTTTCCGTTCGGGTTTAATTGCAAAAAGGCTTCTGTTTGTGTTTCTCCCTTTTTAATATTTAAATCAACCCATTCATATGGAATGTTGAGGAAAGAAGTTAGTAACTGAATTTTGTAACAATTACCTGATTGGTGATCACCGTAAACTTTCATTCTGACTCCTAAATAATTCGGGTAAAAAATTTTGGAACTGTCCCACTTCTTCAATATTATGTTTGATCCAATATTGACCATGTTTTCGATCAAAGAATAAAAATTCAAATACAGGTCTCAGAATTCGAAAGGATATTCCCTTCCATCCAACAATCAAACAGTTTTCATAGAGTGTTCCATCCTTCGTTTCTTGGAATTGATATTCCATTCGGGCGATGGGAAGAATTCCATACAATTTAGGATTGTGGATAAATCCAGTTTCATCTAATTTTTCAATAGGACTGATGACATTCACTAAATATCGTTTTTGCCTTCCTAAGTATTCCACAATCCGTAACACCGCACCTGGCCCAATTTTACCCGATTCATTTGTTTTTTCATAACTGACATGAACATGATCTTCAGGATGCCAAACATGATATCGATCTAATACCTTACCTTGGTATTCCATTGTACCTTCCAAATGTTGGAACCACCAAACTAACATTCTTGGAAAAACACCTTTCAGGATATCATGTTTGATCCAATATTTGACCCTTCCATCTGCTAATATTTCCCGTCCCGATTCGGCTGATTCCATCGTCTTTGGATTCCATGTTATTCCACGATGAGGAGGTAACCCCAATTTTACAGATTTCATACCTGATTCCCCTTGGTATAGTGAATACTATACTTCTCTTCTTATAAGGTAAAGTAAACACTATACGAAAAATCAATCGAAAAAATTCAGGTTTGGAAAAAATGATGTAAAACGAGATCCATACTTAGAATGAAACTGACCTTAAAAATGCTACAAAGTGAATTTGCAGCGTATCAAAATCCACAATCTGAAAAAGAAAAAGAGATAGTAGATGCAGCAGAGGAAATTTTTGCCGAATTGGGATTTAGCGGTGCAACTACGGCAGAACTTGCTAAAAAAGCAGGTACTACAGAACGAACATTGTTCAAATACTTTCCGACTAAATTTGATTTATACAAACGTGTATTAGCTGGTCTTTTATTGTCGACTATTTTGCCAAATCATATGTCAGACTTAAAAGATAGAATCCAATCACAAAATCCGAATTTTAAGGAATGGTACATTTCAATCTTAAAAGCGAGGTTTGAATCAGTTGCAAAAGAACCTCAAAAATTAAAACTTTTACTCGGAGCCATACTCTTTTCCAAAGACTTTTCTGAAATATTTGGGCAATTATGGAAAACAAATTTATATGATACTTCGATTGAAGCTTATCAAAATTTTCAATTAAAAGGTGAGATCAAAAAGGATTTAGATCTCAATCAAATTGTCAGAGTATCTTTTAGTTTGGGAGCTAGTTTCATCATCACAAAGTTTATATTAGCACCTAAGTTTCCGATTGATGTGGATCGTGAAATCGAATCTATATTTTCAATTTTTTACGAAGGTATATCCAACAGAAAGGAACAGAAATGAAGTATCATTTCAAAAACAAAGATTCGTTTGCTTTTACTTTTCTTTCTTTGGCACAAACAAAATGACTTTTCCCTTTGTGAGTAAATGATTGGCAATTTTGTCAATTCCGGTTTCATTACCCAAATAAAAATCAACTCTTCCTTCTCCTTGGATGGCATTTCCTCGATCATGAACAAACACCAAATGATCGTTATATGTCTGTTGAATTGACTTAAAACTGATAAGCACTGGAAATCCAAGAGGGATTTGTTTATCCATCGCAACAGAACGTTCTGGAACAAGTCGGATCCCTCCACTTCCCAAAGGTCCGATCATTAGATCTGAAAGTTGTTTATTCGGTAGGTTCTCTTTTTCAAAGAAGATATACCTTGGATTTTTCCAAATGGCTTCGGAAACTTCTTTAGGATTTGTCTCCATACAAAATTTTAATTCATATGGTTTTAAACTTGGACAAACTCCTGTTAAATGAACAGCAGGACTCAAATAATCAAATCCATTGTCTGAGGCATAATTGATCCTAAATATTTCTTTTGTTTCTGTTTGGACAAGAGCAGATCCTTCCAATTGTGCTAAATGAAGGTCGGTTAACGTTAGATACACAATCGGTCGGGAAACGGTTTTCCAATGGGATTCTTCTTTCCAATACTCTCTAGGATAAAATTTGGAATGGGTCGCTTTGGAATTCTGTTTTGGTGGGACAAGAGCCGGGTACAAATAGTTCCCACTTGGTTTTGATCTCCCTTGGATTCGCACTTCATAATAACCAGTGATGAGTGGTGGTTCGGAATTGGGTTTCAATTCAACTTCTTTGAATTGTTTTCGAATCTCTTTCAGTAAATCTAAGTGTTTGTTTCCCTGTATTTGTTTTTGGATCTCTCTCAGTGGGAATAAAATATCATTGAGAGTAATGGTTTCCCCTTGGATTAAAAATTTTGTATCCATAGGGAGTTTTTGCAGGTATTGGATCGATTCTTGGATTGCTACTTGTAGGGCAATTGACTCTGACTTCTTATCTAGAATTTTATGATTTGGCTTTGTGGGTCTCGCAGGAAGAGTCCATAAAAACGGAACCAAATAAAGAGAGAATAGGCAAATGAGGAATCGTTTCATTCTGTCCATTGTTACAGGAATTGTTTCAACACGATGGAAAAAAGCGAGTCTAGTTTTATTGGCTAAAACCTGCAAAAATAGTCTTATGTCTCATAAGATATAGAGTGTCCAATCATTTTTACCAATTCCCCTTGACTTCCATGGGGGTACCAAAAACCTTTCAAAAGACCTCATATTTTTGCGATCATATATAGATAAATTAGGTGTTTCATGAAACGTACATTCCAACCGAGTAAAATTAAACGCGTGAGAACTCACGGATTCCGAGCCAGAATGGCTACCCCAGGCGGAAGAAATGTGATAGCGAACAGAAGAAGAAAAGGACGCGCTAAGTTGACTGTTTCCGACGAAAAAATCGGGAGAAAGTTCTAATTTAGGAGCTTCCTTCGGAGACCCTTCGCGACCAAACCAGGATCCAGGAACTCTTTCGTCAGAATCGAAAAATGGGCAGGCCTCCACTTCGTTGGCTTGTTCGGAAAAACGGCCTTCCTTTTGCCAGTTTTTTATTTTGCCCCGATAAAACTCACAAAACTGCCGTTCTTCGCAACCGTTCAAAACGAATCCTCAGGGAACTGGTTCGGAAATATAATTCTGTTCTTCCAGTAGGATACGATTGTGCCCTACTTGTTCAGGTTGGATTTGCGAAGTTATCTAAGGAAGACCGAGAGGTTTTATTCCTTTCGGCACTAAAACAATTCCCATGAATCGGCTGTTTTTGTTTCTCATTTTCCTCTACAAAAAACTGCTCTCTCCACTATTACCACCATCATGCCGATTCACTCCTAGCTGTTCTGAATACGCCAAACAAGCGTTTGAAACCTATCCATGGTACAAAGCGTTTGTTCTTAGCATCATTCGAATTTCTAAATGTCACCCTTATCATGAAGGTGGACATGATCCTTTACCGAAATCTTATAACAAGAGTTAAACTATGCAAAACGATACCAACAACAGACAAGGTCGCTTATTCCTCGCTTTATTTTTAAGTTTAGCAGTATGGATGGGAATCAATTATATCTTTTTTCCACCACAAACTCCGAAACCAAAAACAGTAACTGAAACTGCAAAAACAGAAGGTGCTGATAAAGAAAAAACAGCAACAACTGATCCAAAAGCAGAAATCAAAAAAGCCACAACGGAATCACCAAAACTAAAACCAGTCAAACCAGAAGAGGAAAAAACATTTTCTCTCAAAACTGATTCCTTCTTGGTTCGTTTCTCAAGTTTAGGTGGAAGGATCACAGAATACTATATCAAAGATCATAAAGAACCAGATGGTTCTGACTTTACGATCGCAAAAGATCCGAAATTCCAAATTGAATTTGATGGCCAAACTGAAAAAGCTGTAGAACTCACAAGAGGCCAAGGTTTTGACTTCAACATCATTGAAGACAAAGATACCATTCCTTATTCCGCATATAACCTTGTAAACTTTAGCTCAAATTATAATGCAGAAACAAGAACGGTTACATTCGAAGCACCATCGCTCGATGGTAAATTCACAATTCAGAAAAAATTCCAATTTTTCCCTTCTGAAAATTACTTTAAGTTCCATTTAACTTTAAAAAACAGAACTTCTGAGACCATTCACATTTCTCCAACTAAGTCCGATGTTTACTTTCGTTCCTTTAGTTCCCTTGGTCCCATCTTAAAGAAAAAAGAAGACTTCAATGACCGAGACAATGCACATTACTTCCGTTACTACTATTTAGATGGAAGTTTCAAAGACCATATCGATGGCACAACAACCCAAGGATTTTTTGACAATCTATTTGGTTCCAATGAAGGAAAAGACACTCGTTACGAAATCAAAAAAGGTTCTAACGACAAAGTGGACTTTGTGGGAACAGGAAGCCGTTATTTCATCGGGGTGATTGACCCTCTGGATGACAAACCAGCTGGTGTCCTTTTAGATAACCGAAAAGGAAATGAAACAGGTGTCCTTCTTGTGTATGACAACTGGAAACTAGGACCTGGCGAAGAAGTAAACTTAGATTATGCTGCTTATGTTGGTGTTCGTGAGCTCGATGGCACTGCCTTCCGAGACAGTAAACTCGATCCAAAAATCAACAAAGACTCTGTATTTGCAGGTCTTAGTGAATCACTTGATAAATCCTTTAACCAAGGGATTACAACACCACTTCGAAACGGAATTGTTTGGATCCTAAAAAAGATCTATTTAGTGATTCCGAATTACGGTTGGGCAATTGTTATCTTCGCAATTCTCTTTAAGTTAGCTTTTTATCCTCTGAACAAAAAACAAGCAGAGTCGATGAAAAAGATGCAAGAGTTATCTCCTCAAATCAAACTCATCAACGAAAAGTACGCGGATGATCCAAAACTCAAACAAGAAAAAACGATCGAACTTTATAAGAAAAACGGAACCAATCCAATGGCCGGTTGCCTTCCGATGCTCATCCAAATTCCGATCTTTATCGCTCTTTATACGGCATTCTCAGATACAGTAGACCTTTGGAATTCTCCTTTCCTTTGGATCAAAGATTTAAGTGAACCAGACACTGTATTTACGACTCCAAAATTAGCATTTATTGGGGCTCTTGCTATCAACATCCTTCCACTCATCATGGTAGCAACACAAGTTGTTCAGTCAAAAATGACAACTGTATCAACTGACCCTAATCAAAAGATGATGATGTATATGATGCCTGTCATCATGTTATACTTCTTCTGGTCAATGCCTGCAGGGGTTACCATGTATTGGACCATGCAAAACATTCTCTCCATCGCTCAGCAAGTATATACAAACAAGTTTGTTAAGTCGGACGACAAAAAACCAAATCCAAGCGGGCCAACACCTGCTAACAACGCTTCTGCGGTTGCAAGACCAGGTTTTAGAAACCAAAACAAAAAGAAGAAATGAAATCATTGTTTAACAAGGAAGATCACAGATGAATAATTACATTTTCGAAGCCGAAGGAAAAACGAAAGGGGAAGCAGAAGATTTTACTCTCGAAACCCTTCGTCTCCAAGCAGGCGATTTACGATTCGAAGTAGTTGATTCCGGAAAGTCCGGCTTTTTAGGAATCACACAAAAAAAACCAGCCGTTGTACGTGCGTTTGTTGCTAACAACGATATCCCTTCTGAAAAAATCATACACGGTGTGATCATCACCATTTTGAAAAAAATGGGAATCCCAGCAGAAGTCGTAGGAATGGGTGATGTAGACGGAAAAATTTATGTCGAACTCACAAGCAAAGAATCTGGACTCATCATCGGAAAACGTGGAGGCACATTAGATTCACTCCAATTCCTTCTCAACTTGATGGTTGATCCAAAAATCAGACACAACCGTAAAATTGTATTAGATATCGAATCTTATCGCGACAAACGCGAGTTATCTCTCATTCGATTGGCTAAATCTGTTGCTGCTTCTGTAATTAAATCAGGAAGATCGAAACTACTCGATCCAATGAATCCTTTTGAAAGAAGAATTGTTCATATGGCAATCCAAGAAGACGAAAGAGTCTTCACAAGATCAGAAGGTAACGGAACATTCAAACGAGTTCGAGTAATCTCTGCAAAAGAAAAACACAAATACAAAGATTTGGAAGATCCTTCTAAAAAAGGTCTACCAGTGGAAGACTTTGCTGATGGAGTAGACCAAGAAGATCTTGATTGATACCATTGCGGCATTGTCCACAGCCCAAGGTCCCGGAGCGATTGGTATCCTTCGGGTCTCGGGTTCTTTGGTTTTGCCCATCTCACTTTCTGTTTTAGAAAAAAACGGAACAGCCCTCACCGAAACATTTTTACAAAACCAAAAACGCACCGCCATTTTTTGTGACTTTGTCGAAAATGGAAACCCATTAGACCAAATTGTATTTTTTTATTTTCCAGCACCTAACTCCTACACTGGTGAAGATCTAGCAGAATTCCATCTCCATGGAAATCCAATTCTATTAAAACGTGCCCTACATGTCCTTTTTGATAAAGGAGCAAGACCTGCCTCGAAAGGTGAATTTACAAAACGCGCTTATTTAAATGGAAAAATCAATTTGTCTGGTGCCGAAGCCATTAGTCGACTGATTGAAGCAAGATCCAAATACGAATTGGAACTCGCACAAAAAAACGTATTTGGAGAAATCACAAAGTTAAGTTCGAAAATCAGAAGTGATTTGATTTCACTCAAAGCAGAATGTGAAGCAGAAATTGATTTTTCAACTGAAGACTTAACCTTTGAAAGTTTAGAACAAAGGAAAAACCGAATGGTGGATCTTAAAAATTTATGTTCTAAATTAATTAAAAATTCTGAACGAGCAGAATCTCTCATCTTACAATCGACAGTCGTATTATTTGGAGAACCGAATACTGGTAAGTCGAGTCTGATGAATTTACTCATCGGAAAAGATAGATCCATTATATCTGATGTACCCGGAACCACAAGAGATTATATCGCTGAAGAATTGAGTTTGGATGGAATCCCAATACGTTTAGTCGATACTGCCGGAATCAGAGAGACTACGGATAACATCGAAAAAATGGGTATCGAAAGGAGTAAACGTGAAGCAGACAGTGCCAATGTGAAATTACTTTTGATCGATACTTCTGTCCCATTTGAAATCAATTCATTTCTAAACAAACATAAAGATCGTTTATTTGAATCAATTCTTGTTGCCAATAAGGTTGATGCAAAACATCCAACCTGGAATTTAAAAAATCTAGAAAACATCCAAAAAGAATACAACCTAACCATCTCTGAAATCTCCTGCAAAACAAAACAAGGAATTTCCGAATTGCTGAATTTATTAAAATTAAAACTTACCTCACAAGAGAATACGGAAGATTTAGTTTTGTTAGAAGACCGGCAAAGGTATCACATTCAAAAAATTGAATCTTGTTTATCCGAATCCATCCAACTCATAGAAAACAATGCTCCTGCTGAAATCTATATCCAAGAAATCAATGTGGCTTTGTTAGAAATTGGTCAAGTGAATGGTGTTGTTGAAAATGAGGAAATTCTAGGGCGAATTTTTAGCAAATTTTGTGTCGGAAAATAATTCCGTGAAGATTTAAAATTTAATCTTGTATAATCATCGAATTAGTATCTAATTGGTCGCACATTCGATACGAGGTAAAAAATGAAAAAATTTCTTGTGATTCTCACTCTTTTCTCTTTCAGCAGTTTTGGTTTGTTTGCTCAAACAGAGGCAGACGAAGAGCCTACCATGCAAACAGAAGAGGCTTCTGAAACCGTTAAACCTAAGAAAGATAAAATGAACAATAAAGACGGTGAGAAAAAAGAAAAAAAGAATAACAAAAAAGGCGAGAAAAAGGCTAAAAAAGCTAAGAAAGCCAAAAAAGAGAAAAAAGAAAAAAAGGACGCTGAGTAATCCTTTCTCTCTTAATCTCCAAAAACCCCTGGAAACAGGGGTTTTTTTATTCCGTTTCGATTTGATACGAACCATGCATTACAAAAACCTAATCCTTACCACATTCTTATTCTTTACACTCTTTCAATGTAACTCCACTCCCGAAAAAAATCAGGATCTGAAACTCCCTAATGATGTTACCTTTTCAATCAAACTAACATCAATTCCACAAGAGTTAATAGGAGAAACCGTATCGTTATCATTCCAATTCTATCATTGCCCTGATACTACATCTAAGGAATGTTATGTTCCTATCTTTGAAAATAAACTTGAAATTGGAAAAATCAAATCAAATGTAACTGCAGGAAAAACAAGTTTCACTTTACCGAAGGATTGGACACATTTTGCAATCCGAATGATTGGAATCGAAAAAGTTCATGGGAAATTTTCACCAGGCCATAATCCATTTTGGTATTCACCCGCAGACATTGCCAAATTAGGTCCTAACATCACAAAAGAATTTCGATTTCTGTCGCAAGAGAACAAAATCCCAAACAGAATCCAAGAAGAAATTGCTAAAAAATTTTCTCCCATCCTTGTTTTCCATAAAGATAAGAAATACCTTCCGTCTAACATCGAAAAGTATTCCAAGTTCTTTGCTAAAAAAGAATACCCATTACCAGAAAAGGATATCCGCAGGAAAACCAAAGGGCAAACCACTTGGAACTACGTAGATTTTCCAGATTTTATACCAATCGAAAATCCAACCCATTTGTATTATCATGTTCGTTATGCACAATCGACTGTGTCTGGAACACAATCGGAAGCTTTACCTGGATTTCGAGATGATTTGAATTATTGGTACGAAGTTGGAAATGGGGATATGGTAATTTCCTATTGGATTTGGTATGATTGGAATGAAGGTCCTACTAAATTTGGAAACATCCACCAAGGGGACTTGGAATCCTACGCCTTACTCATTTCAAAAGAAGGAAAAGCAAAACGCATTTTACTCACAGGACACGATCATATTTTACTCGATACAGATTTTCGAAATATCAATTCCATAAAAAATCATCCTATCCTGTATGTCGCAAAAGGGAATATGGGAGCTGATGGTGGAAACCCAACTTCAGCTTACGGTGGCTATACGGTAAAACTCAATGCTGGGAATTTTTTATTCAATTATATTTCAGATCCTTGGGACGTGTTTCCAACCTTTGACCCAAAGGAATCAATTCTTGTGATTCCAGCAGATCTTTCCGAAAAAGAGTTAACATCTGTTAAAATTGGACCTGGAACACAAAAACCAAATCCAAATCAAATGGAAAAATCTTCTACTGTCTTCGTAGATGCGCGGGTGATGGTAAAACAAAGAATCCAGAAACTTGTGATGTGGGAAGAACCAGGATGGGTGAACCAAAAAGCATTCCAAGACCCAGACGGCCACCATACAGTTGATCCATCTGTAGCTTCGTTTTTTCAATTCCAAGGAAGGCTTGGCAAACACCCAAGGACTGTCTTAAAAATTGCGGAACTTAAACAATACGGTGCCTCACCGGAGAATGCACCCTTCAAAACCAATATCGAACAACATTTTACATTTGAACGACCCAGAATGGAACGAAACCATACAGACCGAGAAGGAAATTATGGTCCTAAATTTTATGGAGATGATTCCACTCCTCAAAAATGATCAATCTTGAATAATATAATTTAACTTGTTTTCATTCCATTGGATTCAAGTTAAATCAAATCCACTAACTTTGCTTTGGCGAGTTCTTCTGGTTTGAAAGGTTTTTCTATTTGGATGTATTGGATCATTTCTTTTCTCAAGGGATAAGTATCTCCTAAGATGGCTTTTTGGATCACAAAGTCTTTCCATGTTTTGAGACAATGCCCAAATTTTTCTCTGTCAAGTAACCTTGTAATTGATTCCTCATTTTCACCCCATACAAACGGATTTGCACCCGCATACAGAAGTTCCTTCAATGATTCTACTCCATCACAAGAAGCAGATAAAAACAAAGCTGTGTTTCCAAATTGGTCCTTTGTTTCTAAATTGAGACTATCATCCTCCAAAAGGATGGCACAAACTTCATCCAGATTCCGTTCAGAGGCTAAATGCAGCGCATTTTTCCCTTCTTGATCAATATCTTCTTTCACTTCAGGAAAGGTTTTTAACAGATACAATACGATCTCAAATCGATTTTCTACCACTGCTTCTAAAAAAATAGAACGTCCGGCTTCATTCCGCAAGGACATCACTTCCTCAGTGATCCACGGATGGATGGACTCCCAAAGAGTTTCCATGGATTCCAACACAGCGATATGAAAGATAGTATTCCCTTCTTTGTCTCGTGTGAGAAGGTTAGGTGAGTTTTTCCATAATGGTGAAGTTGAGATTAGTGCCTCTAAAAATTGGGTGCGGTTTTGGCTGACAACATCGAAGATCACATTACCAGGTGTTCGGTATGGTGAATTGGGGTCTGCTCCCTTTGTGATTGCATGTTGGAACAATTCAACGTTGTCTACTTTCAACATCCAAGTTAAAGCATTGGTTCCGTAAGAATCTAGTTCATTCGGATCAGCTCCTTCTTTTAGAAGTAAATCCCAATCTTCTATTGTACCTGACTTTGCAACATCAATGACACTCATTCCTGTAACGATAAAAGTTACTTAACTCTTGTCGATTTTTTAACCAGACGTTTAGTCGGCTTGAAACTAATGATTTTATCAAATCCGCGTTTCACTTCAAATTTTAAATACGGAACAGATGTTTCTTTTGGAGGGATGAGGCTCATTGCTCTTTCAGACAATGCTGTGATGGTTAAACTTGGGTTCACACCTAAGTTCACAGTCAACATGGATGCATCGCAAACACGTAGGTTCTCATAACCAAACACTTTATTTTCCAAATCAATCACACCTTTTTCAGGGGTTTCTGCCACGATACACCCACCCATGATGTGCCCTGTGACAGGAGCAGACAATAATGTTTCGTTGAGTGAACTTCTGGGAATCCCTCCAACAATCTCAGCCAATTTGCGAGTGAAAGCATTCGCAATTGGAATGTAGGTCGGTGTTGGTTCGCCAGTGGATAGAGCCGATGTGATGGTCCTCTGGAAAGGCCAAATGAAACGACGTTTGCGAACAAGTCGTACGCTATTGTCCACAGTTTGCATGACAAGTAAGATAATTGAATTTTTTGCAAATCCAAATGGATTGTGAGCTTTGAGAAAGTAAATTGGATGGCGTAACATTGTCCAAAAAAACTTCAGTGGTCGCGGAAACTTTCCACCACCATCAGTCATCACACTGGCAAGGACACCAAAAAAATCGGAACCTTTCGAATACCGAACAGGTTCTATATGAGTATTTTCATCAGGGTGAACAGAAGAAGTGATGGCAATCCCACGCGAATAATCTGCATGATTACTGGATGGGACTGTCACTGGTAAAACTGTTTCACTATTAGTTCGAACAGTATCACCTAACTTCTCAGACAAACGAATCATTTTGTTTTCCTGTTGCATTTTGAGAAGTAAACCAACAGTTCCCATCACACCTGCAGATAGAACAACTTGTTCCGATCTAAATTTTCGTCTTGGATACCCAAACCAACCTGTTGTGCTGTTTGTTTCTAATTCGTATCCAAACTCTCCACTTGCTTCTGGATCAGGAATTCCCTTTGAATTGAGTGGGATAAGAGAGGTAACTTTGGTTTCAGGTAAAATAACAGCACCTAACTTCTCTGCTAAATATAAATAATTTTTATCGAGTGTGTTTTTAGCATTATGGCGGCAACCAACCATACACCCACCACAATAATTACAAGGATCACGATCTGGACCATCACCATCAAAAAATGGATCCTTAGGATCTTTTTTGTTACCAAAATAAATTCCAACAGGTGTTCTACGAAAGGTATCTTCTTTTCCAAATGATTTTGCAGTTTCCAACAGTAAATGGTCAGGTTCCCATAATTGAGGATTTTCAGTTACACCTAACATATGTTTTGCCACATCATAATAGGGTAATAATGCTTTTTCTCCACCCATTTTGGAATACAATGGTGAGTTTAAAACTTTACTGGAAGGAACATATAAAGTACACGCATAAACAAGTGATCCACCTCCAACTCCCGATCCACTTACGAGTAAAAAATCATTTAGTAGGTTGATCCTTTGGATTCCATAAAATCCAAGTTTTGGCATCCACAAATACTTACGTAAACTCCAGTTGGTTTTTGGAAAATCTCCAGCCTTCCATCGTTTGCCGGATTCAATGACTAAAACTTTATATCCTTTTTGAGAAAGACGATATGCAGAAACAGAACCACCAAAACCTGACCCAACTATAATCACGTCGTAATCAAATTTTTGTTCTTTTGGAATGGTTTGGTTCATGGTTCGTTTTTCCTTGTTTGTGGAGAATGAGCGAATCCGATTCTCTGATGGAATTCATTTTCTGTCAATTCGCTCTTAGGAATTCTGAAAAAACTTCTGGTCGAATCAAATCATCAGTTTTGAATCGGTTCATGCCTGAAATCAAAAAACAAATTCCTCTGCTCAACTCCGATGGAACAATTACACAAGAAGGTTGGGCACGTTCACCCTATTGGACTTATAACAGAGAAAATATTGCCGCTTCCAAGCTTAGAATTAAGGAATGGGATTATTATTCGGTTCTTTCTCCATCAAAAGAATATGGCATTACATTTACAGCATCAGACTTAGGTTATGCGGGACTTTTTGCCATTTGTTATTTAGACTTTAAAAAAGGAATCTTCAAACAAATTGATACTTTATCGGTAATGCCACTTGGCAAAACAGGATTTCCAAGAGTGAATGATAGTGGAGTTGTATCCTTCCAAGACAAAAAACTTTCCTTACGTTTTGAAACGATTCATGGCAAACGAACCTTAGAATTTGAATCCAAAGATTTTGTAGCACCTGACGGCTCCCGTGGGATCCAAGGAAAAATTGAACTGACAGAACCAAAAATGGATACAATGAACATTGCCACCTCTTGGAAGGAAAACAGAAAGGCATTCTATTATAATACGAAAATCAATTGTATGCCTGCGACAGGTAATGTAGTCGTTGGAAACCAGACTCTCACATTTGATTCCAAAACTGACTTTGGTGCTTTGGATTGGGGGAGAGGTGTTTGGACATACAAAAATCGTTGGTATTGGAGTTCCGTTTCAGCTTGGATTGATGGAAAACCGTTTGGACTCAATTTAGGGTATGGATTTTCAGACAGAACTCCTGCTTCCGAAAATGTCATTTTATATGATGGTAAAATTCACAAATTGGATGAAGTAAATTTCATCATCAATACAAAAGATTATATGGCACCTTGGAAATTTGTATCCAATAACAACCGTTTGGATCTGAATTTCCAACCCATAGTGGATCGTAATTCGTATATGAACTTTGTGGTCATTAAATCGGTACAACACCAAGTCTTTGGAAAATTTAATGGAACGGTTGTGTTGGATGATGGAAAAAAAATCAAACTAGAAAACGTAATTGGTTTTGCCGAAGATGTTCTCAATCACTACTAAAAAATAAAAGAGCGATCACAATTACTGTCATCGCTCTTTATCCTTTCTGTCTTAGAGTAATTTACTGATAGAAAACGGATCCAGTCGCTTATGCTCGTTTTTTCAGTTTGTAATACGCAGAAAAACTAGCTGGGATAAAGATCAAGGAGCCAAAAGTTCCGAACCCTAATCCCCAAGCCAGTGACAATGTCATCGGGATGAGGAGTGGGTCTGATCCTCCAATCGCATACGCTGTCGGAATCATCCCTGCCATCGTTGTCATCGTTGTAACAAGGATGGGCCTAAACCGTTCCGATGATGCTGTGATGAGCGATTCCAAAAGTCCCTCTCCTTTGGATTGAAATTCTTCAATCGTATCCACTAACACAATCGAGGCGTTAACAATCACACCAGCAAGACCGATGATACCAATCATTGCAAGAAAACTGAGAGCCTTACCAGAAATCAAAAATCCAAATACAACACCCACAAATCCGAGAGGGATCGATAATAAGATCAACACAGGTTTTTTGATACTATTAAAGATAATTGCAAGGATTGCAAAAATTCCAAAAAAAGCTAACACACCTGCAACTAACAAAGAAACCATTGACTTGGCAGTTTCTTCTTGTTCACCACGAAATTTGATTTTATAACCAGGGTATTTTTTCCCGATATTTCCAAACTCATCTACAATTTTTCCATTTACGATGGATGAACTTGTAATCGATTCATTTACATCAGCAAGGACTGTAATTGCTTTTTCATAGTCATTGTGGTAAAGCGCTTCGATTCCTTGGACAGTCGTTTTTGTTGTGACTGCTGTAATCGGTGTTAGTAGGCCAAATTTATTGGAAATTTGTATGGAATCTAAATCTTCTATCCCATCTCGAAAACGATCATCATTTTGGATGATGATCCTGACTTCATCTTTTCCTTTTCGTAAGTTAGAAGCTTCCAGACCTTCCATAGCAGTTCGCACATAATAGGCTGTGATTTCCGTATCAATCCCTGTGATCGCTGATGCAGTATCTTTTACACGGATTTGAATTTCTTCTCTACCTGGTTTATAATCATCATTGATATTGATGACACCATCTTGTTTTCGAAGAAAGTCCTGCATCTCATTTGAGATTTGTTTTAATGTTTTGTAATCACGGCCTTCAATGGCAACGGTAACTGCGGCTCCAATCGGAGGTCCATTCACAACCAAATCCACCATGACTGAAATGGCATTCGGTAATTTTTTTAAATCAGGTTCCAGTTCTCCAAATATTTCTTGTGCAGTTCTTTTTCGTTCAGTTTCTGGAACAAGTATGATTTGTGCCATTCCCAATTGTTCCCCAATCCGTGTGAGTGGGTCAGTAGGATCCGTTTGTTGGATCCCAATTTTTAAAATGACACTTTGGACTTCTGATTTTGGAATTTTATCTAAAATGGGTTGGAAATATTGCAATTGTTTGGCGGTCTCTTGTGCCGAAAAGTCAGGCGGAAATTCTGCTCTTACCAGCACGTAATCAATCCCTTCTTTTGGGAATAGATTGAAGTTCATGAGACCTACTAAGCCACAAGATGACAAAAATACGATGAGGATACATCCAAGTGTTATGAATGGTCTTCCTACAACTTTGGTGATAAAATTTGTAAACTTAGTTTTTAAAGACTCAAATCCATTTTCCAAGATGGAACGAAATCGATCCCTATGTTTGGATCTTTTTTTTGGTTCATTCGAAGTAAACTGTGCATAACGAACAGGCAACAAAAGAAAAGACTCAAACAGTGATAAAGTCAGCGCAACGATCACCATAAATGGAATCTGCCAAATGAATTTTCCCATGATCCCGGACATAAATGCCATCGGTAAAAACGCTGCCACTGTTGTTAGATAAGATCCGATGATAGGAACAAACAATTCACTCGCACCTAAAACAGCTGCTTCTCTTGACTCAAAATTTTTCGAACGATACTTATAAATATTTTCAGAGATGATGATACTATTGTCCACGAGCATCCCAAGTGAAATGATGATCCCAAGCATCGAAACTAAGTTGAAGGATACATCAAAGATTGGAAATGCAATGGTGGTCGCAAATAATGTCAGTGGCAAAGATAAACTTGTTAAAAGTGAATCTTTAAAACTAAAAAACAAAATGAGTACTACAACAACTAAAAACAAACCTTGGAGAGAGTTTGTAATCACCACATCTAGTCGTTTGATTGCTCTTTTTCCTTCGTTATTTAATTCCGTAAATTGAATGTTTGCCGGAATTTGTTTCTTTAATTCTTCAATTCGACCTTGGACTGCTTCAACCGTTCGAATGATGTCAGCACTGTCTTTTTTAATGATTTGTAAAACATAAGCAGGCTCACCATTGACTACTGCGAGCACACGTGGTCTTTCATACGTATCTTTTACATTGGCAACTTGCGAAAGTAAAATTGAATTTCCCGTTTCATTCGAACGAATTGGTATGTTTTTGATATCATTGATTTCAGCAATCTCTCCAGTCACACGAATGTCTTGTGTGATGGGTCTTAAAAAAGAACCTGCAGGAACACTGATATTACGTTTGGAAATTGCATTGATGATATCAGAAAATCCAATGGTATATCGTTTTTTTAAATCTGGATCAACACGTATCCGCCATTCTTCTTTCCGTTTTCCAAACGCATCAACTCGAGAAACTCCAGAAACTTTTCGCATCTCATCTTCAATGAAACGCCCCATCTCTTGTAATTCCATTTCATCCATTGCACCATGGATTGCGATTTCCAAAACAGGAAAGTTCGAACTCTTTTGTTCCGTGACAATTGGTCGATCCTTTACTTGAGTAGGTAAATTGGTAACACGGTCAACAGCACGACGAATGTCATTTACAACACCATCAGGGTTATTGTGTTCTAAATCGATTTTGATGCTGATATCGGATTCGGAATTTCGAGAAATGGAACGAACTGAATCAAGCCCTTCTACTTCGCGTAACTTCTCTTCAATGGGAATCGTTACTTTTTTTTCCACATCCACAGGGCTTGCACCAGGATAGACAGTGAGAACACGCACTTGGCGAAAGTTGACGCGAGGGAATGCTTCCCGTTTCATAGAAAGAACGGAAATGATCCCCGCAAGAAACAAAAATATAAAAACCAAGTTTGCAACTAACGGTTTATAAACAAAAAAATGGATAACTTTTCTCATAAGAACACTATTGAATACGAAATATTAAGATATTGACCAGTGAGTCAAGATGATTAGGAAATTTATTGACCTTTATTTCCAGATTCCCGTTCTTTTATGACGGTTTCGATCACTTCTACAAATACGGAAGTGTCCTGTGCACCACTCACTGCGTATTTCCCGCCAATGATAAAATACGGAACCCCACTAATCCCATTTTGGTGATAATATTGGATTTCCTGTTGGATATCGTTTTTCAATTTGGTATCTGAATAAATGGTTTCAAATAAATTTCTATCTTTGTAAACGGGTTCGGCAACCTTCCAAACTGTTTCTTTGTCACTTAAGTCCAATGCTTCTGCGAAATTTGCAGCAAAAAACCTTTCCACTAAATCCTGTTGTGCTTCCAAAGTGGGAAGGGCAGAAACAAGTGCATGTAAAACCAAAGTGTTTGTTGCCTTAGGAATTTTTTGGAATTGAAACTGAATTCCTACATCGTTTCCAATGTCAGTCAGTCGTTTCCAAGCTCCATCCAATCGATCTAAACTTCCAAATTTTTGTGTTAGGTGTAGTTTATAGTCAATCCCCTCTTCTGGAATTTCGGGTGATAACTGAAATGGTCTCCATCGAATTTCAGGAGTGATGGTATTCCCTACAATTTGTAGCGCTTTTTCTAATTTCTTTTTGCCTACATAACACCAAGGACAGGCTACATCGGAAACGATATCAATTGGAAATAATTCAGAGTTGGTTGACATTTTAGATTAGACTCCAATTCATAATGGGAATGATTCTATATCCAGGAAAAAGATGAAACATAGTAGAGAAAGTTTTTTAAAAAAAAGTTTAGCGATTGGCAGTATCATTTCGTTTCCGTCGTTACAAAAAAGCCTATATGCCTTTGGGAGTGAAGAGAATCAAAAACACAGGGAAAATCCAATCGCATATGCAGAATCCCTAGGTTACACAAACCCTATCGATCAAATTTTGCTGACGGCTATTCTTGCACCAAACTCTCATAATTCTCAACCTTGGAAATTCAAAAAAACCTCAGATTCTGAGTTTTATCTATATGGTGATGGAGACAAACAGTTACCAGAGATTGATCCTATCAATCGTCAATTTTACCATACACAAGGTTGTTTTTTAGAACTCTGTCACCTAACAGCAGATTCATTAATGTTTGATACTACGATCAAACTTTTTCCGAATGGAAAACCAAAATCAAATTCATTTTCCAAAACTCCAATTGCGAAGGTATCGATCCAACCAAAAACAAAATGTGTGCATGACTTTGTGTTTTCTGGTATTAACAAAAGGAGGATGAATCGATCTGTTTACTCTGGTGAACTTATCGGAAATGCAGAACTTGAAGAAATACAATCCTTGGCTCGACCCTTTCTTCAAAACATACGTTGGACAAATGATCCTACTTTAATGAATTCCATCTTACCAATACTAGACGAAGCGTTTGCCATGGAAACCAATCGTTATGAATCTAATGAACTCAATCGCAAATGGTTTCGTTTAACGGAAGAATCAATGTTAACAAACCGAGATGGATTAACGTTGGAAGGAAACGGATTATCTGGTCTCAAACTTTGGTTTGCTAAAAAATTCTTTGTGGATTTATCTAAGGAAGCTTGGCATTCTGAAGATTCCAAAAATGCCGGAATTCAAATGTTTCGTTCACAAGTGTATTCTTCAAAAGCGCTAGTATTTTTTTTGTCAGAGGGAAAGGACGATGAAACCACTTGGATCCAGACAGGAAGAGATTTTATGCGTTATACATTGTCATGCGCTGTCAAAAACATTGCTTTCCATACGATGAACCAAGCAGTGGAAGATTATCCTGAGAGCCGAGTATTTACAAAAAAATTAAAAGAAATTTTAAAACTAAAACCAAACGAGGAAATCCAATTGATTGCAAGGCTTGGTAGGAGTTCTTATCAGTTTGATTCACTCCGAAGAGATTTAAAAAGTTTTCTGTTGTAAATGAATTACGAAAGGGAAGGAAATTGAATTTCGCCAGCGGATTCAAACGCTGGTTTTGAAAATAAATACCCTTGGTATAAATGAATCCCCATATCAACTAACACTTTCAATTCTTCCACAGTCTCCACACCTTCTGCAATGACGCGAATCCCAATCTCATGACAAACATCGGCGATAGCTTTCGTGAGTTTTCTGGCAACGGAATTGGTATGGATATTTCGAATGAGTTCCATATCTAATTTGATCAGATCTGGTTGGAATTTAGCAAGGAGGTTCAGACCTGAATACCCTGATCCAAAATCATCGATCGCAGTCAAAAACCCATACTTTTGGTAGGCTTTAAAGATATTGATGATATGATTGTGGTCTTGGACTTCTTCTCCCTCAGTTAGTTCGAAGACCAATCGATTCAAAGGAAAATTGTATTCACGACTTGCTTCCAAAGTGGTGCGGATACAGGTCTCCGGTTGGTACACAGCATTGGGGAGAAAATTAATATTGAGTAAAGCTGGTATTTGGATTTGGCTTGCGAGTTGGATGGCTTTGATCCGACAAGACTGGTCAAATTGGTATCGATTGGTTTGGTTTACTTTGGAGAGAATCGAATAGGCTGATTCCCCTTGTGTCCCTCGAACCAATGCTTCATGTGAATAAATTTTCTTTTGGTTCCAATCAATGATGGGTTGGAATGCCATTGAGAAGGCAAAGTCCAATCCAGCACCACTCCGGCATTCGGCACAACTGTATAACTTAGGCACTTTTCCATTGGGAGTGTCAATTAACTGAGCTTCAGGAAAACTTGGTCTCATCTTTTTAGGTTACCCAATTTAGACGGTATCGTCTAGATTGCAACTTTGTTTTAAAAATTAAAATTTAGGAAGTTTCATCACAAGATACCAAGTGACAACTAAAAATTGAAAGAAAGATGTTACGAATAAAATGGTATATGGTTTTGCCTTTACGGCTTTTAAAGAACCAATCCTTGCGCCAAAGATCCCTCCAAAACTGCCAATGAGTGCGAGTTCCCAATGCAATTTTCCAAGGATTAGGAATTGTACTGTGGTTCCAAATGAGGTAAGAAAAATTCCTAGAAAGGATGTAGCAACGGCTTCTACAGGGCTCATTCGAAAATAATAAATAAATAATGGAACTGCTAAAAATCCTCCACCCACTCCGAACAAAGAAGAGAATAAACCAAAAAAAACACCAGCTAGTAAAACGACGAAAATTGATTGTTTCGTAAAATGAAATTCCGATGCCCCATGGGAAACAGAAGTTGTGTTCGTTTTAGAATCTGTTTCTGTTTGTGCACTCTCTTGTTTTACGACATGATTTTGATTTTCTAAGGATAAACTTTTATAGTAAAGTTTCCTTTTATTGAATGCAGTGAATAAATTATAAATCGCAAGTAATCCCACAAAAATTGTAAACACAAACAAATATACAAATTCAGACAACGGAATTCCGTAATACAGTTGTTTACCGAGAGCCGTATCTTCAAACCTTCCAAATGCTAATGCTGCATATTGTGCTGATGGTATGGAGGTAATGAGCAATAAAAACCCTTGTTTCCAGCGAATTTTGTCATTTTTAAAATAAACATACAACCCAGACAAAGCAGATATTGGCATTTGTGCAAGTGATACGGCAACTGCTTGAACAGCAGTTAGATGAAAGAAGCTATGAAAAAAGGGAGTGTAAATAAAACCTCCTCCCAAACCAAGGAAGGAGGCTAAAAACCCAACAAAAAATCCAACACTAAAAACTACAAAAATCCCGGGCCAAAATCCCCAGGCAAAGTGGTTAAAAATTTGAAAGGTTTCTTCCAAGTGGATTAAAAATGTTCTTTTGCGTCTTCAAAGAACTTGAATGTCATACGTTCAAATACTTCTTTCTCAGTCGCTGTCTCAAAGTTGTACCATGAGATTGGAACAAATAAAAGCCATTGTGCATAATTCCGAAAGATGTGGTAATCATAAGTACCAACTTTTTTCCCATCTTTGTATAGTATGTACTGAACGTCGTAACCATCTTGTGTAGACCATGCTGGAAGTAGAGTTGCAGTAAGAGTTGAAACTCCTAAAAATGCAGTCGCTACAGGTGTGGGTGATCGGTAATTTACTTTTACATTTACCAAATAACCAACCTTAGGTACATCAACACCTTCCACAGTTTTTCTAAATCTGGTTTTGTTTTCGAAGTAATTTTTTAAAGCTTCTCTTCCCCCTAAATTGAGTTGGGGAAATGTTGGTAGAACATATACAAAATTTGTGTCTAATGTTTTTTCTTCCGAAGGAAGGGGCAAAATTTTTGGATAATCTTTGTAGCTGATAATACAATTTGACACCAACAGGAAACTCAATACCACACCTGTGATGAATACAATATTTGATTTAGTTTTGGCTATGGTCATGTAAACCCTCCTCGTCATGCCTTCTTTCTAATTCTTCGTATAATTCTTCCTGGTCTTCCGTAAAAAACAATTCATATCCGATGCGCAAACATACAGGATCATCTTCCATTGAAACATTACTTGGTAAAATCAAGTTCATCACATAAAAGGTATTCGATTCTGCTTCTTCCAGAAACAATTCTGTTGCGTCCCATTCATCAAATTCATCTACATCTGGTTTACGAAATTCCTTTAGGATTTCATCAAATGATTCTGTTATGTAGTTAAATTCGCCTGATTCGCTATCGATGATGAATTGGACATGGTGGCAACCAGGGCCCTCTTCTTCGAGCGGACTTAAAACCATACTTCCGCAGGCAGGGCAATGAATTGTTGGGTCGATGGCACCACTTGGCCAGTTAATGTTGATGGTTTCGATCATAACTTACGAACCTCGAGTTCCCATGATAAGGACTTCACTTGTTTAGGAAACCTGAATTTGTTACTCTTGGATTAAATTTGAACCTTCTGAATCCAAACAGTTACAAAAAAAGAGATAGGGTTTGCCTAAAAAATGGGATTGTAAAATGAATTAAAAAAAGAATGGGAATAACTGCTGAATACCAATCTGCCTTCGCTTCCAGTTTTCAGGAATTTTTTGGAAATGCAAAAGACATTGGATGGGAATTATACCACCTCAGCTCCGAACCAGAGAATGATTTTCCTTCTTGGTTAACCTTCACCATACGAAATCCGTTAGGTGGTAGAGCCTTAGTCTTTCGTTACCACCATTTGGAACATAAATTTTATGCACATTTAAAAGTACAAGTAATCCCTGGAGAAGAAAATTGGAGTCTCGATCAGTTGTTCCATAAAAAAGGTTACACTGATTTAGATGCTGATGACATTTTATCGTCTGGTGGTGAATGGCTGTTTCATTCCTTGGCCAGACATTATTTTGGCATCATCATCTCCTATTGTCCACGGATACTGGAACCTGATTATTTTTTAGATTGAGATTTTTTCTTTCGATCATCCGAAAGAACTTGGTTCCACAAAAATCCCCAGATAAAAAATGTAGAGTTGATGTATGTATACAACATCAGTACTACCATTTTTGAAATTAAATCATACGCCAAAGAATAGTTCACACCAACGTTTTTCATTTTTAAATAAAATTGAAATCCAAAACTCATCCCAAGAACAAGTAAGGATGCAAAAATGGCTCCTGGTAAATTTTCCTTTAACGTTGTTTTTGCTTTTGTGATATATGCATAATAAAAGGTAAATAAACCAATGCTATATGGCAAAATGATGAGAGAAACTGAAAGATAAGGACTGTTTCTAAAAAAAGAAAACCGAAATGAACGGTATAACATTCGTTCAATGGAAACGATTCCATATGTCAGATAAAAATACAATACAAGTAAAACAAGTGAGATCACAAGGAGTCGAAAGTTAATCCATTGAGATGCAATAAACCCAACTTGAGTTTCATCCCTGGAAATGAATCGTAGTGCTTTGGAAATGGTTCCAAATATGGTTAAACTTGAAAAAAAGGAAATCGCGATACTAATCGCGATGACATTATAACTTTTTACCTTTGTTAGGTTTTCAACACTTTTGTCGATGGGTTGGAAAATGGGGGCTGGTAAAAATTTCCCAATTTGGTCCGTCATCAAATTGATGGTTTTTGGATCTTGGAGTAACCCAAGTAGGGTCACAAATACAACCAGTAAGGGAAATAGGGTCAAAAGAAAGGTAAAGGAAAGTTCAGAGGCAAGGCCATGGACATCATACAAATACACTTCACTGAAAAATCGACGGATCCGTTTCATGCGGTCAGTTTGCCAGTTGTCTGTATTTTTGTCTTATTTTTCTTGCCCTCTCCTAACTTACGGAAACTCTGGAAGAATCTCAGTGACGTACCTAAAAGGGGAAAACTTCCATGTCAGAAGAAAAAGAAAAGAAGAACAAAAAAATCGCGAAAATGACGGTCGAGGAAATTGACTCTGCCATTAAAAAGTCGGTTGAAACCATGAACGGCGAATCAAGCCTTTATGTGAAACACCTTCGCGAAAGAAAGGCGGAACTCCTAGCCAAGAAATAAGGTTAGTCCCTCCTAAATTCCCCGCCGAAACGGCGGGTTTTCGCAAACGCTTTGATCCAATTCATCCAAATCCACCAACACTTCGGTCCTAAAGTCCTCTTTGAGGGTTTTAGCTGGCATATCAAACCTGGCTGCCGCGTTGCCCTTGTCGGTCCCAATGGTTCTGGAAAAACCACACTTTTCCAAATGGCTGCAGGGAAACTGAAACCCGAATCGGGAGAAGTGATTCGTTCCAAACATACTGTTTTATCCCTCTTCCAACAGATTCCTGAATTTAATCCGGATACGTCTGTGATTGAAACCGTTCTCGATGAAAACAAATTGTATGCGGAATATGATGCCAAACGAAAGGCCATCGAATCCAAGTTTGAAACCACTGACCACGAAGATCCAGAATTTGAAACATTACTCCACGATCAGAGTGATTTAGAGGAATTTGCCCACTTACACGACTTACACGGTCTCGAAGCTCGCGCGAAAAAAATTCTATCGGGACTTGGTTTTGCCACTACAGACTTCACGAGAAAAACAAAAGAGTTTTCTCCAGGATACCACCATCGTATCGGTCTTGCGATTGCCCTACTCAATCCACATAATTTATTACTTTTAGATGAGCCAACAAACCATTTGGATGATAAAACCAAATCATGGTTAGCTGATTTTCTAGTTTCCCAAAACCAGGCCTTTGTACTTGTCACACATGACCCTGAATTTTTAAACCAAACAGTTGATACTATTATTGAAATCAATCCACATGGAACGTTTGAATTCCAAGGAAGTTTGGAAGAGTTTTTTGAAGCCAAAAACGAAATCCAAGAAAAACTTAAAGTGCAATTTGAAAAAGAAGAAACGTATTTAAAATCACGTATGGAATGGGTGGAACGTTTCCGAGCCCAAGCTACAAAAGCAAGACAAGTACAGTCTGTCATCAAACGTCTGGAAAAACGGGACAAAGTAGACAATCCAGAAGATAGTTTTTGGAACCAAAAACCAGACTACCAATTCCAATTTGTCCCTTCCAGTAATATCATCTTACGATTAGAACATGCATCTTTCTCCTATCCAGACCGAAACACAGGTGAGAAAAAAACCATTTTTGAAAATGCAGAAATTGAAATTTCTGCTGGCGATAAAGTGGCGCTCGTTGGTCCCAATGGAGCAGGTAAATCAACCCTCATGCGCTGTTTGTTAGAACAACACAAACTTGATACGGGAAAATTGTATTATGGTCCTAAAACCAAACTTGGTTATTTTTCACAAACCCACGGGGAAGATTTGGATGAATCACTGAACCTAGTGGAAACTGTCCTTAAAAAATACCCAGAACTGAATGAAGAAAAAGCAAGGACCCTTCTTGGGCATTTTGCATTTCCTGGAGACGGAGTTTTTAAGTCCGTAAAACATCTATCAGGTGGGGAACAAAGCCGCCTTCGTTTGGCACTTCTTGTCAATCATCCGTCCAATTGTTTATTTTTAGATGAACCAACAAACCACCTGGACATCGTCATCCGAGAAGCCATCAAACGTGCTCTCATCGATTTTCCGGGAAGCCTACTCATCATCAGCCACGACCCCGATTTTATGAAGGGACTTTGTAACCGCACCTTCCAACTCTCAGGTGGAGAATTAAAAAACCTAAATTGTAGTTTTGACGATTACCTCAAATTCCACAAAGAAGACGAATTGGGTACAAATGCTAAGGACCAAACTTCCTCCAAATCAAAAAATGAGGAAAAAAAGCCCAATCCCCAAGCAAGCAAAAACAAACGAAAAAAATTAGAAAAAGAAATTTCCGATTTGGAAGTCCAAATAGAGAGACTGGAAAAAAATAAAAAAGACAAAGAAGAACTTTTACAGGACCCTGAGTTCTTTAAAAACAGAAGTTTTCAGTTGGAAATGGACACTTATAACGATATTAAAAGAGAAATCTCTCTCCTAACCAAACGTTGGGAGGAGGCAACAATAGAACTAGAGGAAATGGGCGGAGTTACATAATGGTACCGGAAATCGATGTTGTCAGTTTTAAAAAACGTCTGGATGCAAGAGCGGAAGGAAAGGATGATTTTTTTGTTTTGGATGTACGAAATCCGAATGAACAACAAATCGCACTCGTACCGGGTACAGACAAACTCATTCCCGTGAGTGAACTTGCAGCAAGGATTGAAGAAATCAAAAGCCAAATTGACAAAGAAATTTTGGTTTATTGTCGTTCTGGTGGAAGATCAGGGATGGCTTGCGGGATTTTGGCACAAGCTGGATTTAAATCTTATAAAAATGTTGCTGGGGGAATCCTTGCCTATTCTGACCTAGTTGATCCTAACATGCAAAAGTATTAATTATGAAACCAACTGCGAATTTAAGAATTTTAGAACAACACAGTCTCATTCCACCTTCCGTTTTGATAGAAGAACTTCCTTTAACTGATGAAGCTTCTGATGTTGTTGTCAGAACCAGAAGCCAAATTTCAGACATCATTCACGGAAAAGACGACAAGCGTATGTTAGTTGTAGTAGGACCTTGTTCCGTTCACGACATTGGCGCTGTCATGGAATATGCAGAAAAGTTAAAACCAAAAATCAAAGAGTTTGAAAAAGAACTTCTCATAGTGATGAGAGTGTATTTTGAAAAACCAAGAACCACTGTTGGTTGGAAAGGTCTTATCAACGATCCTGATTTAGATGGATCCTTTCATATCAACAAAGGATTACAACTTGCCCGTAAACTTTTATTAGATCTAAACAAAATGGGAATCCCTTGTGGTACCGAATTTTTGGATGTGATCTCCCCTCAATACATTGCTGACCTCGTAGCTTGGGGAGCCATTGGTGCAAGGACCACTGAAAGCCAAGTCCACCGTGAATTGGCATCTGGACTCTCCGCACCAATTGGATTTAAGAATGGTACCGATGGGAATGTTCAAATTGCAATTGATGCCATTCGTTCTGCAAGTTCCAGCCACCATTTTCTATCTGTGACCAACCAAGGTAGCAGTGCGATTTTTAAAACTGCCGGAAACAAAGATACACATGTGATCTTACGTGGAGGGAACAAAGGACCTAACTTCGATGAGGCTTCTGTGAATGAAGTGGGTGCCCAAATTGAAAAAGCGGGTCTCCCACCAAAAGTGATGGTGGACTGTTCCCATGGCAATAGCCAAAAGGACTTTCGCAAACAACCGAGTGTTGTGGATTCTGTATCGGAACAATTTTCGAAAGGAAGCAAATACATTCTTGGTGTGATGGTTGAAAGTCACTTAAAAGAAGGAAACCAATCCATCGACGCCAAACCATTGATTTATGGGCAATCAATTACCGATGCTTGTGTGTCTTGGGAAACAACGGTTCCCATGTTTGAAAAACTAGCTGAGGCAGCAAACAAACGTAAATAAGACTGCTCTCTCTCCGAGGTTTATGAATGTTTTTTGATGATTATTGATCTAAAAACACATGGGCTTCGGAAGGGTATTCTCTTTTCGTCACTTCCTTGTGGTAGGCATTCACTGCTTCTTTCACTGCCCCACTTAAGTTCCCAAATTTCTTTAAAAACTTCGGATGGAAATCTTCATTCAAACCCAGTAGGTCTTGCATCACAAGGACTTGGCCTGAGGTATACTTTCCTGCTCCAATCCCAATGGTAGGAATGCGAATCGATTCTGTGATTTCTTTTCCTAAAGATTCGGGCACCATCTCGAGTAACAAAGCAAAGGCGCCAGCTTCCGCAATTTCTCTGGATTTACGGATCATTTTGTTCCGTGCTGCTTCTGTTTTCCCTTGGACACGGTGCCCGCCAAGAGTATGTACCGATTGAGGGGTAAGTCCTAAATGGGCAAACACAGGGATTCCTGATTCGGTCATTCGTTTTGTGAGTTCGATGATAAAGTCAGAGTCCCCTTCCAGTTTCACACAGGAAGCATTGGTTTCTTTTAACACTCGGCCGGCGGAACGAATCCCTTCTTCGATAGAGGTTTGGTAAGATAAAAATGGTAAATCGGCAATGATCGTTTTGTCAGGTGCCCCTTTACAAACCGCTTTTGTGTGGTAAATGATCTCATCGAGTGTGACAGGAAGTGTGGACTGATTTCCTTGGATCACCATTCCAAGCGAGTCACCCACAAGAAGGCAATCCACATCCGTACGATTAAAAAGAGTCGCAAAGGTATAATCATAACAGGTGATGACAGAGATTGGTTCCCCCGCATCGTATTTCTTTTTATACTGTAGAATAATGTTTTTCATGGTTTAGTTCCGAAAAAAGAGCATACACACCAATTTCACCCATATCCGTTAACAATTGTTTGATGAATGGTCTTGAATAAAGGGAATGGTGGGGTAAATGTAAAAAATCAGTTTTCATCACAACAGCCTCATAAGTGAGAATGTCGATGTCAATTTCACGTGGTCCTTTCCAAGACCTTCGTTTGCGTCCTAATTTGTCTTCAATCCCTTGGAGTGAATCGAGTAAACATGGTAGTGTAAACGCAGAAGAAACCATTACCTTTACAATTTGATTTAAGAAGTAAGGTTGGTTTGTGTTTTCGAGAGGTGCAGTTTCCAATCGTTCCGATTGTTTTAAAATCTGTAACTCTGGTAAGGTGGAGATTTCCCATATTGCCTGGTCCATAAAATGGTGCCTATCTCCGATGTTGGAACCCAAAGAAAGAAAGGCAATATTGGAATACTTCATGGTCTTACCTCTTCACAAACTTCGTGCGATAATCAGGGCATTTTAACTCAATTTCTTTTGTCATTTCCATGAGTCGTGAGTAAATCCGACCTTGGCCACGGTCTCTCCATTCCACAAGAGAGTGATTGGATGTGAGAAGAGTGAGTTTTTCTTGTTCATAACGACTATCAATCAGGTCGTATAACTTACGATTGTTGAATTCTGATTCCTTTTGGACACCAAAGTCATCGATCACAAGTACATCTACATTGGCAAATTCACGTTCGATGGAACGTTCTTGCCCATGCGTTTCGCTATCAGATTGGTAAGTATCGCGAATCGCAGACAAAAAGTCTTTGTTTACTTTTGCATACTTACAGGTAATTCCATACCGAAAGATCAGTTCGTTTAGAATGACACAAGCCAGTAAGGTTTTTCCAGAACCTGTCCCACCCCAAAGGTAAAACCCCTGTGGTGTAAAATCTGCATTCTTAAATTTATGAACGAGTTCGTTTGCCCAGTCGTGGGCAATGATAAATGACATATCAGGGTCGTTTGCTGTGTCCCCAATGTCGATTGTGGATAAAAATTGAAACCGGTAACGTGCCGGTATGTTGGCTTTTTCTACCAGAGTTTCTAAATTGCGAAGGGAAAACCTTGCATTATGACAGACACAAGGGAGCATTTTGTCCAATTTACGGTCGAAAGACATAAAAGGGGGTTGGCCTTTCGCCTCACATGTGTTACAGTCACTGCCGATACAATGGCATAAAACAAGTGCTCCAGAACGAGATCCCCTCACATGTTCTGCTAAGGTAATGCCCACTCCACCGCAGGTTTTACATTGCGGATTACCGTCTCGGATCGAAGTAATTTCGGATAAATTCATCTCCAATGAGCAATCTTCCTGAAAACACTAGGCTGTCAAGGAATGAGAATTTTTGGGTCTGAATCGACTTATGTCCCTTTAAAACAAAGGGTTTCCGAAGAAAAAGTTCACATTTAGGTTTTTTTCCTCTTTAATTCGTTATTATTGACTCTTCCCAATCCGATACTTTCATTGAAGAAATAGATAAACCTATTTGTTCAAAATATTGAAAGAGACAAAAGGGTCACACGACTATGAAGATTATTAAGTATCTCCTTATTCTCCAACTGGTGTCCGGCTTTAGTGTGCTTTTCGCACAAACTCAGCCTGCGAACGCTCAAGAAAGCCAAGCGGCTAAAGACCAAGTCGACGAACTTCTCAAAGGCGAACTCGTTCCTGAGAATGACGATGCGGAACTCACCGAAGACCAAAAGAAAAGAAAGAAAGAAATTATGGAACAGGAATCTCTTTGGAAGAACCCTGACTATAAAGGTTACAACAAAACGTTCCAAGAATTACACCAACTTTCTAAAACTTTCGCAAACAACCAATTCCGTTTGGCTCTTTCAAACTACCAATCTGGTGTTAACACCATCATGAAAAATAGAGATTGGGTTGAACAGTACCGCAAAGAAGAAGCTGAAAAGAAACGCTTAGATGAAAAATGGTACTGGCAAAAAGTAGATCGTAAAGCAAGAGAAGAGCGTGTTGTTTATCGTGAAAAAATGAAAGCGAAACAAGATGCACTTAACTACTTCTCAAAAGCGATCAATCACCTTGACGAAATCAAAAACCCTGACTTAAGAGAAAGACCTGAGTTCAAAAGACTTCTTTCTGACGTTTACCGTTCATGGATTATGGCTGAGTATGACTTACAAAACCTTCCTCAGTGTATCCCAATTCTTGAACTTTACATCGAAATCGATGACAACGAGAAAGAATACCCTGCTCACAAGTATCTTGCAAGTGCATATAGCTTCGAAGAAAACATGATCAAAAAGACAAAAGGTCCAGATGATATGCTCTTCAAGTATCGTTACAAAAAGAACGTTCACTTATTACGTGCAACCGAGTTAAAATATGGAAAGGATTCTCCTGAATACAAACATATCGTTAACGTAATCAACCGAGATGAGGTTATTTCGGTAGCACAATAATCCCGAATACATCTCTTTCAATGAGAAAGCCCGGTTTAAAACCCCGGGCTTTTTTGTTTGGAGTGAATTGAATCGTATTACTACTATTTAATTTCCTTAAGCACCGTCTTTGTTGGCAATCGAAAGAAACTAAAAAGCCCTAAGCTATACAAAGTCACCGTCACAAAACAAATTCCCATAAATACCAAACAAAGTTGTCCATAAGGATACACACTGCGAAGTTCCAACACAGATCGGTTTAATACTTCATTGGATCCCACTGCATACACAAGTCCTAGGAAAAACGAAATCACGGAAACAAGGAATGCCTCTCGTAAAAAATGTTTTCTCATAAAACGACTGTTTGCTCCAATCACACGTAAGAGTGCAAATTCCCGTTTTCGTTCGGATTGGCTTGCATAGAGTGTGGTAAAGACAAGTACAAAAGATGCAGCGAGGATAAACATCGTCATAAGCGCCATCATTTGTGTTACCTTTTCCAAAATTCCCATAAAGGCTTGGATAGTTTTTTCTGTATCAATCACAGTGATATTGGGAAACTGATTCACAATGACCTTTTGTAATTGGTAACGATCCGTTCCGTTGTCAATGAGTAACGATACAATATAAAACCTAGGAGCTTTTTCCAAAATCCCTCTGGAAAATAACACCACAAAGTTTGGTTTCATATCCGCCCAGTTCACCGAACGAAGGTTTGTGATTTTCCCAGTTACTTCTCTCCCTTGTACATTGAAGGTAAGCTCATCCCCGATGCCCGCTTGTAAATAGGTAGAAAAATCTCGTTCTACGGAAATTTCATTTTGGCTTGATTCTTTCCACCAACTCCCCTTGGTCACTTCTTCTGTATCATACAAAGAATCGCGGTAGGACAAAAAGTATTCCCGTGTTCTCGCAGTGGCTCGCCAATTGCGGTCCATTGCATTTTTGATGGTGTCTTCTTTTTTAATAGGTTCTCCATTTACTTTGGACAAACGAGCTCCAATCACGGGAGCCACATATTGTTTTTCCACAGGAAACTTGGAGATGGCTTGGAGTAGTCCCTCTTTTTGTGTTTCACGGATATCGAGAAGGAACATGTTAGGCCTTCGTTCGATTTCTCTTGCTCCACTTAACTCAAGTAAACTTTCCTGTAAGATGAGAGAGAGTGTTAAGATAAAGAGTGCCGATCCAAGACCAATGATGGAGAGGCGAAGGGCACCTGATTTACGTGTGACTTTTTTTGTCACAAGGCTCCACTCCTTTGATAACCATCCTAATTTTGAAATTTTTTGAAGGAAAGTTCCAAAGAGTATGTACAATCCGTACACAAGGAGAGGCAAAGTTAACAAAACAAGTGTAAAGAGGGTGCCCTTAAAGATACTTTCTGTTTCTAAGATCGCAAGACTTGTAAAGAGAATGTATATCAAAACAAAACTTCCAAATTGCCAATAGGAAGAGGATAAATTCCCACTTGTTTGTGATTCTACTTCTTTCAGTGCTGCTAAAGGTTTTACCGACCTTGTTTCTAAGACGAGTGGAATCGAAATGAGGAGTGGCAAAATCACACCTAACACTAAACTCCATAAAAGAGACGATGCAGAAAGTCCAAGGATGAAGTTTGTCCCTACCGAAATGATCCCACTGATATCAGGTAATAAAGATTGGATGAAGGTTCCAAGTAAAAGTCCAAAGACTGTTCCCAATAGTGAAAGGATCAGAATTTCCGAAAATACTAACAAAAGGATGACATTGGGTTTGGCACCAAGGCACATAAGAATCGCAATTTCATTCCGTTTTTCAAGTAACCTTGTGCGAACTGCTGTATACACTGATATGGCTCCGAGAAAAAATCCGGCAAGAGCAAGAAGAGCCATATAATCAAATGTGTTTTTGATGAACTGTTGGGACCCAGAATTGACTTCTGTATTGTGATAAATGGTTAAGTCTTCTTTGATAAAGGACTCAAACTCTTTATCCTTCCAATCCAAAGTATCGGTAGTTTCTGGGAATTGTAGATAGATCGTATAACGAATGCGACTGCCTCGTTGCACAAGTCCTGTTTGGATCGCAGTGTCTTTGCGAATGATAGAACCAGGAGCCGAACCCACAAAGGAACCAACTGCACCTGGTTCTTTTAAAACAATACCAGAAAGGACAAGAAGGCTATCACCCAATCGAACTCGATCACCGAGTTTCAGTTTTAAGTTTTCAACTAGTGTAGGATCTAAGAGAACTTGGTTTGGTTTTAAGTTTCGATACGCATTTTCAGGTTCGGTTTTCATTTCCCCATAAAAAGGATAACCTGTTTCTATCCCTTTGATAAAACTCAGAGAATTTTCAGAGCCAGATTCATTGGAGATCATGGATAAAAATTGGATCGAAGCACTGGTTTTGGCACCTGCCGGTAGTCGATTTTTCAATAAATCCTTAGCAGATTCAGTGATTTCCTGGGGGGATTGTAAAGCAAGATCGGCTCCCATAATGGATTTTGCCTCTTTCCTAATGGCATTGGCCGTATTGTCCTTATAGGAATGGATGCCAATCACAGAACCCACACCGAGTGTGATAGAGACAACAATGAGGATAGAATACCGAAACCGTGAAAAAAGCTCACGTTTTAAGTAAAAACGAAAGAGGGAAGCCTTCATCGACTCACCTTCTTTGTTTGTTTTGTCGTTTGTTTCTGTTTGGTGGCTCTTTTCAGAGAAGAGGAATTGGACTTAGAAGAATTTTTTCGACTGACCGACGATTTTTTGTTCTTCGAATCCGAGATGATCTCTCCATCTTTCATCTCGAGCACCCTGTCTGCTAGTTTTGCTACATCCGGATCATGTGTGACCACAACAAGAGTTGTTCCTTGTTTTTTGTTCCTATACAATAATAGGTCTAATATCGTTTTGCTATTTTTATAATCTAGGTTTGCAGTTGGTTCATCTGCAAAAATAATCTTCGGATCATTCACAAAACTTCGAGCAATGGCAATCCTTTGCTCTTCTCCACCTGACAGCTGTTTTGGGAAATGTGTTGCACGGTGAGACATAGACACAGATTCCAAAATGGTCTCTGCTTTTTTTAAGATCTCTTTCTCTGAAAGTGATGATTTTAAGTACAATGGGATCCCAACATTTTCAATTGCATTGAGTCCTGGCAATAATTGGAAGTTTTGAAAGATAAATCCAATTTGATCGACACGTATATCTGCAAGTTTTGATTCATTTTGTTTGGTGAGATCAATTCCATCGAGTGAAACGATCCCTGTATCAGGTTTATCAAGGCCTGCTGCAACACCAAGAAGAGTGGATTTACCTGATCCAGAAGGGCCGATAATCGCTACAAATTCACCAGTTTCCATACGAAATGAAATATTTTTCAACACATCAATCGTTTCTTCTTCGTTGTGAAATGATTTGAACACATTTTTAAATTCTAACACTAGGTTTTTCCCCCAAGCTAATTACCATCTAACACATAACGCATGACTAATATCGGGCATTTATTCAATAAAATGCCACCTAACAACGATTTTTCAATTTTTTTTATAACAGTTATCTTTTTTTCAATTCTCATTTTCGTTCCAACTCTATTGCACCTCGGCAAAAAAAAACTTAGAAAAAATTCCTTATCTTTTTGTGTGTACATCCTAATTTTTTTTGACCCCAAAGGGTGGGTTTCATATAAAGTAACTTCATCGTAGTGTTTCTCCTCTCCCCTTTTTTGGGGATTTTTGGGAAGTTATGAACAGCACTGTCGATAAGCGGACTCATACAGGTAAATATAGAATGCTCGAATGCAATACAAAGATAAATACTGCAGACTTTATGAATGTGAAAATCAATAATGTTAAACCTTGTGCGGAATGTGGCTCCGTCACTACCCTTTATCAATACAATCTCTGCAAAGTTTGTTTGTCCAAGAGTTTCAAAAAGCTTGTAAAAATCATCGACTCCGTGAGAAAGTAGAATTAACTACACTTTCTCTACGTTAGTCGATGAATTATCCATTCCAAGATATTGAACAAAAATGGCAAAAATACTGGGACGACCACCAGACCTTTCGCACAAACGCACACTCTTCCAAATCTAAATACTATTGTTTAGACATGTTTCCTTACCCAAGTGGTGCAGGCCTTCACGTAGGCCACCCAGAAGGATACACAGCCACTGACATCATCTCAAGACTCAAACGTATGGAAGGATACGAGGTTTTGCACCCCATGGGTTGGGACGCATTTGGACTGCCTGCAGAACGATATGCGATGACAACGGGCATTCACCCACGTACCACGACAAAAAATAACATCAATACCTTCCGTCGCCAGATTAAAAGCCTTGGTCTTTCCTATGACTGGGAAAGGGAAATTTCCACCACTCACCCCGATTATTACCGTTGGACCCAATGGATTTTTTTACAGATCTACAATTCCTTTTTTGACAGGAAACAAAACAAAGCTGTACCCATCGATTCCCTTATCAAAACCTTTGAAACCGAAGGTTCTCAGTTTTTTGAGGGGATAGAACTTCCCAAAGGAATCCAATTTACAGGTTCTGAATGGAAATCCAAATCACGGAAAGAAAAAGAGGACATTTTGTCCCATTTCCGATTGGTGTATGAAGCCAATATCCCTGTGAATTGGTGTGAGGCATTGGGAACCGTTCTTGCCAATGAAGAAGTGGAAGAATGGACTTCCAAAGGGTATACAGTCGAAAGAAAACCTATGCGCCAATACATGATGCGCATCACTTCCTACGCCGAACGATTATTAAACGATCTTTCTCTCTGTGAATGGCCACCATCCACTCTCGAAATGCAAAGGAACTGGATTGGAAAGTCGGAAGGCTTGGAACTCAACTTTCACGTTCCTGCATTAAACAAAGACATCACGGTGTATACAACTCGCCCTGATACCATTTTTGGTGCGACTTATCTGGTTCTTGCGCCCGAACACCCACTGGTCGCAGAACTCACAACTGCAGAACAGAAAAAAGCGGTAGAAACCTACCAAAAAGATTGTTCCTTAAAAAGTGATTTAGAAAGAACCGAACTGAATAAAGACAAAACGGGTGTATTCACTGGTTCCTATGCTAGTTTACCAACAGACTCATCAGTCAAAGTTCCCATTTACATCTCTGATTATGTATTAATCTCTTACGGAACAGGTGCCATAATGGCGGTTCCAGCTCACGACCAAAGAGACTATGACTTTGCTGTGAAGTTTCAACTTCCCATCAAACAAGTGATTGATGGAAAAATGGAACCAAACCTTGCTTTTGATTCCAAAGATTCAGTTTGTATTAATTCTTCTTCCGCAGAAGTGCAGTTAGACGGAAAGTCTTACAAAGATGCGTTCCAAACCATGGTCGTTTGGGCAGAAAAAAAATCGGTAGGTCGTAAAAAAATCCAATTCAAACTGAGAGATTGGCTTTTTGCAAGACAAAGGTATTGGGGAGAACCCATCCCTCTTGTCCATTTTGAAGATGGAACACCAAAGGCATTATCGGATTCAGAATTACCATTAGTATTACCAGACCTTGAAGAGTTCAAACCTTCCGGAACAGGGGAATCTCCTCTTGCCCTTGCCAAAGATTGGCTTGTGTACAAAGACCCAGTCACAGGTGAAATCGGCAAACGAGAAACCAATACAATGCCACAGTGGGCAGGTTCCTGTTATTATTACCTTCGTTATATCGATCCAAGAAATAATGACAAACTCATTGATCCAACGCTTGAAAAGATGTGGATGCCAGTGGAAGTATATGTGGGTGGAGCAGAACATGCCGTACTACACTTGTTATACTCAAGATTTTGGCATAAAATTCTTTTTGATTTGGGTCACGTATCCACACCAGAACCATTTAAAAAATTAGTCCACCAAGGTCTGATCCTCGGAGAGGACAAAGGCAAAATGTCCAAATCACGAGGAAACGTAGTCAATCCAGACGATGTAGTTTCTGAATACGGTGCTGATACACTACGACTCTTTGAAATGTTTATGGGCCCATTTGAGATGTCCAAACCTTGGAGTAAAAATGGTGTCGATGGTGTTTTCCGATTTTTGAATCGTGTATGGCGACTCTTTCACTCAGGGGAAAATGAATCATTTTTTGTAGAAGATATCGAACCAAATGAAGCAGAACTCAAAACACTTCACCGCACGATTAAAAAAGTAAAAGACGACATCGATGGTTTTTCATTTAACACTGCTGTATCCCAAATGATGATCTTCATCAATGAGTTCACAAGTAATCCAAGAAAACCTAAAAAAGTATTAGAACCTTTTGTTTTGGCATTATCTCCTTTTGCACCCCACCTAGCGGAAGAACTATGGGCCAAACTAGGACACAAAGAATCACTTGCTTACCATCCGTATCCAAAATGGGACGAGAAGTATTTAGTAGATGCCAATATCACGATTGTTGTCCAAGTAAATGGCAAAATGCGTGGGGAATTTTTAGCACCTAGAGAAATTGAAGAAAAGGAAGCCTTATCCCTTGCAAAAGAAGTGGAAAAGGCAAAACCTTTCTGGGTCGGAAAAGAAATCAAAAAAGAAATTTATGTCAAAGGTAAACTCGTTAACATTGTAGTTGCTGGTTAATTGATTTTACAAAATCACCATCACAAAAATCAAAACTCCAATGAGTACGATTGTGATGAATGCACCCATTAACATAAATAAGTTGGCACCTGAAGATTTTGTATCTTGTTGTGCATTCCCTACTTTTTTCTTTTGGGTTTGGCCGGCTCCCGTTTTGTTTCCCGTTCCAGCAATGGATGCAGGTTTAGGAATAGCTACCTTTACTGGATGTTCTTCGATCGAATGGAATAAATACTGATTTGGTCCTTCAGCAAAAATATGGTATTCGGTTTTGTTACTCGCAATCCCAAGGAATTTGCCTACAACAGGTTCCTTTTTGATTTTACCTTCTTCGTCAATGAGACCCAATATTTGTGCATTTGTGAGTCCTTCTGGTGTTTCCGTTGGAACTCGAAATAAAATTTCCATACCTTCCATTAAGTTATCAAACTCAACTCCATTGATAGGAGAGATAACCGTTTTCATATTGAGTTCTTTTGGAAAAGCGACACGAAATTGTGCAATTTGTCGATCCAAAGCAGAACCTTCACCTTTTGGAAGTTCGGTGGAAACAGAAGGAACAGAAGCATCTTGTGCGGCTGGTGCCTCGTCTTCTGGTTTTGGAATGGGAAGGATGACCCCTTTCATTGGATTTTCATATCGAAACTTTGCCGTCGAAATTTTATCTACTTCAGCTTGTAGTTTGATATTCCTTCCCTTGGTTGCCATAAGAATTGGATTTTCTAAAAGTTCTGTGATATGAGAAGGATCCTTCTTTTGCCAAAGGGGAAGGAGTTCCTCTAACTTCTCTTTGGTGAATGCTCGGTGAACAGCACGACCAATATTTTCAGAGATAGCAGGATCATAACCACCTGTTTTACCAATGTCACCTAAGTCTGTTGAAATTTGTACGTGATCCGCAAACGTTCGAATCCGACGAAAGGTGGGAGACATTCCCACAACTGCATAAAGTTCCATAATGTGTTTACGTATGGAGGAAACTAAAATGAGAACCATTCCGTTCAAACTGTCCAAATCAATTTTTACTTTAACCAAGTAACCATCGGTGATTTTTCCTTGTAGAACTTCTTTGGCTTGTTCATCAGTAAACACAGCCTCTCTAGTTAATCCGAGAAGGTCTGCTTGTCTTTTTAATTGGTCTGCTTTTGTACTTAATTCTGACATTATTCTACAAACAGTTGTTCGATCATTCCATTTGATTTTGGTATTTCATGTAATGGAACTTCGACACGCGCTACTGTTTCCTTTTTCCTTTCTGATGAGTATATTGAAAATAAACGACGATCAAATCCAGATTGAGACAATAATATTTCTACCATTGTGATTCCCATTCCAGCTCCTTCTGTACTATCACCATGTTCCATAAAGAACTCGAATAGATTATCATACTTTTTAGCATTGATAAACTTTTCTTTTACCCTTTCTGCTTCAATTGGCAATAAAGGAAAATTATTTCGAATTTCTAAATCTATTTTGTCTTTTTTGTAAATACAAGTGATTTTAACAAAATGTCCCGATTCTCTCATTTTTTGTTTATAAGTGGGAAATTTGCGTTCATTCAAACTTGATTTGAAGAGTTTCATTCCTTCTTCATAATCCTCTAATTTTTGGATATTGAGTTGGAGTTCTTCGAAAATGATTCGTTTGATTGCTGCTTTCGTAGAATTGACAATTAATTCTTTTGCAGCAGTGTAGAAGAGTTCCATCAGGTCTTCACGATCCAGGGAACGCAAAATTCGTAACAAAATGTATTTGAGTTTTGCCTCACCTATGTCTCCCATCACATAGGTGATCATGGAAATTTTTTTCCCTGCCTCTACAGCCTGATCCACAGTTCGACAAAAATCTGGACTGAGAGAAATCTCTTGGGACATACCGGTAAACTTAAAAAAATTGCCAGTGAAGTGGGGATTTGTCTAGCGATTTATGTTTTCTTCAAATGTTTACCGAGGATTTCCATCACTCCCGATAAGGTTGGCTTACAAGGTAAAATCACATTCTTTAAGGTATCATCCACCTTCGGAATTTTCCCTTCGTGAAAGGCAAGTTTGAACTCGGTGAATTTGAGACCATTGGCAGTGGAGATCACAACAACAGACTCCCCCTGTTTAACCACTCCCGATTGGATTGATTTTAATAAACTAGCAAGTGCCACACCTGTGTGAGGGTCATTATACAGTCCGTACAAATCCCCTTTTGCACTTGCGTTCGCTAATTCTTCTTCCGTTGCCACCTCGACAATCCCATTGAATTTTTTCAGAACACGGATCGCTTTTTTCACGGAAACAGGATCACCAATTTGAATCGCAGACGCTAAGGTTTTTTCAGCAGTGACTGGAGAGAACTCCGCAAAACCCTTCTTAAACGACTCATACAGAGGACTTGCATTTTTTGCCTGAGCAAGGATGATCCTTGGCAGTTTTTGAATGAGACCAAGTTCTAACATCATTTCAAAACCCATACCAAGGGCGGAAACATTTCCTAAATTCCCACCTGGGATCACAACCCAATCGGGCACATTCCAACCTAATTGTTGGGTGATTTCCACAGAAATTGATTTTTGACCTTCGATGCGAAGGGAATTCATGGAATTTGCTAGGTAAATTGACTTTTCTTGAGTGAGTTCTTTTACAACTGCCATACAACCATCGAAGTCAGTTTCTAATGCAAGCACTATGGCACCGTTCGAGACAGGTTGGATGAGTTGAGCCGTTGAAACTTTGTTAGCTGGAAGTAAAATAATGGCTGGAATTCCCGCTTTGGCAGCATAAGAAGCAAGAGCAGCAGAAGTGTCTCCCGTCGATGCACAAGCAACTGCCTTAATGGGAACTCCATCTGCAATCATTTGGTTCACTTGGCTTACAAGTACGGTCATCCCTAAATCTTTAAACGAACCAGTATGAGAAACTCCGCACTGTTTGACATGAAGGCTTTTTAAACCGAGGTCCTTTGCAAAACGAGACGCATCATACAAATGGGTTGTCCCTTCCCCAGAGGTGATGATGTTTTCCTCTTTGATTTCGGGGAGAACCCATTCTTTTTTGCCCCAAACCCCAGAAGCATTGGGAAATTGGCTGGAACGGAAGCGAGATTCAAAGGTAGACTTCCACTCTTCTGCTGGGATTTTTTTTAAGCTGTCTAAATCATGTTCAACATTTAGAAGTTCTCCACAACTGGAACAGGAATAGATGACCTGGTGGAGCGGGTATGTTTTGCGACAGGATTCGTTGGTGCATCGAAACTGTGCTCGGAATTGATATTTTGTAAGTGACATAGACTTCTCTAGGCTTCAGATTTACGGAAACTTCCTTTTCCATTCTTTGGAAAGGGGAAAAATGCACGAATGATTTTTATCGTTTTTTGATGGATATGGAAACAGAAACTTTAGACCCCAATTGGTGGAGTAAAATCAAACGTTACGTGAGAAGAAGCCTCTTTGTCTTCTTATTTCTCTGTTTCTTACTGTTTGTCCGAATCTTTTTATTCCAAATCTATTCTGTCCAAGGGAATTCCATGTTTCCTACCTTGGAACATGGATCTGTCGTTTTTGTCTGGAAGGGAGGGTATGCCATCTCTGCCAAATTTTTTGGAACGGAATTATTGTACACCGATCCAAGTATCAATAAATTGGACTTAGTCTTATTTGTGAGCCAAGAAGACGAACTTGTCGTTAAACGTGTGATAGGTTTACCTGGCGAATTTTATTCCATTGAATCAGGAAGGGTGCTCATTGATTCCATGGAACTTTTAGAAAATTATCTTCCAAAAGGAACTTACACAAGTGAACCTTCCACTTCTGTCTTTTTAAACAGACATCATTCTCCATTTCTTGCAATGGACAAACAAGGAAGGATCCCTCCTGGTTATTATTTATTACTTGGAGATAATCGACAATATTCAACTGACTCAAGATCCTTTGGACTCGTACCAGTTGAAAAAATCAAAGGAAAGGTAATCTTTTATTTTTAACAATGACAGAATACAAACTTCGTTTTAAATATATCTTCTATTTTATCTTATCATTATTTGTTGTTTTGTTTTTCCGAGTTGTGTATCTCACTTACTTTAATGAAAACATAATCAATTTAAAAGCAAATAAATTTGTACAACGAGGAACCATTTACGATAGACGAGGCATCGAACTTGCGATCTCTCGAGAATCAGCAACGGTTGGAATTGATCCATCCAATATTTATGATCCTGAACTCACCGCACAAGAGTTAGGTCCAGTTCTTGGAATTCCAACAAATAAACTGATCGAAACCATTCGAGACAAACAAAACTATTTTTTACTAAAAAGAGAAATTGAATTATCAAAAGCAGAAAATATCAAAGCACTTTCACTCCCAGGTGTAAGAGTCGAAAAAGAATACAAACGAATTTACCCACAGGGAAGTCTTGCTGCTAGTTTACTTGGATTTACAGGTTATGATGATGATAAAGCCCTATCTGGTCTTGAAATGTTGTATAACTTGGAACTGTTATCCACACCAGATGCTGAATCTTCAAAAGGAAATAATGTTCACCTAACAATTGACAGTATCATACAATACCGATTGGAAAAATCCTTACAAAAAGCTTTTCTCCAAACCGCTTCCAAACGTGGAATCGGAATGATCATGGATACAGAAACAGGAAAAATCCTGGCTATGGCATCCTTTCCTAATTTTGATCCCAATCATTTCCAAGACTTTCCAGTGGAATCCCATACCAATTGGTCCATCCGGCATGTGTATGAACCTGGATCCACAATGAAAATTTTTATCGCATTGATGTTACTAAACGAAGGTAAAATTCTACCAGGAGAACGATTCCATTGTCCGGGATATATTGAAATTGGCAAAACTGTGATTCGTTGCACAGACAACCATGGCCATGTCAATTTAGATGAAATCCTTCAATATTCTTGTAATGTTGGAATCATCAAAGCGGCTCAAAAAATTGACGAGGCAACTTACTATCGTTATTTGGATAGTTTCAAATTTGGCAAAAGAACTAATTTTTCCATCCATGAAGCAAAAGGTTATCTCCCTCCACAAAACAAATGGAACAAAAGTACACCGTATTTTTTGTCAATAGGACAAGGAGTTTCAGTAACACCAATTCAGTTGATTACCGCTGCTGCCGCCGTCGTGAACGGTGGTATTTTATTTGAACCAAGTGTTGTTTCTCAAATCACCAATTCTTATGGTGAGTTGGTGCATGAATTTTCCACCAAATCTGAGTTAATTGGAATTAAGCCTGGTGCTGCTTCAAAAACATTAAATGCAATGGGTAAAGCAGTTTCACAGGGAACGGGAAAAAAGGCATATTTAGAAAACTACTTCATTGCAGGGAAAACAGGGACTTCCCAAAAAGCGAAAGCAGGTGAAGGATACCAAGCGGGTTTATTTACGGCAAGTTTCCTTGGTTTTTTTCCTGCCGACAAACCAAAGTATGTTGGTCTTATCGTTTTTGATGAACCAGGCGGTGAGGCACATACTGGAGGAGGAATTGCTGCTCCCGTTTTTCGTGAAGTTGTAGAAAGTATCATTCCGATTGTAGAAAGAAGTGAAAAGGCATTGGTTTACCGATTACAGAACCAAAAAAACAAAATCTTTAAGGTAGATCCCAAACAAATGCCTGACATGACAGGCCTAACTGCATCGGAAGTAATCCAAGTACTAAAACAATTAAAAGTGAAGTATACTCTTGATGGATCTGGGTTTGTCAAATCCCAAGATCCAAAACCAAATACATCTCTTTCTCCCAATGTAAATGTAAAAATTGTCTTGGAACCGTAAGTGAACGAATCCTTTCTTTCCAAAAATTTAGCCTGTTTACCTTCACAAGTTTCTGAGTTAATTCAAAATGATCACTCTATGTTGGAAGGTACTCATTACAAACGAGTCAAATCCAAAGTTGGTGATGATACTTTAGAAATTAATGGAGTCTGGATCCACAGCCAATTTGATCCGAAAAAAGAAGCCACACGTTTTGTTGCAGAACTCCCACACGATGGAACCGAACGTATTTATTTGTTGTTTGGTGCAGGAATTGGTTATATCATACCCTATTTATTAGAAAGATCCAAAGTAACGATCATATGGATGGAACCTTTTTCGTTTCTTATACAAGAGACTTTGGCAAAGTTTGATTTTTCAGAAGCATTACTTAGTGGTAAACTGGTTCTTGTTACAGGTGACAATTTAGAAGACCAACTTTCAGACGCAGTTAAGGGAAAGGGAACACATCCCATTAGTTTTGTTCCCCACCGTGGGTCTTGGCAATGGAAAGAATCAGAATACCTTAAATTGAAACTTATCGCCGAACAAATGTTCCATAAGAAGGACGTAAACTTAGCAACATTGACTCGGTTTGAAAAAATTTGGGCAAAAAACATTTGTTACAACCTTCCAGAATTATCAGAGTTTCGACCTGTAGCAGATTTATTTGGCATTGCGAAGGGTATCAAAGTTCTCATTGCTTGTGCAGGACCAAGTTTGTCCGAATCCATTCCTGAAATCCTTCGTTACCGAAACCAATTTTTGTTATTAGCAGTAGACACTGCAGTTCCCATCCTTACATCTTTTGGTGTAGATCCTGATTTAATTTATTCTGTAGATCCTCAGGCATTAAATAGCCAATATTTGGAAGACTACACTGGTGAAGGGATTTTAATTTTTGACCCTACTTCCACATATATTAGCCTTAGATTGGAAAAGGGACCAAACAAAGGTTTTGTGACATCCTCTCCATTTCCATTACTCCAATTATTAGAAAAAACTGCATCTGGTGAAATTGGTTCCGTTCCCTTTGGTGGTTCTGTTTCCACAAATGCTGCAAGTCTTGGAACACTCATGGGTGCCGAGAAAGTGTATTTGGTCGGACAAGATTTAAGTTTTACGAAGGGTCTTGCTCATTCCAAAGGAGCAGTGTTGGAAGAAAGATTAAATTACTTAGAGTCTCGAAAGTTTCGGAGGGAAAAACACAATTACAAACAACTTTTTGCCCTTCCCCAAAAACAAGTTTCGGGAATTCAAAATGAAACCTATATAACCAACGAAAAGATGTTAATTTTTAAAAAATGGTTTGAAGATCATACCAAAGAAAACCCATGGACCAACTTAACAAAGTTTGGTGCCAAATTAGAAGGGATGGAACATTCCAGTTTTCAAAAAGAATTTGAGAATACTTCCGATCAAAAACAAATCCAATCTGTAATGCATGTAAAAAAGTTGATCCAATCTAAATTAAAGGAAAATACTTCCTTTTTTGAACGATCATTACTCATCGAAGATATACAAAATACAATCACATCTTTAATCGAATTTCTGATCCTTGTGAGACAAGGCCTTACCGTTTCACAGCGGATATACCAACAAATCCAAAAAAACCAAATCAATCCAAAAACATTTTCAGAAGATATCAAACGAATGGATTTGATCGATGAGGAGGTATCTCAAAAAAAAGGATTAAATGAAATTTTGAGTTTGGGAATCCAAAGAGTGATTCTTACAATTACAGAAGGGTATGATGAACAATTGAGTTTGGAAGAAAAGGAAAATGCCCAACTAGGTGTAGCTAAAAAATCATTACTTTTATACGAAGGATTGTATGAGTCCATTCGTTCCACCAAACGGATGCTCACAAAATCCTTGTATCGTTTACAATCTAATCTTTAGGAAGGACTGATAATACAGTAAAGTCTACCCTTCTGTTTTTGATTCGGCCGGCTTCCGTTTGGTTCGTATCAATTTCTGCTGTTTCACCAAACCCTCGGTAGTCGAGTTGGCTTTGGTTCACACCATTATTGATGAGTTCATCATAAATGAATTTCGCACGTTCGTCTGACAAAATTTTATTTTCGTCCATTTCACCGATGAAACAGGTATGCCCTTTGACTCGAATTTTAATTCCTGGATAGGATTTTAGTGCTTCGGCAAGAGTTGCAATTTTATCAGAGGCAGTTTCTTCAGTTGCCATACTTTGTTTGATAAAACGAATTTGTAAATCATTGATATAACGAATGGCTTTGGCTTGGGAATCAAATCGATTTGAAACAGTTCCAGATTGTATGCTAACACGTTCTAAAGATCGTGAACTGGACTCTTGTCCTTGTGATGTTACGTTACCTTGTTTGGAAAGGTTTGCACTTGAATTACGATTACAACTTCGAATGCCAAAGAATAAAAGAAAAAGAAAAAATAATACAATCAGACCAATGACGATGAATTTTCCTAATTGGCTTTGTTTCGGAGTGATTTGGAATTTATTGAGTGCAACAAGTTCGTTGTATTCGGGAGTTGGTGCTACTTCATAACCAGAGTCTTCGTTCGAATCATAAATTTCCATATAGGAAGATTCAGATTCATTTACAGAAATAGATGTTTTTTTGGTTCGAGTGGATTTTGATTTAGAAGAAGACTCTTTGGGATTCGAAGATTTGGATTGGCTTTTTTTCTTTGCAGCTGGAACAGAAATCTTAGCTGCCCACTTACGAATTTCAGATCGTAAGTATTCATCTGCATCAGGTGAAAATTTAAAATTGTCGCGGATGTGTTTTACAGTTCTTTTTTCAACATCAGTATAATCACCACCATCTTTGATGGCATCAAATAATGTTTTTGCGATGTTTTTGCCAATAGGAGCTTTGCTACGTTTGGTGGCCTTCTCAACGATTTCTAACAATTCATTGTCGTATTGTTTACCATTGATGGTACGGTAATAACTTTCTGCCACTTCGAAGCTCCTTTCTTATACTATCGACCAAAGAGGTCTATCGATCCATCCTTTTCTTAGGATCAAACGCTGAAACCGTCGAGAAATTGGTTATTTTTGAGCTTATATTGCAAAGATCCACGGCTGATCCCCAAAAGTTTTGCAACCTCTTCTTGGGTGGACGCCCTTTGGAAGGCTTCTTTGATCCAAATTGCCTCTAGTTTTTCAATCGCTAAATTCAAAGATAAGTTCTCACTTGGAGTGAGAATTTCTGTCCCCACACCGAATCCCGATACTTTCGTCCGTGTTTCTTCCTCACGTTTGCCATCTTGTTGGAAAGAATATGGCTCAAGCACTGTCTCTTGTGGAACAAGGACTGCATATTGAATGACACTTTGTAATTGTCTTACATTCCCACTCCACGGCATTCCTGTTAATGACTTTAGGGCTTCGGTGGAGAATGATTTGTTTCTTCCATATTGTTTATTGTATTGGTATAAAAAATGGTGTGCAAGTAGTGGTATATCACCTCTTCTTTCACGTAACGGTGGCATACGAAGTGGAACTTCCGCTAGGCGGTAATATAAATCCATGGAAAACGTTTCTTTCTGAATGTCTTCCAAAAGGTCTCGTTTGCTACCTGTAAATATTCTGATATTTAGAACTTCGTCTTTTTTCTTTAAAGTTGGATTCGGAATGGTTTTATCACTTAAAGTTTGAAACAGTTTGTTTTGTAAATTGGAAGGTAAATCGCCAATTGATTCTATGTATAAGGAACCAGTATTGGATTGTTCCAATTTTCCTGGATTGAAGATTTTACCACTAAAACTTCCAAAAAGTTCTGCTTCCAATAATTCATAACTAAGTCCAGAACAATCAACCGTGTGAAAGGGAGCATTTTTCCTTTGGGAAATATAATGAAGTGCCTTTGCTACTAATTTTTTGCCAGATCCCTCTTCTCCAATCATCATAACCGAAATATCGGAAGGACCCACTTGCCTAATTCTATGTTTCAAAAATAATATGCTTGGATCGTAACCTAAAATCTCTTCAACAGGGTCTTCTTCCCGTTTGGATTTTTCGAATGCTTCTTTTGCAATTCTCTCTTCTAAAATAACAATTGTTAATTGAGAAGCAAAGAGAGTAGCTTGGTTGATGATATCGGGTGAAAAAAAGTTTACTTTGTCTGATTCTAAATTGAGAACTCCTACAACAGAGTCTCTTGTAAGGAGTGGAATGGCAAGTTCTGAGCGAACCGTCTCAATGAGTTTTACATAATCTTTGTCTAATAGAACATCGGGAACATAGGTGATTTCTCTTGTAGATGCAGCGCGACCAGTCACACCTAAGTTAAACGGTAATTTTGCTGCAATTTTTTTCTCCCAGTCCATACCTTTGGCAGCAACGATGGTAAGGACCTTTTCTTCTTGGTCCATAATGGAGATACTTCCCGTTGAGGCACCAAATAAAGTGAGGGTCATATCCAAAATGAAATTCAATCGATCCGTAATATTCGGAAGTTGTTGGATTTCTTTTTGGATTTTCCTTAAGGCACCGGAAATATCCTGTTTCACAGACATGGGATTATACTTTAGCGTTTGCCTTCTGATTTGTCAGGTATTTTAAATAGGCAATGATAAAATCTTCCAGGTCACCATCCATCACCGCATGGACGTTTCCTGTTTCAAAATCGGTTCTGTGGTCTTTTACCAAGTTATAAGGATGGAACACATAACTTCGAATTTGTGAACCCCAAGCAATATCACGTTTTTCCCCTGCTTTTTTGGCATTCTCTTCTTCTGCTTTTTGTTTTTCCATTTCGTAAAGACGTGCTTTTAACATCTTCATTGCGGTATCACGGTTTTTGATTTGTGACCTTTCCATTTGGCAAGAGACTACAACTCCTGTTGGAATGTGTGTGATCCGAACGGCAGAGTCGGTGGTGTTCACGTGCTGACCACCAGCTCCCGAAGATCGGTAAACATCCACTCGTAAATCTTTTTCTTCGATGTTCACTTGGATATCGTCATCCACTTCTGGTGTCACATAGACAGACGCAAAAGATGTATGCCTACGTTTATTAGAATCAAAGGGAGAAATACGAACAAGGCGGTGGACTCCTGATTCACATTTTAAATACCCAAATGGATGGTCCCCTTGGATGTAAAGTGTAGCGTTTTTGATTCCAGCGGTTTCACCCGGTTGGTAGTCCACAAGTTCTGCTCGGTAACCTTTTTGTTCACAAAACCTTGTGTACATACGAAGTAACATATCAGCCCAGTCTTGTGATTCAGTTCCACCCGCTCCTGGATGGATATTGATAAAGGCAGCTTTTCCATCATCTTTGCCAGAAAGAGCATCTAACATTTGCAAGTTTTCAAATGCCTCAAACATTCTTTCAAAATCATTGTTTAATGATTTTAATCCAGATTCTCCCATCTCTTCCGAAGTGAGTTCGATTAAGTCTGGAAAATCTAAAAGTTCTTTTTTTAAATCCAACCATGGATCCAACTTTAATTGTAATTCGTTTCGTTTTTGAGTTACGTTTTTAGCATGGTCAGGTGAATCCCATAATTTTGGATCGTTTGCCTTTTCAATTAAGGACACCAAACGATCATAATCCTCTTGGAAATTTTGTGCAGTCCAGTAGGTTTGAAATGTTTCTATCATTTCACTTGTTTGTTTTTTTAAGTCTTTTAATGATCTATCCATAATGTGTAAATCCGAAGTGTAGATTAAAACAAAGAATCTTTACGTAAACGTTCCACTTCCCATTGGAATGTGATTTCTCTCAGTTGAGGAGTATTTCCTTCTACAGTTCCCACTAGAGAATAACTCGATTCTTTTCCATAACTATCAGGTAACCGTTTCAAGATGAATTTTCCTGATTTGATGAGTTCGATTACATGAAGTAAAAATGGATCCTTTTCTTTTCGGCTCATCTCTTCCATTGCATAATAGAATGTAGATAAACCTTTATAAAACCAATCAATGTATTCGTTTTTGCCCCTTGGCCAAATTTGTTCCAATCGAATCTCTGATTCTTGTACAAGTGACTTACCTAAAAAAGGTTTTTGTAACACTCGGCATTGGAAATAAATTTCAAAATTTAAATCCCTGTCGCCACCTTTTTCATAATCTACACCGATCCATCTGATCCAAGATTTTTTTTCTTTGATGGGAAGGGCTGGAATGAGAGCAAACAGATACCCTTGGTCTTTAAAAATCCTTTCATGAGCCAAATGTTCCAAAATTTCAAGTGGGATCATATAATGACCCTTTGACCATTCAATCACATAAGGAATGGATTCTAATTGTAAATATTCTGGAGGTGTTTCCGTGCGAGTGATATCACCAAACTGAGTTAAGATGAAGATGAAGGAAAGTAACTCTTGGCGACTGAGACTTGACAAAACACTGACAGAACCACTCAAGTTTTGTAGGGCTCTTCGGATCATCAAATGTTGTTGGAGTTGAGTTTGGTTTTCAGATAAAATAATCCCTAGGTGTTTTTCAAAATTGCGAAGTTTAGAACGTTCGCAAGATTTAAAATTTCCTGAGAGACTAAATGGCACTTACAGAGCTCTCCTACCAATATCTTTTCGATAAAATGTATTTGGTGCTTTTACTTTCGACAGAAATACATAACAATCATTAATCGCATCTTTTAAACTGGATCCAAACGATGTGATCCCAAGGATACGTCCACCACTGGCAAGGATCGTTTGGTTTTCTTTTTTTGTTCCTGCATGGTATACTACCACATTCCCTTCGTTTGGTGGAATTTCTAACACCATTCCTTTTTCAGGAGCATCAGGGTATCCTTTTGCCGCAAGTACGACAATTGCAGAAGAGCCAGATTTCAATTTTAAATTCCTTTCTGGTAAATTACCTGTAGCAGATGCATAAAAAATCGGCAAAATGTCTTCATCAAGTAATCGTAACACACATTGTGTTTCAGGATCACCAAACCGACAATTGAATTCGACCACATTGGGTTCCCCTTCTTTTGTGATCATTAGACCCACGTATAATAGTCCTTTGTAAGGATGTCCTGCATTACGAAAGTCTTCTAACATTGGTTCGATGATTCTCGATTTAACTTTTGAAAGTACAACATCAGTCACAATTGGTGCTGGTGCATACGCTCCCATCCCACCTGTGTTTGGTCCAATGTCTCCATCGTAAGCACGTTTGTGGTCTTGGGCAGCAGGCAAACACATATACCTGTCTCCATCGGTAATGACAAATAAAGAAGCTTCTTCCCCTTCTAAAAAGGATTCGATGACTACTTTGTTTCCACTTTGACCAAATTTTGATTCTAAAAATATTTCATCTAATGCTCGTTTGACTTCTTTCAATTCAAAAGCAACTGTAACACCTTTTCCCGCTGCCAAACCATCTGCTTTGACAACCATTGGTAACATTTCTTTTTGAGCATAACTCCAAGCCGATTCATGGTCTGTAAATACAGCAAAAGAAGCTGTGGGAACTTTTGCTCGTTTCATCATTTCTTTTGCAAAATGTTTACTACCTTCTACCTGTGCACAATAGGCAGATGGACCAAAACAAGGGATACCAACTTCATCACACCAATCGGCAATTCCATTGACAAGTGGGTCTTCTGGTCCCACCACAACAAGATTTGTTTTGGAAATCTTTATATATTCTAAAAACTTAGATTTATCAGTAATGGAAATTTCATCTGCTCCAAGCAGGAGCTCAGTTGCAAATCCTCCATTTCCTGGGAATACCTTCAACGATTCCAAAGAGTTAGATTTTGAGATCACGTCCGCTAATGCGTGTTCTCTGCCACCACTTCCAAGAAGTAAAACTTTATATTTATGTTCCAATTTTTTCTAACGCCCTAATTGTACTTTCTAATTTCTCTTTCCAAGTATTGTACTTTTCTCTTTCTTTCTCAACTACATCTGGTTTTGCTTTTTCCAAAAAGGATGGATTGTTAATTTTGTTTTCTAACTTTTCCATTTCGGATTGGATTTGTTTTTTTTCTTTCTCCAATCTTTGTTTTTCCTTTTCGAAATCAAAAATCCCCTCGAGTGGTAAAATGATTTCTCCAATCGAGAATGCACCGACTGAGTCTGTGTTTTTTAATTCATAGGAATCTAAAAATTCCAAACTCTCTGCTTTGGATAATTGAAGGATGGATTTACTTTCTCGTTCCATCATTTCTTTTAATTCTTTATTTGCACATTTGAGGATGACCTTACATTTTTTTTCAGGTTTTACTCCGAGCTCAGCTCGCATGTTTCGAATTTTGGTAATGATCTCACGAACAAGTTCCATCCGAACCACAGCAGGTGAAGTTTCCGAAACTCCATAGGCTTTTGGAAATTCTGTTTTTGCGAGTTCCTTTGACTCCAGAAGGGAATGGATTTCCTCTGTGATGAATGGCATAAAAGGATGAAGGAGTCCGAGTGATTTTTTTAAAACACTTACAAGCACTTGGCGTGCTTTTTCCGCAGACTCTGGAGTGACATTTCCATACACACGAGCTTTGGTTAGTTCCAAATACCAATCGCAAAACGAACCCCATACGAAATCATAAATCGCATTCGCCATTTCAAAGAAAAGGTAACCAGAGTAAGCTTTTTCATATCGACCAAGCATCAAATCAAATTCATGTAAGATCCAAAGGTCAGTGTCTTCCAATGCATTTAAATCAGGTTCTTTAGGAGAAAAGTCCTCTGGCAAATTCATAAAAATGAATCGACTAGAATTCCAAATTTTATTACAGAAGGAACGATAACCATCTAACCTAGATTCGTCGAAGAGAATATCTTTTCCTTCCGGTAACACTGCAGCCAAAAAGAATCGGAAAGAATCCGTTCCGTATTTGGACATCATATCCAAAGGATCTACTACGTTACCGAGTGACTTACTAAACTTCTTTCCGTCTTTGTCACGAACAAGACCATGAATAAGCACTTTATGAAACGGGACATCGCCCATAAATTTGAGTCCGTTCATAATCATACGAGCAACCCAAAAGAAGATGATATCAAATCCTGTGACGAGAACTGAAGTTGGGTAATACTGTTTGAGTTCTTCTGTTTTTTCTGGCCAACCAAAAACGGAAAATGGCCAAAGCCCAGAAGAGAACCAAGTGTCTAATACATCTTCGTCTTGTTTGATGGTGTCGGCAGTAATAGAGATTCCTTTTTTCTGAAACAATGAAATGGCTTCCTCTAAAGACTCTGCTACCACCATATCACCGTTTGGTGCATAGTAAGCAGGGATTCGGTGTCCCCACCACAATTGCCGAGAGATACACCAATCGCGGATATTTTCCATCCACTCAAAGTAGGTTTTTTCCCACATCTTTGGTTGGAACTGAACCTTTCCTGATTTGACAACTTCGATTGCTGGTTTTGCAAGGGATTCAATTTTCACAAACCATTGTGTGGATAACAATGGTTCAATGACAGCCCCACCTCTTTGGTTATGGCCGACACTGTGGACATGGGTTTCTATTTTTTCAATATAACCTTTGGATTCTAATTCTTCTACAACACGTTTGCGTGCTTCAAAACGATCCAAACCATTGTACTTACCTGCATGGTCATTGAGTGTACCATCCAGATTCATAATGTTGATAGGTGTGAGTTTTAGTCGTTGGCCCGCTTCATAGTCATTTGGGTCATGAGCTGGTGTGATTTTCACAAGGCCCGATCCAAATTCTTGGTCGACAAAGGAATCAAACAAAACTGGAATTTCTTTTTCTGCGATTGGTAAAAATACAAATTTATCTTTTAAAGCCGAATAACGTTTGTCATCTGGGTGAGCACAAACTGCCACGTCACCAAACATTGTTTCTGGCCTTGTTGTCGCTACAACAATGTATTCCCCTGCACTTAATGTTTTTGGGTCTTTGGATTTGAATTCAGCTTTTGGGTATTTGATATGATAAAGTTTGCCTTGTTTTTCCTTGTATTCTACTTCAATATCAGAAATGGCAGTTTTGGTAACAGGACACCAATTGATGATACGTTCCCCACGGTAAATCAAACCTTCATCAAATAATGTGCGAAATACTTTGATGACGGCTTTAGATAAACCTTCATCAAAAGTAAAACGTTCTTTGGACCAATCAACTGACTCACCGAGTAACCGTTGTTGTTTGGCAATCATTCCACCTGAGTGTGCTTTCCATTCCCAAACTTTTTCGATGAATCCTTCGCGAGTAAAATCAGTTCTGGATTTTCCATCTTTTGCCAGTTCGCGTTCCACAACAACTTGTGTCGCAATCCCAGCATGGTCCATCCCTGGAACCCAAACCACGTTTTTCCCTTTTTTCCGTTCAATGCGTATAATGATGTCTTGGATGGTATGATTGAGTGCATGCCCAATGTGTAAATTCCCAGTGACATTTGGTGGTGGGATGACAATGGAAAACGTTTCTTTGCGCGAAGTATCAGGAGCAAAGGTTTTTTTTTCTTCCCAGATTTGGTTCCACTTTGGTTCTACAGATTCAGGATCGTAACGGTCAGGTAGATGTGATTTCATAAGGTCGATCGATTTCTTGGACTTTACTATGTTTCGCAGTGAGTATTGGGGTCAAGGATGAAACAAAGTCTCTTAGGTTCGCATTGACAGAAAGCTGGACTAAAAGAATCTGGTCGGCATGAACGCAAAAACAGCAAAAATCCTCGGCAAATATGCAACCTTCAAAGGTGTTTCAGAGAAACAATTGAAACGTGATTGGTTGTCTCTTTCGCATATCGAGAAAGACAAAAAAAGACAAGAAATCTTAAAAGAAATCGCGAAAAAATAATCGAAGCGGAAGGATCCTTCCGCATTTTTTTATGGAACACCGATTCCAATCGATTCTCTCACTACTCATTTTGAGTATCACACTCTTACCTACTTCTCACTGCTCCAAACAAAGAGACATAATTCTCACCCAATACGAGTCGTCCTTAGCAAAAGCGAATTTGGAAAATCGGAAACTCATCGTTGTCTTTGGTGCCGATTGGTGCCCCGACTGTAAGGCATTAGATGGAATTTTTGCCGATCCAGAAACCAAAACTTTACTCGATTCAGAATTTGTTGTGATGAAGGTTGATGTTGGTCGATTTGACAAAAACTTAAGTCTCAATGAACTACTAGGAAATCCAATTCAAAATGGAATCCCATCACTTGTTGTTATTTCACCCAAAGGGGAATTCATAACCTCTACAAAAGGTGGTGAATTTTCTAACGCAAGTAAGATGACAAAAGAACAAGTACTCGCATATTTATATAAACTGTAAAAAGGGAAACATCATGAAACTAAATACTCCAATTTACCTCAGTCATTCACTCTCAATTGGATTCAAACTCCTTTTCCTTTTTAACATTTTGGTTGTTTCTTCTCTCATAGCTGAAGAACCGACAATCCAAACTTTGAAAGTTGGTGACTCACTCCCTGAAATTCCTTATACCAACCAATGGGAAGAACCAAGTCCCATCCCAAAGGAAACCATTAAAGTATTCTTCATTTCAGATATGGATGCGAGTAAGATTATCCATCCCATCTTGGAGAAGGAAAACAAAGGGTATTTGGAATCCAAACAAGCAGTTCTCATTTCCGACATCCATAGAATGCCAAGCCTCATCACAAGATTTGTGGCACTTCCTAAAATGAAATCCTATCCATATACTCTTCGTTTGGTGAGAGAAGAAAAATTAGCGGATCCATTTCCTAGGACAAAAGGTTCCGTGACAATGATCCAATTAAAACAAGGGAAAATTACAAAAATTCATATTTCGAATGTAGAAAAGGAAGTGAAGGATTTTTTAGAAAGTTTGTAATAGCCAAAAATTAAGTAAATCCTATTCCAAATGGAAAAAATTTTTCAATCTAAGCTAAAAACTTATCTATATGATTCTATCCTTATCTTTTTTCTTATCAAATCTATATTCTTTCTTATTTCTTCACCGTTAAAAGGATATGCCAACAATTTTGATGCGAATCGATATACCAGATGTTATGCAGTTTTCCCAGTAGACAACTCACTAATCGAAAAAGCACATAGTAAACCGATTAAAGAGTATGAATACAAAGGTTTTTTTAACAATCCATTAATTGAATACGATTTTGACTCGTGTTTTGTTAGCACTGAACTCATTTTTCAATTCCCCACATTTTTATATTCATCCGTTTTGAATGAGAAATTTCAATTACAATCGATCGGTATCGTTCGTATTCTCTCTATCGTTATTTTTTTAAGTTTATTTCATTTGAAAAATCGACTATCTACTTTTCAGAAAGTCCAGATTTTAATATTAACGTTTTTAATTTCCGACCCAGCTGTTTTACTCTATTTTAATACATTTTATGCCGAACCCTCGGGCATCATCTTTTTAACATTTCTGTTCATTATCTTATCCCAACTTCAAATTAGTTATAACAATAAACTTAACTACTTTTTATTCTTCTTTGCCATTCTGCTCTTTTTTACGAAAAAACAATATTCTCCATTAGCCATTGTTTTTATTGGCGTAAGTATTTTTTATTTCATTAAGAGGAATAAGACCAAAAGAAAAACACAACTTACAAAATATGTTTCTATCTTAATCATAACTCTGGTTAGCTGTGTTTTACTTTATAAAAAAAGTCATTATGATGATTCATTTATTAAAGAAATTAATAAAACAAATACGATTTTAGGGTTTGTTTTTAAATATTCCAAACCAGCACAAATTCAAGAAAATTTTCAATTAAACAAACAATGTGAGAATTACATTGGTAAAAATTGGTTTGAAGGCCAGTTCTGGAATGGTCATCCATGTCCTGAGATCATGAACATCGGGTATTCAAAATTAATATTATTTTTAATGAAAAATCCAAATTTGTTTTTTGATTTAACCAACCATGCACTCATTGAAACAAAAGGATGGATCAACTTTGAATACCCACAGACAGAAGAAGGTAAATTAGGGGAAGATATTTTTACTCTAAACCATCAAATCATAGCATTACAAAGCCAGTATTTTACTTATTTATTCTATTTTCCTATATTTGTCTTTATGTTATTATTAAGTCCATATGTCCGGAAAAATTTTCCCGCCAAACATTACCTAATCACAATTCTGTTACTCTATCTTAGCTTTTATGCAACCATTTTCGGTGATGGAACCTTTGAACTAACAAAACATTTGTTTGTTTTTTATTTTATCTTCTTATACTTTTATTGTTCCTTATCCTTTCAAATTTTATTTGTTTTTCTAAGGGAAACCAAATACCTATTTCGAAAGCCATTCTAATTCACATTTGATTTTTTTCTAACCATCGGGAATTTCACAATTTTACCTTTGGTTCAGGATCGATCTGTCGCCTATTTAAACTCAATTCAGTTACTTTTTTCTATCATTGTGTAAAATCTACTTGATAACGATGTTCTTGATTCTAAACATTTGTCCCTAAAGTAAATCTGTAACAAGAGTAAGAGAGATCCCTTATGGCACTTCCTAAAGTATGTGTAATTGGAGCTGGTTCTTCTGGAATCACCGTCATCAAATCCTTAAAAGAACACGGCATTCCGTTTGATTGTTATGAAAAGGGAAGTGATGTTGGTGGCAACTGGCGTTACAAAAATGACAATGGCCTGAGTAATATTTATAAATCCTTACACATCAACACCCATCGGGACAGAATGGAATACCGTGATTTCCCAATGCCAACAAACTACCCTGATTATCCCAATCACGAGCCCATCCAACAATACTTTTTATCCTATGTAGACCACTTTGGACTTCGCAAACACATCCAATTCAAAAATGGAGTGAAAAAAGCCGAACGTACAGAAGATGGTCTTTGGAGGATCACACCAGAAAAAGGACCTACACAAATCTATGATGTGTTAGTTGTTGCGAATGGCCATCACTGGAGTGAACGTTGGCCCGACCCGGCTTTCCCGGGAAAATTTTCCGGACAAACCATCCATTCACATTCCTATGTAGACCCAAAAACACCTGTTAACTGCGAAGGAAAAAACGTAGTGGTTCTTGGCATGGGGAATAGTGCCATGGATATCTCGGTAGAATTATCGAGACCTGGTGTTGCTAAAAAAGTATTTTTGTCCGCAAGGAGAGGTGCGTATGTCATCCCCAATTATCTCTTTGGAAAACCATTAGACAAATTAACCGAATACACTCCGCATTGGGTTCCATTTTTCATCCAACAAACACTCGCTCACCTTCTAATTCGTTTTGGAGTGGGGAAAATGGAAGACTTTGGTTTACCAAAACCAGATCATAAATTTGGGTCTGCTCACCCAACCATTTCCCAAGACTTACTTGTGAGACTTGGCCGAGGTGATATCAAACCAAAACCTGTGATCACCGAACTCCGTGGCAAAAAAATTGCCTTTGCCGATGGTACCGAGGAAGATGCGGATGTTCTCATTTACTGCACAGGGTATAATATCAAATTTCCTTTTTTTGAAGAAGATTTTCTCTCTGCGCCAAACAATTATATCCCACTTTATTATAAGATGATGAAACCCGGGATTCACAATTTGTTTTTTGTGGGCCTCATGCAACCGTTAGGTGCCATTATGCCACTAGCAGAATGCCAAGGGAAATGGATTTCTCAGTACCTAACTGGAAACTATGTTTTGCCATCCAAAGAAGAAATGGAAAGAAGCATTCTAAAAGATGAGAAGGCGATGAAAAAAAGGTATGTGAATAGTACAAGGCATACCATCCAAGTGGACTATGATAGTTTTTTGTATGATATGAAAAAAGAAATGGAACAAGGTAAAAAAAGAGCAGCAAAGGAAGGAAACCATTTGCCAATCGAAGCATGTGCCATGTACCATTCAGAGAAGAGCCATGTTCTTTCTTCTCGCAAACAAAAACAGTTGGTATCCAAGTAAAACAATCCATTTGTCACGTTCGTACAAAAACACAATCTGTTTCCTAACACTTCTCATCCTAGGAACAGGTTGTGCCTCCAAAGGGTATTCCTACCAAGGAAATCCACTTTTTGGTTGGATGGAAGCATCCGGGGAAGTGCGAACCACTGACCCCTTCCCCATCCTCAAACGGTATCCAACATTCCATGCAATTGATTTTGAATTCCCTGTCGGGGGAAAGTATGCAGATGGGTATTACCTAGCGCAAAAGTTTGGTGCTGAAAATGCAAAATTTGGTGGGAGAAAACACCTAGGTGAAGATTGGAATGCACTCACTGGTGGTGACTCTGATTATGCAGCCCCGGTTTATGCCTTTGGTAATGGAGTCGTTTCCGAAATTGCTGATTATGGTGGTGGTTGGGGAAAGGTGATTCGGATTGTCCACCAGCAGAACTTGCCAAATGGAAAATTCTATTATTTAGAAACAGTATATGCTCATCTCCACACAATCGATGTAGAACCAGGTCAACTTGTGAAAAAAACGGAATGGATTGGAACCATTGGTGATGCGGGAGGAAGTTATCCCGCCCACCTCCACTTTGAGTTACGATCTAAAATTGGTGCCCCGTTAGGTGGGGGTTATGGCCTGAATACGGACGGATTTTTACCACCAACGCGGTGGCTGATGCAATACGGTCCCAAAGAAAAGTCATTTAGTGAAGAGACCTTCCAATGGATGGGAGAAAAAAACGGAACCCTTTGAAGGAATTAGAAACTCCTGATAAACTCCAACACTTCGTCTTCTTTTTCAGCATTTGTGTCATAAAAATTACAATGGATTTCGTATAAGTCTTCCTGATCCACTTTCTCTGACTTTAAGGTTTTCACAAGAAAGTCGATTGAACCTGTCATCGAAATCATTTTTAAAGATATTTTTAAAATCGAAGGCACTTCAATGTCATAAGGATGGAAAAATTTGATTCCCCGGGCACTGATATGTTTTTTCGAATCGTAATCCTTTAATGATTCCAATTGAACTTCAAAAGTTGAGGGTATTTCGGTATAATGATTTGGTTTCATAGTCTTTGTGTATACTGCAACAAACATAGGATTCAGAATACTCGTATTCAATTACTATTTTATTACGGATGTATAAATCTTTATGCAAAAACGACATTAAACCCAGCAAGTAGGACAAGTAAGATCACACCCCAAGCTAAAATCCGTGGGTCCCAGAAGGCATTGGTTTTGTCTCTGTTTGCATATACTAACCCATGTAAGTCTCTATTTGGATCCTCATTTTCGATGAAACTGACAACAACCATCACTAGAAAACAAAACACTCCCGAATAAATAGCACCATAAAAATTTGATACCATATCCGATTTGTAATATAAAATTTTGTTAACATACAAAAAGTAATGCAAAAGCCCACTTGCCGTACCCACTAACATTCCATAAAAGGCACTCCACTTAGATGCTTTTTTCCAAAACATCCCCAGTAAAAAAATCGAGATCAGTGGTGCATTAAAAAACGAAAAGAGTAATTGGATGTAATTCATGATGTTTTCAAATTGCATCGCAATGTATGAAGTAAATATGGCAAACACGACAGCAACCATCGTACTTTGTTTTCCTATTTTTAAATAGGTTTTGTCATCTTCGCCTTTGTTGATATAGGTTTGGTAAATATCGTAGGTAAAAATTGTATTCATTGCTGTGACAGAACTAGACATCCCCGCCATAAAGGCAGCGAGTAGTGCCGTTGTGCCAAGTCCTAACATTCCTGATGGATAAAAGTTCTTTAATAAAATCAGAAAACTTTTATTGTACTCTCCATTCATTTCTGAGGAATATTCAGCAAGTGCAATAAGACCTGGAATGACAGTGAGAAATGGTAAAAACAATTTAAACATCGCACCGATGAGTGGTGTTCTTCTTGCGGCTCTGTAATCTTTGGCAGCCATAGCCCTTTGCACCTCTGCAAACCCACAAGTCCAATAGGAAAAAGACAAAACAAATCCAAGTCCCACTGTGACACTAAGAACATCCCAACCAAGTTCATTTTGTCCACCAGGTAATCCTACCCACATATGTTTGTGAGACTCTGGTATTTTTTGCATGAGTCCATCCCAACCACCTAACCTTGTTAAACCGACAATGACCAATGGAAAGAGCCCGAGCACAGTAAGAAAAAACTGCATCACTTCTGTATAAATGGATGAACTAAGTCCTCCGAAGTAAGTATAAATGAGAACAATGAGGGCACTAAATAAAATGGATAAGTGCGGGTTCCAACCAAATAGAGTTTCGAACACTAGGGATAAGGAATAGAGGTAAATTCCAGAACCTAACGCAAGTGATAACAAAGTGATGAGTGAATTTACGAGATGGGCAGGTCTGTTAAAACGGTAACGTAAGTATTCGGGAACACTTCGTATCTTTGTCGAATAATAAAACGGCATCATAAAGATCCCAAGAAAAATCATCCCTGGAATGGCACCTAAGTAATAAAAATGGAAGGTCAAAAACCCGTATTCTGCACCACTCGCACTCATTCCTAACAATTCTAAGGCGGAAATATTAGCCGAAATGAAGGCAATCCCAGTGATCCAACTGGGGATTTTCCGCCCAGCCAGTAAAAAATCCGTAGAATGGTTCATGGATCGTTTCAAAAGCATCCCAATCACCACCATAAAACCTACAAATACAAGGATAATCGCGTAATCAATGGGCTTTAAGGCAACAAACATAGGTTTGAAAGGGAATCCGAGAAAAAGACTTTGTAAAGTGGAAATCCCAAACTGGTGCCTTCCTCCCATATTTTCCTTAAAAATTTTCCAAAGTCGCCGACAAACCTAGTAACACTTTCTTTGAAAAAGACTTTTCGAATTATGTCACATTGATAGATTCGGAAACACCAGGAGGATCTATGTTCTACCTTCTCTTAGCCCTTCTCCATGAAGATTATGCTTCTGGGAGAATTGATTTTGCTACCTATTTTGAAAATACGGTCCTCCTTGCCCTCGACCACGAACGTATCAAATCCAATTTAGAACAAAGCAAAGCCGCCTAAATCGAATTCTCATATCCATATCCTGGGGGTGTACAACCAGTCCTTCCAGGAATTTTCTCCTTGTTCTGAGAAGTCCTCTCTGTACGGTAACAGAAAAATCATTTCTCAGGAAGATCCAATGACTTCGGCAAAACTCCTTACCGGTACCCTCCAAAATTCGCAAAAATTTTTCCTTCAATTCGGAGGACAGGGTTCCCCTTACCTCAAAGAACTCGTAAAATTGTATGCAGAACCAGAATTAAAAGAATTTTTCGAAACTAGTTTCAAAACTCTTGGTGAAATTGCGGCTCGAGATGGAAAAAACCCTCTCTTAAACGAAGGACTTGATTTTAAGTCTTGGATTGAAAATCCAGATGGAGCACCAAACGAAGATTATTTGGCTCGTGCACCTATTTCTGTTCCTGGGATTTTTATGACCCAAATTGCAAACTATGTTTTGGTTTCCAAACGTGGTTACCCTACAGCAGACCTCATGAAAGCAACGGGTGCAGCGAGTGGTCATAGCCAAGGTGTGATTGCTTCTGCACTCATCGGTCTTGGAAAAGAAGGTGCAGATTTCTTAAAAGCTTACTCTGACTTCTTAAAATTTGTTTTTTATCTTGGATTCAATGGACAAAAAGTATATCCTAACTTCCAAGTTTCCGAAGACATCGTCAAAGAAAACGAGGCAAACGGTGACAAAAACCCAGCACCAATGGTCGCGGTGATTGGTTACACAAAAGACGAACTCGAAGACCGAGTGAAAAAAACAAACGAATCTCTTGGACTCAAAGGACAAGACACAGTGTTTATCTCTCTTTACAACACTCCTGACTCCATGATCCTTTCTGCACTTCCATCTTCTCTTCTCGCCTTCCGTAAACAATGGAAAGCAGAAATGGACGAAAAGAAATTTAAGTTTGTCTACTTAAAAACTACTGCACCTTTCCACTGCCCATTTATGGAATCTTCACTTGATAAGTTCAATGCAGAAGATGCTTCTGTGGTTCCATTCCCATACACTGGTGCTGATTTAAAGGTTCCTGTTTACAGCATCTATGATGGTCACAACTTACAAAAAGATGGAAACCTTCGTGACATCCTTTTCAAAATGGTACTCATTGAACCACTTTACTGGGATTTGGCGATCGCTCCTATTTTTAACGACAGTGCGATAACTACCATTATTGACTTCGGACCAAGTGTTGTGAGCCAAAGACTTACTGGTGGACATCTCAAAGCAAAAAACATCGAAAAACAATCTTTATGTGCTTCTAACGCAAAAGAACTAAAGGTGATTCTCGAAGTTTAATGAACCCTTCTACAGCTCGGGCCGCTTCTAAATTAAATCTAATCCGCCTTCTGGCTTCACATCCAGAAGGATTGTCATTAGAAGAAATCCAAGGAGTGACAGGACACAAATCCATATCCTCTCTCAAAAAAGATTTGGGAGAGTTGTATATGATTGAGATGTATCCTTACTCACCAACAGATGCTGTGGATTTAGACTTTGATGGGGATAAGGTAAAAATCAGACTCCCCATTGCAGTTGATTCTGCCCTTCCCCTTTCCCCTAAAGAATGGGCAAACCTTCGCTCGTTACTTGTTTCTGATACAGGACAAAAAAATCCCTCAACCAAACAATCCATCTTACAAAAAATAGATTCTGTTTTGCCATCGGGAGAATGGTCACCTCATCAAAAAACAAAAGAGACCATCCAAGATGCCATTCGTTCCCAAAAAACTCTAACAATTGTTTATTGGAAACGCAACACCAAAGAAAAAGAAACTAGAACTCTTGCTCCATGGTTATTACTGGAAGAAAATGAATCTTACTTACTCGCGTATGATTTAAAAAAGGAAGGATTTCGTTCCTTCCGATTGGATTATATTTTAGATGTAACTCTTACCGATTTAGAATTTCCTAAATTACCAGAAACTGCTGGTGAGTTTTTAGTAGGTTTCCAACAAAAGTTCCAAAATGAAACAAGTTCCGAAACAAATGTAACTCTATGGGTGACAGACTCAGCTTCCTACCACTTAGGTCTCAAACTCCCTTTAAAAGAAACAGGGAAGACAAAACAAATTGGAAACACAATGTATCGACAGTTCCAAACTCCGATGCGAGATGAAAATTGGCTCATCCAAACCATCCTTGGGTATGGACCATCCGTTTTAGTCGCGGAACCAAAAGAAATCCAAGACTCCATCAAACTCCATTTACAATCCATTTCCCTTTCGAAACAAAACGAGTCCGTCTCACAATAGAGGTTATCTTTTGTTAACCACCACCCATGCAAAAATTAACATTGGTTTGGTGATTCCTTACAAAAGGGAAGATGGACTACACGAAATCCGAAGTGTCTTTGTGCCGATTGACTTGGGTGATCCTATGGAAATCCTGATCCAATCCGTACCAAAAGGGGATGAATCTACATTTGAATTCCATTCCGTGAACCATTTACAAGGTTACCGACATGCCTTGTTTGAAGCAGTTTCAGAACGAGGAGACCTTTCACGGAATATCCTGACCAAATCCTTTGCAAAACTAAAACCCCATTTCAAAACACCTGTCCAAATCACCATCTACTTAGAAAAATTTCTGCCTCCGGAGGGGGGAATTGGTGGTGGGAGTAGCAACGCAGGTGTGTTTTTGCGCGAACTTTTCCCTTTTACAAATTTAAACCCGGAGGAACAGATCGGTTTTGCCAAATCCATTGGGGCCGATGTGCCTTTTTTCCTCCAAAGTTCTCCTTGTTTTGTGAGTGGGATCGGAGAGGTCTTGGAACCAATCTCAGTTGCCAAGGGTTACGGCATTTTGGCCATCCCTCCTTTTGGATTATCTACAGGTTCTATGTACGCAGGCCTTCAAAAAAGTTTACAAAAACCCTATGGTTCCGAAGTATGGAAATCTCTGGCAGAGGATTTAATTCGAAGTCTTCACGTCGGGGATTGGGCTTACCTGCAAAACAGGCTAGAGAACGAGTTTGAAAAAATCGCTTTCCAGACCCAACCCTTACTAAAGGAATTGAAAATAGGGTTCTTTGAGTCGGGAGCAGATTTTGCTTCTCTTTCAGGTTCTGGTTCTTGTCTATACGGCATTTACAAGGCAGAAGGGAAACGAAACGAGGCCCTTCCCAATGTTTCCAATCGATTCCCCGAAATGGAATTTCGAACGTTCTCTTTTTAGAAACTGGCCTGTAGCCAAGCGGTAAGGCAGCGGTTTTTGGTATCGCCATTCCCTAGGTTCGAATCCTAGCAGGCCAGCCAGTTTTAAAAGATCCGATAGAACGAACGATGAACCTACATAATACTGTAACTGCTGTTATTTTGGCGGCGGGGAAAGGAACTCGAATGAAGAGTGAGCTTCCCAAGGTTGCGGTTGTACTGAACGAATCTCCACTTTTACTCCACGTTCTTCGTAATATCGAATCCGCCGGCATCAACCGAAAGGTTGTGGTTGTCGGTTACCGCAAAGACATTGTCACAGAAATTGCAAAATCTTTCCCAGGTGTTGAGTTTGCCGAACAAACAGAACAGCTCGGAACGGGACATGCAGTGATTTCTGCGGAGAAACAATTAGCACCATATACTGGTTATACGATTGTTGCTTGTGGTGATGCACCACTGATTTCTGCTTCCTCATTTTCTAATCTCATTGAACACCATAAAACAAATGGTTATGTGGCAACAGTTCTTTCTGCAAAAATGGAAAACCCTACTGGTTACGGTCGTATCATTCGTTCTTCTGATGATGGTAGTTTACTTCGCATTGTAGAAGAAAAAGATGCCAGTACCGAAGAAAAAGCCGTAAACGAAGTGAATACCGGCACTTATTGTTTTAATACTGAAGATCTTTTTGGAGCACTCAAACAAATTGGAAACAATAATGCACAAAAAGAATATTACCTCACTGATGTGATTAAGATTTTCCGAAACGAAGGGAAAAAGGTTGGAGCACAAACTTTAACCAATGCTTTAGAAAGTCATGGAATCAATTCTCCAGATGATTTGGCACTTGCGAAACAATATATAGATAATGGGTTGGTTGGAGTATGAATCCTAGCGAAGTCGTAGTATTTTCTGGTAATGCAAATAGACCTTTAGCAGAAGAAATCTGCAAAAACTTAGGCATTCCAAATGGTCAAATCTCGGTGAAACGATTTTCTGACGGAGAAAGTTCTGTTAAAATCGAAGAAAACGTACGTGGCCGTGATGTCTTTGTGGTTCAATCCATCAGTTATCCAGCAAACGACAGTTTGATGGAACTTTTACTCATCATCGATGCAGCAAGAAGAGCTTCTGCTCGTCGTATCACTGCTGTCATTCCGTATTATGGTTATGGACGCCAAGACAGAAAGGTAGAACCGCGGGTTCCCATTTCTGCTCGTATGGTTGCTGATCTAATCGAAACAGTTGGACCAGATCGTGTTCTCACAATGGACCTTCATGCGGACCAAATCCAAGGATTCTTTCGTATCCCTGTCGACCATTTGTATTTTTCACCAGTACTCGCAGAATACATCAACTCACTAAAGATGGATGATCTTGTGATTGTATCACCAGATTCAGGTGGAGCAGAACGTGCTCGTAATTTTGGTAAAAAAGTAAACGGATCTCTTGCCATCATCGACAAACGTAGACCAAAAGCAAACGAGTCAGTTGTGATGCATGTGATCGGTGACATCAAAGACAAAAACTGTTTGTTACTCGATGACATGATTGATACTGGTGGAACCATTGCCAAAGCGGCAATAGCACTCTATGAAAATGGAGCAAAATCTGTTTTGTGTTGTGCATCCCACGGAGTATTGTCTGGTGAAGCACCATCCAAGCTCAATGAGGCCAATTTTAAACAAATTGTTCTCTCCAATTCCATCGCCATTCCCGAGAGCAAAAAAATAAATCACTTGAAAACGCTCTCTATCGCCCCACTCTTTGCAAAAGCCATCGAGCGGATTCATAACGAAGAATCAATCTCTAGTCTGTTTTCATAACTTTAAGGAACATAATCATGGAAAAAATCACTATCAAAGCACAACCAAGAACTTCAACAGGAAAAGGTCCTGCCAGAAGAATGCGTGTGGAAGGTTTAGTACCGGCTAACATCATCGGAAACGGTGAGGCAAAATCGGCAAGTGTTGTCGAAAAAGAAATCCAAAGACTTATCGACTCCGGAATTCGTAAGGCAACTCTCATTGACCTTGAACTCGACGGAAAATCGGAAAGAGTTTTCGTAAAAGAAATCCAAAGATTTCCTCACACAGGACAAATTCGTCATATTGACTTTTACAAAGTGACTCCAGGTAAAAAAATCCAAACAACTGTAGCGATCAAAACTTCAGGTGTTGCGAAAGGATCAAAAGCTGGTGGTCAGTTCGAACACTTAGTTCACGAAATCAAAGTTAAGTCTACTCCAGAAGATCTTACTGACGTAATCACTGTTGATGTAAGTGGTCTTGATGTGGGAATGATGATTAAAGTTTCTGAACTTCCACACCCAAAATCATGGGAAATCTTAGTGAATGGTGATCCGATTGTTGCATCATGTAACAAAACGAAAGCGATCCTAGCAGCAGAACGTGCTGAAAAAGCAGAAGCTGATGCAAAAGGCAAACCAGCAGCTAAAAAAGCGGCTAAGAAGTAAGAACTACTTTTAAGAACCAATGAAGTTAATTGTAGGGCTGGGAAATCCTGGCGATAAGTATAACAACAATCGATCTAACATTGGTTTTAAGATTCTCGATGTCATTGCGAACAACATTGGCATCGAAATCAAAACTAAAAAGAAAAAATCACTCATTGGACGAGGCGACTTTGAAGGGGATGAAGTGGTTTTACTCAAACCACAAACCTTCAGCGAACTCTCTGGTGAGTCTGTCCTCTACATTGCCTCCTTTCTCAAAATCCAAGTCAAAGACATCGTTGTGATCCACGAAGATGTGGGACTGGAACTAGGCCAAATCGTAGTCACAAAAGGGGGCGAAAATGACACAAATCCTGGGGTAAACTCGATTTCTGTCTCATTACGTTCTCCTAACTTCATTCGCATTCGGATCGGCGTTCTTAATTCTAGCTACAATCCGAAAAAAAGAGAAGATTTTTTACGTGAAGATTTTGAGCCTTTAGAGAACCTGAGTTTGATACAGATCATCAATGACGCCGAAGCGGCGATTCGTTCGATTTCCATGGGGGATATCGACGAAGTGATTCAGAAATATCACCTTTGATTGTAGTCTAATCTTCGGAAGTCTTACATGAATAAAAACATCAAAACCGTATTCCTATTTTTACTCGTATTCCTTGTCATTTTGGCAACGGTTTACAAAGGCCAAGACTTTGCCGGTAAACCCGACGAAATCAGTTATTCCGATTTTTTGAATATGGTAGAACCCATTGAAGGAAAAAAACCCATTGGGAAAATCACTTCTAAAGATGGGAAAGACATTTCATCCAAACAACAAATCATCATTGATAAAGAACTCATTGAAGGTTGGTACATTCCTGAAAACAGTAAGGACAACAAACCAAAACCTTTCAAAACCAATGTAGCACAAGTGAACGATGATTTGGTGACAAAACTTCGTAAGTCACGCCTTAGTTTTACTGCAAAGTCCACTGAAGAAAATAAATTTTGGAGTGTTGTATCAGGTATCATTCCTTGGTTATTCGCTCTTGGGATCATTTGGTTTATCATGATGCGCCAACTCCAAGCATCTGGTAACAAAGCATTTACTTTTGGTAAATCTCGTGCCAAAATGAATGTGGATCCAAAAGTAAAAGTAACCTTTAATGATGTTGCTGGTTGTGAAGAAGCAAAAGTTGAACTTCTCGAAATCATTGAATTTTTAAAAGATCCAAAAAAATTCCAAGCCATTGGTGCAAGGATTCCTAAAGGAGTTCTCCTCGTTGGTCCTCCAGGTACTGGTAAAACCTTACTTGCAAAAGCTGTTGCTGGTGAAGCTGGTGTTCCTTTTTTCTCCATCTCTGGTTCTGACTTTGTGGAAATGTTTGTGGGTGTCGGTGCATCACGTGTGCGAGATCTTTTTGACCAAGGAAAGAAAAATGCACCTTGTATCATCTTCATTGATGAGATTGATGCAGTTGGTCGCCTTCGTGGTGCAGGACTCGGTGGTGGACACGACGAAAGAGAACAGACCCTCAATCAGATGTTAGTTGAGATGGATGGATTCGAAATGAATGAAGGTGTCATCGTGATGGCGGCCACAAACCGTGCTGATGTCCTTGACCCAGCCCTCCTTCGTCCAGGTCGTTTCGACAGACAAGTGATTGTAGACCTCCCAGACCTAAAAGGCCGTGAAGAGATCTTAGCCGTTCATGCAAAAAAAGTGCCTCTTGTTTCTGATATTTCTTTAAACTCCATTGCTCGCGGAACTCCTGGATTTACAGGGGCAGATCTTGCGAACCTCATCAACGAAGCAGCACTTCTTGCTGCACGTCGTAACAAAAAACGTGTGACCCAAGAAGAACTGGAAGAAGCTCGTGATAAGGTGATGATGGGACCGGAACGTAAGTCGATGTTCATCTCGGACAAAGAGAAAGAAATGACAGCTTACCATGAAGCGGGTCACGCTCTTCTTGGCACCTTACTGCCGTATACCGAACCAGTTCATAAAGTCACCATCATCCCACGCGGAAGAGCACTTGGACTCACTCAATCCCTTCCAGTGGAAGACAGACATTCCTATCGTAAAAACTATTGTTTGGATCGAATTGTGATGTCAATGGGTGGATACATCGCAGAAGAACTCATCTTTGGTGATCCTTCCAATGGATCTTCCAATGACATCCAACAAGCAACCAACATTGCACGACGTATGGTGTGTGAATGGGGTATGTCTGAAAAACTCGGAACCATCCACTATGGATCGGGTGAGTCTTCACCGTTTATGGGAAGGGACTATGGGCATACAAGCAAACCTTACTCAGAAGAATTTGCTGCCATGATTGACCAAGAAGTAAAACGTATCATCCAAACTTGTCTCGACAAAGGACGTGATTTGGTGAAAAAGAACCAAAAGAAATTGGATGCGATTGCAAAGGCACTTCTTGCAAAAGAAACCATTGATGCACAGGAATTAACAGATATCGTACAACCTTCTTTTGATAAATTTTCTGATTCAAAACCAGGTGTTGGATCCAAAAAAGGAAAAGGATCTTCTGCTACAAAACCAGCTTATTCGGCTTAATGAAGTATTGGCTCTTTAAAACAGAACCAGATGTTTTTTCCATCGACGACCTAATACGAGAAAAACTCTCGTATTGGGAGGGAGTCAGAAATTACCAAGCACGTAATTACCTTCGCGATGAAGTTAAGTTAGGTGACTTGGTTTTATTTTACCACAGTCGTTTAGAACCCCCAGGTGTTGTGGGTATCGCTGAAGTCGCAAAAGAAGCGAGTCCCGACCCTTACCAATTTGACCCGAATCACAAATACTTTGATCCCAAACTGAAAGGCAAGGAACCTCGGTGGTTTGGCGTTCACCTCAAACCTCATACCAAATTCAAAGAAATGATCTCACTCGATCTTTTGAAAAAAACAAAAGGTTTAGAATCGATGGTTGTCACACAGAAAGGATCGAGATTATCGATCCAACCTGTGACAAAAAAGGAATTTGAGATTGTTACAAAATTAGCAGGCGTTACTGTAAAGTAATCAATTAAGGTTTACCAGTAAAAACCTGCACCGCTTTGACTTTGTCTACATCAAAGAATTTTTTATCCTTATAAAAGTAAGCCCCTGCTCCCATATAATTAAACTCTGGATTGAGAATATTCTTTCTGTGTCCTGGAGAATTGAACCAGATTTCTACCACTGCTTTTGCTAAACTTAAATAGGTATGATTTGGGATTGGTGTTCCTGCCTTTGTGTAACTGAAAAATGGTCCGCCATTTTGTGCAGGTGTGAAAACAGGTCGTCCACTTTGGTATTGGATTCCAAATGCATTGATGATATTTTCAGCGGAATAAGTTTCTGAAAAACCTACTAAATCCAATCGATCCCTTAGAGTTTCTTTTCCATTTACAGTGCTTGTATGCGAATAAAAATCATAAGTCACCATGTCCTGTGCATGTCCAAAGGCAGCTTGTTCGCAACGTTCTGAATACTTAAATGGTCGTAAGCCTAATTGTTTTCTTTCTTTTGATGTTACATAAAAGATAGCAGCATTTAACAAAGGATAGTCTACTTTTGCAAAATCAATTGTCGCATTTGCAGGGCCATAGGAAGGAAATGTATCCTCATTAAAAGACTCATATTGTTCTACTTTCCATTTATCGGAATCGGGAAGTTCCCTTCCATCTTCGATACTTTCTAAAAATGCTAAATTAGGATCTTGTTTTTCAACAACTTGTTCTACTTTTTTAGGTTCTTCCACCACTACAACAGGAGCCTTTTTGACTTCCGGAGTTTTGCACAAAGTGAATACAAAAAGAGCTAAAAAACTAATTCCTAAAAGAGAAGGATTTTTTTGTTTTGGTGTTTGGTTTGTGTTTGTTTGTAATTTCATGACAACTCCTATAAGTAACGGTTATAATCTTGTACGACATTATGGATGAGATTTTTTTCTTTATTGTATTGGATGGTTTTTGCTTCTTTGATTCCAGTTTCCCAAATAAACATAAATGGAATTCCAAACAATGTAGAATGTTTTTGCCTGTATTTTTCTCGGCCAATCAGTTTATCGTTTAAATAAAAATCTGCATGTAACACACGTTCTTTCGAGTAAATAGACGGTAATAATCCTGCAGTTCCTATCATAAAGATTGTTGATATCGACGAAACCCAGAAATGTTCGTATTCATTCACTTCACTGGTGTAAATGTCAATGTGATGGTTTGCTCTGACACCATCTGACAATACTCTGCCAAAATAACCAGTTTCCGAGAGATATTTTGTATATAATGCTGTGATTTCCCTTTTGTTTTTATTGTTTTCAGGAGTGGAAACTTTGATGGATAACAGTGGGATTTGTTGTTTAAAATCGGGTCTTGTGACAATAGGCACATCTTCACTCATATAATTATAACAAGATGAGAGAAAAAAAAGGGAACATAAGACTAGTAGTGCGAATTTTCGAAATCGAATCATAATCCGTGAGAAGGCTAACGGATGAGAAACCAAGGAAAAGTCTTTTTTTTAAAACTTAGAAAAATCCACAATGTGCAATTGGTGCAAAAGGAATCCTCCCACAACGGTAAAAAAGACCCATGCCACGATGGAAATGGACCCACCTATTTTTACCATTTCTAAACTCCGAATGCCACCATAACTGAAAGCCAATGCATTGGGAGGAGTTGAGACAGGTAATGGCATCGCGAGAGAGGCACCTATGGTTGCGCCAATGGCCGCCGGTAAAATGAGATCCGTAGGAAGTCCCATGGTAATGGGTAAGATCAAATTTGCAACACTTGTGTTACTAAGAAAACAAGAGAGAAACAAAGACAAAATCGAAAAAAATAAAAACAATCCTAACTGACTTGAGTCACCTAACATTAACAAGGTAACAAAATGTTTGGCAAGTCCGGTTTCTTCAAAAGCTTTTCCGAGAGCAATTCCACCTCCCATAAGGATTAAAACATCCCACGATAAATTTCGAAATTCCTTTAGATCCAAAAGGGAAAATCCAAAAAAAACAATCACTGGAAATAATGCGACAGTTCCATTGGAAATTCCATGCCAATCAGAACTAATCCATCCGAGAATTGTGATAAGAATGATCACAATCGAGATCAGTTTTCTTTGGGAAGAAACAGACGTGTTCTCCTCTTGCACTTGGATCAATCGAATTGATTGGATGGATTTTTCTTTTTTTAGGTACACAATGTACAAAATTCCAGCAAGAGCCAAAACGGAAAGGATGAAGACTGGAAACGCAAACGCCATCCAATCCAAAAATCCAATCTGAAACCCTTTTTCTTGTAAATAGGCAATTCCAATCACATTGGGAAGGGTTCCAACTGGTGTTCCAATCCCACCTAAATTTGCGGAAAAAGGAACCATAAACAAAATTGATTTTCGTAAAGGGCTATTCTCATCCAAAGATTTCATCATGGAAGAGACAAGTCCTAACATCATGGCGGCTGTTGCCGTATTGTTCATCCAACAAGACAAAAAGGCAGTGGCAAAACCTAATGATAAAACGAGTAAAAATGCTGAACCTTTCGTATTTTTGATCACAAATTTAGCAATGGTCACATCAAGACCATAAAAACTGATCGCACTGGAGATCACAAAACCACCTAAGAAGAGTAAGATGGTCTCCGAAAAATAACAAGATAAAAAAGTAATCGTTTTTGGAGCACCTGGACCCCAACCTGGAATCAACCAAACCAACTCTAAAAAAAGAACCAAAAATCCTGTGACATATAATGGGATGAGTTCAGTGACCCAAAGGAAGGAAACAACCAGAGCAATTGCTAAATTGATTTCTTGGGCGGGGGTGAGTCCGAGCCACGATTGGTATAAGCCAAAGATGGCTGGAAAAATGGAAAGAGTCGAAAATAGAAGACCTGCTCGAATCATTGTGACTTGACGATTTATACTCACCTGATACTTTTTCGATAGACTCAATTCGTTTCAAGCAAACAAATACAATGAGACTTTCCCGAAATATTTAAATGTTAATTTTTTATGCAAATAACCTATAACGACTTAAAACAAGCAGTTTTGGGTAGTGGCCCAATGGGTATCATTATCGCTTCCATACTGGCTGAAAAGTATGATTCTATCACTTTGTGGATACCTGACAAAGAATTTGTTGAGCTCCTAAAGAAACGCCGCCAAACAGAAATTATGGGAAAGACAATAGAACTTCCCGATCACATTGACATCGTGTCAAGTTTAGATGCATTTGGGCGAGATGATTGGGCATTTCATATAGCTGTTCCTTCCCGATCATTTTTGGACAGTGTCCATAGTCTCATTGAAGTTTTAGAACCATTTAATAATTATGTATTTTCTTTTTTAACAAAAGGAATTTTGGATTCTAAAAATCGTAAAAAAACAGGATTCATCACTTACTCTCAATATTTACAAAACTACTTAAGTGATAGGAATTTTAATAATGCTTCAGTGGCTGTTGTTAACGGCCCTTCCCTTTTAGGCGAAATCTTAGAAGAAAAATTCAGTTTTTTTAATATAGGTTCATCTGATAAAATCACAGCTGAATATTTATCTGAAGTTTATACATCTCATTTCATCAACACTTCAGTTACAGATGATGTGATTGGAATGGAAATTGTGGGAGTGGCAAAAAATCCAATGGCGATTGCCAGTGGGATTGTATCCTTACTGCCTCGTTATGGATCAAACCTACTCGGAGAAATTCTCTCAGTTGGTTTCCAAGAAGTAAGAGACCTTGCGATGCGTTATGGTGCAAGACCTGACACTGTGATGGGTAGGTCTGGACTCGCAGATTTTATCACAACTGCAACAAGTAACAAAAGCAGAAACAGAGGGTTTGGTCAAAAGATTGTAGGCGAACTTTTGTCAGGTGGAGAAAAATTAAGTATCAAAGATCGAATCGAAATCTTTTTTGCTCCTCGTTCCTTCATTGAGAGAGAATCCACAAAATGGCACGATAACGTGGAAGGAACCTATGCACTCAGCATTCTCATCGAACTTGCCAATGAGATTCGCCTTCCCTTTACCCTTCACAGAACTTTATTCGATGTATTAACCCGTAAACAACCACCTGGTTCACTCATCGATTTAATCTGCGGTAAAAAAACAGAAGCTAAGAACATTCCGCTTGTGGTCCAAAAGAAAGTTGGGCTCAATCTTACCTCTGGAATTGATTTTCATAATCTATTAGTAGATCGAATCCTAAAACAAATCAGCAATGTTCCAGGTACCATTAGCAGAGTGAAAAAACAATCTTCTGCTGTAATTGAATCCACTCAAAAACGACTTACAAAAGCGAAACGTAAAAAACAAAAACTAGAAGAAGTTAAGTTTGAATCAGAAATCGAAATTTGGCAACGATTCCAAAATTGCCAAAAAGATGAAGAACTCACTTCCATCAAAGAGTTGGTTCGTTTTTATGTAAATGAAATCGCCGATAATTATAGCCCGACAGTACGTGAGTCTGTTTTAAGATTTGTTGCACCGATTCGATTGTTTTCTGGTGGTTTTCTCAAAGGTTCCATGATCCCACATATCGGTGGTAAAACGGAAGTTGTAAAAGCTCTCTCCTCTAAGTATAACTTGTTATATGCACCGACTCACAGATCACATTTAGATTCGGTTGAAGTTGCTTATTCACTATTTCATTTAGGATTACCTGTTCCTCGTTATGCGGCAGGTATCAATTTAATGTCCAATCCATTTTGGGAGTGGATGTTAAAATCGTTGGGTGCTTATGCAGTGGATCGAGAACGAACTAGGAATAGTTTGTATCTTGAATGTTTGACACTATATTCACAAGTGATGCTTGAACAAGGAATTCCATCTTTAGTGTATCCTGAAGGAACCAGATCAAGAACCGGTGCAATTGTACCAGTAAAAACGGGACTGCTCACTACGGCAGTAAATGCATTCCGAAGTTCTGGAACAGAGATTGTGATTGTACCGATCTCAGTCTCATATGAAACCGTTCCTGAAGATAACCAGTTCTGCAATATACCAGAAGAACTTGGGATGGCAGGATTTTTAGCAAAACGATCCAATGTTTACGTTGAATTTTGTGATCCGATTCCGATTTCGGAATATGCTCATACAGAAGATCCTACCATTGAATTGAGTTATCGTATCACAAAGGGTTGGAAACAATACCATAAGATTTTACCAAATCAAATCGTTGCAAAGATCTTAGTGGAGAATGATTATTCAGTAGAAGTCTCTCAAAGTACAATGTTAATTGAAGACTTTATTTCAAGACATGATGGTAATTATTTGATCCGGGATCCTGAAGAAATTTGGGAGAAAGGTAAAAAGATTTTAGAAAAACGTAAAATGATAGAAGAGGCAAATCGAATGGTTCATTCTAAAAATGACGCTCTTCTACTGTATTATGCAAGTATGATTCCTGAAGATGAAGACAAAAAATACTAGTTATCTTTCATTTGATGCTGCTACTGAATTAAAACTTAAGATAACTGAATAAAGACTAAACATTTTGTATCGGAAGTTTTCCTCGTTTCCGAATGTAGATAGTTTTATCTAGTGTAGCAACTATACTATTCGATTCATCAAAGATATTTGTGGTAAAATGAAATTCTCCTTTTCGTTTTGCCTCAATTTCAGTTTTGATCTTTTGGATTTCCTCATCTGGAATCGAAAATCTAGCTTTCACTTTTCCCTTACCTGGTTTGATAAAGCTCATTGATCCAATTTTATCCCAAACAATATAATCAGAACCTAATGTTTCTAATAAAATTAACATAAAAAAAGGATCACACATTGAGTACAAAGAACCACCAAAATGTACACCAACATAATTTCGATTGTAAAATCTTAACTTCATTTCCACTTCGAATGAAGTTAAATCCTTTGCTATCTTTTTAATCCGTATTCCCGCACCTATGTAAGGTGGATAAAAATTATATAGCCAAATCTTAAATCTTTTTCTCCAAGAGATTGGTCTCATGAAATGATTGATTCCTTCTTTTTGTGTTTTGAGTTGATTAGATATACTGCTAACATTGCCAATGCACCACCAATGATCACTGGAATTTGAACAACTTCATCCAAAATGAAATAACTACTCAAATAGGCAGACAGAGGAACGATAAATATAAAACTACTCGCAATTTCGGATCCAAGTCTTGTTGCTGCATAAAAATAAACAGTTGTTCCAAAGGTAGTTGAGATCACAGTCAGATAAAAAATTGCAAACCAAAACTTATACCCAAAATCCCAAACCTTCCAAAAGTTAGGGTCATTCCAACAGAATAAAAGTTCTAAAATAGATCCAACGCCATAGACATAAAAACTATAGGTAATCGGAGACATTGATTTCCCAGTTTTTTGACTATTGAGTGAAAGTGTCGCCCAAACAAAGGAACATAACAAAAAGAATAAGTTACCAGATAACAAAAGATAATCGATACTTATTTTCCAAACTTGTAGAATTACCAATCCACCAATAAAACCAAAAAATAGCCCTAAAACTTGGCGTTTACTGATAGATTTTTTTTGAACTAAAAATACTATAAAAAACGTTACAATAGGATTTAAAGTTGTAACAAGTACACCACCAGCACCTGGTAATCCATTCTTTAAACCCAAAAAGAAAAATTGATTGTACAATGTGTAAATGATCCCACCGATGAATACATTCCAATAATCTTTTCCTGATTTTAATCGGATTGGCAATCGCATAACAAACAAAATTGGAATGACTGATAAAAAGGTAGCAAGGAACCTCCAAAACACTAATACAGGAACCGGTACCGAACCTGCAATCATCTTGGCAATGGGCCAAGAGAATCCCCAAGAAACCATCGCAAGGATCAGAAGTAATAAAAATTTAATGTTCAAATGAAGTTTCCTTTAATTAAAAAATTCAAACAATAGGTCGTTAAAAAAGACAGTGGAATTCCAATTCCTAACATAAGACTTGCTAAATGTGGTGATATGTTTTTTTCAATGGTTATGACAGTTGAAGTGACCATTGGCGCCATGGCTGATTCCAATAGTATAGTTTGGAATAACAATTGATCGTTTTGGATTGGTCTATAAACGTAATAAACTAGAATAGGAGCTAATACTAATTTAAATCCTAATCCTAACAGTAAATACTTCCCATGACCCGCGATTGTTCTCAGATCTAACATAAATCCAACTGAGACCAAAGCAAGAGGCGTTAAGGTATCACCTAGACGAAGTAATACGATTTTTAAAGAATCTGGATATTCGATTTGCCTAGTTACTATGGCAAAAACCAAAGCATATATAGGAGCAAATCCAAGGACTCGTTTGACCAAGGTTATTATATCCCATTTACCATCCATTGCAATGGAGGCAAGTATGATCCCAGGAAAACTTAATACCATAAAAGTACCAAGTTGGTCTGCAAGAATTCCATACCCTAACGATTCCTTACCAAGGTAGGTTTCCAATAATGGAAATCCAACAAAGGAAGTATTCCCAAGACCTGCTGTTAAAACCAAACAGACAGTTGTTGGAAATGACATAATTTTAAGTTTGAATAAAATCAAAAAAAACACCAATGCAAATCCAAATACCAACCATGGCATTGAGGTTGGCATAATTGCAGATACGTTGATTTTTAATTCATGGACATGGTACAAAACGAGTGAAGGTAAAGATACAAAGAGAATAAAACCATTCAGAACTTTGGGAGTGTTTTCGGGAAACTGTGGTAGTCTGCGAAAGAATAATCCAAGACCAAAACAAATTCCCAATAATAAAAAATTTTCCATTCTATTTTAAAAAGAAAGAAACGTCTCCAGCGCTTTAGGATCAAAAAATACGCCATCTTTTTGTCTTGGTGCTTCGATCCCATCACGAACCATTTCCGCATATCCTTTCGCAAAATATAAGTATTTTGTAGGTAGGTTTGCCTTAACGTCATGGACTGTTTGTTCTATCAATTCTGCCAAAACAAATACTTGGTAAGTTAAATCTGCGATATAAACACGATTCATGTCTTTCCAATCTTTTGACTCTTCTTTTAAACAATAGGTTAATTCCTTTCGTTTTTCTTGGAAGATTGAATGAACAGTTTTTAATTCTGAAATGTCTCCCACATGAGCTATTAATCCATCAAGTAGTGATTGGAATGCAGTATATACTTTTGGTTTTTGTAACGCATGCAAACAATGATCTGTAATGATCAAATGTGTTCCTTCCCAAGTTTCATTGATAATGGAATCATTATGTAATCTTGGCAATGGAGAAAAATCTCCTATAATACCATTTCCACCTAACGTTAAAATTGCTTTTTGTGTAATATAACTTGCTTGGGAAGAAGATTTGTATTTGAGAAGTGGAACTGTGATTTCTGCTGCATCATGATCCATTTCTGCAAGATGAACTGAACGAAAATTGACAAAACTATTTGCAGTTTGTAAAATTTGCATCTCAGCAAGTGTTTTCACAAAGGATGGAAATTCTAAGATTTTTTTCCCGTAAGCTGTTCTAAACTTTGCATATTCGGATGCTTCCATTACGGATCGCCTAGCATTTCCACAGGAACCAAGACCTACATGAAGGCGTGATGTTTTGATGATATATCGAATTAAATTGACAAGTCCATGGCCAGGTCGTCCAAATTCTTCTGCTTCCACACGATCATAAATGATCTCGACAGTAATTTTTCCTCGAGAACCAATGATGTCTTTTTTGCGAAGAATATGATGGCCATTCAGTTCTCCATTCTCTTTGATCCTTGGAACTAAAAACATTCCCACCGTATTGGTTCCTTCCATTTTCGCAGTTGTTACCCACAAATCACCTGGATTGGAACAAAACCATTTTTCTCCAGTTAACTCCCATTTGCCGTTGGGAAGTTTTTTGGCAATGGTTCGGTTGGCAGATACATTACTCCCACCCACTCGTTCGGTCACATATTGTCCCGCCATAAAATGAGACTCACTTCCTTTACCAGCAACCAGGGGTAAGTATTTTTTCTTTTGTTCTTCTGTTCCTATCTTTTTTAAAGCAAGGATCATTCCATCCGTCATTGCCAAGGGACAAGCAACTCCACCTTCTCCATTTAGATTCATCAAATAAGTCAACGCATAACGATGGATATGTGTAAAGTCGTATTTCCATTCTGGGTGGAAGTCTAAATTGACAACACCATGGTCATAGGATATTTTCCGTGCTAATTTTTGTTCTTCAGAGTATTTTATAAAATCAATTCGTTTGCCTGTTCGATCATATTTGATCACTTCCCCATACTTACCTTCCTTATGGCACTCTTCAGTGAGTTCATCTAAAATGCCACCAACCAACTCTCCGTATTTCCGAATGTGATCGACCATCGCTTGTTTGTGAGATGGATTGTATGTTTCTGAATACCTTTCTACCATCCGTTGTAAGGCTGGATCCATATCGTAAAAATTCTTACCTCGTAGTCCTTTGTACTCGGAAATATCAAATGGTTGTAAAGATGGATGTTCAGAAATATGGTGACTCATATCTCCAGTTCAGAAAATGGAATAGGATTCACTAGCAAAAAAGTCACCCCGATATGGAATTGGTTTAAGAGACAAATTTATGGTCCAAAAAACGGAAACAAAAAAGTCCAAACAGATTTTGCATGATGTCATTTTTGAACTGCAAAACGTTTCCGAAGCCATGCAGTGGTTTTTGTCTTATGACCGACTCTCCGAACTCTTAGAAATACGAAAGGAAGAATGCCTACGCAAAGTTTACCAGTTTAAAGCGAGCAAACCACAAATGACACTTTCTGGTGGATTCCATGAAGTTGACGGTGACCTCTTGGTAGATTTTTTAGCTTGGAATTTAGAATTAGATGAAGTTGCGGAAGAGTTTTTAAAAGCTGGTATTTTTTTTAGCGAACGACCGTTATATGAACTTCGTGAATCTTATAAATCTCTCATCCAAAAAACAATCGCAAACCACAGATTGGACCAAGAACTTTTGCTTTTACTGACTGCAGCAACTATCGATTTTGATGATGCAGTGGATTCTTATTTGATGGATAAGTTTGAAATTGATTTTTTTGTTCGTAGGTCCATCCATCAGTTTTTAGAAAAATATGAAATCCATCCGGAATTTGGTGCAGAAGAATTTTTGTATGAATACTTAAAAAGCCTGATCCCTACAAAAATTTTAAACTTTCGTGACATCACTCGAGAATTTAGAGATCGCACCTATTATGAATTATATGGTAGATTTAGAGAAACCAAAAAGAAAAAGAAGAAAAAAGTCGTTCAATCTGTATCTTCAGAAGTGAAAGATCTTCTCACTTTTTTTGATTTAGAACCTGGCGCGACAATTGTTGATGTAAAAAAGAAATTCAAAGAATTATTAAAAAAATACCATCCAGATATCAACAAAAAGGGGGAAGAGATGACCAAACGAATTATATTAAAATACAATCGTTTGGTAGAGTTAATTGGTACCTAGTTGGTTCCATTTGAAGATTTAAAAGAATTTTATTTAAGTTGGAAATGATACTTCACTTGGATTTCATCTTTTGCTTTCATAAAGAGTAACGATGGATTTTCCAAATCAAATTCAGAAAATTTTACGACGACTACACCATCCACTTGTAACTCACCTGCTTCAAAAACTTTTACATTCGCATCGGATGAAAAATCCCTCGTATTTCCATGGATCATCAATTTACCTTTGATGGTATAGATTTGATCGTTTGTTTTCGAAGGTAAAATCGATTCTATTTTGACTTGGATGAGAGGTGAATCGGGATAACCCAATATTTCTTGCATATGGGAATCACGATTGGAATCACCAGATGAAATTTTTAAAATTGGAATTTTGATTTCAAACGGACTCTTTAGATTGTATTTTCCATTTGAACTTTGTAAGTTAAGGTTGCCTAATTGGATCTCCGTACAAACACCTGTTACATTTTTAGTTGTATGTTCGACTAAAAACTCAATCTTCTTTTTTGAAACTTCAATTGCATGTAATTGGATTCCAGACAATAAAATGATAAGTGTTAAGATAAACTTTTTCATTCGAAAAACCATTTCCTTTCCTTTAAAACGTAATCACAAGCAATGCGATCGACATGGCACCAAATCCCGCCCAACCAACTTGTTCCATTTGGTGTGCTGCTCTCGGGCCTTCTTTTTCGATCCTTGCACCTAGTCCAGGTAACAATAACATGGAAGCTAAATGAATCGGAATCATTGCTTTGTGCGCAAAGATTGGACTATAAATTCTTGGCCCATCGGTTTCGTTTTCAACATCCGTGTCAATTTTTGAAGGAGAAAAAAATGCCAAACCTGCCGTAATGGCATACATACTAAACGTTGCCATCGCTAAGTTTTTATGAAGATCGCCAGAACGTTTTGCTTCCCATTCTTCATTTGCTTTTAAGGCAAAATACAATCCGGCATTATTGGTTGGGTCTTTCAGTAAAAAATAATCAGCTGCGATACTATGCCGATTGAGTGGACTCAGTGCCACCAAATACATTGGATCATTTGCAGCATACTGTGGGTTTGCGAGGAGAAGGCCCTGTGCAAACTGGTCTGATTTTCGATACAGAGATTCAGACGCTTTATCACCTTCCAAATTGGTAGCTAACCAAAGGGCTAAGGTTGTTAGACCTGCAATTTGGTGCCATTCTAAAAGATTCCTTCTTCGCTTCAGTGACTCTTTTGTGACAATTGGTTTTTGGTCGTTTTGTAAGTATGGTATGGACTGCGCAAATACTGTGGATGTATAAAATATACAAACCAATAGAACAAAGTATACTCTCATGATTTGAATTTTCTAAAAGAAACTCTTCATTGTAAATAGATAATCTTTCCATCCCATTTATAAAATAGTGGATACAATTTGCAGATGATGGGTGAAGCAATGGAGAACAAAATCCAAATTCTTTTTTCCATGATGGATGCGGATTGCCAATTTTGAATGGATAACAATAGTAGAATGGGTGTAGATAGGATTGCAAAAACACGCCCTGTATCATAAGTCATCATGGAAAGGAGATAACAAAAAACAAATCCTAATAGAGAGATTGGCATTCGGTACATGATGTAAACCACTAAGGGCCATAGTCCATGGAATAAACCAACAGTTCCAAGAAACAATTCCGATTGGTTCATGCGGATAAATTCATTGCCCCACATTTGTGAAAATACAGAAACACGTGTTTGGTTCCAACCAATGGATGTATACGTAAAAATAGAAACTAAAAACAACGTATATAAAACAGATGCTAACAAAAATGCACCGAACAACATTTTGATTTTATCTTGATGATATACCAGATACAAAACATTCACAAGTAACACGAGTGACAACATCTGAAATAGATGATTGGTCATTCCTAAAAATAAAACCAAAGATAAACCAAAGGTTTTTAACTTTGGTAAAAATTCTGAATACAAAAGAATCAAATACAATGATACCAGTAAAAATGTAAATGGATCAGAAAAACCAATCCAAGTTTGAAAGATTAAATATAGTGGGGAAGATGAGAGAAGGAAACAAACTGTTAAACCTAATAACCAATCAAGTTGATAGGAAATCAATCCAACAAGAATGACCCCAGATAGGATTGTAATACAATTTAAAATGAAAACGAGATCCTCTGGTTTTGAAATGAGACCAGAAACCCATAAAATCCAAGGTGTCAAAAATTGATCCCATTGTGTATTTTCTGTCCAAGGATTCTGAATCAAATGGTACATACCAAAATTAAAAACTTTGGCTTCACTTTTTGCAGCAAACAATAGTGGTGGTAACTTCAGTAAGATGATAAAAGAAACAATACTAACCAAAATTGTTTTGGTCAGTTGGTATGAAATTTTTAAGTGGAACTTCATTTCGGAATTGATACCGGTATTGATCCTTTCCAAGTACTCATCCCACTCCCTTCAATGGGATATGGTTTTCCTAAATACTTGGGAGGTGTGTCCCATTGGATGTCCCACCAAGCAAGCATCCTTGCTGAAAATTCTCGAAAGAGATAATACGTTTCTTTTTTATAGGTTCGTAAATTGCATTCGTAACCGTATAACTCTAGTTCTAACTCTTTTCCAAGATACATTGCTCTTGGTAAAAAAAAGGATTGGCTTACAAAAATTGCTTTGGTTACCAAAAATACTTCTTTTGCTCGGATGAGTGTATCCAAAGTCCGAAAACCAGCATGGTCCACAAATATATCATCAGGTTTCACTTGGTGGGACAACATGTACTCGAGCATTGGTCGAAGTTCGTTATAATCTGATTTTCCATTATCACCAGAGAGTAAGATTTTTTTGACCTTACCCGCTTTGTAGAGCTCTAATCCGCAAGCCAAACGGTCCATTAGGATAGGAGATGGAGTTTTTCCATACACGGCAGCACCAGGAACAATGGCAACATCTGCCTCAGGGATTTCCGAAGGATGATTGGTGTGAACTGAATTTTCATACAGAATCCAAAATCCCAAATTGGATGCCAATGTGACAAAACTAAGAATTCCAAAAATAACCAACAATCCCAGAAACAGGGATTTCCACTTGACCCGTGAAAGGAATCGGAGCGTCTTATTTATGTAGGAATCGCGGTTCGTCATGAAGAAAAAAATTAAAGAGATTACGTCTGTTTTTTCACAAGACAATCCGAAAATCAAGAAACAGATTGATAAGGTGAAAGAAAAAGGTCACCAAAGGATGACCATTCTTGTCATCCCCCATGGTTACGATAGTTCCTTCCACTTCCAGATTTCACACTTTACCATCCTATTTTTTTTAGGCCTCACTTTAGGTCTATTGAGTTTAGCAATTTATGGAATTGTTGGTTCCAATAATACACAAACTCAAATCAACCAACTTTCCAAAATTTATGGAACGTATTTTGATACTTATATCACTCATGCCAATCAATTAGAAGAAATGAAGGAAGAGTATTCCAAACTCAACGAAAACATGTTGGAACTCTTTACGTTGATAGATGGGAATGATGAGGAACTCTTAAAAATTCCAGCAGAAGATTGGATTGAATCATCAGCCATTGAATCTTTACAAAAAGAAGAAAAAGAAGACAAACAATTGGATGTAGGTCGTAAGTATCTAAGTGAAATTTACGAATTAAGACAATTAAAACATCGAATGGATAATTACCAACGATTGGCAGAAGCAAATTTTCAATTTTTATACCAAAGGTCAGATATCTTATCTCGCTCTCCATTGTTTAATCCAATGTATTCCTATAATTTAACATCTCCATTTGGAATGCGTAAATCACCTACTACTGGTTATTGGGAATACCACGATGGTTTAGACATGGCAAATGCTGTTGGAACACCTATCTATGCGTCTGCACCAGGGAGAGTTGTTAGGGTCACATACTCCAACGTGGGATACGGACATCATATCATCATCCAACATGATTTCGGCTTTAGTACGTTATACGGTCATTGTTCTAGAATTTATGTTCGTTCAGGACAAGAAGTAAAAGCTGGAGAACAAATTGCAGAAGTTGGAGCAACAGGAAATGTTACTGGACCTCACCTTCATTATGAAATTTTTATTTCCGAGGAAGGAAAAACGGATCCAGAACAATACATGCAAGCGGGAGTATACTGATTGCCTAAAAAAACAAAAGCCGAAGATCCAAAAAAAAGAATTTTGGAACTTCGTAAAGAAATCAATCGTCACAATGATTTATATTATAAAAACAATGCTCCGATCATATCTGACAAAGAATTTGATCTTCTTGTTAAAGAACTCCAAAAATTAGAAAAAGAAAATCCCCAATTAGCAGATTCCTCATCACCTACAACACAAGTAGGTTCAGACCTTAGCCCGCAATTTAGTAAATTCAAACACAAAGTTCCTGTATTATCTTTAGAAAACACCTATAATGAATCTGAACTTTCCGAATGGTTAGAAAAAACCGGTGTGGAAGAAACTTATTCCTTAGAATGGAAAATTGATGGCGCCTCCATATTGTTATACTATGAAAATGGAAAACTTACCAATTGTGTGACAAGAGGTACTGGTGGAATTGGTGATATCGTCACAGAAAATGTGAAAACCATTTCTTCCATTCCACAAAACCTATCAGAGCCAATGAACCTCACAGTTCGTGGCGAAATTTTTATGACCTTCGCTGATTTTGAAGAATTTAATGAAGAGTATGGTGGAAAATTTGCCAATCCTAGAAATTTAGCCGCAGGTTCTATCAAACAAAAAGATCCACTTGAGGTCGCAAAACGACCGTTAAGAATCTTTGTATATGATGTTTATTTTTCTAGTTCAAGAAAAGGAATCAATTCTCATAAAGATATTTTAAATGTGTTAAAAAAAGAAAAATTCCCTTTAGCTCCTGACACAACTATACTTTCTGGAACTAAATTAATCAAAGAAATTGAATCGTTCCGAAAGAAAAAAGATAAAATGCCATTCCCTGTGGATGGACTTGTCATCAAACTTGATTCCTTAAACTTACGGGAAAACCTCGGAGAAACAAGCCATTCCCCTCGTTGGGCGAGGGCTTTTAAGTTTGATGCACTACTAAAAGAAACAACGATAGAAGAAATCGATTTTGCAATTGGTCGTACTGGTAAAGTCACACCACGAGCAAGAGTGACTCCGATTTCCCTTGCTGGAACTACAGTTACTTACGCCACCTTACACAACCAAGACTATATCGATCAACTTGGCGCTGGAATCGGTGCCAAGGTACTCATCTCCAAACGTGGTGAGATCATTCCCGCGGTGGAAAAAGTAACGTTTCCTCCCAAAACTGTTTTTGTTTTACCTAAAGAATGTCCGTCGTGTAACACAAAATTAACGAAAGTCGATGATTCCGTTGATTTGTTTTGTACAAATCGTCATTGCCCAGAAAGGAAACTAAACCAACTCATCTTTTTCTGTAGCAAAAAACAAATGAACATCGAAGGACTTGGCGAAAGGCAAATTCAGATTTTTTTTGAAAAGGGTTGGGTAAAAGACATTCCTGACTTATATACTTTAGAAAAATACAAACCTACCATACTAGAGTTAGATGGTTTCGGAGATAAATCTGTAAAAATCATATTTGATGCTATTGAAAAATCAAAAGAAAAAGACTTTCGATTCACACTTCCTTCCATTGGTCTAAATGAAGTTGGTCCTAAGGTGACTGAAATCCTCATAGAAAATGGTTATGATTCCTGGGATAAACTGCTCACTTTAGCTAAATCAAAATCAGCAGCCGAAGAACTTAAGGCGATCCATGGCATAGGACCACGAACCATAGATGCATTACTCACCCACCTCAAAGACAAAGAAACTTTAAAACTGGTAAACACCCTCATCAAACTTGGTCTTAAATTTGAAGCAGACCAAACCGAAAAAAGCGAATTACAACCATTTGTTGGGCAAAGTTGGTGTGTCACTGGAAGTTTCGAAAATTTCCAACCTCGTGACCTAGCCATGGATCTCATCACAAAACATGGTGGTAAAAAAGTAACAGGGGTTTCCTCCAAAACCACTCACCTACTCTATGGGCCAGGTGCTGGATCCAAACTAGACAAAGCAAAGGAACTAGGCGTGAAATTGGTTTCGGAATCTGAGTTTTTGAGTTTATTGAAAAAAGAAGGGATTAGCATCTCATAACTGGTTCATATTGCTTTCCCACCAACTATAGGCCAAAGATAACTCACTCCACCTAAACTTTTGTGACAATCCCAACACTTTGCACTTAAAGTTCAAAAATCTCCTTGACATGCAGGTATTTACCTGCATAATAAAATTACGTGCAAAAAGAAGGAAAAGGGACAGACCTCATATTCAAGGCAATGGCAGATCCGAACCGGAGAAAGGTTCTAGACCTTCTATTCTCTAAAAATGGACAAACTCTGACCCAACTCTGCGAAAAACTCGACATGCAAAGGCAATCGGCTTCCCAACACATCGAGATTTTGGTCAAGGCAAACCTGGTAACAGTGGTTTGGAAAGGAAGAGAGAAACTTCATTTTCTCAATCCTGTTCCGATTTACGAAGTTTATGAACGATGGGTACGTAAATTTGAAGAGAATCGTTTAGGATTTTTACACGAAATCAAAACACAATTGGAAGGAGAAAGCCATGGAACAATATAACTTTGTTTATGTGACATTTATTTTAAGTACACCAGAAAAGGTATGGAATGCAATCACCGATCCAGAAATCACAAGTAAGTATTGGTCAGATCCTTTGTCCAAAAATCCTGCTCATATCAATGTATCAGAATGGAAACTTGGATCGGAGTGGAAACATGTGAAGATGGATGAAACAAAAACCGTTGATATCGTAGGTAAAGTTTTGGAAATAGATCCTCCTAACAAATTAGTGATTTCATGGTCACGACCGAAAGATAAAGACGATGAATCAAAACACTCTCGAGTCACGTTCGAAATTTCCAATTATGCAAATGGACTTGTTCGATTGACTGTCACTCACTTAGATTTAGACCCACAAATGTTTAATGGCATTTCGTCTGGATGGCCAAGTGTTCTTTCCAATCTAAAAACGTACTTAGAAACAGGTAAGCACTTAGCAGGACATATCCATTTGTGAATCAGTTAGGAGTTATTCCATAAAGAATTGATTTAGTATTTATGAAATTCATTCACAAGTATCACATGTGTATTTGAAAATTCATCGTAGGTAGCATGTAGTACAAATAATCCAACTAAATCGCCAAGTTTCACTTCCGATCGTAAATAAGGAACCAATTGGGATTGAAAAATGAATAAAAAATTTTGGTCTTTGTATTTAAATTTTAACTTAGAATCATAAATATGAATGATGGCTTTCATATTTGGATAAAAAAGAGCAAACGTATCCCTGCTTCCAATTTCATCCGAATCCAAATTTTTTGTTGGATATGCCGTGAGTTTTAATATGATTTTGTTTCTCGAATTGAATATTTTCATTCCTTTCGAATTTTCTTCACTAAAACCTCGTTCTAGGAATTCATCAAACGAAATTGGAAGGTAACTTGAATATTGAAATCCAGTAGAATTGGGAGGAATGAGTAAATCAGGACCTTTATAAAGATCCGATTCACTGAGTTGAATAGTATCGTTTTCATTTGGATTTTTTTGGTGATTGATTTTCTGCTGCGTGTTACACCCAATCACAATTAGGAAAAAGAATGCAAAAATATATTTCATAAATGGCCTCGTAATGACATACATTCATTCGATTCCAAATTTATGTAAACAAATTCAGAGAGAGGAAGTTTCTTAATAAGAGAACTAAAAAAATGAAAAGAATTAATTTAAAGGATACGTGAAGTGTATAACCTCTTCTGGTAGACCACCTGTAGATCTGTAAAAATCCAAAGCATACTCATCAGCTACATCTGCTTGGACAAATACTTCTTCCATGCCCTCTTTTCTACAATATTCATTGATGTTTCGAATTAATGTTTTACCAACTCCTTTTCGTTGCCATTTCGTTTGTACCGCTAAATCAAAAATATAAACCAGTGGTCTTTCGGAATAATACTGTCTCAATAGATAAGCAGTGAGTCCAGCGATTACCTTTCCATCAATTAATGTAACAAACACAAAAAAATCATCTCGTGATAAAAGAGATTGAAGGTAACTCTCGTTTGGCATTTGAAACTGTTTCATTTCAAATACATCTTCAAAAACACGAATGAGATCTAGAAACTCAAACAAATTATCTGCAGATAGTTTTTTTATACTTATATTTAACATGATGGAACGACTCAATTTATTTGAGTCTCTCTAGTTTCCCTTTTCGTTTTACAATGTTTTTATAATCCCACTGTATTTTTTTTGATTGGGTAAGCCATAGTTTTAGATCTTTTTTCTTGATTTGTTTTACATCTGTAAATCGAGCTACTGCTGCTTTAAAACTACCTTCTGGTGTGAGGCCTTCTATCTCAAAACTTTGGCCACTCCAAAAGAGAAGTTGGATACATGATTTTCGTTTACTATAACCTACAATAGGATTTCCATTCAGGAACCAAACAGGATGCCCATGCCAAATTTTATGTTCAGATTTTGAAAGTGATGTATTAATCACATCATACAACAAGTTACAAATTTCTTGTTCTGTTTGGGATAAAGATTGATGATAGTTTTGAATTTCTTTGTCCATCTAAAACTTCACCGTCCTTACCCAAACCTAAGTTAACAAATCTTTGTTACGTTAAAACAATCTGTAATTACTTACAAACTTTTTTCAATGTGGAAACTACTTTCACATCAACTGTAGGCCAAAGTTTACTCACTCCATCTGCACCTTTGTGTAAATCATTACACTCGGCATTTAATTTAGATAAACCTTGTGTTAAACCAAGAGTTGCCACATCCACTGTTCCCACTACTTCTACCGTATCCTCTTTCCATACAAAGTTTACGGGAACTGATGTTTTGAATTTTCCAAATTGAAGGTGTAATTTTGCCGTGCCAGTTTCTCCCGATGAGAGGTCTGAAAAATGACCTGTTAATTTATGATTTCCTTTTACAGATCCAAAGAAAAACTTTTTGATTTTGGCATCACGGTCTGGATTGGATGAGTTCACGGACGAACTGTCAATTTGGAATCGAATTTTTTCTGCGACACCAAACTTTGATTTGTCTTTCGTTTTTCCCGTCACTCGAATGTTATCAAATTTACCTTTAACACCTGTTTTTTCAGTAAACTTGAACGCTGTCCATTCTAAGTTGGTTTTGTTCGGATCATACTCATATTCACAATTTTCTTCTGCAACAATTGGCCCCAAAATGCCGACAATGAATAAAGCTAAAATAGAATAAAAAATTTTCATAGAATCCTCTATCCAAAAATAGAAAATCAAAAACTAAGTTTTGTCAAGAGGAGTCTAAAGCACGAATTGAAATTCACATGTTAAAATTAATAAAATCGTTGCTTCGCCATTTCCGAAGCCAACTCTTCAAAACAAAGGAAATCGAACTTCCCATACGACTTTCGACTGGTGAGTCTCTCGCTCAGTCCATTTTAGATTTTTTATCCGAATCTTTAAGTATCCAATCTGTCCCTAGCCAAATATTGGAAGGTTTCCGATCACTTCGTAGCAAATTCCCACATGAAGCAAAACTGGAATTCCTCGATTACTTAATAGCAGCTTCTCACCAATACCAAATTAAACTTAACTTCGTCCAAAAATCCATTTTGGAGATTCGGAGTTATATCACAAAAGAAGCACCTTTTTTATTTCAAATTAAAAATAAGGAACTTGGTCTTCCTGAATTTTATGCGATTTTAGGATACCATGCATCCTCTTATCTCATACGACCTTTACACAATCATATTGGTGATGAAGAATGGGTTTCCGAAAAAGAATTTCTAAAAGTATTCGAAATCAAATCAACAAAGGATGTTGTGGATTGGATTGTCGCAGAACCAATGTTTCCCTTTTCATCGCAAAAGGAATCTCATTCCACATCCTCTGCAGTCAAAAATGCAATCAAACAAATTTATCATCTCATACGCATTGAGTCAAAGGATGTTTGGATTGTTTTTATTTATGGAATTGGAATTGGAATTTTATCTTTAGTTGTTCCAGTTGCAACCTCTTCCTTAGTCAATATTGTTGCCTTCGGGGTTTTATTACAACCTGTCATCATTCTAACTTTCTTAGTTGTCTTCTTTTTGGGTTTTGCAGGAGCAATGCAAACCATTCAAATTTATGTCGTAGAAATTTTACAAAGAAGAGTGTTTGTTAGGATCGCCACTGAGTTTGCTGTTCGTTTTCCAAGGATCAAACAAGATGCCTTAGACAAACACCATAATCCTGAACTTGTGAATCGATTTTTTGATACAATGACCATTCAAAAATCCATTCATTCATTATTGGTTGATGGATTAGCAGTTGTCTTAACAACCGTTATCGGATTCGTACTCATCTCATTTTACCATCCTATCTTTATTGTTTTTTCTTTGTTTATATTGGTTGTTGGTGGTTACGTTGTAATCTACCAACTAGGAAAACCTGCTTCTGAAAACTACATCAAAATTTCAAAAGAGAAGTATAAGGTAGCTGCATGGCTCGAGGAAATTTCGAGGCATTCCGCTTTATTTCATTCTACGTTTGGGTCTCATTTTGCAATTGAAAGAGCAGATTCTATTATCCGCGATTATCTTTTTGCTCGTAAAAAATACTTCTCTGTTTACATCAAACAAATCATTGGACTTGTCGGCATACAAGCGTTAGCAAGTGCAATTGTCTTAGGGATTGGTGGTTATTTGGTCATTCATAGACAACTTACAATTGGACAATTAGTTGCCGCAGAATTAGTGATTGCAAAGGTTCTAAATGATATATCCAAGTTTGGAAAACAATTGGATAGTTTTTATAGTTTAATAGCAGCAGTTGATAAAATTAATTCGGTTTTCCATTTACCGACATTAACTGCTAAAACAGTTCCTTTTGAAATTCCGAAAGGACCGATCCAGGTTCAATTATCAGGAGTAGATTATTCACTTGCCAACGGACATAAAATTTTCAACCAATTCAATTTAAAAGTCCAAGCAGGAAAAACAATCGGTGTCACTTCCAATACACCTTACGATGCGCATATCTTACTTGATTTACTCAGCGGACTAAGAGAACCAAACTCTGGAATTGTTGAATACAACCATCAAAATATCCATGAAGTTTCAAAAGAGCAGATTCAATCGTATACAGTTCTCATCAGAGGGAATGAAATTTTTGAAGGAACGATTTTAGAAAATATCCGAGTGGGACGCGAAGAAATTTCTCTGATTACAATACGAGATCTATTAGAAGATTTAGGACTTTGGAAAACAATTCAATCTTTACCACAAGGAATCCACACACAACTGTTAACTTTTGGGCATCCTTTTGACAATGTCCAATCTGCATTGTTAATCCTAACAAGAGCTATCATTGGAAATCCGAAACTGATCCTGATTGATGGAATTCTTGACCAATTACCACCACCTTTGTTAACTTCTTGTTTGAAAGTTTTGCTCCAAAAAAATCGGGAATGGACAGTATTCATTGTATCCAAATCACCAACCATACTGGGACAAATGGACCAAATCCTGCGCTTAGAAGATGATTCTCATTCCTTAAAGGTTAATTCATAATCCACTATGAAAACGAATATGTCACCCAAATGGAAACTTCGCAAAAATCTGCCATCATATCGATTGGTACAAACTGCGCTTCCAGCACAAAGTTTAGCTTATATCTTAACGGTTATTTTTTTTCTTAGTGTTCTCATCTTACTTTATGTTCCATGGCAACAAACCACTATGGGTTTTGGAAGAGTCGTGGCATATGCGCCACTAGATCGCCAACAAGTAATTGAATCTCCAATTAGTGGTAGAGTTGTTAAATGGCATGTCCATGAAGGTACTCGTGTTAAAAAAGGAGATCCTATTATTGATATTTCGGACAATGATCCCAATTTTATCACTAGGATTCGCGAAGAAAGAAATGCACTCTTACAAAGACTCGAAGCTGCTCGCTCCAGAGAAGATAACATCCGTTCTAGGATATTAAGTTTACGTTCGTCAAAGGGAAGTGCTGTGAGTGCAGCCGATTCTCGTATGATGATGGCGAGGGATAGAGTTCGTGCCAGCGAACAAGCAGTAGATGCCGCAAAAGCTGCCTTAAAAACAGCAAATCTCAATTTAGACCGCCAAAAACAATTATGGGAAAAGGGTTTAACTTCCAAACGTACATTAGAACTTGCAGAACTTGATCATACAAATGCAGAAACCGGTCTCGATCGTGCAAGGGCAACTTATGATGCCGCTGTCAAAGAAGAACGAGCATTAAATAGTGATACAGGAAAAGTCCAACAAGATGCTGAAGCATCTATTAATGATGCAAAGGCATCTCTTGCTTCTGCACAATCTGAGGTTGCGAGAGTTTTAGAAGAACTACCTAAATTAGATGCAAGGTTATCAAGACAAGAAAATCAGGAAGTGTTTGCACCAAGAGATGGAACCATCATGAGAATCCTTGTGAATCCAGACACACAACAAGTGAAAGAAGGTGATGGAGTTGCCATCCTTGTCCCAGATGCGGAAGACAAAGCTGTAGAGTTATTTATATCAGGGAATGACATTCCGTTAGTTGGTGAAGGAAGAAAAGTTCGTTTACAATTCCAAGGGTATCCAGTTTTACAAATCAGTGGTTGGCCCGAAACTGCTGTTGGTACTTTTGGTGGTGTTGTCAAACTAGTGGACATCACTGACAATGGATCAGGAAATTTTCGTGTCCTTGTAATCCCTGATAATGAAGATCGACAGTGGCCTTCGAGTCGTTACCTCAGACAAGGGGTAAGAGCAAAAGGATGGATTTTTCTCAATCGAGTCAGTGTTGGTTATGAATTGTGGAGAAGGTTCAACGATTTCCCTCCAAATTTACCAATGGATGATCCTGAAATGAAATCGTTGTTAGATGAGAATGGAGGAGGAGAGAAAACAAAATGAAAACGCTATTAAATCGATTTTTATTGGCGTTGTTATGCCCATTTGGGATGTTTTTTTCTTTTTTATTGGAAGCGGATCCAACAAAAGATCCGTTCGAATCCTTACATGGACCCAACATTTATACACAAGATTATATCAACCAACAACCAGGAGTATTAACTCTTTCAGAACTATTAAGGTCTGTTGAAAAATCCTATCCCCTTGTCCTAGCTGCTGAAAAACTATTAACAGAAACAGAATACAATTATTTAGCAGCTGAAGGTGCTTTTGATTTACAATTCAAAGCTATGGGTACAACCAAACCAATTGGATATTACACTAATAATGGCGCGGACACTGTGTTCGAAAAACCAACTCCACTTGGTGGGACATCATTTTTTGCTGGATACCGAATTGGTCGTGGAAAATTTCCAGTTTATGACGGACGAAGAGAAACCAATGAATATGGAGAAGTAAGAGCTGGTGCTGTTGTTCCACTCATGAGAAACCGTGAGATTGATAAAAACAGAGCCGACCTTAGGAAAGCAGACATTGATCGAAAACTTGCTGAGTTATCAATCCAAAAGTTAAAAATTGAAGTAATCAAAGAAGCAACCAAACGGTATTGGAAATGGGTTGCAAGTGGCCAAGAATACTTGGTCAACAAAGACTTGTTAGAGATTGCAAAGAACAGACAACAACAAATAGCCCAAAGAATCAAGTTAGGTGATATTCCCAAAATGGAAGGTACAGAAAATGACCGTGCCATTTTACAAAGGGAATCACAATTTGTTTCTGCTGAACGTGAGATGCAAAAAGCAGCAATTGATTTGTCTTTATTCTTACGTGCTGCGGATGGAAATTTGATTTTACCATCCACAGACAGATTGCCCATAGGATTTCCAAAACCGATTGATTACAAAGGGCTTGAATTAGACAAAAGCATCAAACTCGCATGGAAGTTCCGACCAGAAATCCAAGACTATGAATTCAAACGAGAAAAAGCACGAGTGGACCAGGACATGGGTTATAACTCACTCAAACCACAAGTGGACTTGGTGGTAGCAGGATCACAGGACTTAGGGCCAGGTTCAGTCACAAGGTCTAAACCAGAACTAGAAGCTTCACTTGTCTTGAATGTCCCCATCCAAACAAGAAGGCCTCGTGGGATGATTGGAGCGGCAGAAGCAAAAATTGCCCAACTTGACCAAGAATTACAATTTTCAAAAGACAAAATCAAAACCGAAGTACAAGACGCAATCTCAGAAGTCATTGCTTCAGCCAAACGAGTGAACGTCACACAAAATGAAGTAGAACTTGCCAGAAAACTAGAAGAGATGGAACGGGAACGTTTTGCTTTGGGAGATTCTACACTTTTATTTGTGAATATTCGCGAACAGACAAGTGCGGAAGCAGCCGTGCGTGAAATTAAGGCATTGTACGATCATCATGTCGCAGTTGCCAACTTCCAAGCATCTACAGCAACTTTTTTGCAAAATTCTCCTTCTCCTTAGTCGTATTTCTTATGTAGAAAAAAAAACGACTTTCACATCTCACTGAATTCCTAAAATTTTCCCTAAAGAAGGTATCTATGCACGGGGAAGAGTCACTTTTACAAGACATTGGTCTCAGTATTATATTTGCTACAGTTTTGAGTCATATTGCTCGCATTCTCAAACAACCGTTAATCTTAGGTTACATTATCGGTGGAGCGATGCTTGGGAAAGAGATGGGATTCGAACTCGTTACCAACGAAGCAAGTATTGAACTCATTTCCGAAATTGGACTCATCTTACTTCTTTTCATCATTGGTCTTGAGATCAATCTTGCGGAACTCGCTAAAATGGGAAAGGCGATGTTCACACTCGGTATCTTACAATTCACTTTATCTGTTGCTTTTGTATATTCTGTATTTCCATTTTTTGGTCTTTCTATTGGTTCTGAAAAATTTGACCTTCTTTATATTGCCGTTGCTCTCTCCTTAAGTTCGACGTTAATTGTTGTTAAATTATTGCAAGACAAGGTAGAGATCAACACTCTCTCAGGTAAATTAACCGTTGGGGTTTTGGTTTTCCAAGACATATGGGCTATTTTGTTTATGGGTGTACAACCCAACCTAAACAACCCTGAAATTTTAAAAATTCTATCTTCTGTTGGAATCATTGTACTACTGATTGCGTTTAGTTTTAGTGTCAGCCGTTATGTATTAGCTAAGTTATACAAAGCATGTGCCAGTAGCCCGGAATTAATACTTCTAACATCAATTATGTGGTGTTTTTTAGTTTGTGGGATCGCTGGAGAAGCGGGTCTTTCCAAAGAAATGGGAGCACTTGTTGCAGGTATGAGTATTGCAGCTTTTCCTTATGGTGCCGATGTGATTTCCAAACTAATTGGTATCCGAGATTTTTTTGTGACTCTCTTTTTTGTGGCTCTTGGATTAAAAGTTCCGCTTCCCAGTTTAGAAGTGATTGGGTTATCTGCTGCGATTATCGCACTCATGTTATTTGTTAGGATGATCACCATTGCCCCAGTCATCATCAAACTAAACAAAGGTGTAAGGAATGGGTTTCTTACGGCACTAAACCTTGCTCAGATATCTGAATTCTCCCTCGTAATCTTAGCATTAGGTGCTGGTTTCGAACACATTACTCCCAAACTACAAGCTGTCATTTTAACTTCGACAATCATCGCATCTGTTTTATCTACTTACATCATTATGTTTAACCATAATATTGCAGCTACTTTTGAACGATTACTCGCTCGCGTGGGAATCTCAGACCAAACGGAAGACGCTAGTAAAGAAGAGAAAGCCGGTCATGGTGGACACGGTGGTCATGGAGACGGAATGGTGCGTGACATCATAGTCCTAGGATACTTTCGGATTGCCCGTGCCTTTGTAGAATACTTAGAAGACTTATCACCATCCCTCATCAAACGGATCATCATTGCTGACTACAACCCTGCTTTCAAAGACGAACTCACGAACAAAGGGTTCCAATGGGCGTACGCTGACCTTGCTCATCCCGATTCCTTATCTCATATCGGTCTTCATGATGCTTCAATGGTCATTTGTACCATCTCTGATTCCTTTCTCAAAGGAACAAATAACAACCGTTTGCTTTCCACTCTTAGCAAATTAGCACCGAATGCTAAAATCATTTTGACGAGTGATGAGCCGGGTGAAGCAAAAAAGTTAGTCGCTGACGGTGCACAAAAAGTCATCATCCCAGGTGTGATCACTGGTGAATTTTTGTATGAATACATTTCGCGAGGGATGCGAAATAACAACTAAGAGAATTACATGATAAAATGAAGTTTCAGAACCTTATCTGATTTTACTTCGAATTTCGCTGAGAATTTCGATTTGAATCGCTTGGATTTTCATCATTTTTGACCATTGGTCCAGTAAAAGATGGTCAACTTTTTCATGTAAGGTTCTAATTTCAATTTCAGATTTTAGATTAATTTTGTAATCATTCTCTGAACGAATTCTATCTTTCACCTCTTGTCTGTTTTGGCTCATCATAATGATGGGTGCTTGTATCGCGGCAACACAAGATAAAATTAAATTCAAGAGTATAAATGGGTATGGGTCAAAGGCATGGAAATAAAGATAAAAACTATTTCCCAAAATCCAAAGGATTAAGACAGAAAAAAAAGCGATAATAAATTTCCAACTTCCGCCAAAGGATGCAACTTTGTCTGAAATTTTTTCACCCCATGTGATTGCTTCCGTTTTTAACGAGGTATCTATCGTCAAAATTTCGTTGTCATTAATACTTTTGATAACTTCTCTTTCTAGATTTTCAATATTACCTTTTTCTTCTTCAACCAAATTGGTAATATACTTCATTCGAAATCGATTAAAATCATTTTTACAAATTTTACTTTGTTCATTCCAACCGGGAAAATCAGAATGAATCAATTCTACGATTTCGTCACCAATTCCAATAGCGCTGATCAATTGATTTTCTCTGAATGATTTTTGACACACAAAACAAATGTTGTTTTCCATGGACTAAATCAGACCTTTCTCTTGGAACTCTCTTTTCACCACTTCTAAATCAGCAGGAGAATCCACTCCCAAATTGGCTTTCTCTGCAAGAAACACTCCTATCGTTCCACCATTCTGCAAAGCACGGAGTTGTTCCAATGACTCAAACATTTCCCAATCAGAAGGAGGCAATTGGTTATAGGACATTAAAAAATCACGTTCATACGCATAGATACCAAGATGACGGTGGTATTTGGCATCACCTTTAAAGGAAGCAGGGATAGGAGAACGAGAAAAATAATTGGCTCTCGAGTTTCTGTCGAAGACCACCTTTACTTTGTTAGGATCTTTCGGATCTTCAGAAGGAGAAAAAGGAACAGCAGCAGTAGTCATTTCCCAATTGCGGTGTTTGGTTTTTAAAGTCACCACACCATCGATGAGGTCTGTTTCCATTCCTGGTTCATCACCCTGGATATTTACGATGATTCCGTAACTAGGAAAGTTTTCTGCGACTTCAATGATACGATCAGTTCCCGTCGGATGGTCGGGACTTGTGAGAACAGACTCCCCTCCAAATCCTAATACAATATCATGGATTCGTTTGTCATCTGTTGCTACCACCAAACGGTGGAAAGACTTTGATTTTGATGCATGGGTATAAGTCCACTGGATCATTGGTTTTGTTCCAATGAGGGCCAGTGGTTTTCCTGGAAATCGTGTGCTCGCGTAACGCGCAGGAATCACACCGAGAATCTGGTCGGACATAGTCCTAGTTTACCAAGAACTCGGTAAAGTAAACCTCTTTGATTTTTCCATTTGTCAAAATGTGATTTAAGTGGGCTTTGATTTCCTCACGCAAATCCAATTGGTTCGTAATGGATTTTAGATCATCTTTTGTCTTACGAGCTATCACCAAGTTGATGATGTTCTGCATTTGAGCCACACGAGCTGCAAGTTCTGCAGAAAGTGCTGGTTGGCCTGATTCAAATCCAAGAGACATCTTTAACTTCACAAAGTGTGACTCTCCAACATCAGAAGTATTCACTCGGAACTCTTCCTGAAATGTGTAAACTTCCAAAGGAGGTGGAGCTTTCACAAGTGAGATATTCTTTTGTTGTTTGAAAACACTTGTTGCTGTTTTCTGAGCAACAAACATCGATATTACGGTTACAATGATAATTCCAAAAATGGCCGCAGCGATGTACAATAACCATTTGACAATGGGGGACATCCCAGCAGAGGCGGAACTACCTTCGGCTAACCCACCTTCTTCTTCATCTACTTCACGGTCACCCATGTTAAAATTCTCCTTCTACATTTGTTTCAGTGTTCGGCAAACGAGTATCAGGAAGTCCGTATTTACTTTCTCCTGGTCCTCGTTTTGTAGACTTCTCAGTTAAAATGATGATATCCACTCTTCTGTTAAAAGCCTTTGCTTCTGGTGTACCTTCATTTTCCAACACAAGAGGTCTGTAGGATCCAAAACTTACTGCTTGGAACCAACTAGGCTCAATTTCTTCTGCATTGATCATAAATACAGTGGCGTTCACCGCCCTAGCTCCCGCCAAATCCCAGTTATTGATATATTCTCTTTCTTCACGACCAGGACGACTCACTGGATTCACAGCATCATCATCACTATGCCCTTCTACTCGCACAAAACGTTCGAGTCCCTTGATAAGACCTGCAGCTTTTCTTAACGTTTCCCGGATAGCAGGCGTTAGGATAGCTGACCCTGGATAAAAATAATCAGCACCTACAAGAGATATCACAAGACCTCTTTCGTTTTCCGAAATACGCACCTTTCCAGCTTCTACTTCTGGTTTGAATACTTCTTGTGCATCTTTTTTAGATTTGGATAAGTTACGACCTACTACTTGGGAAGGCAAAGATTCAATTTGCATTCCCATCTCTTCCAATGAACCTTTTGATAATGTTTGTCCACCAGTGAAAAATCCTGTGGTGGATTTAAATGCCGAGAGAATGATTTGCATTTCCTTTGCATCTGTTTTCCCTGTTGTATACAGAAGGATAAAGAAACAAAGGAGAAGTGTCACCATGTCCCCGTAAGTTGCCATGAACTCGGGAACTTTTTGGATACACTCAGGGCATTTTTCTTTTTTGGAAGCCATGGTTAAGGATTAATCTCCATCATCTTTTAAGGCAACACGTTCTGCTGGAGTTAAGAAACTCGCAAGTTTCTCTTTTACAATCCTTGGGTTATCACCTGATTGGATTGATAAAGTACCTTCCACCATAACTTGTTTGATCACAAGTTCATCTTCTGATCTACGTGTTAACTTTCTTACCACTGGTGCCGCAAATAAGTTCTGTGCAAGAGATCCGTATAATGTTGTAATAAGAGCTGTCGCCATACCTTGTCCAATGGCACTCGCATCCCCACCACCTAAGTTCTTTAACATCCCCACAAGACCCACAAGGGTCCCAAGCATCCCGAACCCTGGCGCAAAACCAGCGTAAGCATCCCACCAACCACGACCATAAGCATGACGTGATGCAGTGTTTCCAATTTCTGTTTCCATGATGTTACGGACAAGTTCGGGATCCGTTCCATCCACTACGAGTTGGATTCCTTTCTTTAAAAATTCTTCCGGTAATTCGTTGATATCATCTTCTAAGGCAAGTAAACCTTCGCGTCGTGCTTTTTCAGAGAAACTAACGAGTGTCGTGATGAGACCAGGTAAATCTGAAGGTGGATTTTGGAAGGCTTTTTTGGTCACCGCACCCACACCAATGGTGGATGTCCAAGGAAATGAAATGATCGTGGCAGCTGCAGCTCCACCAAATGTAATCATTACCGAGGGAATATCGATAAGGTCTGTTAATGCAAGACCCCCTGAAACCACCCCTAATAACATCAAGGCCGCTCCTAGGGCCAAACCAATGACTGTAGCTATATCCATTTCTTATGTTTCCTCAGGCCTTCTATCACTCACTCGAGGCAGGTTGTGGATTCTTGTTTGGTAAGTGATTACCTTTTCCACAACGTCCGCAACAGACTCTTGTACAATGAATTTCTTTTCATTCACAAGAGTGATGATCGTATCTGGATTGGCTTCAATAGTCTCAATCAAATCTGCATTGAGAACAAATTCAGCCCCTTTGAGTCGGTGTAAAATGACCAAGAGATCCCCCTTCAGAGATTTCTATTTATGTCTATCGACTACCTTTCGAATTTCGCTTACGAATTTTTCTTCCGTGAATCGATTGATGGAATTTTGGAAATCCCAACGTTTGAATTGGATTTTTTCTGCCCGTTTGATGGCATCGTTTAAGGATTTTACGGTCTGTTCTTCAAAAAAGACACCAGTTTTGCCATCTTTTACCGACTCGAGTGCCCCACCCTTTCCATAGGCGATGACCGGAGTGGCGTAAGCCTGGGATTCCACTGGTGTGATCCCAAAGTCTTCCATTCCTGGAAAAATGAACCCACGTGCCTTTTTGTAGAGTTCTACGACTTCCTGGCGAGGTAACCCTTTTTTCCAAAGGATATTTTTGGGAAGATTTTTCGTGAGTTTCCCCTCTTCCTGCCCCCCACCTACAAGGATGAGAGGTTTTCCATTTTCACGGAAGGCTTCGATGGCCAAGTCAATTTTTTTATAAGGAGCAAAGGCAGATACCATCAGATAATAATCATCTTTGGAATTATCATGCACTCGAAAGTCTTGGGGCAAACATGGAGGATAAATGATTTTATAATCTCGTCGGTAATACTTTTGTATCCGTCTTCCCACAAAATGCGAGTTACATGTAAAATAATCCACACGGTTTGCTGAAGCAGCATCCCAGGTGCGGAGGTAATTGGCAATGGATTGTAATAGAAAAAATTTAAAACCCTTCCTCGCCGGGAAATAGTCATAATACATATCCCAGACATAACGCATGGGACTATGAACATAACTCAAATGAAATGTATCGGGATGAGGGATCACTCCTTTTGCAACACAGTGAGAAGAACTGATCACAACATCATACCCTTTTAGGTCTAATGTTTCAATCGCTGTTGGAAATAACGGCAAATAATATCGATAGTATTTTTCTTTGAATGGTAAGTTGTTGGTGAAGGCTGTTGTGATCTTTCGATTTTCAATTCTTGCATTCAGTTTGCCTTTAGAGTAAAAAAGACTAAACAAATCTGCTTCTGGATAAGCTTTTAACATACTATCGAGGACAACTTCGCCTCCTCGCATTCCAGTGAGCCAGTCATGTATAATTGCAACTTTCATTATTCTTGTGGTCCAATCCTTCTTCCTGTAATCGGCGTTGTACGGCCGTAATACGAGGCTGTTATTAAAAATGGAATAGGCATGGTGTTCTCCAAATTTCTAGAACTTTCCATATACCTTCTTCCTTCTTTTCCTATCGTTTCTGCGTCTTTGATGGTCGCAAGAAGTTCGTCATACATCTCAGTACTTCCAATGATTTTGGGAATTGTACCTTCTGTTTGGTTTAATTTATCGGTGATGGACCGAAAATCCAATGTGATTTGTCTCAGGTCAGATCGATTTTCTTCCATCGTGGCCGAAGTTGCTTTGAAGAAATCATCAAAATACCTTGCAGAGGGTAAGTAATCAGGAGATTTTTCCCCTTCACGAAACGTAGGTTTAAAAAAGGGACGTTTCCCGTCAGAACTACCTGGGTTGATATTTATGATCCTTCCAGAAAATAATGTCACAGTTTGGAAATCCACTTCATAATTATCCCAAAGAGTAAGTGGGTCTTCGAGTGCAATGTGTAATTCGATCGCATGATCCATGTTATGGTCAAGGAACCGTCTGTCAGGAACATCCATCAGTGGCCTTGAGTCAATATGGGCAACATACCCTTTTTGGATTCCAAGGATTCTTACTTCTGTCCCTTCTTTGATCCCATCAATACGTGAATAAAATAACGATAGTCGGTAAGGGTATTTTTTAGTGGGCCTGTCTGGTTGGACGACAGTCGTAAAAAATGCAAAAACTAAAATCGAAAAAAATATGATACCAGTGATGGTTTCGTTATTTAATTTTTTTGATTTCACGGGGGACTCAAAGTACTTTCCCTCAAAAGAAAGAGTTGGCAAGCAGATTTTCCGTGAGTGAATGGGATGAGATGAAAGCAGTCACCATCCTCAAATACGATGAAATCGAACCACAATTGGAACTCCGTGAAAAAGAAATTCCAACACCGAAAGAAAACGAAGTTAGGATCAAAATCCACCTCTCGCCCATCAATCCATCGGATTTGATGTTCATTCGTGGTTTGTATGGATTCAAAAAAAAAGCACCTGTCTCTGCAGGATTTGAAGCCAGTGGAACCGTCGATGCAGTAGGAAGTGCGATCAAAACATTAAAAGTGGGGATGGCTGTTTCCTGTGTGGCCCCTCAAAATGATGGGTCATGGGCTGAGTATATGATCACAACGGAAGACAACTGTTTACCGTTAGTGGATGGTGTGACTCTCGATGAAGGATCTAGTTTTTTTGTAAACCCAATGACCGCTTGGGCGATGGTATCTCGATGCCAAAAAGAAGGACACCAAGCAATGATTCAAACAGCAGCTGCAAGTGCCCTTGGCAAAATGGTGGTTCGCCTTTGTAAAGAGAAAGGAATTCCACTCATCAACATCGTTCGAAAAAAAGAACAAGAAGATACCTTAACTGAAATTGGTGCAGAACATATTTTAAATTCCAGTTCACCTAATTACCAAAAAGATTTATTCAAACTTTCTAAAAAACTAAATGCAACGTATGCTATCGATGCAGTCGCTGGCGAAACAGCACAATCCTTAGTAGAATGTATGCCTTATGGGGCAAAAATAGTTTGTTATGGTGCTCTGTCTGAAAAACCATTTTCAGTGAACTCAGGGATCATTCTTTTCCAAAACAAAAAAATTGAAGGTTTTTGGCTGTCTTCATGGATTTATGAAATTGGATTGGAAGAGTTTCAGAAACAAGCAAAAGAAGCACAAAAATACTTAAAGACTGTTTTCCAAACAAAAATTAACAAACGATTTAAGTTTGAAGAATACAAAGAAGGTTTAGAATTTTACAAACAACATATGACCGAAGGGAAGGTAGTTTTTGGTCCGTAACTTTGTAAAACAATTTGGAATCTATTTTTTTGGTTCATTGGTACTGATCAATTGTATCAGTGATACCAAAAAAAATTTAGAAAGTCTAAAGGCGTGTAAGTTTGATTTGGTGGACGTTCGTGTCGAATTGAAACCAAATCCTAGTTTTCCTTTGATACCACTTCTTGATTTGTACCCCCAAGTATCTGTTACAAATCCAAATCCTACAAAAGTCAGTATTTACGAATTTGATTTGGATATCGAACTCGTAACAAACCAAGGAAAAGAATACATTGGAAAACTCCAAAACCAAACTCCAGTGGAAGTAGAACCAAATTCAGAAACACTTGTTGTTTTGAAACTAGTTCCCGAACAAAATGGTTCCCTACTTCCCAAATTACTTTTGTTAGCAAAACAATTGGGAGAGGCTGCAAAAAAAGGGGAAGAAGCAGAGTTTGAAATTTATGGAACTGTACAAATTGATAGTGTATTCGGAAAATTACCAGTGCCTGTTCGGGAAGTTTCTCGGATCAAACTGAAACGATGAACCAAAAACTTCTCTCCATTATTCTTTATGTTAACATCACTTTGGTATTCTTTAGTTGTATCCAACAACGAGATGATTTATTTTATTCTGCGCAAGAAGGGAACCAAAAGATTTTTGAAAAGTATACTTTAAAAAATTCAGCATGCGGTTCTAATAAATTACCTGGTGCTCTTGCTTTAGGCAGAGTCAAAATTGACGATGCAAATCTTTGTTTTAGAGCCATTGAACTCACAACTTGCCCTGCTTGGAATACCGAAGGGTACACTCCTGATTCTTGTAAGGCGATCGGAACAAGTTTTCGTTAACTATGTGGCGTTATTTATTTGATTTATCAACTGCAGAAATGTTTCTGTTCGCAGCATTGGGACTCGCTGGTGTCTTTTTACTTTTATTTGGAAAACTCAGAAAAAAAGAATCAGCCTCCAATCAAAAATCAAAATCCAACTCCACTTCCTTAGAAAACAATCGAAACTCCGATGGAAAATCGAAAAAAGATCCCAAATTACCAAAAGATAACAACCTAAAGGTGATGGAAATTTTTGATTATAATGGTACCAAAATCCTCCACCAAGATGGAGCCTATACTGTGAATGACCAAGGAGTTGTTACCAATTATATGAACTGGAATCTCCTACCATCAAAATACCAAAAGATGGTGAAAGAACTCGACAATCGTTCGTTAGGGGAAAAGGGACAGGATTATTTTTTGGAAATGATCAATGGATTTTATTATGTATCTCTGCCAGGAGGAAAAAAGAAAAGATACGACTCGATCCAAAGTATCCCAGCAGATATACGCAAACGATTGGGTGTATGACTTTAACTTAAGTCGATAACACTTCTACTTTCTTTTTTGTTTTGATTTCTTGTTTTTGTTTTCGAACAAGTGCCATCTCTTCTTTTTTAAGACGGTCTCTTTGAATGCCTTCTTCAATCACTTTTTTAGGTGGTTTTTTTAAGTCCCAAACAATCCCAAACCAACTTAATACTTTCAGAATGTAATACGTAATATCTATTTCATACCAATAAAAACCTTGGTTCACCGACGAACAATAGTAATGGTGGTTATTGTGCCAACCTTCACCCATTGTGAGTAGTGCCAACCAAACATTGTTTTTACTTGTGTCTCTAGACTCAAAGCGAACCGACCCATACACGTGAGAAAGTGAATTGATGGTCCATGTGGCATGCCCTAGGATAAAAGTGGATACAGCATAACCATACACAAGCCAAGCCCAACCACCAACCGCATACAATAGAATTGCATAGGTAAGTGGAGGGATCCAGTGGTTACGATCAAGCCAACGTAATTCAGGGTATTTATAAAAATCGGGGATCAGTTTGGCTTCATAATCATTGTAATCATCTCGTAGAAACCAAAACATATGCGAATACCAAAATCCCTTTCGGCTTGGGGAGTGGATGTCTTTTTCGGTATCAGAGTACTTATGGTGGTTTCTGTGGTGAGCTGCCCACCACAGAGCACCTTTTTGCATGGACATGGACCCGATCCAAGCAAGGACAAATTGGAAAACCCGAGAAGTCTTAAACGATGCATGGGAAAAATAACGATGGTAAGCACCTGTGATTCCGAACATACGAAGGAAATAAGAACCAACCGCAACCCAAACCAAAGTCCAGGAAAACGGGACGGTAAATACCGTTAAGACAGTCGCTTGGACGAGAAAAAATAAAACGAGGAAAAGTAAAGGTGCCTGTTCTTTGACAACAGGTTCCACCGAAGAAGATGCAGAATTCATTCAATAACCTATACTTATTGGAGTCTTTCCAAAGGGTTTGGTTGCAAAAAAATTCATTCTACTTGATTCCCGATTTGCCTCTCCTACCCTGTCCATAAACCCATGTCATCGAAAATCGTTGTCCAAAAATACGGTGGAACCTCTGTTGGTGACACCACCAAAATACAAAATGTGGCCAAACGCATCAAACGTTACCACGACGAAGGCCAAAAGGTTGCTGTTGTTGTTTCTGCAATGGGACATACTACAGACGAACTGGTCGACCTTGCTGATCAAATTTCGAAAAACCCGCCAAAACGGGAAATGGATATGTTACTTTCTACAGGGGAACAAGTATCCATTGCCTTACTTGCTATTGCTCTCAATGAATTAGGAGTTCCTGCACAATCTTTTACAGGTTCTCAATTAAAAATTTTAACAGATGGAAACTTTTCCAATGGTAAAATTGAAATGATCGACAGGTCTAGAATCGATGAAGCCTTTAACAAAGGAAAGGTGGTTATCGTTGCTGGTTTCCAAGGGATCGATAAGGACGAAAACATTGTCACTTTAGGACGAGGTGGAAGTGATACTTCTGCTGTGGCTCTCGCTGCAGCCCTCGGTGCAGATGAGTGTGAAATTTATACTGATGTGGACGGAGTTTATACAGCCGACCCAAGAAAAATCCCAACTGCCAAAATGCACAAACAAATCACTTACGAAGAAATGTTGGAACTAGCAAGTTTAGGAGCTGGTGTCCTACATTCACGAAGTGTTGAATTAGGGATGAATTATAACGTGGTTATCCACGTTCGATCTAGTTTCCATGACAAACCGGGAACGTTAGTAATGAGTGAGGATAAAATTATGGAAAAAATGAAAGTTAGCGGAGTCACTGCAAAAGGGGACCAAGCACGTGTTACCATTGCTGATGTTAAAGACAAACCAGGCATCGCAGCAGACCTTTTCACTCAACTTGCCAACAAAGATGTGATTGTTGATGTAATCGTTCAATCCTCTCCAAGAGATGGAATTAATACCATTTCCTTTACAATAGCAAAAAAAGACATTGTCGCAGCAAAACCAATCATTGAGACATATGCAAAAGACCATGGAAATGGAAAGGCAGAAATTGACGAAAATATCTCGATTGTTTCTGCTGTTGGAGTTGGAATGAAATCACACGTTGGAGTGGCTGCAAAAATGTTCCAATCCCTCGCAGAAAAAAACATCAACATCGAAATGATATCTACATCTGAGATTAAAATCTCTTGTGTCATCAAACAAAACCAAGCGGAAGATGCAGTAAAAGCTTTACACACTACCTTTATTGGGTAGATTTATGACCGTATGCAAAAAAGAATTCGAATCTCGCATAACTTCGTTTTAGTTTTTGCAGCGGTAGTTTGTTTTTCTCTCGCTGTTCCCACAAAACCTCTCAACTCCTATGAATCACTCAATGCAGTTCTAGCCATTGTTGGTCCAAAATCGATTTCCACTTTGGATTATGAAGAAGGTGTGGAACGTTATAAAAACCTATCTCGATTTTTCCCAAATTACCGTAAAAAAGGTTCTCTTCATTCGCAGGTGATCGACTTTCTCATTGACCGGGCTGTGGTTGATATTGTTGCCGAAGAAGAATCAATTCAAGTGAATGAAAAACGAATCGAAGCAGAAATTCAAAAAAGAATGGATGCTCAAGGTATCAGTGACTTAGAACAATTTAAAAAATCGGTTCAAAACCAATTTAATTTGCCGTATGACATTTGGTTGGATGACCTTCCTTACCAAATCAAAAAGGGACAACTTTTACAAATTAAAGTAAGTCCTCCACTTCCTTCTGAACAAGAAGTACAATCATGGTATAACAAAAATAAGTCGAAAGTTGGAAATGAATTTAAATTTCGTGAGCTTGTTTTTTCACCAGCCAATGGTTCCATTGAAGAAGAATCTCGTTTGTTTAACGAACTCACTGAGATTAGAAACAAATCTATCAATGACCCTTCCTTTTTTAAGCTTGTGGCATCTGGTCCAAGAAATGAATCTCGTTATCGATTGAATGGCGGACTTGTTAACTGGGTGCCTACATTTGAATTGTACAAAACCCAACCTTCCACTGCTTCTGTGTTAGCACAAGTTGGTGGACAAGGAAAATTCTCTGAAGTATTCCGTGACGATAGAAAACGATACTGTTTAGTATATATTGAAGGAATGAGACCAACACCTCTCGATGCTGTTAGAAAAGGGATCCAGGGATTTTTATTTCGTGAAAAGGAACAAACTTCTTTCGAAGAATGGGTTGTTGTGACTCGCAAAAATATGGCAATCACAATCTTTGATCCAATTTACATCAAAGAACATAATATAAATAATCCCGAAGAAAAGTACAATTCAGATTAATGATCAATCGCAAAGAATACAATCCAAGTTTTGCCGTTGTTTATTTAGACACCCAAACACTTTCATTTTTAGAATCTAATTTTGATATAAAATTATTTGAAACATTTGTTTCAAAACTTCACAAAGTGTTTCCCAATTTAAATCTCCACATAAATGTGAATGATTCCGTTAAATCAAAGTTATCTGGTTCAAAATTCGTAAATTCATTTGTTTTTTACGATCCAAATATAACAGAAATTGAATTCTTCAAACAATTTGGAAGCTTATTACCTGAATCGATTTTTAAAGATCCAGAATGGGACGAAGTTTGTTTTTTATATTTTACTGGAATTTCACCTTTACTCAACACATCGTTAACTGAAAAAATTTGGAATCGCCATAAAAACTTTTTTTCACAGTATTCTTATTCGGAAAACATTCCACCTGGCCTAATTCCAACGGTGATCACTAGAGAATTTTTGAGTTCTTTACCAGACCAACTAACAACCGATATTCATTCCTTTTTTCTTAAAAATATCAACCAATATGATGTAGATATTTTTTTCCAATCTCCTGATTTACGACAATTACGTTTGGATTTTCGTTATCATTCGGTACGCTCCAATATTCTCATCAACGGATTACTTGCTATAGCAGAAGAAATTCCTTATGAAGATTTACACTCCACTTTAAAACAAAATCCCGAATTATATCGCAGTTCCCCATCTTATATGGAATGGGAAATTTACAAAGGATGTGAATTGTCCTGTGTATTTTGCCCACGCGAGTTCATTGACAAATCAAATGATGGAAGTTTTGTTCCACTCACTTCTGTAAAAACAATGGTTTCAAAATTCCAAAAGGAATTAACTTCTCCTATCACCATTAGTTTATCAGGAAATGGGGAACCGCTTTTACACCCTGAGTTTACCTCAATTATAAAAGAAATCCTCACTCTTCCCCAACTCAAAGAACTCATCATTGAAACAGCACTATACAAAAATGTTGATGTTTTGGTTTCTCTCATCCAGGAACTAGACCAAACAAACAAAGAAAAACTTTGTATCATTACTAATCTCAGTACCTTAAAAGAAGAAACATACCAAACTTTATATGGCAAAAAAGGATTAACTACTGTATTAGAATCGGTGGATACTCTTTCTAAACTATTACCAAAAAATTCTTTATATGTGCAAATGATTAAGATGAAAGAAGTAGAAGATGAAATTGATCCTTACTTTACTTCATTTGAAAAAAAAGGAATCAACATCATTTTACAAAAATACAATCGTTTTGCCAATCAACTACCAGAACGAAGAGTCAGTGACCTTACGCCAATCCATAGAGACTTTTGTTGGCATTTAACACGCGATTTATATGTATCTGTAACAGGTGATGTTTCAATTTGTAAACAAAACCAAACTAAAATCATTGGAAATCTCTATACTGAATCCTTATCTGATGTTTGGAAAAAAGGCCATGACTCCTTTCGCCTAAGTTTTAATGGCGAACATGACAAAATCCCTGCACCTTGTTTGAATTGTGATGAGTGGTATACATTCAACGCATGATAGTTTTGCCTTCATTCAGGCAAGACTAGGCTCAACACGATTTCCAAAAAAAATATTAAAATCAATTCCTGAGGATTCAGGAGTCACATTTTTAGATCATATCCATCGGCGATTGTCAACCTTATTTGAACATAACCAAATCATCTTCCTCATCCCAGAATCAGATGAAGAGTCCATTCAATTTCTAAACTCCAGAGGTTATCTTTATTTCTGCGGATCTGAATTGGATGTTAGGGATCGATTTCGCAAAGCGGCAAAACATTTTGGTGCAAAACATATTTTTCGACTAACGGCTGATAATCCATTTATAGATATCAATTCAATTCGTTATTTATATGAAGCAATTTTAGAAATCAAGGACACTTATTATAGTTTGTCAATGAGTGGGTTACCTCTTGGAATGGGTGTGGAATGTTTTTCAACGGCTTCATTGTTTTATGATTCAGAAGAAACCCAATTGGAAAGACATAAAGAACATGTATCCTTACACATAAAGGAATTCCCAGAAATTCATAAACAATATCGACTTTCTCCACCCCATTTACAAACACTAGACATCTTTCGAAAATTACAAAACGGTGAGATATCACACCTCAGGATCACAGTTGATGAGAAAAAAGATTTTGAAATGATCTGCAACATTTGGATTCAACTGGGAGAAACGAATCCTTTTTTTGGAGCAGAAGAAGTATTACAATTATATGATTCTAATCCAAATATTTATGATTTGAATGCAAACGTAGAACAAGTTGTATTTACACTTCCCAAAACAAAAAAAAACAAAAGGAGGGTTAATGTTTTATATGGGAACCCAATCCAATTCGGATACGGACACTTTGAACGTTGTAAATCCTTATCAATTTACTTACAACTGAATGGTTATGATGTTCAACTCATAGATTCATTTTTAGAAAAAGAATCAAACATTCCCCATATATTTGATACAAGGGAAATCGAATACCCAGTTCAAAATGCTTTTTATATCGATAACTTCAATCATCCACCGAACACAACCAATTCTACTTTTTTTCTCCCACACCCTTCCATTTCTATTCCGAATGAAGTTTCACTTTCCTACTATAGTTCACCATTGTCTGAACTCAAATCAACAATTCCAGAATCATCTGGAAAATTATTGGTTTATGCTGGACAATTGGATGAAACCGAATCAACACAGCTTGATGAGTTTTTATTAAGGTTCCACCAATCCAAAAATCAAGTGAATCCACATTTTCATTCCATTGTGCGCATTGGTGGAAAAAAACCAAAGGATTCAAAAATTGAATACCAACCAAGAATTTCGTATTCAGAATTCCTCAGAGAAATTGATTCATCAGAATGGGTATGCACGTATTTTGGTCAAACGATGATCGAAGGAATGGCAAAATTCAAAAAGGTATGTTTAATTGGAATTTCTGAAATCCATGAAACTCTTGGTTTGTTTGCCGAACAAAAACTAGGAATTCCATACATTGCTTCCTTAGCTAATCTGAATCAAATCAATCATTTTCCTAACAAAACGAACTCAAAGAAAATCAAATTGGTTCGCGATGCTCATACAAAAATTCTAAGATGGTTAAATTCCATTGTTTAAACACGATATGAAAATAAAACATAAGTTCATCTTCACTATACTATTGCTTTTAACATTTCAATATACCTTAATTGCTGATGCAGAGGATCAGGAATCGATCGAGATCAACGCAAAAATTGAAATCGAAAAGGTAAGTCGAAATATCATCAATGCTTTACGTTATGGAAAATTTGGTTTAGCAGATGCAGAGTGGAAAAAAATCCAATCAGAAGTCTACAAATCATTTGCTGAGTACGATTATTTAAATGGAAGTTTGTTATATTCAAGAATGGAATGGCAAGAAGCCAAAGAAAGTTTAAATCGAACTCTAAAAAAAGAACCAAATCATGAAGCAGCAAGTTTCTTACTCGGTATGATTTATGCGCAAGAGGATAGTTGGTCTGAAGCAAAGGAAACTTGGCTAGAAACAAACCAAATTTCACCCTATAATCCTTTTTATCACTATAACTTAGGAGTAGCGTATTACATTTTAAAAGATTACAACAATGCTATCAATTCTTTAAGCAAATCTTTGGAATACAAAGCCAATTATAATGAAGCAAAACTCATATTAGCAAAAACCTATTTGGAACTTAACCAAGTAGAAAAAGCAAAATCTGAACTAACCACTATTTTAGAACAAGATCCAAAACATATGTTGGCATCTCATTTAATGGGACGAGTGGTGTATTTACTCGAAAAAGATCCAAAAAAATCTCTTACCTATTTAAAAAACCCAAGGGCATTGGGTTGGAGAGAAAAAAAGGTATATGCTCGTTGTTATTTTGAAATGAGAAAATGGAGAGAAGCGGAGAATTTACTCAGACCGATCGCTTATTCTCCGTTTGCTGATGAATATGACCAAAGTTTTTATTTAAACTTACTTCTCAATTTAGGATTTGATGAAAGGGCCAACGACTTTTTTCATTTCATCCAAAAACAATCTCAAAACGAATCGAAAATTGCAGAAGCGTACAGAATGTTACTCTCTTCCCGCGAAGGAAAGGATTTACTCTATCACTACTTTAAATTAAGATATTAGATTACGAAACAACGATATCCGTTTTGGCTTGGGTGTATTTCCACTCCACTGCCACACGAATCAATTTTTCGTTTTCTGTGATGCTCAGTTTGGATTTGATTCTGGAACGTAAGGTTTCAATCGTAGAAGGTGCAAGTCCCATATTGGCTGCAATTTCCTTCACAGGCATCCCTTCTCCAATCATGAGAAATACTTCCAACTCTCGATTGGACAATCGATCAATTGGATCCTTTTCGTCTTTTTGAGATGCACGGTATAAATGCCCAAGTAGTCTTGTCGCTTGGGAAGAACTTACAAAATAATCACCTTTTAGTACGGTGTGAATTGCTTCTACAATTTGTGTGGTTGTGTCTTCTTTGAAGACGTAACCCATAGCACCTAATTTGAATGCACGATCCACAAAGGTATCGTCCGTCAACATACTGATGATGATGACGGCAATATTTGGAAAAGTTGTTCGAAGTTTCTTCAGAAGTTGTAAACCGTTTTGGTTTTGTTTGAGTTGGATATCAATCAAAACAAGTGTAGGTTGCATTTGTTCTATATCGTTGAAAGCTTTTTCAATATTATCGGCACTTCCAATGCACGCTAAATCATCAGATTTAGCGATTAGGTTTTGTAATGCATCTACTACAAGAGGATGGTCATCAACGATATAGACTTGTTTTTTCATAACTTCCGGCTCTAAGATTCTTTTAACGCTGCAATCATCTCTTGCGTAGCTTTTTTACCATCACCAAACAACATCAAACAGTTGTCAGCAATGAAGAGTGGATTGGGAACTCCCGCAAATCCAGCACTCAAACTTCTTTTGATCACAACTACCGTTTTTGCATTTCCAACATCCAAGATCGGCATACCAGCAATTGGTGATTTTGGATCTGTTTTTGCAAGAGGGTTCGTTACGTCATTGGCGCCATTAACGATTACAACATCAACATTTTCGAAAGTACTATTGATCTCGTCCATCTCTTTCAATCGATCATAAGGAATATCTGCTTCAGCGAGTAATACGTTCATATGACCAGGCATACGACCTGCTACAGGATGGATTGCAAAAGTAACATCGATTCCACGAGCTGTTAAAAGTTGGTATAAATCTCTTACTGTATGTTGTGCTTGTGCCACAGCCATACCATAACCAGGAACAATTACGACACTTCTTGCAACATCAAGTAACATTGCCACTTCTTCTGCACTCGTTGATTTGACTTTACCCGAGTAAAAATCGCCATCATCTTTCATTTCTGTAGCAACAGCCCCGAATCCACCAAAGAGAACATTCGTTAAACTTCGGTTCATCGCTTTACACATGATTTGTGTTAGAATGATTCCAGATGCTCCTACGAGTGATCCTGAAATGATAAGCACATTATTATTGAGAACAAATCCTGTTGCAGATGCCGCGATCCCAGAATAAGAGTTAAGTAGGGAAATCACAACTGGCATGTCAGCTCCCCCAATTGGAATCACAAGAAAAATTCCAAGAAGTAAACTCACACCACTTAAGATCCAATAAATAGACTCATCTGTTGGTTCCATACAACCATACACACCGAGACCAACTGCAGTGAGTCCAACTAGGATCTTAACAAGTTGGTCACCTGGATAACGAACTGCTTTTTCTGTAATAAAACCTTGTAACTTTCCGAAGGCGATAAAACTTCCAGAGAAAGTAATCCCACCCACGATGGCAGAGAAAACAATCGAAACAATTTCCTGGTAATTCACCGCTGTCGCATATTTTGGAATCGACAATTGTAATGCAGCACCAGCTACAAATACAGACGCAATACCACCAAATCCATTGAGAACGGCCACAAGTTGAGGCATCGCAGTCATTTGGATTTTGATTGCGAGGATAATTCCAATCACAGATCCAATGAGAACACCAACAGCGATCCATTCATAAGAGAGAATTTCTCTGTCAAAGAGTGTTGCGACAACTGCGATGAGCATGCCCAGTGCACCGAGTAGGTTTCCCCGAGTGGCTGTCTTTGGATGTGCTAATTGTTTGATACCAATGATGAATAGGATGGAAGCAACGAGGTAGGCTAAATTTAAAATGCTGATGAGTTCCATTATTTCGGTGCATCCTTTTTCTTGAACATGCCAAGCATTCTATGTGTAACGAGAAATCCGCCCACAACGTTGATGGTAGCAAAAATAACAGAGAGTAAGCCCAAAATTTTAGTGATATTGCTCTCTTGGATTCCAGCAGCATACAATGCACCGATGAGGGTGATGCCGGAAATGGCGTTCGAACCCGACATAAGTGGGGTGTGGAGGATGGGAGGGATTTTTGTGATGATTTCAAATCCCACGAAAATCGCTAAAACGAAAATCGTGACGGCTGTAACAAATATTTCCATAAACTAGTAGTAGTTATGGAAAAAATGGCCATTTTGGAAACAATATTTTCGGGAATTTTACGTAAACTAGGGCCTGATCCAGACTTTTGAACCAAATGTCCGGGGTTTGGAATGTGTTCCTTAAATCAAATTTAGTACCGAATCCTCAGATTCCCAAAAAATCATACGACGATTTTGAATTTCCAAGGAGCAAAAACATAAATGTTCCGAGTGATCCTGTGTGGAATCTGATAATTTCATTGGAACGAATGGGAAAGATCTCAAATTGTATCCAGAACACATTTGAAAAAATCCTAACAAGTATTAGCCTAAATTGTTTTGACAGACTTACAGAAATCACTACTTTCTTTGGTGGTTCCCCGAATGAAAATTCATTTCTTCCTTTTCCTTTTTTTATACCAGTGCCAAATCAGTTGGTACCATACTCGATTATCAAAAGACAAAGGAAATGAAATCCCAATTTCCGAAAGTGATTCAGTACTTGAAAGAAATGGTGTTTCTTGTTTTATTTCAAGTATTCCCTTCCAAATGGAATCTGAAAATTCACAGTCCAATTTGGTATCGGATAAACAAATCGATTTCCAATTCATCGAGAACATTCGAACCAATTTAAAACTCAAAAATATAAACTCAAGACATATCAAACAAATTTATGGAATTCCTAATTCTTGGCCGTATCTAAAGGAGTTAGAATCGTTTCGCACAAACAAAACATTCGAACGATTCCAACAAATTGAAAACTTAAATGGTAACCCAAATGATAAAAAAACTTTGTCCAAATATGCTGAAATCGTCGATGCAGACACTATTCTTTATACAAATGATCAAACGATCTTAAACAATGAAATCAATAACTGTGACACATACTATCAATTGTATTATGCAAAAAAAGAAATCGATGACATTAACTCACTTTTATTTGTGTTTACTTTAGGTGTCATTCCCGCATTACAATATGAAAATCACTATTTTGTTATCTCCAAAAGAAAAACATTAGTACCCAATCCAGAAATCACAACTTACAAATTCGGATATAGGAAAGTAATCTCTTGGCTTTTTTTACCTACATTCAACCTTTTTAATGAAGTTGTTCCATATAACCAAGACTATAGATTTTATGACCATTCCAAGGACCAATTTTTGGATTCATTAGAAAACAAATATAGCAAACCACTACCAATCAAATATTTAAATCCAGTGTATGGAGATATTAGAGGGAATATATATCGATCAGACTCTGGTTTATTTGAAACTACGATTCCTGTCGATGTAAGGTTTGCAGTACTAAGAGATGGAAAAGAAAAAGTAAGTTTTTATGATCCAATCAATGGTTTATACAAAATCCAAGCGATCAAAGTTGACCAGAAAATCGAGACAGATGTGATTACCAATGGAATTGAATCTACTTTGAAAAACTTCATTCAGTCTAAGTTAGTTGATAAAATCCAAAAACAATTCCCAAAATCAAATATTACCAATGAATCCTTTATCTCCGAATATCGAAACGGAACTTATACATTTATACTAGAAATCCATAAACCGGAATCAGGTTCAGAAAGTGCTAAGAAAGAATTGTTTATGTTCTCTTGTTTTAAATTGCAAGATCGGATCTTCATTCTTTCAAAATCATTATCGAATGCATTCAATGAACCAATTTCACAACAACTTGCAGAATCAGAAATCTTAAGTTTTTATGCGTATTCCAAATTCCGTTCGAAATACAAGGAACCGAAACCAATCAACTTGGAAGTCAGTATGAATGACGCAAAAGGTAAACCTTTAACGGATGTAGAAGATGAAAATGGCGAAGAAGAGGAAGACGATGAGGCGGACGATGAAGAAGAGGAAGAATTATCTGGATCCATTGCTACGAGTGAAATTGATTTAGATGGATTATTTGCTTTATTAAAAGCAAGAACCTACATTCCGAAAGGAAAACTAGATATCAAACCTGGTCGTTTTAAATTCAACCAAGCAAGAATACATTCACCAAAAGTCACACGTTCCAAATTCCATATCAAACCAGGAAGAAGCAAAAATTTTTCAAGGCCAGTCAAATGGAGAAGATAGGTTCATTCATATTTGATGAGGAATGCGTCGTATGTCCCTAATTTGTTTTGGCCATCAAAACTACCTGAAGTAAATCCAGTGACATACAAAACACCAAAACGATCTGATGAAATCCCTCGTCCCGTCAAATCAATGGATGTATTTCCTGACAACCGAATCCATTCTATATTTCCCTTTAAATCATATTTCGCCAAATAAGCATCATTGTTTCCTAATTTGCTAATCCCCAATAAATTACCATTTGTTTTACCAAATGAATACAAATGACCGGAATTATCTGCGTAAAGGCCACCCACAAGAGTAACACTTGAGCCACCACCACCTAACATTTTTGTCCAAATTTTATCTCCGAAAATATTCAAACGAGTTAAAAATTGAACAGAAGCTCCATCTATGGTATTACTTTCCAAATTTCCATTGGTGTCACCTGCGACGTAAATGGATCCTTTTTGATCAACAGACATAGTTCGAATTTGAGTTGCAAACCCTGTTCCACCAATCAATTGTACCCATTTCAAATTACCATTTAAATCAAATGATACGATATATGAATCAGTTATAGATCCAGGAGGAGTCTTATTAAAAAATTGAGCTGTTGCACTAATTTGCCCAGACACGATCAAAGACTGAGTTGTGACTTCATACTGAATGTTTTGACCATAGGAAGAAATCCCAGTGCTATCAAAAAGTTTTGTCCAAACTAAATCTCCAACAGGATTATATTTAAAGATAAAAGTATTTCGTGCACCTGTTGCAGATTGACCATTTAGCAGTTGTTCCTCTGTGTTTCCAGTAATGTATACATTTCCCCATGGGTCAGATGTGACTCCATATCCCAATGTTTCCCCTCCAGTAGGGACAACTCTTGTCCAAAGAATCACTCCAGAACTATTAACTTTGATAAGCAATGATCCAGCTCCAATTGATCCAAGCTCATTGAATGGAGTATTTGCAGAACCTATCAGGTATAAATTACCGAATATATCGATATGTGACAACTCCACATAGGTCGAACTTGTAACAGTGCTACCTGTTTGTTTTGCCCAAATCAATTGGCCATCAGGTTTGAATTTTGCGATTATAATATCATTTTCTGAAGTGGGTGATATTTTGGTTTGTCCAAAAATAGATCCAGTGGTAGTCCCTACCATGTATACATTTCCACTTCGTTCTACTGCAGACGAATTTCCAAATGTTTGGAACGTGCCAGATTGACCAAAAATTTTGGTCCACAGTTTATTCCCTTGGTTGTTTTGCGGCAGCTCAATACAATCCCAACCATTCAACATACATTTCAAAATCTGTGTTTCCAAAAATGATTTGGATTGGAAATCAGAAGGATTATTCAAAACAGATGGTTTACATTGAAATGTAAAACTAATGATAAGAATATAATAGAATATTAAAATATACATTCGCATCAAACTTTTCAATTCCGTTTTTAAATTGTGATTTTTAAAATCAATCATTGGTGAAACCGTAAAAATGGAATGATTAGTTTTTTAAGGCTGGATCCGGAAGTCCAACTTCTAAAAAACCTTTTGCTCTTAAAATGCAAGAATCACATTTTCCACAAGGTTTCCCAAGAACAGGATCATAACAAGAATGCGTTAGGTGGAGTGGAGCGTCTACTTGGAATCCTAGTTCTATAATTTCTTTTTTCCCAAGATGAAGGAGGGGTGTTCTAATTTGGATGGAATCACCAATACCACTGACTCCTTTTTTTGTCCCGAGATTTGCCATCTTTTGAAAGGATTCGATAAACTCAGGCCGACAATCGGGATACCCAGAATAATCTAAAGCATTCACTCCAATGTAAATGGAATCATATCCATGGCCTTCCGCTAGAGACAAAGCAAACGATAAAAATAAAATGTTACGACCAGGGACATAGGTATTCGGAATCTCTTTATCATTACCATTAAACAGTGATTTGGCGTTTTTTCTCACTTTAATTTTTTTTTCAGTAAGAGAACTTCCTAAAAAAAATCCTGGATCCAATTTTTGGATCACGTGTTTGACTCCGAGTTCTTTTGCTATTTTTTTACTTTTGATGAGTTCAATTTTATGTTTTTGGGAATAATCAAACGAAAGAGCGAGGATCGGTAGTTTTTTGTTTTTGGGGAAACCAAATTCCTTTGCGGCAACATAAAGACAAGTAGTAGAATCTAGACCACCTGACAAAAGTACGACGGCACCTTTTTTTTCCGATTGGGATTTGTTTGTGGAATCCGAAACGGAAACCATTTATTTTTTCGGTCCTCTATACACACAGGAACTTGTACAAGTTTCGTAAAGAGTGATTTTATCGAGTAGTGGAAGTTTTGGTTTAAGTTGGTTCCAAAGCCATACAGCTATATTTTCGCTCGTTGGATTTTCTAACCCTGGAACATCATTTAATACATAATGGTCCAAATGTTCGTCTAAGATTGGTTTTACGATGGATTTCAGTTCCCCAAAGTCCATGATCCAACCTGTATGCGGATTGATTTCACCCTTTAGATACACAGCAAAACGAAAACTATGACCGTGCATTCGTTTGCATTTGTGTCCTTCTGGGACATTTGGTAAAAAATGGGCAGCTTCAAAACCAAAGGTTTTGGAAAGTTCGATCTCTTCCATCACTCTTCCGTTGCGTATTCCGTAAAGAGTGACTTTTGGTTTCCCGCATGGTCTTGGAATTCGACAGGGTAATTAGATGTAAAACATGCATCACAAAACCCACCACCTTTATGTCCTTCCACTGCCTTATGCATTGTATCTAATGTTAAATACGCAAGGGAATCCACACGAAGGTACTTTTGAATTTCTTCAATGGTATGTGTAGACGCAATGAGTTCTTTGTGAGTTGGAATATCAATTCCATAATAACATGGGGCAACGGTAGGTGGTGCCGATACGCGGAAATGGATTTCTTTGGCTCCAGCATTCCGGATCATCTTGATGATCTTACGGCTTGTGGTACCTCGCATTACCGAGTCGTCAATGATAACAACACGTTTCCCATTCACAACTTCCTTCACCACATTGTATTTGATTTTGGCACCAAAGTCCCGAATCTTTTGGTCTGGTTCAATGAAGGTTCGACCAATGTAATGGGAACGAACAAGACCACTTTGGTAAGGAATCCCTGACTCTTCACTGTAACCAAGAGCCGCAATATTTGCAGAATCCGGCACTGGTATGATGACATCTGCTTCTACTGGCATAACGCGTGCAAGTTGGCGGCCAAGAGACTTTCTTACTTTATAAACCGACTCTTCAAAGATATACGAATCAGGTCTTGCAAAGTAGATGTATTCAAAAATACAGAGGCTTGGTTTTGCTTTTGGGAATGGATAAAGAGACCTCATTCCTGTGTGATCAATCACAACCATCTCACCAGGTTCCACATCCCTTACATATTCTGTTTCGGTGATATCGAACGCACAAGTTTCCGATGCGAAGACAATTGCTCCGTCAGAACGTTTCCCCATCACAAGTGGACGAAATCCATTTGGATCCCGAACGGCAATGAGGTATCTTGGAGTTAAAACTAACAAAGAATAGGCTCCTCGCACTTGTGCGAGAGATTCACAGAGAGCTTCGAGAAGGTCTGTTTTATGGCTTTTTGCCATTAAGTGGACAATGACTTCGGAATCGATGGTGGTTTGGAAGATCGATCCGTCTCTTTCGAGCTTATTTCGAATGTCCCAAGAGTTGACCAGGTTTCCATTGTGGGCAAGAGCCACAGGACCTAAGTGGGATTCCACGCGGATGGGCTGTGCATTCCTTAGAAAACTGGCTCCCGTTGTGGAATACCGGTTGTGACCAATGGCCGAATCCCCTATGAGCTCTTTGATCTTCGGTTGGGTGAAGATATTTGCCACGAGGCCCATGTTGGCATACCGGTATAAGTGAGAACCATCGGTAGAGACAATCCCACTGGACTCCTGGCCACGGTGTTGCATCGAGTACAAACCTAGGTAGGTAAAATTAGCAGCTTCCTTGCTATTGTAGATGCCGAATATGGCACATTCTTCTTTTGGTTTGTCAGATTGGAGAATCATTGTTAGAATGACAATTGCAGTATTTCCAAAATCCCAATTAGATGCAAATCAATTCCAACTATATTCTCGTCGATACAGCAAAAGCGTTAGATTTGGCCCTGATCAATCTAAGACAGTCCAAAATCATGTCGATTGACACAGAGTCTTCGGGTTATTACACATATTACCCCAAAGTTTGTCTCATTCAGATCAATTCCAATGGCAAAAACTACCTAATTGACCCACTAAAGATCACAAATTTGTCAGCTCTCGGTCCTTTGTTTGAAGATCCCAATATTCTGAAAATCTTCCATTCCGCACAAGATGACATCAAAGCCCTCAAACGCGACTTTGGATTCAAATTTGTGAACACGGCAGATACAATGATCAGTTCTCGTTTATTGTCTTTAGAACAAAGTTCGTTATCATTTGTCGTGGAACATTACCACAAAGTGACTCTCTCCAAAGTGGAACAAAAGTCGAATTGGGAAATCCGTCCCTTACAAAAACAACAACTTAAATATGCTGCTCTCGACACTGCCTATTTGGAATCCATTTGGTTAAAAATGGAGGAAGAACTCAAACGTAGGACTCTGTATGACGAAGCTATTTCCGAATTTGAATTCATTGCATCAGAAGAATACGTAGCAAAAGAAGGAGAAGGTTTTTCTCTTGGAAAATTTCCTGACATCCTCAACTTCACACCACTCGAACGAAGGAAAATTTTAGAACTCCTTCGTTACCGAGATGAAAAAGCAAAACGAATTAATAAAGCAAGTTTTCGTGTGTTTAATAACGACCGATTGTCACAAGCGGTAAAGGGACATCCGAACGAAGAAAAATGTGTGGAATGGTTTGGAAAAAAAGATGGAACCGAAATTTTCAAACTTTTGACTGCTGAATACAATGATCCTATTGATACTTCTGAACTATCAAAACGACATGGCGAAGACTTAAACGAAGACGAAAACCATAAATTCGAAAATGCAAAAAAATGGCGTCTCCGCATTATGCGCGCTAGACGAATGGAACATTCACTTCTGCCTTCGAATAAACAACTCATCACAATTCTAAAAGCAGCTCCTAAAGATTTAGAAGAGTTAAAGGCCCTCCATGTGTTTTCCGATTGGAAAGTGCAAAATTATGGACCAAGTTTACTTGCTGCCATCCAAGGACTACCTTTTGATTCGATGATCAACCGTTTGGTGGCGATTCGTTCCAAGGAAGCATTTGTTGCCAAACGTAGGAAAAAACAAAACCAAAACTCGAAAGACGAGGGTTGATGTTACCCTACGAGTCCTTTGTCGAAAAACTTTCAAGGGACTTTGATTCGATCCCAGAGACATCGGAAACCAAATCTGGTGTCATTTTCCCTTTGTTTGGTTCTAACACAACTGCCGAAGGGATCATCCTCACAGAACGTGCCAAACACCTAAAATCACACCCTGGTCAAATTTCCTTTCCAGGTGGTGTGATGGAAACATCAGACCGCAATTTACTGGTCACTGCCCTTCGCGAATGGGAAGAGGAGATGGGTGTCAAACAAACTACCCTTGATGTACTCGGCAAACTGGAAGGACTCCACACACGCACGGGGTTTCACATTACTCCATTTTTAGCGAAATACAATGGGGATTTTTCTTTTTCCAAAAATGTAGATGAGGTGGAACGAGTGATCCTCCTTCCCTTTTCCGAACTTTGGACAAAACCTTTTTATGCAATTGAGATCCCCAATCGAGAACCAAAACATTTTGCGTATTATTTTGATTTGCCAGATGGACTTTTGTGGGGAGCAACCTGTGAAATGATCCTTCGTTTTTTGAAAGAACATTCTTCTTTTGATCGTACACCTAAATTGGTCAAACCGAACCTGGTAAAACCTCCCTTTTTAGATCCCAAATCCCTCTAAGGTCATTTCTCTTTTTCGCCGATGTTGTACAGGTGCGAAAACAAAAAAGAAAGAAAACCTACAATTTCCAAACTCATCCATTTGGGATTTTGTTTATCTTTTCACTTTTTTTGTTTTTTTCATATCCACATTCCATTATTCCCCAAATACCAAATAACAAACGCTATGTGTTTATTTTAGACGCGAGTGGTTCCATGTCCGAAAAATGGGATGGCAAAACACGAATGGCCGTCGCCAAAGAAAAACTCATTCAAGTGTTAAGTGGACTGCCTAAAGATGCAAGTGTTGGTCTTGTGGCATATGGAAACCGAATTGCCGGTTGCCAATCGGCAAGATTGTACCACCCCATCCAAAGAGGAGGAGCATCCGTTGTGAGTCAAAAACTCGCAACAATTGTCCCTGCTGGTTCTACTCCCATCGCCCAAACCTTACAAGTCGTCGGCGAATACTTGTTAAGTGACCAAATTGAAACTGAAATAATTTTTATCTCCGATGGAGTCGAAAGTTGTGAAGGGGATCCAAAATCTGTTTTGTACAATTGGCGCCAGTCAGGAAAAAAATTTCGCCTCCAGATCCTTGGCATCGACATTGATCCGAAGGGAGAAGAAGATTTAAAACGCCTATCCATTTTAGGAGAAGGAAATTATTTTCCATTAAAAGGACCAGAAGACTACGACCGTTCTTTCCAAAAAATTTTTTCCCATTTGCAAACACCAGAAACAAATGGAAACTTCACAAACATTCCTGTCATACCTATAGATTCCTCACTCCCAACCACTGCAAACACTGGTAAAATCCAAATCGTCAATATTTTACCCTATGAAGACGGAATGGAAAATGGGTATATCATAAATTATGAATATTCTGCAACCCAACCTACCGAATACATGATCCAATTTTACTTATACCCAGCAGAAGAAAAACGCAGGAGTTTTCCGATCCCTCCACTTCGGGAAAGGCGCATGGGGGACCTCGTTAGCCAAAAAATCGAATTGAAATTGGGCAAAGAAGGAAAAGGAAAATTTGTGATCCCCTTACCTCCTGGAAAACGAATGAAATCATCCCTCGAACTCTGGGATATGACAGGTGTTCCGAAAATTATTGCCCTTTCGGAAGAAAAACCCATTCACGATAAATCCAATTTTGACCGAAATGAAAAGTAATGAGACAGAATTCTAATATTCGGAAGTGTTTTGTTCTGGGAATTGTATGCCTTTTCTGTTTGGGATTGGGAGTTTTCCATCCCCTTCTCGCTGAACGTTCCACCCAATCTGTTTTTGCCAAAGAAAGGGACAAACAAGCAGACCTTCTTTACCAAAAGGCAAAAGAATTTTTAGAAGATCGTAACCATTACCAATCTGTCGAAACCTGCAAAAGTTTTTTGATTTTGTACCCTGGGCATCCCAAAACGAGAGAAGTTCGAAAAACCTTAAGTGCTAATTACCGAATGACAGGGGACATTTTGGCTCTCGCAGAGAATGAACTCAAAATCTACAAAGAATTTCCCAATACAGAAGAAGGCCTAGAATCTTACTTATTGTCTGGGAAAGCCTATGTGCGAATGGGCAGAGAAGACAAAGCGTATCAGATTTTTCAGGACATTATCAAAAATACGTATTCGAGTAAAATTGCCCAAGAAGCAGAATTAGAACTGACTCAGATGGAAATTTTAGGAGAGAGTAAAAATAAGTAATTTTTACGAAAATATTGCCCTAGGGATCTCCGATAATAAACTAGGCACGTTGAGCAAAAAGGGTCCAGAGATTTAAGAATGTCGTTTTTTCAAATGGTTACTTTCCCAGCGAACTCCTACATCATTGTAGAGGGGAAAAAGGATGCGAACAATTTCTATATCATCCGTGAGGGGAAGGTACGTGTCACTCGTGAGACAGCTGTTGTTGGTGAGGACCCCAATCAGGTTTTAGGACCTGGTGACTTTTTTGGTGTTGTTGCTGCAATGAGCCAACACCCACAGATTGAATCTGCGACTTCCCTTACCAATGTATCTTTAATCTCTGTTAGTTACGATCAATTTGGAACTCTCATCCAAAAATCAACTGCAGTTGCGATGAATATCATTCGTTTCTTCTCAATGAAGTTACGACAATTTGATACAACAATCACCAGGTTATCCTTTCGAAATGCTGTTGAAGAAGATCCAAACGAACTTTTTAAGATTGGGGAATATTATTTCCAACAGCAAAATACATCACACGCAACTTTTGCTTACCAAAGTTATTTAAAACACCTTCCCAATGGTCAATTTGTACCGCAGGCAAAACTGCGATTACAAACCATAAACCAACCTTTCCAATCAGCTCCGATTGATTATACAAAGTTCAATCGTAATTATAAAGATAGCGAAATGATCTTTTGTGAACATGAACCAGGTAAAGAACTCTTCATCTTACAAAGTGGAAAGGTAAAAATTTCAAAAATCGTAAACCAAAACGAGGTGATGCTCGCGGTTCTCCAAGCTGGGGACATTTTTGGTGAGATGGCAATCTTAGATAATAAACCACGTTCTGCTTCTGCGGTAGCAGCGGGTGATGTGGAACTCCTAGCGATTAACAAAGCCAACTTTGAAGGTATGGTAAAAGCGCAACCTCAGCTTGCGACTCGACTCATCACACTTTTGTCCGAACGGATTTGGATTGCATACAAACAATTAGCAAACCTACTCCTCAAAGACCCACAAGGTCGAATTGTGGACACACTTATGACCCTGGCAGAAAAAAATCGAATCAAAGTAGCGCCGAAACAAGCCTATAATTTTGAGATTGGAACCAAAGACCTACTGAAGATGGTGGGTCTCACTGATCCTAAAGACGAACTGATCATTTCCGATATCATGAAAAATAATAAATTTATTCGATTGGACATGGGAAAAATTGTTTGTTCCGACATGGCAGAATTGGAAAAACTCGTCCAATTCTATCATAAAAAGGCTAATATGGAGAATAAGCTCAAGAAGTTGAAATAACTTCTTGCCAAACGATTTCTCCTGACTTATGTTAGAGGCCAAGGAAATATGAGCGATAAGATATTAGTGGAAGAAAAGGGAAACACGATCCGTGTTCGCTTTATGGATCAAATCCTGGACGGAAATGCGCCCGAATTACGGGAAATTTTGGCAGATATTTTGGAAAAGAATGTCCAAGAGATTTATTTGGATTTGGAAAAAGTTGTCATCGTGAGTTCCCTCGGGATCTCTCGTCTCCTTTCGTTTAAGAACAAAGCGGATGAAAAGAAAATGACCGTCAAAATTGTAAACATCCAAGACAAGTTAAAAGAAACTCTGAAAAAATTGATGTTAGATCAGTTTTTTGGAATCTAATTCACACAACAATCCACTCTTTTTTAAAACCCCACTCGGTCTTCCAAACACATATCATCGTTTGGAATTCCATTGGGGAAGTTTGCGTTTTTAGCAACTTCTTAACGATTCACTTCACATTTTGAATTGATTTTCTTACTGTTTGGTTTTTGATTCAATCCCTATGTCCAGACGCATTCAGAAACTTTTATACCAGGTACAACTTGCACACCTCACCAAAGGTTTGAATGATGAAACGGCCCGAGCGCTACGAGTGAATGCAACCTTCCAAGTGGTAATGTTTTTATTGCCTACTCTTCTTATTCCCGTCATCATCTTTACGGAACCAAAAGAGACCCATCTCACATCTTTTATTTCTTACTTTTTACTCGTGATTCCTTTAGGTATTGCTCGTATTTTACTCTATCGAAGTAAATTTACTCTGAGTGCTATCATCACTTTGTTAACAAGTAATTTTCATATTCTATCGCTAACTTATTTCCAAGCAGATGATCCAGCACCCTTGGGATTTTTACTTTTTTCAATTATCCCCTTTATCATGATTCCGAGAAAAAACAAATATATTCGTATTTTCTTTGTTAGCTTGTCATCATTTTTATTTTTAGGTTCAATGTATTATTATAGAGTAATGGGCGGAGAAGGACTTTATGGTCCACCAAAATGGGTTGTACCAGTTGATTATCTAATGCCTCCACTCGTTATGGTTGTTTACTTTTTTATACTTTTAATCAATCAATTTGTAAAAGCTGTCAACCAAGCCGAAGACAAACTCATTGCAGAAAATCATAAATCTGAAAGTTTATTGTTAAATATTTTACCAATAGATGTTGCTCGAGAATTAAAACAAAATGGCGTGAGTAAACCAAAGCATTTTAAGTCTGCCACAGTTTGTTTTACTGATTTTGAAGGATTTACTAAAATTGCAGAGACATTATCACCTACAGAACTTGTAGAAGAATTGGATCGATGTTTTTCCTATTTTGATAGCCTTATGGAACGCCACAATTTGGAAAAACTCAAAACCATAGGTGATAGTTATATGTTTGTTGGTGGAATACCAAAACCAAACAAAACACATGCCGTAGATTGTGTCCTTGCAGCACTTGAAATCCAAGCCTTTATGAACCAAATGAAGGAAATTAAAGAAGGGCAAGGATTACCTTATTGGCAACTTCGACTTGGAATCCATTCAGGAGAACTCATCGCTGGTGTGATTGGTGATAAGAAATTCGCATACGATGTATGGAGTGATACAGTCAATACGGCAAGTCGGTGTGAATCTTCTGGAATGACAGGGAAAATCAATATTTCAGCTGAAACCTATACATTGGTGAAGGATTTTTTCCAGTGCGAATACCGAGGGGAAATCCCTGCCAAACACAAAGGTCAAATCCAAATGTATTTTGTGGAAGGGTTACTTCCCGAATTACAAAGGGAGGGGCATCCCAAAATTCCGAATCAAGAATTTATCAATCGTTACAAAGCTCTCGGAGATAAACCCTAAGATTTGTTCATTTTTCTTAGGATCTACCTTTGTGGTCTGTGTTTAGAAACCTTGTGCTTTTAAATCTGCTTCCATCATAATTTTTACAAGTTCTTTGAACTTTACTTTTGGTTCCCAACCTAATTGGCGTTTTGCTTTCTCAGGATTTCCAATGAGTAATTCTACTTCCGTTGGTCGGTAGTACTTTGGATCAATTTTGACAAGGACTTGGCCAGTTTTTTTATCCTTTCCAATTTCGTTATCTTCTTTTCCTTCCCAAACCACTTCATAACCAGCAATTTTATAAGACTCTTCAATGAATTCACGAACTGTGTGAGTTTCATTGGTAGCCACAACATAATCATCTGGTTTCTCTTTTTGTAACATCATCCACATCATTTCAACGTAGTCAGGAGCATAACCCCAGTCACGTTTTGAATCAATATTACCCATTGTAATGAAAGGAAGTTTGCCAGCTTTCACCGCAGAAACACCGAGAGTGATTTTTCTTGTAACAAATGTTTCTCCACGTCTTGGAGATTCATGATTAAATAATATTCCATTTGATGCGTGCAGATTGTACGCTTCTCTGTAATTCACAACTGCCCAATATGCATACAATTTTGCGACTGCATATGGGGATCTTGGATAAAATGGTGTTTTTTCTGTCTGTGGAACTTCTTGGACAAGTCCATATAATTCAGATGTGGATGCTTGGTAGAATCTTGAGTTAATGCCTGTTTGTTTGATAGCATCTAAAATTCTTAATGTTCCAACCGCATCTACTTCTGCTGTGTATTCAGGTACTTCGAAAGACACTTGAACATGGGATTGAGCAGCTAAATTGTATATTTCCGATGGTTGGATTTTTTCAAGAATACGATTGAGATTGGAAGAATCAGTGAGATCCCCATAATGTAAATGGAGTTTTGGGTTTCCATGGAGGTGTTCAATGCGGTTCCGATTAAATAAACTCGTTCTGCGGACGATACCATGGACTTCGTATCCTTTTTGTAAGAGGAGTTCTGCTAGGTAGGAACCATCTTGGCCTGTGATTCCCGTGATAAGTGCTTTTTTCATAGATCAGTGAACAGTTTTTCAAAATTCTTTCGAAAGAAAAGGAAAAATGGAGAAAGTCTGGCGAATAATCCCAAATTTCCCACCAAAACAAACCATGTTTCCTTTGGTTTTAGGGGATACCGAAGGAAACTTTCAACGAATTTGAGAAGGTTCCTGTGAAATGGGCAGGATGGAAACAAAACTGCCCAAAATGGGGACTGGTTCAAAACAAGTCTTCGATGATTTTGGCTTTTTTCGTTGTGAGTAAAAAAGGTCGTCCAAAGGAATTGGTAAGTTCTCCCTCTGGGTCCACTCCACTTGCTTTGTAAATGGTTGTGATGAGATCCCTTAGATGGACGGCTTCATTTGGTTTTGTTGGTTTGGCACCTAGTTCATCTGTTTCCCCAAACACAAATCCTTTGCCAATGGGACCTCCTCCCAAAAGAGTGGACCACACTTTAGGATGGTGATCACGTCCATCCCTCGAACCAACATCCGGTGTTCGTCCAAACTCACTTGTTAAAACAAATAACGTTTGTTTGATGAGGCCGGTTTGGTTTAGGTCTTCGAGAAGAGCAGCAATTCCCATATCGGTTTCTTTCATTATTTTTGTGATTTGTGCTTTGTTACCTGTATGGGTATCCCAACCTCCAATCGAAATATGGATGAAGGGCACTTCTTGTTTGGCAAGGCGTTTCGCGAGTAACATTGCTTTTCCTTGCCAGGTGGTTCCGTATCGGGCTTTTGTTTTTTCGTCCTCTAAACTAATTCGAAAACTATCAATGTCTTTTGAATTTCGAAATTCTTCTGCTGCCATTAACATTTTTTTCCAATGTTTTGTTTCCTTCGATGGATATGTTTTTGAAAATTCATCGTTCATAAAGGAAACTAAGTCTTTTCTTCTTAAAAGCCTTTCATCCGAAAATTTACCATACGAAGGATTTAGATGTTGGATGGGTTCATCCACATTCCCCACATGATAACCAGAATAGTTGATTCCTAAAAATCCAGAATTCCCATTTTTGCCACCTCTCCCACCAATCGACACATAACTTGGAAAATACGAAGATTTAACTTTTGATTTTTTGGCATAGGCAATCACAGATCCAAAATGAGGAATGTCGGGAAATCCCATCGCTTCTGTCATTCGGTAACCAGTTCCAAGTAACATTTGAGCAAATCCATGATCTCCATCTTCACTCCAAGTAGAGCGAATGATTCCTATCGAATGGAGTTGTTTTGCAGTGAGAGAAAACGGTTCGAGTAAGGAAAGACCGGAGATACTAGAAGGCACTTTGGCAAAAGCACTATTTGGTTTTGGATCCAAGGTATCCACATGGCTCATCCCACCCATCATCTCTATAAAGATAACTGATTTTACCTTTGATGGCAGTGTGATGGATTCAGGTTCTTTTTCATCTTCATCAGCACGAAGAGAAACAAATGGATTTTGGGAAAAAAGAAAAGATCCCATTCCAAGACTCAACATTGTTTTATTTAAAAATTCTTTGCGATCCATTATGGTTCCTTAATTGATATGTTGGAATTCTTGACTATTTAAAAGAGCCCAAAAGAGATCTTGTAATAAATCTTTGTCAAAGACTGTATCAGGTTTTGTTTGGTAGGTTTTGATTTTTTCCATTTCCCCTTTTGTTGGAAAACGTCCTAACAATCGAAAGTACAAATTTTGAATCACTAGATTCATCGATTTGGACTGATCAAATTCGACCTTTACAAGGGATTGGTTAGTTCCAAAATCCCAAACCAATTTGCCAACCACTCGTCCATTCATTAAAGTTAACATCTGTTCGATTGTGAGTTCAGAAATGTCATCCGATATATCTACTCTTTGACCAGAACCGAAGACAGCAAGGATGGAATGATAAGGCGCAGGCCTTTCGACTTCCACTGCGTTTGAGATTTCTTTTGGATTGTCTAAAGGAATCCGAATGGTACCAACACCTGTTAAATCATATGGTTTTTGGCCCATGAGATTGGTAAAAAAAGAAAGATTCCGTTCTCTGATGTTCCCTACTTTTTGTAAGTCAGAAACTCGTATAAGAGAGTTTAGGAGTTGGTCACTGTCCAATCGTTTTGGAGTAAAAAATTGGATTGGATCATCCTTTCCCGATTGGTTTGTGACACTACGCATGTAAGCATTGGAAGTAACGATGTACAATACCAATTCTTTTAGTTTTAGTTTGTTTGCTAAAAAGTATGAATCCAAATGGTTTAGAATTTCTTCTCCTTGGACCACTGTATCTTCATTCCAATCATCAAGTGGTGTAAAAAAACTCCATCCCATAAGATCAGCCCAAACATGGTTAATGATTACCTTTCGGAACCTATCATTCGATTTGTCGGTTAACCATGACGCAAAAACCTTTCTTCTATCCTCACCTGGTTTTAGCTTTGCTTCCTTACCATCTAAAAACTTAGGTCTTACCAGATCTCCTCCAGGTGCATCATCAGAATGAGGGAAACGAAGGCCCAACTTAGGTTCGAAATACAAAGTAGCATATTCAAGTTCGTGTTTTTTTTGGTAGTCTTTCCTCTGTTCGTCGGTCCATTTGTTCCAATTGTCTCGGTTCCATTCATTATTTTTATCTTGGAGGTTTTTTTGTTCCTCCATTGGCAAATGAACTTCTAACTCTCTCGGAACATAACTGATTGATTTTCCATATCGATTGGCTTCCCAACTACCATCTCGAAAGTATTGTTGGCTAAAAAAAGCAGCGAGTGCATAATAATCCCTTCTCGTAAAATCGGAAATATAAGGATGGTCATGGCACCTTGCACATGCCACTCGTTTTGCATAAAATAATCTACCAACATACTCTGCTGTTTGTAAAGGATCTGCTCCATCACGAATGTAAAAGATGGTGGCAGGAGATTCTTTCACTGAACCAGTGGAAAGGAACATCTCTGTTACCAATTGGTCATATGGTTTATTAGAATGAATGGAATTGGCTAAGTATTGGAAAAAAGTTCCTGTTGGGATTTTTCTCCCTTTGGATTTATCACGGAACATGGCAGCAAATTGATTCCCCCAATATTCGGCAAATTCTGGCTGTTTTAAAAAACGAACCACAAAAGATTCTAATGTTTCCTCTTTAGAATTTTCTAATTCACTCCATTCCGAAACATTTGGAATCACTCCACGTAAATGTAGAGATAATCGACGGAAGATTGTTTTTTTGTCCGCCTTTTCTATATTAGGTGATAACTTAAGATACAATTGATCCAATGGATGAACTGCATTCTGTTTTGAACGTGAAAAAACATAACTCAAAGATCCAACGAGGAACAACACGGATAGAATGAGTAGAAAGTAATTTCGGATTGGAAGGAATACCATTCTCATATGGCAAAGATTCTATGTTGGATTTTGTGAATTGAAAATATTTTTCTTGCAAAAGTCAATTTTTTGCGGATAAACCTTGGTTGCGATGGCAGAAGAAAAAATCTATGAAATGCTTTGGGACTGCGAATTTTGCGGTTCTAAAAAGTTACTGGGAAAAACACATAGGCACTGTCCTAATTGTGGAGCCACCCAAGACCCAAATCGAAGGTACTTTCCAAAGGAAGAGGACAAAGTTGCCGTCCAAGACCATATCTATTATGGTGCTGATAAAGTTTGTCCCTTTTGCCAAACTGCGAATGGAGCCAAAGCAACCTTTTGTGGGAATTGTGGTGGTTCACTAGATGGTGCCCAAAATGTAAAACTTCGTTCTGAACACGATGGTGTCACAGAAGACTCTGTCCAAAAAGCAAAAGAAGATTTGGCATTCCAAAATTCTGAATGGGTCAAACCACATCCCAAAACACCTAAATGGGTTCTTTGGATGCTCGGTTCTATTTTGTTCGGTGGAATCGGTTTTGTATGTTTGGGTATCTTATGGACAGAAAAAGTCGAACTGCAAGTCACTCACCATGAGTGGTCCCGCACCATTGCGATTGACCAATTCAAACCAGTTTCAGAATCAGATTGGTGTGATTCGATGCCGATGGGAGCCTATAGTGTTTCCAAAAGTCGCCAAATCCGTAGTTATGATAGTATACCCGATGGGGAAGATTGTCGTACGGTTCGTACGGATAAAGGTGATGGTACTTTTTCCGAAAGTGAAAGTTGTACAACCAAGTATCGAAAAGAACCTGTATATGATTACCATTGTAGTTACCGCATTGATAAATGGGCCTTCGATCGAAATGCAGTAGCAAAAGGATTTGGCACTACACAGGAACCATATTGGCCAACACCACAAATCAAAGAATGTGCAAGTACTTCCATTGGTTGTGAACGGCTTGGAAAAAAGGAAGAGAAGTATTTGGTTTATTTTGTTGAATCCAGTGGGGAAACCAAAGGTGAAAAACATGACTGTGAGTATGATATGGCAAAATGGAAATCAGTTCTACCGAAAGCACAATACCAAACAGAAAAAAGTGTCATTTTTAATTATATCACTTGCGACAGCATACAAATGTTAGATGAAAATGGAGCAGAGGAATAAAATGGACCAAACTTGGTTAAAAACGACATTAGAACGGTTTAAGAATGAACAAGATCCGATTCGGAAGTTTTTAAAGGAAACAAAACTATTTGAAGAGGCACTTGCCAACCAAGAGTTTGAGAAAACAGATTTACTAATCCGAAAGGAACTTGGTGGTTTACTGACAACATTCAAAGAAAGTTTTCGAAAACTGGAAGAAGGTTTTGTTCAGAAAGCCCAAATCCAAAACATCGGTAAAACCAATTCTGCCACAACCTTACTGGATCGTATCATCATGAAAGTGACTTCTGCAGGTTATGGCCTGAATGGACTTGGGACAGGTGTGCAAGCGACTTCAGCAGAAATTGAAAAGGTTCTCAATCACGACTTTTCAATGTTGGAAAAAGTTGGAATTTTACAAAAAGAAATTTTAGAAACATTACCAACTTCATTTGCCACAAACCCAGAAGCAGCGATTGAATCGATCAACAAACTCTTACTCGATTTTGAATCACAATTCGAAGCAAGAAACTCAATCTTTTTAAAATTATAAAATAAGGAACAAAACATGGCACTAATAGACAGAATTAAATTTGAAGGAAATCCAAGTGAAATCGTTTGGAAATACCCATCTGATGAAATCAGCACGGCGGGACAACTTGTCGTTGATGAAAACCTAGAAGCAATTTTTTTCAAAGAAGGAAAAGCTTTAGATACATTTGGACCTGGAACTCATACCTTAAAAACAGGGAATATCCCCATTTTGGAAGCTCTCGTCAATCTTCCGTTTGGTGGGAAAACTCCTTTTACAGCAGAAGTGTATTATGTAAACAAATCCATTATGGCCCTAAAGTGGGGAACAACTACACCGATTCCACTTGAAGATCCAAAGTATAAAATTGTTCTCAATATACGAGCATTTGGTGATTATAAATTTCGTATCAAAGATTCAAGGTCTTTTTTGCTGAATGTAGTTAAAGGTGGAAATCGGACAACGAATGAAGCCATTGATGAATTTCTAAAACCAAATATCGTACGTGGGATTGGTGATTTTATTTCAGAAGTTATTTTGAATAATAATACTTCTGTTGTAGAAATCAATAAATACCGAGATGAAAGTTCGACTGCTGGCCGAGTGAAACTTGCACCAGAATTTGAAAAGTATGGGATTGATCTTACAGAATTTAACGTATCATCAGTAAACTTTGACCAAAACGATCCAAACTACCAAAGGATCCAAAAAATCATCACAGACAAATTTGAAATTGATATGTTAGGTGATAAGTACCAACAGAAAAAAATGTTCGATATTGGCCAAGCCGCTGCAGAAAACGAAGGCCAAGGTGGTGGTGCCATGGGTGCTGGAATGGGCATGGGGATGGGAATGAACATGGGCCAAATGATGGGCAATATGATGAACCAGGGTGGACAAAACCAAGCTGGTGGAGCACCTGCTGCAAACGATCCAGCTGCAAGGATTGCCAAACTGAAAGGTTTACTCGACCAAGGTCTCATCAGTGCAGAAGAGTTTGAAACCAAAAAGAAGGAGATCCTTTCTTCAATTTGATCCTAAAATTACCTTTCATTTCAATTTTCCAATCCGATCTAACAATTCGAATCGTTTTAGTTAGGTGGGATTGGAAATCCAAACTTACGAAAACAATTGTTTGATTTCGGCTAAGTTTGCTTCTGCTTCTCTTTCTCCTTTATCGATGATTTCTTGGTATCGAGCAAAATCAAATAACTGAAATTCTTCTAAATGGAAATGAACAAATAAATCCATCTTGGGACGTTTGAGTCGAGTGATCTCTCTACCCTCTAAGGTGATGGTCCTCGTCATGATCTGTAAAATGGGTGGGTATTTTAACGTATCCCAAATATAACGGAAAAAACCTTTTTCAGTGGTATTTCGGTCTTCAAAGAGTTTCACTGGGACAATTTCCTGTAAAGGAGAGACGTTAATTCCCATGACAACATCTGCACCTTTGGAACGGATGAGATTTTCAGGGACATTATTGATCATTCCACCATCGACTAACAACTTTTCGCCGAGCCGGTAAGGAGGGAAAGCTCCGGGTAAACTCATCGCACTTGTAAGTGCTTCTGTAATTGGACCTTGGTCAAAGATATGTTCTTTTCCTGTTTGTAAATCGACTGCAGACGTTGCAAAAGGAAGTGGAAGTTCTTCAATCCTTTGGTCTCCAAATCCTTTTTTGAGCATTCGTTTCATACGTTTGCCCTTAAAAAAAGCGACCACTGGAAGTGTTGGATCAAATGCACTTTCAAGACCACCAAAGAAATTTTTTATCATCTCTTCGATTTCTTCTGGGCTATTTTTCCTTGCATACAATGCAGCAATCACAGCTCCCATGGAAGCACCCGAAACAAAATCAAAATGAATGCCTTCTCTATGTAAGACTTTAAGAAGTCCCACATGGGCAAGTGCTCTTGCTCCTCCACCACCCAATGAAAGTCCTCTCGTTTTTGAAACTAAGTAACGTGCCAATGTATCTTTTTGATAAAATGTTTTGAGCGATTGGTCTTGAGGAAGGTAACTTTTTCGCACTCCACTTTCCATCATACGAATGGCACGACCTTCAAAATTACGAATCCGACTTTTCCAAAACTGAATGATTTCTTCTTTTTCTTTGTAAAACTTTTCAGGTTCATCTTCCCAAAATACCAAAAAGTCTGATTGAACCACTAAATAGTGTAAGTCGACTCGAGAAGTGGACTCGTCAAAGTAGATATGAAGAAGTGGTGTTTTATTTCTTAAATTGGTGAGGTATTCAGAAATTTGAGTGGGGTCCATTCCCTTAAATGTTGAAATCGGGATGGCAGCCGAAAGTTTTTTAGTGACTTCTCCGTACTCATCTAAAAAGGTTTTTACCTTTTCTCCAAAATGGTATTCCGGCTCTAAAGGAATATGAACACATAATCTTCTTAAGCCTGTAAATTTATCTTTTGCATTGGATCGGTCTAAATTTTCGCGCATCCTTGTTCCCATCATTTGGATGATATTTTGGGCAAAGATTTTTTCTTGGGATGCAAGTTGGAGAAATAATTTACCGTTTAACACATACACAAGTGTATCGATCACAGCAATGGCGGATGTAGAATGATTGGAGCTGGAGATGAGTGAGTTTTCAGCCAAAACTTGGCCTGAACCTACATAGACATGGGACTGGCCACCTACATTTTCTAAAAGGATTTCTCCATACCGTACGATGTAGATGGATTCAGAAGACTCTCCCTTGTAATAGAGAGCTTCGTGACTACGGATGAGTTTTTCTTGGACATTGTTGGCAAGCCTAGTCAAAACAGATGTGGGAAGTTTTTTGAAAAGCTCCACAGACTTTAAAAATTTCTGTATCGCTTGTCGTTCTAATTCTGTTCGTTTCATTCTTCCCTCACCTTATTAAATTCGTATACTTACCCACTCCTTCCTACGAAATTTTCCGACAAAAAGCACTGCCATGAGTAAAATCCAAATAAAAAACGCAGACCAGATCCCAATCGTTCCCCATGCTAGGACAATCCCGAATAAATAAGCGAGAGGTAACATGATGAGAAAGGAGACGATCAAATAAACATACATCACATAATACATCATCCCTGCACTACGAAGTGCCGAACCAACAACCATATGATAGGCATCACCCACTTGGATGAGTGCCACAATGCACAATGCAGGGTATGCTTCTTTCATGACTGCAGGAACATCAGTAAATAAACTGATGAGCCATGGCCCACCTAAGATAAAAAAGAGCCCCATACTTCCCATCACAATGGCAGAGAAAGTGGCAGAGCGCATTGTTCCTTCATAAGCCAAACGAATTTTCCCTTGGCCCATCGCTTGGCCAAGAATTGTGGTAGCTGCGATTCCAAATGAAAAACCTGGCATAAAAGACAAACTAAGACAAGTTAACACAACACTTGCAGAAGCTAGTGTTGTTGTGCTGATCATTCCTGCGATTTTATAAAAACCAGAGAATGCAAAGTTTACGAGTGTACCTTCCAATGCAGGTGCAAAACCAACCACACAAAGTTCTTTTAAAATTTCGTAACTAGGTGAAAATATTTGGTAACGAAAGAACTTGATCACGTCCTTTCGAAAGAAATAAAATACAACAACAAGAAGAGAAGGCACAGAACTCAAACTAGATGCAATTGCTGCACCTTTGACTCCCATGGCAGGGAATCCCCAGTTTCCGAATATGAGTAACCAGTTAAAAAAGATATTTGTAACAGCAGCTACAATTGAGGATATCATTCCAACTTGTACAATACCAATTCCGTCAAAAAATCCGCGTAAGGCGAATCCTACAAAAAATAAAACTGTTCCGACAAATCGATAGGATAAATAAACTCCTGCAACCTCGATCACTTCTGGATCATCACCAATCCAAGCCATTAAATTTGGAGCATAAATGTATCCGAAATATGATAATAAAGAACCCAAAACTAATGATAAATAAATTGAATTGACTAAGGTAATTCCAACCCCTCTTTCATTTTTCTCACCAAATCTTCGTGCTACGATGATTTGAACAGCCATGGAACCACCCATGAGAAAAGCAAAGATGGAAAAGTACACCATACCACCAAATCCAACGGAGGCAAGAGGCACTTCCCCTAACTTGCCTACCATAGCAGTATCCGCTACCATAATGGCTGTATAACTGATCATTCCAAAAAAAACAGGGATTGCTAAACCAAGAATTTTCTGATTGAGTCTAGTTGGCTTCAAGATGCGTCTAATTTTGTGAAGCATAGTTTTGTCATTTTTATATGTATATCGATCTACACAACCACCTTTATGGATGTTTACCCCCTGAAACATTGTTTCGAATTGGAAAAAATAACCCTAACCCAAGATGGCATCTATATTTAGAGTCATATGAAAAAGCTTATGGAATTAAAATTCGTCCCTCTACCTTCTTTGATGATTACGCAGACATAAAAGAATTTTCGAAACTGTATCATTTTAAAGAAAAAGCTCCATTTTTGCATTTCCAAGCAAAGTTTAATCTGATTATCGCCTTAGTAAAGTTTGATGAAAGGGAAATAACAGAGGTCTCTCATGATGTCGTTTTTTCAAATAGTTTAGAAGACATAAGTTATGCAGAATACCGATTGATGTTTGGAAAAGAAGAACCTAAAGAAAGTTTTTATACCAAACTAATGGCTTCACTTGAAGGTTTGAAAAAAGGAGAAGAGTCAGCAAAAAAAGCAGGAAAACAAATCCAAGCAAAACTTGTGATGTCTTTACATAGAGACTTAAATTTTGAAAGGCATTATGATTGGATGAAAAATTGGATGGAAAAAGAAACTCTCATTCGGGATGGACTTGTTGGCATTGACTTCTGTCATATAGAAGAAGGATTTCCTCCAAAAGATAAACAATCTTTTTTTCATTCGATCAACAAAGACAACAAAGCAGAACCCAAAACTGCATTGTCCATCCTCTACCACGTAGGCGAAAGTTTTCGAGACAAAACTCCATTTTCTGCAGTACGTTGGATCATCGAATCAGCTGAAAATGGAGCACACCGACTTGGACATGCTCTTGCACTTGGTATTGATTCCGATTATTTTTTAGGAGAGGAACGCACAGAACTTGTTTCCGAAACAAAAGACCAAATAGAACACGAACTGATGTTCTATGACGAAATTACCACCTATGGTCCGTTTTACGCCAAAGAAGAACTAGAACTAAAACGAAAAGAAATCAAATCAAAACCTGATACAGAAATACTGACCATTCCTTTTGATGAAACACAGTCCCAATACCTTCACACTTTCCAAAACTATGCGATGTCAAAAATAGCAAAAACTAATGTTGTGATCGAATGTTGTCCTTCTTCGAATTTGTACATAGGAATGTTAGAATCCCATATTGATCATCCTATCACTCGGTTTTTACAAAACGATGTCAAAATCACCATTGGCTCAGATGATCCTGGTTTATTTGGTACAACAATGGAAGAAGAATACCAACATGCGCATACAGCAGGAGTTTCAGAAAAGGACTTGGAGTTGATACGTTCTGTCTCATTGGACTACCGTTCCACGAAACTTTCGGGGCGTGATTTGGATTGACCCTCACAACGATCAAGTAAACTGGAATGTATGCGGATTTTTTCCCGATTTTTTGTGCCAATGATTGTCTTTACTTTGGTGTTTGGTCCCGTTTATGGGCAAACCAAAGAAGGATTTTACGACACAAACAATTATGACCTAAGAAACATCCCAAATTCCGATCCGGAATCAAATGTTCTGAAGGATGTCACCCTTCCTCCTAAATTTGAAACACCAGTCCTTGCTACGCCAAAAAATGTAAAAACACAATACAGTGGAATTGAATCCATACCAGGAGCAGGTGCTCTTACGAACTCCCGAACCACTGGCAATTCTAGTCAGAATGCATCCAATCCTTATAGTTTGACCAATGCTCAAAATTCTCCCATTAACCCACTTACTGGTGAAATCAATGAGCAAGCCTTACAAAACCAATTGCAAAAAAGTAGAACCAAACAAGAGTTAAAGAAAAAACAAAAAGAAGAATTTGATGAAGATGCAGTTTATGAAGAAACAAAATTTCGCAGAGGTTATATCATCTTCTTTTTAACTTTACCTTTTGCACTTGGCGCATCAGCTGCAGTCGCAGGAGCATTTGCAGTGGAAAAAACGGTAGTAGGTAGTATCATCATGATAGGTGGTTCTACGGGTTTATCTGGTGCCAATGTGTATGTTGATCAAAAGAGACTCGAAGAACACCGAGAAAAGAAAAAACAATTAGCAGACGTTAAACCTTGAAGTCCAAACGTATTTTTGTTTTTTTACACCACCTAACTCAATACATACAAGTTCAGAGATATGAAATTCGTAAATTTTACATGGAACACCTCCGGCCAATAGGCAGAGTGTTTTACATCCTTTTTGGTTTTTTATCAGTTACAATTTTAATTTTAGATTTTGGTTTTTATTATCCCGAAGAATGGAAACCATACGTTACTATCTCCATTCGAACGTTAGTTAGTTTTTTTATCTGTTATGAAACCTTACACTTAACTTTCACAAATAAAAAATGGAAGGAATACCTAAACTTACATAAGATTGAACTTATCATATTATTGATGTTAGCTTTGGAAATGATATATGAGGAAAATATCATTCAAATCTTAAAATCTTATCATATTTCTGGAAATGACACTACACTGATTTTTTTATCGGCAAATCAGTTTTTGTTTCTATTTTCCAATTTAGCCCACTTCTTTCGATTATCCAAAAAAAGAGATTCTAAAAAACTCAACCCATCCATCGTTTTTGTTACTTCTTTTGCTTTTATCATTTCTGTTGGAGTGTGTTTTTTACATTTCCCTAAATCAACTCTCGAACACGTAAATACAATCGATATCATTTTTACAACGATTAGTGCAACCTGTGTTACGGGTTTATCAACAGTTGATATTAGTAGCCAATTCACACTCACGGGTCAGCTTGTGATTTTACTTTTGATTCAAGTTGGTGGACTCGGACTCATGACTCTAACCAGTTTTTTTTCCATTTTTTTAACTGGAAAAGGTTCGGTAAGTGATACCTTGATGATCAAAGATCTTCTTTCAGAAGAAACAATGGGTCGTGCAAAGGAAATTTTAAAACAAATTACATTACAAACTTTATCCATCGAACTGATTGGTGCAGTATTTCTATTTTATAGTTTTCCAGAAAACTATCCCCTTCCATTACCTGAAAAAATTTATTATTCAGTATTCCATTCAATTTCCGCTTTTTGTAATGCAGGTTTTAGTTTAATGCCAAATGGTTTGGCGACGGATGCTTTTAAAGAATCTGAAGGGTTTTTATCAGTTATTATGTTACTTATTGTATTTGGTGGTTTGGGATTTCCCGTTATCTACCAATTACGAACAAAATTATTAAATCCATTTGATCCTAAGTTTCGCTGGTCCATTACATCTAAACTTGTTTTTTTCGTAACGGGTTTTTTACTCTTATTTGGAACAGTAAGTTGTTATTTTCTTGAGAGCCATTTATCTTTAAAAGACTTACCGATTGAGAAACAGATATTTCATTCCTTATTTTATTCAGTGACCACAAGGACAGCTGGTTTTAATACGTTTGATCTATCCTTAATGGGTTACCCAATGACATTCATTTCATTTTTTTTAATGTGGGTTGGTGCATCGCCAGTCTCAACTGGTGGAGGAATCAAAACAACTACGCTTGCTATCTCATTTATGAATATTAGCAATCAGGTTCGAGGAAAAGAAAAAATGGAAATTGGACACCGAATGATTGCAAATTCAACAATTGCAAGAGCAAGTGCAACAATCGTCTTATCTCTATTTGTGATTTTCATAGCGATCTTTTGTCTTTTACTCACAGAAAATGCAAATTTTATCGACTTATGTTATGAAGTGGTTTCAGCATTTGGAACTGTTGGTTTAACAAGAGGATTAACTCCTTATTTATCAGATTTTGGAAAAATCTTAATTTGTATTGTGATGTTTGTAGGAAGAGTAGGAATATTAACTCTACTGATTGCTGTTTCAAAAAAAGTAGATCATATTTCTTACGAATATCCAAAAGAATATGTAGTGGTTGGTTGATACTATGCAAAGAAAAAAAATTGCAGTGATTGGAATTGGAAGTTTTGGAAAACTATTTGTTCGTTATCTTTTTGAGGATGGACATGAAGTCATTGCAATAGATAAAGATCCGATCGTTATAGATTCGATAAAAGATTTTGTTACAGTCGCTGTTACACTAGATGCAACAGATGAACATGCTCTCCGTTCACAAGGAATTGGTGATGTTGATTATGCTGTGATCGCATTAGCTGACGATTTTGAAACATCCATCATCTGTGCAGATAGTTTAAAAAAATCTGGAGTCAATTTGATTTATGCCAGATACCAAACTGAACTTCAAAAAAAAGTATTAGAGCTTTTAGGTATACGCGATTTATTCAATCCTGAAGAAAGAGCAGCTAAAAGTATGGCAGAAACTTTTTCTTTTGCAGGAATGCGATCGAGTTTTTTATTATCTGATGAATATAGTGTAGTCGAAGTCACAGTTCCCAAACGATACATCAATAAAACAATCGCTGATGCAGACCTTAGACACAAATACAACATCAATGTGATTACAATCAAACGACCAACTACAAATAAAGATTCAAAACGCACATCTGATTCAAAAATAGAAAAAATACTAGGCATTCCTCATGGAAATACTGTTCTCCGTGAAGATGACATTGTTGTTTTATTCGGATCCCAAACAGATCTGACAAAATTTTTAGAAACCTAAAAATCAAATGGGTCCAGAAAGAATCATTTGTTTAACAGAAGAACCAACAGAGATGATTTATCTGTTAGGTGAAGAAAAGAGAATTGTAGGAATCTCAGTTTATACAGAAAGGCCTGTCCGTGCCAAAGAAGAAAAAACAAAAGTTTCTGCTTTTATCAGTGGCAATATTAAAAAAATTCTATCTCTTGAGCCTGACTTAGTCATCGGATTTTCAGACATCCAAGGCCAACTTGCAAAAGATCTCATTGAACGTGGGTTAAATGTTCTAATCTTCAACCAACGTTCTATCAATGAAATTATCTCCAATATGCAAATCATCGGAAACCTTGTAGGACAATCTGACAAAGCCAAATCCATCACGGATGGTTGGAAAAAACAGATCCAATCCTGGCAGAAGGAAAACGAATTGATACCTAAAAAACCCACCGTGTTTTTCCAGGAATGGGACGAACCCATCATCACGGGAATCCAATGGGTAAGTGAAGCCATCACACTTGCTGGTGGGATTGATAGTTTCTCCCACTTAAAAGATCGCAAATTGGCGAAAGACCGCATCATCCATGCAACTGATGTAAGATACGCAAACCCAGACATTTATGTTGGCTCATGGTGTGGGAAAGATATGGACTGGGATTGGGTGAAAAACAAACCCGAATGGCAATCAACAGGTTTTATCCAAAACAACCGAATTTATGAGATGGACCCAAGCATTATATTACAACCAGGACCTGCATTGTTTTTAGAAGGCATTCCAAAACTCAGAGACCTATTTTCAAAAGCTTAATTACTCTCTTTGTCATCCATCTGTCATCTAAATGTAACAGAGATATTCTAGATTTGAAACATATCAATCAGATATGGAGACATTCATGAACGTTTCATGTAACCTGGCAAAGAAAAATATCACTTTGTCCCTTGTGATCGCACTTATCGCAATTTTTGCAATTGTTGGAAAAATCGAAGCACAAGCGAATCCTACAACACCTAGCACAGAAACTACGCAAACAACGGAAGCACCACAGGAAACTCCTGCTCCAGTCGCTCAAGCACCAGAACAAACTCCTACGCAAGATTCAGAAATCGGACTCGTAAAATTATTTGTAACTGGCGGATGGTCCATGTGGCCACTCCTACTTTCTTCGATCGTAGGTTTCGGAGTGATCCTTGAAAGAATGTATTTTTTCTTCACAGCAAAACTTGTGAGAAAAGGTTACAACCAAGACTTACAAGATGCAATTGATGCTTCTGGTATGAATGGAGTAGATGAATTCTTAAAAGCAAATGAAGGACAACGAATCACTGACGTATTAAAAAATGGTATGGAAGTTTCCCAAAACGATCCTGAAATTTTTGCATCAGGTATCGAAAGAGAAGCCGGTGAAGTGATGACACTTTTAGAAAAAGGACTCACAGTTCTTTCTGCAGTATCAACTATCGCGCCACTTGTTGGATTCCTTGGAACTGTATCAGGTATGATCAATGCATTCGATGCAATTGCAAATGCTGACCAAGTAAACGCAAAAGTAGTTGCTGGTGGTATTAAAGAAGCCCTCATTACAACTGCTGCTGGTCTTATCGTTGCGATCCCTGCAATGACATTCTACCAATACTTACAAGGCCGAGTTGCATTTTTTACTTCTGAAGTAGAAGAAGCTGCGAACAAAATCTACAAAGAATACTTAAAACTCAAAGCTGGAAAAAAAGCGTAAAGAGCGGTAAGTAACTAACCATGATTAAGTTAAAGAAAAAACAAGAACTAGAGGAAATATCGGCAGCATCCATGTCGGATATTGCCTTTCTACTCTTGGTATTTTTTATGGTAACAGCTGTATTCTTTGTAAAGGAAGGATTGAATATATCACTTCCTCGCAAACAATCCGAACCACAGCCATTTTTACGCAAGAATGTATATGAAATTTTGGTCACACAAGACAGATACAAGATGCGTAACCCTGCTTTCGGAACCAAAGAATATGCTAGTTTAAAAGAGTTTCGTGATGACCTGAACCAAATGGAAATCCCTGATCTTAAAAACAAACTAGCACTCATTGTTACAACCGGTGATACCAAATATGCAAAGATGTTGGATGCATTATCAGCAGTTCAACTACGCGGATTTGAAAAAATCTCAGTGAGAAAGAAGAAATAATATGTTACGAAGAAAGAGAGTCGCACCTTCAGTTCCAGTAAGTTCGATGGCAGACATTGCCTTCTTACTTCTCGTGTTCTTTATGGTAACCTCCGTATTGGATTCCGATCCTGACCTTCCCATCAATTTACCAGATGTTCCTGGCGGAGAGCAGTTAAACAAAAAGATCGCAAATCTTTACCTAACTGCAGATGAAAAAAGAACTGTTTATTTCAATTCAGTGAAGATGGAATTAAACGAAGCGATGAGTGAAATCAGAGCAAAAATTGCCACTACTCCTGATCTGAAAGTTTTGATCCATGCTGACCAAGACTTAACCTATGAAGAATTAGATAACGTTTTTGAAACACTCCGAGAGATTGGTGCCCTAAAGGTTTCTCTTGTTACCAAGACCACCCAAGGTGGCGGATTAAAAGGTAAGTAACGTGAGCGGAACTGTTGTTACACATAAAAGATCCAAACGAGAAAGAATCCATAGATTCATTGATCGTTATCGTATTGAAACGGGTCTTGCCATTTCCGCCGTTATACAGGCGTTAATCATTCTTTTTTGGTTCACTCCTCATTTGGAAACAGATAGTTTGGATGATCTTGTGGAAGAAGTTGCTTTCATTGACAACGTTCAAATCCAAGAACCGACAACCGATTCCAAACCAACTGATGGTGACTTTGATCTAACTGACAAAGAAAAAGAAGAAAAAAAAGAAGACCCACGTATCGCAGGAGCATCTGATCCAATTGTATCTGGTGCTACTTCACCTGTTGACCTTTCCCCAAATGTTCGTCCAGAATATACATCCGATGCGAAAGCTTTAGGTGTGACGGGAACCATGACATTAGAAGTGATCATCTCCAATACAGGAGAAGTGCTTCGTGTTAGGTCCGTAGGGAAACAGTTAGGTGGTGGATTGGAAGAAGAAGCGATCAAAGTATATCGCAGAAAACGTTTTTCCCCATCCATATTAGAGGGAAAACCAATTACTGTAAAAGTATTGGTTCCGATCCGATTTACATTGAATTAAATCATTGGGGCGAATCCACCACTGTTCCAGTGGTGGACCGGGCTCTACGCTTCAATCTGCAAAGAATGCAGGATTTCCGCTACGATCCCTTTCGCAATTACGTTTAAGGAACTTACTTCCCAGGTTCCGGTAATTCTAATACCTTATCCACTTCTTCCATAGGTTTCACGGGTATTTCGATTTTTTCGATTCGGATTTCATGAACAAAATCCCCATCTTCAAATTTATCTAAAATGGAAATCCTTCTTGGGTATTGTTGGTTATTCCATGGTTCATAAAATCCATATTTTAACACACCTTGGTAAAAACCGAATAATTCTCGGTAGGTAAATTCCATCCATTCCAAAGCACCACTTTTTTTCTCAAAGTATCCAACATACTGATCCGTATCAGGATTGGCGTTCATTTGCACTGATGTGAAATATACTACTTCGTAACTTTGATTTAACTTCTCTTTTGTGCCTGCATATTGGATGATTGGGTAATCTTTTAATCGCCATGGCAAAGTGAGATAAAGGCGTAATGATTCCAAATAAATTCTGACTTCTGTATCATCACTGTACACCTTACCTGTGTCAGATGCAATTTGGTAGGTGGATTTTTTTTCTAAACCATAAATAAGTCCTTTTTTTTCTCCGCCAAGAAACTCAACTTGCATAGCATCTGCTTCAAAATCGAGATACACTCGCATCCTCAACTCAGGCTCTTTGATGGGAGTAAAAAAACGAACAAAGTTAGAATGCCAAACATCCTTGATGATAAATTGAACTTGTTTGTATTGTTTCCAATCACCTGGGGTTAATTCTTTGATAGGAGGTTTCGTAACAACTGCTAAACCCTTCTTTTTCAATTCCAAATCAACTTTGTCATCTGACAAATGAGGTGGTCTTAAATCTGCTGTGCCACAAGAAACAAATAATACGAGAGAAAATAAGATCAGAACATTAGAACGAAACATAAGGGTAACTTGCATCATAAAAGGAAAGATGTCAATAGGGAAAGTGAAAGGAAGTAAACCTTACGCAATGGTTCATTCACATTTCATGTACATCTTAAATCTTTAGACTGGATATGGTGACTCAGTTGGAAGTGATTGTGGAAAGAATGAGTTGAAAAAACAAAGAAGAAAGAAGAGAAAAGGCCGGAGGTCCGACCCTCTCTTTGTAAATGATGATTATGCTTTTGCAGCACCTGTTTTTTTGATCGATTCTGCAACTTCATTGATTTTTGCTTTTACAGATTCAATTTTTCCTTCAGGCATTTTTGCTTTGATTTCTTCAGCAATTTTGTTGTAGTTTTCTACGATTTTAGAACGAGTTTCGTCGTAGTTTTTTCCAGCAACACTAGAGAATTCTTTAATGTCTGTTAGGATTTTGTCCACAGATTGGCGGATTTTTACTGATTCCTCAGTATTGTCTAAAGCACCTTTAGAAACTAACTCATTGTAAGTAGATTCCAATTGTGTTTTTGCTTTTTCTAAACCTTCTTTTCCAGATTGAAAAAGACCGATTCCAGCGTTAAGAATGTCCATGATTTGTTTTTCCATAATTTAGCTCCTGGTTTTCACCTATTTGTGCAATGCACAATACAGTTATGTGCGTTGCACAAATTTAAACAAGTACTTTTTCTAGGGTAGATCGTTTTTTTTGAAAATTTTTTCAGATCCCGGAGGAGACTCTAAAAGAAAGGAATCACCAGGTTTAGATTTCTAAAGCACTGATAGGTTCTTTTTGTTGGGCCATGATGGATTCCAAAAACTTCACGTATGCTTCGCGACCAGGGTATTCCACTTGGTTGACACCGGTTTTGACTGCGGCTTCTGCAACAGCAGGTGCCACATGGTATAACACGCGTTCGTCTAAAGGCTTTGGAATGATATAATCTTCCCCAAATCGAATTTCCAATTGGTTGTAAGCTTCACAAACTTCAACAGGAACAGGGATTTTTGTTAGTTCACAGAGAGCATATGCGGCGGCTAGTTTCATTTCCATGTTTACCACTTTTGCACGGACATCGAGTGCCCCACGAAAGATAAAAGGAAACCCGAGTACGTTATTCACTTGGTTAGGATAATCACTGCGACCCGTTGCCATGATGAGGTCTGGTCTTGCACGTTTTGCATCTGGATAAGGAATTTCAGGGTCTGGATTGGCAAGAGCAAACATCACAGGTTTCTCAGCCATTGTTTTTACCATTGCTTCTGTCACAACGTTAGCAACAGAAACTCCAATGAATAGATCGGTTCCAGGAAAAATATCTTCTAGTGTTTCTGCTTCTGTGTTACGAACAAATGGAAGTTTTGATTCATGTAAATTGGTACGTTTGTGATTGATAACACCACGAGAATCTAACATAAAAATAGATTCGTGTCTCACTCCAATATGAGTTAACATCTCTGCAATGGATATGGCCGCAGCCCCTGCACCATTGATAACAACTTTTAAGTTTTCTGCTTTTTTACCAGTGATCACAAGTGAATTGAGAAGTGCCGCAGTGGAAATAATTGCCGTTCCATGTTGGTCATCATGGAACACAGGTATTTTCATACTCGCATCTAAAGTTTTTTCTATGTGAAAACATTCCGGAGCACGGATGTCTTCCAAATTGATCCCACCAAACGTTGGTTCGAGGGCTTTTACAATGGTGATGAATTTTTCAGGATCTGTTTCGTTGATTTCGATATCAAACACATCGATGCCTGCGAATTTTTTAAATAAGACAGCTTTTCCTTCCATCACTGGTTTCCCAGCGGAAGCTCCAATATTGCCAAGACCCAAAATGGCAGTTCCATTGGTGATGATCCCCACTAAATTTCCACGGTTGGTATATTCATAAACGAGATCAGGTTGTTTTTCAATTTCAAGGCAAGGGTATGCGACACCAGGTGAGTATGCGAGTGACAGGTCATAACTGTTCTCCGTTGGTTTTGTCGGAACTACTTTGGTTTTTCCTTTCGGAAACCTAGAGTGATACTCAAGCGCGTGATTTTTCATGGTCTATTTTCCCATGATTTATGATTCAATGGAAAATCCTAGAATAAATTGAGGGTGTAACCCTTCAAAAAAGGTTGTCAGTGGTTCTATGTCCCTTTAGATAAAGTCCTCACCTTTGGCGTGTGGAGGGTATTTTGGAACTGGTTGGCGAATTTTTTGGAACTGCTGTTTTGATCTTATTAGGGGATGGTGTTGTCGCTGGTGTTTTATTAGAAAAATCCAAAGCTAAAGATGGTGGTTGGATTACTATCACGACAGCATGGGCTTTAGCTGTTTGTTTTGGAGTCCTTGTGGCAAAAGCACTCGGAAGTCCCGGAGCCCACTTGAATCCAGCGGTCACACTTTCTGTTTGTATCCAATCAGGCGACTATTCGATCTTTTTGCCATATTGCCTTGCTCAAGTTGCAGGTGCTGCCCTAGGTGCCTCTCTTGTGTATTTGCATTACCTCCCCCATTGGAAAGAAACAAAAGACCCAGGGAAAATCTTGGCAGTCTTTTCGACGGAACCTGCCATCAAACACACTCTTTCCAATGTCATCAGTGAAGGATTTGGAACCTTCCTTCTCATCCTTGGAATCCATGCGATCTTTTCTCCCACAAACGGCGGGGCAAACGGAATTGCTGGCACGGGTTTTGTCGCCCTTCTCGTTTGGGCGATTGGACTTTCCATGGGAGGAACCACTGGGTATGCGATTAACCCTGCTCGTGACTTAGGCCCAAGGATCATTCACACCATTCTTCCCATACCCAATAAAGGAAATTCAGGTTGGAAATATGCATGGCTTCCCGTAGTAGTTCCGTTAGTTGGTGCGGGAATTGCGGCTTTTGTGATTCGGTGGTCAATTTAAATTCATATAGTAAAATCCAAGAAGCATTTTTTGAATTTTTCTAAAAAGTTTAATAGGTGTTAATCCAAAATGTAACACCTATACAAAAAGATGATTACTCTCCATTTTGTTAGTTGCTTTTTCCTACAAACAAACGTTAGAATGACCTAGTTTGGCAATACGTTTTGTTCCTAGTTTTACTATGCCAAAAGAAATTCACTTGGAGATAAAATATGAGACATTTGACTACAATTCTATTCGGATTGTTCCTTTTCACTTCCACCCTTTTTGCCGAAGATGATATTCTTAAAAAAGTAAACGATCTCAAGTACCAAACTGGCACCGTAACCATTGGCGACAAATTGGCAACAATCAAATTACCTAAAGGTTTTAAATTCCTAGATGCCAAACAAAGCCAATTTGTTCTACATGAAGTCTGGGGCAATCCTTTGAACGAAGGGATCCTTGGGATGTTGTTTAAGTCAGACCAAACTCCCATCAGCGACAACTTTACGTATGCTCTTACCTATTCTTTTTCTGAAGATGGTTATGTCAGTGATTCTGATGCAAACGAAATCAATTATGATGATCTTTTAAAATCTATGAAAGAAGATATTTCAGAAGGAAATGAAGATCGCAAAAAAGAAGGATACCCAACAATGGAACTTGTGGGTTGGGCCAATAAACCATTTTATGATTCTAGTGCTAAAAAACTCCATTGGGCAAAAGAACTCCAATTTGAAGGAGATACAGTCAATACTCTCAATTATAATATTCGAATTTTAGGCCGAAAAGGAATTTTGGAATTAAATGCAATTTCCGACATTGAAAAACTGAAACTTGTCCAATCCGATATCCCTGCCATACTTGCATCCACTGAGTTTAATGACGGAGAAAAGTATTCTGATTATTCTCCAGGTGTTGATAAAATGGCAGCCTATGGAATTGGTGGTCTGATCGCGGGCAAAGTTTTGGCAAAAGCTGGATTTTTTGCTTTGTTAGTTAAATTTTGGAAGATCATCGCGATTGGTGCTGTAGCTGCTCTTGGTTTCCTCAAGAAATTTTTTACAAAAAAAGCAGATAATAGCTCCGTATAACATGAATTCTGTCAAAGGAAAATCCATGCACGAAGAGGCTGATAAGAAAGAATTTATACAAAAATTATTAAAACATATCAATTTGACTAACAAAGTCGAAATTTTTGATTTTAATTCTAAAACTTCTCACATTCACCTTGCCATTTGGATTTTCTTTTTGATATCGATTGTATCAATGTCCTTTTTCCAAATGTAGAAGAATGTGAAATTGTATATTTTACAAAAGCAGTATAAGTCAGCAAACTATAGAGAAAAGGATGTATGAGAAAAATTATTTTAATCACCACCTCCATATTTTGTCTAAATGTACAATTACAATCGGAAGAAACAAAACCAAGTTTAGATTGTACAAAGACAGTTCGTCCCAGTTTTCCGGCAAAAATTGTACGCATGAACCATTTAGATTCGACTCAGAAAGTGGGAGATCGTTTGGAAGCAGGTCAAACTGCAGGAACAATGAGCGAACTACCAGAAGTTGTTTCAACATTATTTGAATCCCAATACAGAAAAGCAGAACAACTTTATTCGGAAAAGAAGTTCGATGAAGTGATTACAATATTAGAACCAACCGTAAAAGTCGAAAAACGAAATCCTTTTTTATGGAACTTATATGCAAGGGCATTGTATGCTGCGAAGCGAAAAAAGGAAAGTTTTGTAGCATACCAAACTCTACTTTCCATTAATGATGCAGAAGAAACCTATAATGAAGATGGTTCACCAAATCTTGTGATCATCGATGTATGGTTTTTAGAAGCGTATTGGAAAATAAGTTCGATCTACCTTGACCAAGGTGAATATGCAAAATCCATTTTTTATAATCGAAAAATGTTAGATATAGTCACTTTTGCAAATAAACAATATAATCCCAATAACATGACCTATAATATAACTGCATTAAGTTATTTAGCAGACGCTTATTATTTCCTAAATTTAAAAGAACCTAACAATTACTATGCTTGTGAAACTTTAAAGTTAGATCCTAAGAATCAATATGTGTTAGAGTTTTTATTATGAGACAGTAATTTTTAGTTTAGATAAAAATCATTCATTTGAGCCGAACTGATAAGTAGAATTACGTATATTTCATAACAAATTCATGCACTATATTAAAATTGAAATCTTGACTTTGTTGAAATTAAAATGAGTTTATCCTAACTGAGGATAAAAAACAAATTTGATCGAACAATATTTTAGAGCAATTCTAGATAATAGCCCAGAAAACATAGTTCTACTAGGGAAAAATCATGAAGTTCTTGCTTTTAACCAAACGATACAAAATGTCCTCTACCAATACCATAATGTACAATTGAAAGTTGGAGATTTATACTATCCTAAATTTGTAATTGAAGAAAATCGAGATTTATATCTTCAAGCGTTTGAATCCGCAATCAAAGGGATCCCATTTACTGTCCAAAATTACACTTCAAATGAAAACGTTTCTTTTTGGTTTGAATACAAAATGCAACCAGTATATATTGAAAACAATTTATTAGGAGTTACGCTAACTGCAAAAAATATCACAGCAGAAAAAGAAGCAGAACTTAAAATTATAGATCTTTCAGAAAAACTAAAAGCAATATTAGACAATACTGCTGAATCAATTACATTACTTGATTTAAATTATAAGATATTAGCCATCAATGAAATCGGTGCAAAAACACTAACAAAGAATACAAATACAAACACTTATATTGGAAACGATTTTCGAGAATTTATACCTGATAAAGGAAATTTATTTTATCAATACTATCAAAATGCAACTAGAGGGGAAAAAAACTCGATCGAAATACCTTATCAAAACTTTAACGGAGAAAGCATAATCTACCAAACAACTTTCAATCCAGTTTATGATAGAAACCAAATTCAGATAGGAGTTTCTATTTTCGCTAAAGATATCACTGAAAAGAAAAGATTAGAAGGATCATTATTAGAAAGTGAAGAAAGATTTCGAAAAATTACCGAACTTGCACCCGTTGGAATTATCATAACTGATGATAAATTAAACATTTCTTATGCAAATACGTATGTGAAAAAACTATTAGGTTATACAATGGATGAACTAATGGTTTTGAGTATTGCCAATATAATTCAAAATATCGTAATAAAAAATAATGAATATATCGAAGTTGATGATCTTGATTTTAGAATAAACGATATTATTTTTGATCAAGAAAATTTTGTGGCAATTCGAAAAGACAAACTAGTTAATAACATAATATTAAGTTCAAATATCATTATTAATCAAAATAAAAAAGGTTACATCTTTATCTTTCAAGATGTTACAGGTATCAAAAGCAAGAATGCAACCATTGAAGATCAAAATAAGAAGCTTAGGGATATTGCATGGTACCAATCACATGTGATAAGATCACCATTAACTAGAATTATGGGATTAATTGCATTATTAGAAGAAACCAAGCTCAGTAAGGAAGAGATCGATTATTGTTATCAATCGATCTTAGACAGTGCTCATGAACTTGATGATGTTATCCACAAAATAGTAAAGAAAATTTAATAAATTATCGATTTTGAATTTGTTGGAACGTAACACAAGCATTGATGGAATCCATTTTTCCAGTTTGTAACTCCGAACAAGTCATGGCCATTACCAACTTGTGGCATTCTATGTAAGACGATTGGATTAACTTAGGATCGTTACCTATCAATTTGTATGCATTACTCTCGCGGAATCGTTTTTGGCAATTCGATTCTTCCAATCGACCTTCGGTAAATTTTTTTAAATTTTCAGGAATTGATTTCCATTCCGTGTCGGCACATTCACGAAATTTTTTACATAATTCAGATGTCAAACCCAAGGATTCATTTTGCCATTCGATGTGATTGATACCTTTTTCTTTTTTGCAAGTTACAAAGAGTAACAATAATAAAAAACATAAACTTGCAACTTGTTTCAAATTGACTCGGTGTTTTGTGACAAGAAGGATTGGATTCATTGTGTTATGCCTGTAAAGATTCTGATTCAAAGATCATTTGTAACTGCTTTGCTATCGTTTTATTCTTTCTAAAATTGAAAAGAAAATTTGTTAACATTTTCTATCATTTTCCATTCTCTGCAGTTTCTTTTTTCCGAATTAAAATTTCGATTCGTTCTTCATTCGCTTTTTTTTCAGGTGTGTCGGAAGTTTTAGATTTTTGAAACATCGCATAACCTTGTACAGATACTTGTTCCTTGGGAATTCCGTATTCGTTTACCAATTTTTCGGCGAGTAAGGAAGCACGATTGGAATGATAATCCCAAGAGTTTTGGAATTTGGATTTATCAATTTGAGATTCGTAAGGAATATGAACACGGACAACAATATCGATATCCATACCTTTCGATAAAATAGCCAACTGTTCAAAGGCAAATTTGAGATCGGGATCTGACTTTAATACATCATCCGAAGCAAGATCGGAACCAGCAAAAGTTAATTTTAACTCTTCTGTTTCAGCAAGACCCAGCTTTAATTTTGCCTTTTCTTTAAGAGTTTTGAGTGCAAAACCAATTCTTTCCCAAAGTCGAAATACTTCCGATTTTGGTACCATCGTATCATCTTCTAAAATCCCTGAACCACCATCAAGAAGTGCACCTACGGAACTTACATTCAATCCAAATCCTCGTTTGATGTCTTTTGCTACTTCGTTCAAACGTTTGGAATCTACTTTACTCACTGCATAAAGAATAATGAACAATCCCAATAGAAGAGTAATCATATCAGCATAAGTTAATAACCAACGATCGTGAGCTTCAACATGTTCTTCTTCTTTGGAAATAAAACGGGATCGTCTTCTCATAATTCCTCTTTAAGTGATGGAAAGGCTTTGTATAAAAAATCCCACTCTTTCTCTTGGACTAATACATAAAATTCATCAAATAATGTCTGATTGACGGGCAAAGTTGCATAATAACCTTGTTCTACTTTTTTAAAAAGTGGATATACTCCAAGTAGTTTTGACATCATCGCAGCTGGTTTAATAATATACGCACTAACTGGTTTATGTGCGAGTTCGTAGAATTTTTTTAAATTGAACAGCACAACTTCTAATTGTTTTTTTCGAAGTTCTCGTTTGTCCAATTCACAAAACAATTGAAAGTATTCGTCTTGGCTAATTTCGTTTCCATAGACCCAACCTTTTGTTAATAAAAGTTTTGCCATTTGGATATCTAGATCATCTGTAATTGAGTTTAATTCCATCAACCTTTCGATACTTTCACGAGTGCCTTCTTTTAGCATATTTTTCACTTTGTCATAAGTTTGGAATGCTAGGTTTTCCCATTCTTCTTTACCATCCAAATTATATACTGTTTCAAAGAAAAATTTTGCCATAGCAATCGTTTCTGATCTATGGAAAAAATCAGTATAAAACAAATGAAACCGTTCCACTTGGACTCGAACAATTTCTCGCCTCGCTACTAAGATTTCCTCTGTGATTTTGTTTGATTTCATTTCAAAATTATTTTGTCATACCATTCAAAATGTATGATGGGAATCCTTGTTGGTCTCTTTCAAAAGGTGCGATTGAATATTGATTGGGAATCGAAATGATTTCTTGGTAAAACTTATATGTTGAACGAAATAAAATTCGAGGAATTGCGGTCGAACTTGGAGTATAGTAAAATTTCACACCATAACGAAAGTTATTTGCCCATCCTTCCTTTGTAACTTCTAATAATGGATATTCCGCTGGGATTTTTTTATTTTGAACCACATTATATACGATATCTCCCTTTTTATACAATCGAACACCTTGTGTTTCATTTGCCAAACGCAGAGATCCTGCATCAGGAAAGGAAAGGGAGAGATATGTTATACTCACATAATTGCCCCTGTTCTTAAGTTGTAAGGTCACAAGAGATTCTTTTCCTATTTCAAACTTTGGTTCTACTTCTAAGGATACAAAAGAAGGAACAGGTTGCATTGGAAGGTTTGCTATCATTTCCCAACCGTTAAAAACAAACTCTTGTGAATAATTAGGATTAGTTGGAAAAATTCGAAATGACTTGTCTTTGGCACTGTATTCAAACTCAACACGTTTGCTGCGTTTCAATTCTTCATGTTCCTTGAGTTGGTAACCGTCCCAAATTTTTTTACCCTTACGGTATCCCATTGGAACAGAAAATAAACCTAACGGTGGTTCCTCGGACAAAACTTCAATGAATACAGAATTAAAATTATCTCCAGGCAGTTCTGCAACGACAACACGTCTCAAACAATCACCAGCAAACGTTGGTTTTTCTTTTCCTGAAATGGATCCAGCCAACCATTTGTTTTGTTTGCCGTCATAATACATAGGTCCTAAATCTTTTAGAAAAAATTCTAACTTCCATAAAAAGGACCAACTTGATCCATCTTTGCGAAATGCGGTCAACACTTCACTTTGCCCAGACTGGAACAAAACAAGCGTTTCCATTTCTTGTGTTTCATCCAAATTGATTTGTTTTTGCCCAAGGATACGGATGGGATCTCCCTCTTCCTTTCCATAAACAGCCAAGCGGATTTCCTTATCGGAAGGGTGTTCCTTTTGGGAACAAAACGGAAAAAAAATCAGGAGAAAAAAGACAAAAAACAATGAATAGAAGGAAGAACGGGAAAAATTCATAAGGATACAATCATTCCAGCACACTAAAACCTCAATTCAACCTTTTTTGCTTTTCGGTACGATCCAGAGGATTATCATCGTCTAAGTAGTAAGAATTGGGGACGACATTGGTTTCGACTGTTGTTGGCTTGGATTCAGTGGCACGTAGGGGTGAGGGACCTCTTAAAAACCTTCAAAACAATAACTGCAAATAACGAATTTGCTCTAGCAGCTTAATTTTAAGCTCTACGGTTTCGGTGGCTGTTTCCTTGGGTGGCCTAGAAACCGACACCTCTCTAAGGACCTTTCGGATTTGTTGCCCGCTTCGAACCGGATTGAACTCTAAGTAGGATAGGAATTAGTCCCCCGTTTGTAGGGTAAGTCTTTCCGAAATTTATTTGCAAACTAAACGTGTAGAAGCTGCATTTGAGGACGATAGGACCCGGGTTCGACTCCCGGCGTCTCCAAAGTTTCATTTTAAATATTTTACAAATCAATTTCATCTAACAAAAAAATTACGACGGGAGTCGAACGACTGCGAGAGTCAGAAACAGTAGCGACCCATAGGGAGCGTGAAGCTGTTTCTGTCGAAGGCAGGATGCCTGAGACCTCGAACAGGACGGGTCGGAGGTTGCCTGACCCGGACGGGAAGGCACCGTAGACCGACTCCCGGCGTCTCCAAAGTTCGGCATTCGCTTCTCGCGTTCGCCCGGCCTTCCATGGCCAGATTACGCACCTGCACCCATCCTCGAAGCAAACACCTTCACTAAGGTTTTCACACTAACGTATAGGGATGTTTGGTTGGTAGAAAGTTACCAGTATTTCACCATGAACAAATCTACCGGGCTAGTCTTTGTTTGCCCATCCAAATTGCCATTAGTAGTACCAGAACAATATAGATTCCCATTTGCATCAGAAGTTACGCCAATACCTCTAGTCATTGCTCCTGATAAACCTAATAGTCGTGTCCATTGTTTAATTCCATTTGAATCATATTTTGTAAGAAATAAATCCAGACTGCCTGACTTGGTTTGTCCATCTAGGTTTCCCGATGTATTACCACTTGTGTAAATATTCCCATCAGGATCAGAGGTAATTCCATTTGCTTGTGTTTGTTGGTTTGCAACACCTAACAATCGTGTCCATTGCTTGATTCCATTGGAATCATATTTAACTACAAAAGTATCTGCACCACCAGTTTTCACTTGTCCATCCAGATTTCCATACGTAAACCCTGTGATATATATATTTCCATTGGAATCTGAAGTGATACCTTTTGCATACGTGGCTGCACCAGCTACTCCCAAAAGTTTTGTCCATTGTTTGATACCGTTTGCATTGTATTTCACAACAAACAAATCGGGAGATCCGACAATCGTTTGTCCGTCAAGATTTCCGTATGCATTTCCAGTGGAGTAAACATTCCCATTAGAGTCAGACGTAATACTGATACCTAACGTTTGTTGACCTGCTACACCCAACAATCTTGTCCACTGTTTGACTCCAGCGTCATTGTATTTTACAATCAACATATCTCTAGTACCAGTTATTGGTTGTCCATCTAAACTACTATCAGTGAATCCAGTCGCGTAAATATTTCCATTGGAATCTGATGTTATACCACGACCAAATGTTTCCTTTCCTGCACCACCTAACAAACGTGTCCAAAATTTCGAGCCATTTGTATCGTATTTTATAATAAAAGCATCAAACGTGCCGTTTAATGTTTGTCCATCCAGATTTCCTGAAGTTTGACCGCTTGCGTAAACATATCCATTTGTATCAGTAGCAACATACCATCCAGTTGTTTGTTTGCCTGCAACACCTAATATACGTGTCCACTGCTTAACTCCATTTGAATTGCTTTTGACAAGTATAAAATCAATTGTCCCAGTTAATGTTTGTCCATCCACACTAACATTTGTATCTCCGATCGCATAAACATTACCATTTGCATCAGATGTTACACCTCCATTGCCAACAATTCCACCAGGATCAAAACCAAAAAGTCTCGTCCATTGTTTGACTCCTGAAGGCCTAGTGATTGTAATAACAACAGATTTTACATTCAAAGAATTGGTTCCACCACAACTACCTTTGTCATCTGTGAAAGAGAAAAGAACTGTATAATCTCCTGGAACATCTGGAGTAAATGATGCGACTTTGGTATTCCCTCCCGTGATACTGGTCGTGGAAATTAAGGAAGTAGGAGGTTTGTTTAACACAGACCAACTATAAATATAGTTGGATGCATTTGCACCACATGCAACTGCATCTGGATCTCCCGATAACGAGGCATTCAATACAACTGAATCTGGAAGGACACCAGACAAAGTATCCGAAAGCGTAATATTAGGTGGAAGATTTTTACGTAATGTTGTTGCTGTAGTCATTCCATTCCAAGTGCTATAATTGTTGGATTCATCGACCGCAACGATACAAAAGTAATAAACAGTATTGTCTCCCAAATTAGAAACTGTAAAACTGAGTGGCGTTCCAGAAGGATTAGAGGCTACAGTATTGGGAACCAAAACGGCACTGCGACATTGAGTATCTGTTAGGATTGGACTAGTTGATCTAAAAATCTCATAACTTTGAGCAGAACCTAGATTTCCATCATCACCTACGGCAGTCCAATTCAACTGGATTTTATCAATACCTAAACTTGTTGCTGTAACACTTACTATATCTGCGGGAGGAACCATATCTGGGGTTGTATATGTTTTAGCAGAAACCGTTCCATTCCATTGGTTAAAATTTCCATTGTCATCTACTGCCCTGATACAAAAATAATAGAGTGTATCAGGCGTTAAACCACCAACATCTAACTTTTCCATTACTCCAGCAATTTTTGGTGTGAGTGTATGATTGATCAAAATACCATTACAATTGTTATTATTAGAAATAACATTAGTTGATCTAAAAATTTGGTAAGTCACAGCACGACCAAATTGATTGTCATCCCCTGGAGCCAGCCATTGTAATTGGATTTTGTTTGAAGCAATTGGATTGGCAACAAGTGTTGTGATATTATTTGGACCTAGCGTATCAGCAACAACAGCTGTTGCCGTGACATTGAAAACTCCCACACTAGCGACAATTCCTGCTGCTCCAGGTACCGAAGGTGTGAAGGTACTCATGTTCATTGTACCAACCGCGCCACCTCCAAGTCCTATACCTGTGGTGACAAAGTTTGCGTTAACATAACGAGGTGAGCCACCAAAACTTGCGCTAACTCCGAAGATCACTTTTTCTGTTAAATCAAGACTTACATTTGCTGGAAATATTTGAAGAGAGTCAATGGTCGGATTGCCTTCTCCATTTGGAGTATAGTCAGATCCATTGGGAATTCCATCACCATCGGTATCTGTAACACCAGACGCATCACTCGCGTTCGTATCACTTTTCCCATTATCCCTTTCCCATGCACAAAGCAATCCATCGTTATCCTTATCTCGATCGTAGTTGGTAATATAAAGTGTATTATTGGAACTAGCTGGATAATTGAATACTCCTGTTGAAGGGACAAGACTGGTTTGTCCAAAAGAATCAGAAGCTGAAATTTGCATTTGAATTCCGCTCGAACTCATTGCTTCATAAGGAATATTCGCTGCATACCAATCCGTTGTCCCCTCTCGTGTCATGGGAATCGCAACCGATCCTCCATTCGCGGGACCTGTTATCAAATAAACCTGTAATGTATCTCCGTCTGGGTCAACCACTCTCGATCTAAGTGAATAAGGAAGGTAATCACAACCTGCTTTGAAATAATAAAATGCGCCAAGATTGATTGGAGGTTGATTTCCAGGAGGAGGAGTCGCAATTCCAAAAATAGAGAAGGTTTGTGTGTTAAAAACAACTTTATCACCTACAACATTTGTCTCATGTGCCATCCAACTTGGAAATCGCCCAGAATCTTCACTAACACTAGTTCGACTGTACGAAAAACCCAAACTCTTTGCTTTCGTTAGATTAAGACTCTGTATTGTTGAAGTATCGAGAGACATACTTACTGTTACAGGTTTTTTAAATCGATAAGAAGGAGTAATTTCGTATGAAAAGCTCGTTGGTATGTAACTGCCAGGATAAGAATTAGTGGCCGGTGTATACTTTTCAATTGTAAATGCAACTGTCTCAGTCACTGCCCCTTCAGGAATGTCAATGGTGATCATCCCATCACTCGAACGTATGGAAGTACCACTCATGGTAGCCACACCACCTCCAGCGGGCACTAAATTTTGTGCCCCACCAATTGAAACACCAATGGCACTTAACATAAGTTGAATGAAACTTTTACCATCGGATGATTCCCCATTCGTATTCATGAAAGGTGTGAGGATACAATTTGAAGAAAAGAGTAAAAAGAAGAGGAAGTTCAGAAGTTTCATTTTTGACCTTTCGATTGTATTTTTCAATTTGCTGCCAAGGATTTACCAATTTGTATTGATCCGACTGCAGTGATTCCATTTTGAGTCGTTCTTTCTCCAAGAAACAACAAATTTTTGGCCACTTCTAAAATTATCCAGATTTCGGATATAAGTTTCGGCATTCGCTTCTCGCGTTCGCCTTGCCCTCCCTGGCCAGAGCTCCCGCCCGCACCCATCCATGGGTGCTTTTCGCAATAAACACCCTAACAACGGTTTTCACACTATCGAGTTTAAGTGATTTTTAATGAATACGTAAGGTTTCTTATCAATAGAGTTTATAACCTAACGAAAAAATATGCTGGTAATTTATTTATTCGTTTAAAACATGCGTTAGTGGAAACTTTCTCAAAATATATTATCTTTTCGTTTTACTTATTCTCAATTCCGATACAATCCCAAGAAACAAACCAAAAACTTCCGGCAAAAAATCTAAATTCAAAACTTTCTAATGACGGAGTCCAAGAATTAAAAATAAAGTTTCAAAATGATCAAACAATCATTCCACTTACACCTAAAAAACCATATGAACCACCGAAGGAATTTTCGTTAAAAAAGGAAAATGGTTCCCGTTTCCTTACCTTTTATCCAGGTGTACAAGCAAATTTAACAGATCTTACCATCCAATCCAATACTGGTGGGAATGCAGTCATGAAAGATGACCAACGGATGGACCAAAATCTAACCTTTCTCTATGACTTAAAATCTCCAGAATGGCAAATAGGTGAAAATTGGGGTTTGTTTATTCTCAATCGTAACGTAAACTTTAGACAAACAAAACAAAAAATAACGGACGTCGTTGCCACTAACAGTTCATCAAGTGAAGATTCGAATTCTTCAAACGACTCATCTCCTATCAAACAATACACCAATAAGGATTTAGGAACAGAAACGTATGGTAGTTATCACATGTTACTTCCTGCAATTTATTTTGGAAAAAAAGGAAACGACCACTTTCGGTTAGGTGCTGGTTTTGGATATTCAAAAGTCAACATCCAAGGTACTGCTGATTTTAATGATGGAAATGGTTATTTTAACAATTTCCTGGTGTTTAGTTCAGGTCGAAATTTAGATGAAAAAATTGATAATATGGGAAGGTATTCATTGCTTAATAATGGTAACATTGATGCAGACCCATATCGTGTTTACCTATTGTCACATTTGTCTTCTGGAAATAACTTAGAGGCACTTGGTTTTTATACTCTATTAAAAGGTGATGTGAATCCTAAATCTATTGATCCATTAATCGCTTTGTTCTATTCTCAACTCACAGGAAACCAACTAAATCCTCTCGAATTGTATGCTTTATTGACATTAGGAATAGGACGTGTGAATTCTTCCTCCAATTATGCAAAAAGTTTTTATGTATTTTGGGAAATACCAATCGGTGTGATCAATTGGCGATTAGGTATTGGTGGTCCATTTTATAATCAAAATGGTTATAAAATTTCACTCACTACCATTGAAATGTCGTTTTATACACCAATCGAATTCTAAACCTCATTTGATTGAGGTGAGCCTTTTTTTATTGTTCCACACAAAGCATCGCATAAGAATTAGCACATGCTGTTATAGATCCAGTATTCAAACTAAAGCTATTTGTGGATGCACCATTCACGGCATTACTAGTCCAACGAGTGCAATGATCTCCAGAAACTCGAGTGAGCCAACCACTTGTATTTAGTCCTGTAAAAACTATACTAAGTGGAGGATTCGCTGCGTCATTTGTTTGGGTTGTAAAGATTCCTTCGCTATTCGTTGTCGCAATTATCACACCATCCACAGCTCGCTTGTAAGTAGTATTTGGTTTTAGAATCCAATCTACATGTTCCGATATCCCACCTGTGGTACAATTTGAAGTTGTACAGGCAATGCGATTCACATCATCCACAAGAAAGGCCTTATAAACCGCACCTACTGGTTCCGATGGTTTTTTAGAATCAGCCATACATTTTGCATCTGCACCTGCTATACCACCTCGATTGCCATCATAGGTTACGCTGGTGGAAAAAAATCTACACGTTGTACAAACAGGAACGGGAATGCGACAAGCAGATAGTTGTCCTGTGAGGCACAGAAGTGTTTCATTTTCCTTAAATGCATCGGATTGGATGTCACTCGGATTGTTGAGTGTTGGTTGTGTGCATTGGAACAATAGGAAAATCAAACTCAAAAACAAATACTGCATGCTTTGATTATAAGCACATATGATATCGAATCAACTCAGAAATCTTAGCTTTCTAAATCATTTTGATTCCAAACAAAATTTGGAATGAAATTAAAATCTGAACCAATCGAAATTAAAAACCAACAATTGTTTAGAATCTTCTCACGATCACTGTTCATGATTTATTCATTGTTAGCTGCCATCATTAACGTTATCTTTGATAGAGACATTTGCTGAGTGATTAAGATAAAACCAATTTACGTTCGATTCCAGTCCCTACTAAACTAATCTTGACAATTTCTTTTAAGGATTTTATTGATTGGAAACGGAACCAATATGCCTTTTGATCTCATCATCCAATGCCCTTGGTGCAAATCACAATACACAGACAAAAGTTTGAGTAACTGTAAAAACTGCGGTGGGACACTTGCCTATTCTTACAACTCAGGCGAACTTGGAGCAGAACCTCCCAAAACACCGAGAGCCCTACCCAATCAATTTGTAAGAAGGATCAAATACACAGGGAATGTGATGACCCTCATTGGAATTTTTTTTACGATCCCATTTTGTTGGACAATACTTTTACCAATCATTGGTATCTTTTGTTGGCGAAAGGGATTACAAACTGCCAAAGACGAACTGCTACCATTAGAACATGGTACAGCAACGGTAGGTGAAATCACAGAAATACGAAAAGATTACACTCAGTCACTAAACGGAAAATCACCCACTGTTGTGGAATTTTTATTCGAAACCAATGGTCAAAAACATGTGGGAAACGTTGGTAATATTTTTGAATCAGTCCATCTAACAAAAAAAGTCGGTGATAAACTTTGGGTTGTCTATATGCCAGATGAACCGACCAAAAGTAGCGTTTGGCCACCGTTGGTTTAGGCCTATCGATTATCATTTGTTCAATTCCAAGGAGGAAGGGTCAGGTTACTTTGAGGTGTGCTGAATCGGAATATAAACCAGTTCTTCAGAATCTGGAGCGTCGTTTTTATATTTCTCTCCCATCACCTCAAAATGAGGACGATTGTCTAATTGAAAGTTTGAGTTTGGTAACCAATTCATAAAGATCGAATGGAAAAAGGGCCCTGCTTCACTTGGTAATCCTTTGTAAAGAAATTCTGCATACAAACCACTCACAAGTGTAAATCCCTCTGTTTCAGGAGGAAGGTCGGAAAACTTCGAAACTTCTACGACTGCCCATTTTTGAAATTTAGCATTTGGATCAAACGATTGAAAATAATCAGATGGATACACAGATAAAGAAATGAGTTCATTTGAATTACGATGTAAAATTTTAGGAATGATCGGTTGAAACGATTTCCATAATATCGGAGTAAATGGATTCGCTAAAGACATCTCCAATTTTTTCCCAATCAAATACTTTTGCTCTATTGTTACGATCTTTGTTTCCATCCATTTCGATTTCCGTATTCGTTCCCAAAAAAGCAACCATCATTCAGTGCGAAAAATAATGAGTCAATTAACATCGATTTGATATAGAAACAAATCATTCAGAACTAAGAAATTTTAGTTTTGAATGTAAATGAATTCCCTACACTCACAAACTTCTTGACTTAAAATGAAAAAACAGATATACCTTTCTGAATGACTGTTTATACAATACGTTTTGTAACATTCATAACTCGCTCGATCCAAAAACCTTTCAAAAGAAGGTCATTATGAGAAAATTAATCATGTGGAATTTAATCACCTTAGACGGATACTTCGAAGGTGAAAAAAATTGGGACCTTAGTTTCCACGGACTTGTTTGGGGAAAAGAACTTGAAGATCTTAGTCTCATCCAACTGCGATCAGCCGACTACCTTGTGTTTGGCGCTACTACTTATAAAGGAATGGCCGATTATTGGACCAATGCTCCTGAGGATGAAGGGGAAGTTGCCAAATTCATGAATAGTCTCCCTAAACTTGCATGTTCCACCACACTCCAGTCCGCAAATTGGAACAATACCACAATTACAAAAGATGCAGTGAAAGAACTGACAAAATTAAAAAATGAAGGTTCAGGGAATATGTTTGTTTTTGGAAGTGGAATCTTATCGGCTTCTTTGATGAAAGCAAATCTATTCGACGAATACAGGATCTGCATCACTCCTATATTTTTAGGGAAGGGAACAAAACTATTCCAAGAAGGTATTCCGAATATTCCCTTAAAACATGTTGAAACAAATTCGCTTTCTTCTGGTGCTGTGATCCTTCGTTATACGCCTTAGATAAAATATTCATTTAAAAGATAAAATACCAGAAAGGAAAATTCATTATGCCAACTAACAAATTCGAAACATCTTTACTAGACGGAGCGCACAAACAATTAAAACGTCTCCTCGGGCATTGGCAAGGAAACACAAAAACTTGGTTTGAAAAAGATGTATTGGCTGATGAGTCGGCTGCAGAAACAACCATCACAAGTCTATTAGGTGGTAGGTTCATTTGCCTAGATACCAAAAGTAGTTTAGAAGGGAAACCATTCGAAGGTAAAATGATTGTCGGATATGATATTCCTTACCAAAGGTATACGAGTTCATGGATTGATAGTTTTCATATGGGAACACAAATCATGTTATCTAGTGGACCACAAAAGGGAAATGGATTCGCTATGACTGGTTCTTATGGAAACCCGGAATATGGAGACGACCTTTGGGGTTGGAGGACAGAGTTTCAAATCTTGAGCGACTCAGAATTTTCTCTCACTACCTATAACATCAGCCCAAACGGAGAAGAAGCTAAAGCGACAGAAACATTTTACAAAAAAGTAAGTTAAGTATTGAAAGGATTGGATTTAACTTTTTGGTTTATATTCCAAAAAGTTTTCTTATCACTTCTTCATATTCTTTGAATGCTTTTGAGTTTTTGTTTTTTAAAGTATAGGGAGATGGTCCATTTTGATCAATATGTAGAAAAAGAGAAGTTGAAATTTCGTGATGGTGTTTGATTTCAATCACTTCATCAAATAGTTTTAAATACCATTTATCTTTTGTTAATTTTCTAATCTCATCACGCCTTACATCATCAAAATGTTTTTTACTCGTTTGATCCGTATATGCATTATTAAAAAGAATAGGCAAAACTTCTGGCCCACTCCCATTTCTCTCATACCAAACTTCTGGAATAAATTTCTCTAATACTTGAACTGCATTATGGATTGCTTGTGCTGCTTGGTAATTCACAGGTATTAATACTGCATCCGAAACAGAAACGCCCATCTTACTAAAAAAACTCCAGTTTGTCGGACAATCGATCAAGATATAATCAAATTTACCTCTGCTACTAAACATCTCCAATAACTTTCTAAATTTCTTAATCATAGAATGGCTTATTGATTTAGTCGCATACGTAGAGCTATCAAAACGTTCATCACCTTTGATGATGTGTAAATTTTTTTTGATTGGAATTGTTTTGATTCCTTCCTTGATTTCTTTTCCAAGTAAAATATCAAAGATACTTGTGGATGAATCCATCTTTTTATGATCAATTTTAAAGGAATCGGTTAGATCTCTTTGTTGCGGGTCTAAATCAATGAGTAAAACATTTTTCCCTTTTTCCGCTAGTACTCCTGCAAAGTTACCTGTTGTAACTGTTTTACCAACTCCACCTTTATTATTATAAATAGCGATAATGGCAGAATTAAAACTTTCTTCGAAATGGAACGGCTTCTTTAAATATTTTTTTAACGTGGTGATTGATTTATCTGTATTTGTTTCTAAGTTTAAAATTTCTGTTAAAGGAAAAATTATATTTTCTTTCCTTTTGAAAATCTGTGCGTTTTTGCCATTGATCAATAATCCAAATGGAACCTGCTGTAATTCTTTTGAACGCATATATTCAAATAATTGAAATTTTGTATCTAAGTATGGTTTTCCATTGGGATCAGATAAATTGACTGAATTTGATTTTGTTTCAATCACTAGAAAAGGTTTTTGATCTACATAACAAACAAAGTCTGCTTCACCACAATTTTTTAAGGATACTTTATCTCGAAAGTTTTCATTGTTAAAACCGAACAATTGAATGAGTGGTAATACCAATCGAGTTTCTACTTCTGATTCTCTTCCATTCTGTTTTAGAGTTTTTATAATATTTGAAAATTCGTGATTCTTTTTTTGTGAGGCCATAGGATGGTGTTATAAGATACTAACTGTCATTATTCTAAGATTCCAAAAGATATGGCAAAACATATTTCTACCCGATTCTCAGACTAAAGTCACATGATAAAAGCGAATCTCCGCGCCAGGGACTGTAGCGGACATCCTTTCGGGAAACGAAAGATGGAAGCGTAAGGCCCGGTCATGTTTCAATTGGATATGAAATTCCATCCTTTTGAGGCGCCCCAACCTTAAAAAAAGACTTTACAAAATTAAACGAACGATCGTACTAATATTATGAGCAAGGGCGAAGAGACAAAATCATTGATTTTAGACCGGGCTGTTCAAATTGCGAGTGTGCAAGGTTTGGAAGGGCTTACCATTGGAACTCTTGCAGAAGAATTGGGAATGTCCAAAAGTGGTCTCTTTGCTAAATTTTCTTCGAAGGAAAATCTCCAAATCGATGTTTTGCGAAAAGGGAGTGAACTTTTTCGGCGTTATGTGTTATACCCCGCATTAAAATCCAAACCAGGAATTACAAGATTACGGAATGCGTTTGTAAGTTGGCTTGATTGGTCCAATCGTTCTGATTTGCCTGGTGGATGTTTGTTTTTGGCATCAAGTTCGGAGTTTGATGACAGACCTGGGATTGTGCGTGATCATCTACGTAAAATCCAACTCTCATGGCATTCTTCCTTAAAACAATTTGTAGAAGAAGCCAAAGAAAAAGGAGAGTTAGATCCGAAAACAAATGTGGAACAATTGGTCCAAGAAATTTGGGGCCTTGTCTTATCCTTTCATTTTTACAATCGATTATTGGAAGATAAATCTTCCGAAAAACGAACCAAACAATGTTTTAACGAATTAATCAAACGAAATATGAAATAAACAAATACCATTTTGGATGCGAAAACCAAGAAATACAGGAGATGATTATGAATACAATTAGCACGATCGTTCGTTCTTTAAACGGAGAATACCCAATCCCTATGGAAAAAAAATGGGAATTTGCAAAAAAGAATCCGACTTGGATAGGATTTGTCACCGTTCAAAAGTTTTTGAAAACACAGAAACAAAGTCCTTCCAGAAAGGAAATGGAAGTATTAGAAAAGGCAACCAAATCAATGTTAAACGTAAGAGAACATAAAATTCAATATTATATTTGGAATTCGGAAGGAGATTCAAAAGGAACCATTTTACTCATCCATGGATGGAATGGTCATACTGGCAACTTTTCCAGGTTTATCCCATCCCTCATCGAAGAGGGATATAAAGTTATAGGAATAGATTTACCGGGCCATGGATTTTCTTCAGGCCGGTATTCCAATATTGTTTTATCTGCAAAAATTGTAAAAGAACTCACAAATCAGATTGGAGATCCAAATTTTATCATTACACATTCTTTTGGTGGAGCTGTTGCGACAGTAGCACAAGAGTTAGGTGTCAGTGCAAACAAATTGGTTTATATTGCACCACCATCCAAATTGGAATTATTGATCCAGGACTTTAGTAGGCATTTTGACTTAACGGAAATGGAAGAAATCAATATGCGTTTGGTTTTGGAGAAAAAAGTCAAACGAACCATGGCAAGTATAGATTTAGAAACTTCTGGTCCCAACTTTAAGAATCAACTATTAGTCATTCATGACCGAGATGATGTTGAAATCCCTTACAGTATGGGTGAGGTAGTTGCAAGATCATGGAAACAAGGAAAACTCATCACAACAAATGGACTAGGTCATAAAATGATATTACGATCCGACACAGTGAGGGATGAGATATTAAATTTTTTATCCAATAACTAACACTCAAATCATTAGGATATGTTATTGATTTCCCATAGAAGCCAAGGTATTGGCTTCTTCTTTGATCATTTGGATATGTTCTTCCAAGTCTTTTGAAGCACGACTGATTTCATTCACTTCCATCTCCAATTGGATAATCCCTTTGGAGGCTTCTTTTTGACCTAATAATTGTTCTTTGGTGGATCCGGCAATCTGATTCGAAAGTTCCCTGATTTGAGACAATTCCGATAAAATGGAAGATAAAGTGTTCCGTTGTTCGATATAAAGTTGGTTCATATTTTGGATTTGTACTAACGTTTGGTTTAGGCGATCAATTTGCGACTTTGCAAGTTCACCGGTATTTTTTGATGCATTCCTTGCATTGGTGATGATCTCTTTTGAACTTTTGACAACACTTGAAATTCGTTTTACGTTATTCTTAGTAAATTCAGCAAGTTTACTCACTTCATTGGCAACTACAGCAAAACCTTTACCAACATCACCCGCACGAGCAGCTTCAATTGAGGCATTTAACGCAAGTAAGTTTGTCTTTTCGCCAATTTCTGCAACAATATTATTAATTTCATTCACTTGGTCAAATGAGGCTTGGATGGATTCCAAATGAGATGCAGTTTGGTCTGCCACTTCAGTAACGGACATACTTTCCTTTTTATTGATTTCTGCAATTTCCACGAGTTGTTCACTTTGGATTAAAATTTGGTCGACTGTTTCTTTTAATTCTACTGTATCAGCAACCATACTTTGTACTTTATTATTCTGTTCTTCAATGGAAACTCCATTGGATTCAAAGGAACTTGAAAGTTCAGAAATCACAGCAGTGATCTCTTCCAAAGAAGCCGCTTGTGATTCTAATTTTACAGATGTATCGGAAACAAATTTACTAAAATTATTAATTGAAGATTCTAATTTGAGTGCAGCATTTGCAGAAACTTTACTTCGTTCTTTTGTTTGGTTCAGGAGCACTTCTGCTTCATCGGCTTTGATATCCGCTAAAGAACTAATTTTTGTCAAAAGTTGGACTAATAAACTGACAATGTATCCTGCAATCATGATGAAAATTGGTTTCATCACTTCACCTGCTAAACCAACATATCCTATTTCTTGTGATTGTTTTGGATCTACTGAAAGTTGGACACCACCGACATTCACCGCAACTATCAAAGCTATCGCTGATAAGACAGAACCTAAAAGTGAGTTCATTAAAACAAATTTACGATCTCCTAAAAATCCAGAATAAATCGCGTTAAAGAAAAAGATAAAATACACAACTGCATTCGAAAGAGCCGCTTCTGCTTCTTCTAAACTCAACGTACAATCTAAGATAATGGTTAACGATAAAACTAATGTGTCCATTAAGATGAGAATTTTATGAAACCAAGTGGGTGGGTTTGTTTTTTTTTCTAATACATAAGCAAGTGCACAATAAAAACCCATTGTACACGTTCCAATCATATGGATGATGAACATCTTCGGCTGGAATTCATCTTTGGCCCCAATCATGGCAAGTAGGAAGAGTAATACTAATCCAAAACGAATTCGGTTGATGATGATTTTTCCCTGTTTCCAAAGATCTGCGATTGATAACACTCTATACCCTCAAAATACAAACTTACCTATCCTTTTGGGAATTTAGGCAATAACTTGGTGATCGACAATAGTCTACTAAAAAAAAGGAATGAATCTTACTGTCGAGTTTGAATTTTTAACTAATGAATTGGATTTTTTGACCTCTTTGGATCATTCTCCAATGGGAAAGGAATGTGATGGTGGCAAAACAAGCGGGTTATTCTGGAAAATCGGTCATTGAAAAATTGGGGATCAAGGACAATATGTCCCTCTATTTTCTAAATCTTCCAAATGGACTCAATTTGGAAGATTGGGGGAAAATGCCTGAACCGGTCAAAATTGCCAAATCACTCGTGAAGGAACTCGACTTCATCCATTGTTTTTTTACCTCACTTGCAGATTACCAAAAATCACTCCCGAAACTCCAATCCCATTTGAAACCCAACGGTATGATATGGGTTTCATGGCCCAAAAAAACTTCCAAAATTGTTTCTGATTTAGATGAAAACAAAATCCGAGATTTTGCCTTGGGTTTGGGCCTTGTGGACACCAAAGTCTGCGCGATCGATCCCATTTGGTCGGGCCTCAAGTTGGTGATCCGGAAATCAAACCGCTAAATCCAGAAAGTTTTTGAATTTGGAATCGTTATAAAATTGTCACAAAACAACCCTTCGATTGTGACAAACTTCCATTTTCGAAAAAAAATGCTCACCAAACGGGCAGTTTTGCTCCCTGTAACCAATTTGTAATATTCTTGTCATCCAATCATAACATGGATTCAATATGTTTGTAACCAGACTGAAACATTGTAATGGAGGTATCCTCTATTGAAATGAATCCAAATCAGTACAGACAAACATCGAATGAATACCATCACAAAAGTAACTCTGGGACTCTTACTATTTGTTAGCACACTTTCTGCCGAACCAGAAGTGACCCGAACAAACGAACCAAATCCCGCAGAAAACCAATCGAAAAAACCTCAAACGAAGGTTTACCAAGAACTCTACGAAGACACCGAAACTGGGCAAATTTATTCAAAACCAGGACCCAATCGTGTGAAGGTGGAATATAACCGTCCCCTTTCCAACGGAAATGCAACAACCTTACCCGATGCATTTGCACACAGGCCCGATGATACGGCAAAAGAGAAATTAACGATTTATGGCCGTATCCAATTTAGAGGAGTCTCTGGTTCTGAAGATTCTCTCTTCAGCAATGGTCATAGAGATTTTAATAATGTGGATTGGAACTTCAGACGTTTACGATTAGGTGCTCAATACGAAAACGATTGGTGGGGAACTAATATCCAACTCCGATTGGAGAACATGTTGAATCGACCTGATATTGTCCAAACTACAAGTACTTTAAATTATTTAGATGCGAATGGTAGACCAGCAACAACGAGTTATGTATCCAACACTCGATTAAAAGACAATCGTGGTTACATTCACGAAGCATTTGGGTATGCAAAAATACCTTATGCTGGATTACGTTTTGTGTTCGGTCAATTGCCAACTCAATTCAGCCGTGAATACTTACAATCGTCAGCGAACTTCGTCACATTAGAACGAAGTATGATCGTAAATGCCATTCCACAATTTGATCATGGTGTTATGATCCAAGCAACTCCACTGAAAGAATTAGATCACAAATGGGAACGATACTTACAAGTTTCCTTAATGGTGAGTAACGGAAAAGGTGGTGGTGGTGATTATGGTACTGGTAGAAGACAAGACTTAACAACCGCGAATCGTTATGGAGCAATTAATACATCCCCTATGTATTATGCACGAGCACAAGTGAATGTGTTTGGTGGATTAAAACGAGAATCTGACGGAAAAATGGTGAATTGGCAAGAAGGAGAAGAAATTTTCCAACGAGAGATGAAATGGTCTTTGGGTGCAGGGTATCTACAAACCCAAAATTTAATTACGCCAGCACTTTACGTTCCTGAATACACACCTGGTACAACAAGTGGGATTCAATTATTAACTTCACAAGGATCGAATCCAGATCGCGGAAGTTTAGATGCAAGTGGAAATCCAAACTTTTTAGTTCAGAATTCTGTTCCTACACTAGCTCGACCAAAAATGGGATTAGTGGGACACACTTACGATACAACGTTTACTTACAAAGGTATTTATTTATCGGGTGCTTATACAAAGTTTGGTGGTGCTGCATCAAATGATCTATATGGATACCATGGAACTATTGGTTATAACATTCCATTTTTGGATCGTTATTATATCATGCCATTGTTAAAATACGAATACATCCAAGGAGATTTTAATCGAAATGGAAAAGTAGATCCTACTGATTCTTTAAGAGTGTATTGGGCAGGTTTAAACTTGTTTGGTGATAAACATCACTTCAAAGCACAACTCTACTATCAAATTTTAGGAAATCAATTTGATGTAAATCCTAACACAGGAAACTCAATGCCAATTGACGATAGACGCGTTTATTTACAATTCCAAGCAAACTTTTGGACGGGTGTTGTTTCTCCAGAAGCTTACAGTTATAGGCCAAACTAAAAGGAATATTTATGAAAATTAAATTAACATTCATGATGAGAATCATTTTAACACTTTCACTTTCGTTATTCCTTTTAAATTGCCAATCAAAGGAACAAGACAGAGAAGGTATCTCTTCCCTTATCATCAACAATATACTCAATGGTGGAGTTGATAGAAACAAGTCTCTTGTGATTATGGAAGTTGCCGATTTAGGTGGTTCTTACACAGGTAATTGTTATGATACGTTCCAACTCAATGGTGGAAATATTGGACCTACATCTTATTTCAACACTCCACCAGGTGGTGCTGGCGGACTATTGAATACGAACATTAAAAAATACAATGTATCAACATCGAGTTGTACTGATTTGGGATTTGCAAGTGGAACCAATTTTGGTTCAACATCACAAAGACCTAACCCAAATGATGGCTTCACATTTAAAATGTATACTTGTGATCCCAATAACAATCCTTGTTCGAGATCTGCGATTACGGCATCTGGTTTTTAATCAAACCAGATTCACTCGGTTTTTAGATAAATTCGTAACTCCACAAAAGGATAAATCCACTATCCTTTTGTGAGTTTTGTCATGATCCCACTTATTTTAATCCATTTACTTCCAAAAATGCAACGAAGTGTTCAGAAATAACTTTGGTTTCTGACTCTAAGATGATAAAAAAAGATAGAATCTCTTCTTTCTGATTTAGAATATTACTCCGATGAACATCCGTTCATAACTCAATTGGTTAATGTTTGGTTATGAAGGTTCGCTAGGAAGATTCAAATATGAATTATAACAATGATTACCAAATTGTTTTGGGTTTGGTTTTGGCTCTCATGATCTTTGGAGTTGCCTTAGAACTTAGATTCATTGCCTTTAAGGCAGTTTTACAAAGACCTGTGGCTGCTCTTGCTGGCCTCATCGGCCAAGTGGTTTTTTTACCTTGGGTCACTTTGATCATCACGTTGGTTTTGGATCTTCCTGCTGGAATTGAATTGGGGATGTTGTTAGTTGCCGCAAGTCCCGGTGGAAACCTATCCAATATCATTACTCATCTTGGTAAAGGAAACACTGCACTTTCTGTGAGTATGACAGCTGTTTCTAGTTTATTTGCTATCATTACATTACCACTTAACTTTACATTAACGGCAAATTTGAATCCAGTAACGTATGCTATGATTTCTGGTTCAGGAGATCTTAGGATCGATAGTTTGATGATTGTCAAAGGATTAATTGTATTATTACTAATTCCATTATTACTAGGAATGTTCTTGGGCAATTTTTTCACTGGTTTCGCTCATAAAATCACCCCGTTTTTTAAACGTGTTTCATCCTTTGCGTTTTTAATCTTTCTAATCGTTGCTATTGGTGGGAATTGGAAAATCTTTTTAGACAATCTTGGTTTTGTTTTTGTTATTGTTGTTTTTCATAATTTCATCGCTCTCGTCATTGGGAATTTAATTGCGAGGGTGTTTTTACAAAACGAAGCAAACAAACGTGCTATTACTATTGAAGTAGGAATGCAAAATTCAGGACTTGCGTTGGGTCTCATTCTCACACAATTCCAAGCAGAACCTAACATGGCACTCGTGGCTGCGTTTTGGGGAATATGGCATATTATTTCAGGTTTGATTTTAGTAACATATTGGAAGAGCCGACCACCCGTAGAAGGAAACTAATTTGAAAGTTTTAGTGACAGGGGGTGCGGGTTATATTGGATCCACGCTCATCCAACATTTATTAAATACCTATCCAACTTGGCAAATCATGGCAACGGATATCAAACCGATGTCTAAGTCATTTATTTCTTCTCAATTTGAATTCCAAATTTTGGATATCAGTGATCGAAATTCTGTTGTTGATTTGATCCAAGACTGGAAACCCAATTCGATTGTCCATCTTGCATCAATTCTCAATCCCCCTCCTGGAATGAGTGAGGAAACACAGTGGAAAATTGATGTTCAAGGCACCAAAAATGTGTTAGATGGAGCAGCATATGCTCGAGCAGAACAAGTGATCATCACAAGTTCAGGTGCAGCATACGGTTATCATAAAGAAAATAAAGAATGGATTGAAGAAACAGATCCGATTCGAGGTCATTCAGCGTTTGTATATTCCAAACACAAACGTGAAGTAGAAGAATTATTAGCAGAATACAGATCCATATTCCCTCAACTCAAACAATTGATCTTAAGACCAGGAACCATCCTTGGAAAAACAGTGAATAATCTAATTACTGATATGTTTCAAAAACCTTTTGTAATGGGTATCTTAGGTCACAAAAGTCCATTTGTGTTTATTTGGGATGAAGATGTAATTCAGATCATCACCAAAGGTATAGCTGATAAAAAAGACGGTAAGTTCAATTTAGCTGGAGATGGTGCTCTCAGTTTACAAGAGATCAGCAAAATGATTCGAAAACCATATGTTCCCATTCCTGCTTTTTTGTTACAGTCTTTGTTATGGGTACTTAGGAAACTTCGGCTCACACAATATGGTCCCGACCAAATTGATTTTTTACGTTATAGACCAGTTTTATCAAATACACAATTAAAGACGGTATTTGGCTATATTCCCAAGTACAATTCAAGAGAGACATTCATAATGTATTTAAATGCCAAAGGAGTTCCATATGATGAAATTTAAACTTTTTGTTTTTGTATTAATATTCACCTACTCTTCGTTATCTGCAATCCAGTTGGATATCAAAGATAATAATGGAAAAAGTTTGGATCTTGTTATGGTTACAATTAAAGCTGAAAAACCACAAGTGCCACCTCGAGATGACCATGGTTATCCACCTGAAAGACTTGAATTTATGATTACACCAGAAGTGACTATGTTTACAAATCCCTATGGTAAGGTAACTATCTCATTTCCTTATGCACCAAAAGTAAACATTCGATTACGTAAAATTGGGTATAAGGATGTTAATCTACGTTCCTATTCCAATCAAAGTTCTGTATCGTTTCGAATGGAAAAACAAACTGATTTAAATTTATTAGTTGGGCAATACCCTTCTAACAGTTGGGTTGCAGCACTTAACTTTGGCGAAGACAAAGATTTAAGAAAAACATATTTAGAACAATGTGGTTTTTGTCACCAACAAGGAAGTTTTTTCATGAGAAGAGCATTCTCAGAAGGTGATTGGGAAGATATCATCAATCGAATGATGGGTTATGGTGCAAGACCTCATGGGAAAGCTAAGAAAAAACTTCCAAGTTTACTTTCAAATGCATATGTTGATTTGCTCAAACACCCTGAACGTGTGTCTCCTGGTCGTCCATGGGGAAAAGAGTTATATGGGGCTGTCATCAGAGAATGGCCTATGGGTGATAGTTTCTCCCAAATGCATGATTTATTATACCATAAAAAAACTGGTCTTGTATACGTAGGTGATAATATCCAAGACCGTCTTTGGGAAATTGATCCTAACACAGGTAAAACGGTAGTATACAAGGTTCCAAAACAACCAGATGATGAGTTGGGTGGTCTATTACCAGGAAGGTTAAGATCATTTCAAAAACATGAAACCTATGTTGGTTTACATTCCCTTGCGGAATCTCCAGTTGATGGTAATATTTTTATCACTCCTTCTTTACAAAAACGTATCACAGAGTTTGATCCTAAAACAAAAAAGTTCAAAGACCATATGTTTCAGAATGGACTTTATCCGCATACCATCCGTATTGACGATGAAGACCGAGTTTGGTTTACGTTAGCACTTTCAAACCAGGTAGGTATGTTTGATCGTAAGGATCTTTCTTTCCACTACTTCGATTTACCTGCAAGAACCAAAAAAGAAAGTTTTAGTTTATGGATCAGTGGATTCATTGTCAAACTGATGAATTGGGGTTTTCCAATGCATTTATTACCTGTAGATGAACGTGTGAGCGGAATGCCACTGCCATATGGGATTGATGTTGCACCTGATGGAACTGTTTGGTTTACAAGATTACACGCTGACACAATTGGCAAAATCAATCCGAAAGATTTTTCCTTTCAGGTAATTGAAACACCATTCCAAGGCCCACGAAGGCTTCGAGTGGATCGAGACAATCATGTATGGATTTCGGTATTTCCAGAAGGATCAATCGCTAAGTACACTCCAGAAGATGGAAAGTTCAAACTGTACCCACTTCCAACAGCAGTAGATGGAGTGGAGACACCTTATTCTCTGAATGTGGATAGAAAACGTAATCTTGTTTGGGTCACAGGAACTTCATCAGACAATTTAATGGCAATGGATATCAAAACAGAAATTTGGAAAGTATATCCCATGAGCCGTAAGGTTACATTTACTCGTGATATTGAATTTTCACCGGATGGAAAAGCTTATTCTTCGAATGGTGCTTTCCCAAGTTGGCAAATTGAAGATGGGCAACCTACTCTTATGGAAGTTACACAGGCAAAATGAGTTCCTCTAATACTTATAACCAAGGACAAATGATTCGATTTTTGTTAGCATCCTTTTTGGGCTTTTTAGCTGGTCACCTAACTAACTATAGTGTCATTTTATATGCACAAGATGTTTGGAACCAAGATGCATTAGCAGGAATTGGATTTGGACTATGTTTTGGTGTCCCATTAATACTAGGATGGTTTGCAGGAGCCTGGTGTGATTCTCACTCACCACAAATTTTAGCACAGATTGCCCATGGATCGTTTTTAATTGCACTAGGGCTATTAAATCTTTCCTCACAATTGATTGGCGTCACTTCTGTATCTTTATTTTTATTCGCAGCGTTTTTTGTTGGAGTGGGTTGGGCAATCCTCGCTCCCGCTAGGATGTCTTTACTTGGCAGATTAGCTGGCGAAAAACAAAAAAAGATGGCAGTGATATTTAATGTACTCGTGATGTTAGGTTTTGGTTTTGCTCCACCCATTTTGGCGTTTTGCAGAAGCATTGGTTCTTGGCAGATGGTTCACATCACTGGTGTTAGCCTTTTTTTAATTGCAATGTGTTTACTCATCGGAATCAAAACGGAAGGACAAGGAAAAACTTCTTCTGCTTGGGATAGGATCCTTCGCGGGGTATCTTATGCAAAAAATCATACATTACTTAGACAAACACTCTTATTTTCGATTGTGATCTATTGTTCCATGGGACCAGTGCAAGTGATGATGCCTAGGTATGCAAAAGGTGTATTACAATTAGGTGAGATGGAACGTGGATTCTTTTTAGGAGCACTCGCCTTAGCTTTACTTTTGGGAGGAGGTACCTCTTTAAAACTGGCAAAACCGTTTGGTTATGGAAAATTGATCCTCACCTCTGGATTGTTATGTGGATTAGGTCTTTTAGGCATCGGACTCAGTTCACATTTATGGATTTCGATTAGTTTATTACTTGTGAGTGGATTTGGTGCTGGAGCTAGTATCAGTTTGCTTGTTGCCATCCTTCAATCAGAAGTGGGCCAAGAATACAGAGGAAGGTTAATGAGTTTGTATACAATAACTAGCCAAGTTGTACCGGCATTTGCAGGATTTTTATCGGGGATTATTCTTGTAAAAGTTTCGATTCCAACTGCAGTTGTTTCTGCAGGAATAATATTAACCCTGATTGTGATTTTTACCACAATCAGGTTAAAAACACTTCGAAACTATACGCTTTGATTTACCATTGTTGGTACATTTGTTCGGCAAAACCAAACAAGTTTTTAACTTCTAGTTTTGTTCCGTTATCTAAGACCACATAACCATTATAAACACCGAAGGCTTTATTCAAGTAAGCTTCGGTTTTTAATAATTCAAAGATTTCAGATATTGAAAAATTTTGAATCAGTTGTTTTAAAAAACCGATCATACCCATAAGATCTATATCAGAATGCAATAAATAAACTGGAGTAAAGTTTAATTCCAATCTACCTTGGTTACTCACAAATTTCCAAGGTTTTTTGTAATCTGTAACATCATACTTCCAAACTACTTTATCAAGTTTATGAACTTTCCCTTTGTAAACGATACCGTTTTCTGTTGCGTTTTTGGGATCACCAAATCCATAACCTAAATTGAGACTAAGAAGTTCTCCACCAACCATTCCTGCGCCAGCTGCCCAAAGCCATTTGTTTTTCTCAGGCCAAGTTCCTCTTCCCCAATCTAACACTGCGTAACTATCTTCTTTAAAATCGTAAATAGATTGTTTGTATACGATTGTACCCTTACAGATCAAACTTGGCATTTTGTACTCATAAAAGAAATCTGATTGGGAAAATGGAGTGATGATTGCCAGTGCTTCATTTGATTTTTCGGTAAATTCAAAATTACCTTGGATAGTTTCATTAGAGGAATCACCTTGGATTGCATAAGTGATGATTCTTTTTCCTTTTTGTTTTTGAATTCTAATAAATTGGTTTCCTTTCGTAAATTCAATAGGATCCGTAGTATTGGTTGGGAAAAGAATGGCACCTGGTCTAACAAGTTCTGTTTTAGAAAAAATTGTTTTACCTGATTTAAATTCTAATAACTCGATGCTACCCATCGCTAAATTTCCAATATCAGTTACAGTGATAGCACCTCCGAAATTTTCATTATAGAATGTGTAATGTTCCCATCGTTTATAACGTTTAGGTTCTGCTTTTATGTAAGATTCATTGATCTGAAAGTGTGGATATCTAGACCATCCTGAAACATTAAGAGTTCCATCTTCTTTGAGAAGAGCAACAGATGAAGTAAATTCTATTTGTTTAGTCTCAGTTGCATCTGGTTCCGGAATCACTTGAATGATTTTTCCATGTTCATCAACCACTTGGTCTGGTGATAATTTACCTTTTGAACACTGCAAGATTGACATTATCAAAAGGAAAACTCCTATTTTAATTAGAATTTGAAATCGTTTTTCTAACATGAATATCTCCAAAAAACAAGTTTATGATTATGATTCGCTTAACGTCAATAAATCTAAAGATTGGGATCTGATTTGTTCCACATATTGTTCTAAACTTCTAGAAGCATTCGAAATTTGGTTCACTTCGTTCTCTAATGCCATAATGCCTTTATTGACTTCTGTTTGACCAGAAATTTGTTCTTTGGTACTAAATGAAATTTGAGACGAAAGATCATTAATTTCCGTTAGTTGGTTAATTGTATCAAAAATAATTGATTTTTGTTTTTCAAATAATCGATGCATATGACTCACCTTTTCAGTTGTCATTTCTAGTTTTTTAATTTGATTGGTTGTCAAATTTCCAGTTTGGATAGAAACTTCTGCAGCTTCATAAATATATTTTCTGGAATGGCTAACAACATCAGAAATCATTTTTGCGTTTTTTGCAGTAAAATCAGCAAGTTTACTGACTTCGCTAGCTACCACAGCAAATCCCCTACCAACTTCACCAGCACGTGCAGCTTCAATGGAAGCATTTAAGGCAAGTAAGTTGGTCTTTTCTCCAATCTCAGCAACGATTTGATTGATTTCATCAACCTTGTCAAAGGAAGTTTTGATTGAATCTAAATATTCACTTGTTTTCTTTGAAACACCAGCAATTTCAGTAGTGTCTTTTTTGTTTTCATTTGCAATCGTAATTAATTCTTGGTTGATCATACTAATGGTTGCAACCATTTGATTTAAATCATTTGAACCAGAAAACAAATCAGTAATTTTTCCATTTTGATCATCAATGATTTTTGCATTAGATTCAAATGAAGAAAATAATTCAGTATTAATCGCTGTTACTTGCTCTAATGAAGCGGCTTGTGATTCTAATCTTTCGGCTGTATGCGAAATATAATTAGCACAACTTTGAATCGAATTTTCTAAATTCTTTGCAGCATCTTGAATAATTTTTTTTTGTTTTAAACTTTGGTTTAATAAATATTCAGATTCTTTGGCTTTTTCTATCCCTTTGTCACTAATCGAAATGAGTAAAGCAATCAGTCTAGACAACAAGATTCCACTCACCATCACAAAGATCCCTTTAATGATTTCTGCGGATGTTCCTACATATCCGGTTTGAATGTATAAGTTTGGATCTTCTGAAGGAATGAGTCCACCAAAATGAACCGATATAAAATAAGATAGTATGACACCAAAACCCGCTAAAAACCCATTAAAGAGTACAAACTTTGGATTCCCCAAAAACCCAGAATATATTAAGTAAAAAAATACAACAAGTAGGACAGCAGTGTTGTTCAGTGCGGACTTTGCTTCCATGGGTCCCATCGAACAATCAATTGATGTATTAATTAAATGGATCCCAATATCAAGTATGATTAATAACTTGTGAAACCATTCGGGTGGATTTCCATTCCGTAACCAAATATGACAAATACTAGCATAAATACCCATGATAATGGTACCAGAGAGATGGATATAAAACATAGCCTCTGGCATACTATTTTTTGTACCCAAAAGTGCTGTAAAAAATACAAAGAATAATACAATTCGTATTCGATTAACAGTAATTTTACCATTTTGCCAAAGTGATTCGATACTCATAATTAGTTACCAGTATACTTTGGTTTTCTTTGATTGGCAAAACTATCCAACGCTTCTGCTAAATCAGAAGTACCAATCAAACTAGATTGTAATTCGATTTCTAATTCTAAACTTTCCTCAAGTGACATTTTATCTCCACGTTTGATGATTTGTTTAGTAATAGAAATTGTTTTCGGTGGTAACTGTAAAAATTTTCTGGAAAACTGTTTTACCGCATCATCTAAATCTTCAGGAGAAACTATTTTATGAATCAAATTGTATTGTAGGGCTTTTTCAGGGTTGAATTTATCACCTAACATAACGAGTTCATTTGTAGGGCCAATACCAGCATTTCTTGTGACTCGATTTGTTCCCATTAAAACTGTTAATCCAAGTTTGACCAATGGAATTGAAAAAACTGTTTTTTCACTTACGATTCTAAAGTCACAACATTGAGTTAACATAAAACCGCCACCCATACAAAATCCTTGGATTTTTGCAATTGTAGGTTTTGAGATTGATTCAAAAGCCGTGAAACATGACTGCATCTCGCGCATGTTGGTTTTGAATTCATCTTTCGAAATTTCGTTAACTTTCTTTAAAATATCAAATTGAACTCCAGATGAAAAATGTTTTCCATTCCCTTGCAAAATAATCGCCCATACATCTGGATTGGTATCTAACTCTTGGCTAATTGATTTTAACTCAAAGAGTGTATCCATATCCATAATATTTAAATCATTTGTATGTAGTGTAAGTGTTGCTATCCTTTCCTCAATATCCAATTTCCAAGACTGATAACTTTTCATTTTAAATCCTTTTACTTACGATACATTGATTCAATTTCTTCATGGTATTTTTCTTGGACACGATTCCTTTTCACTTTTTGTGTTTGTGTAAGCTCATCATGGACAACAAATGGATTCTGAAGGATGTAAACATTTGAAATTCTTTCAAATGATTTGAATCCATTTTTATCTGAAATAAAATGTTTTACTTCATCTCGAATCAATTTCTGAATCACATCTGATTCATTATAGATAACCTGTTTCAAATCTAAATTGACTGAATGTTCTTTTAGATAGTTTTCTATTTTTTCTAAATTTAATAAAACCAAAGCTGAAAGAGTTTTTTTATCCTGACCAACGACAACTGCTTGGTCAATGTATTCACTTTGTTTCAAACAAATCTCAATAGGTTCTGGTTCAACGTTTTCACCACCAGAAAGAACAATAGTGTCTTTTGCTCTCCCTGCAAACTTCAAATTCCCTTGTGCCGTCCATACCAAAAGATCACCTGAATTTAACCAACGATCATCTGTTAATACAGCTCTTGTTTTTTCTTCTTCTAGATAATAACCTTTCATATTGTGGCGCCCATGATGGTGTGCCACACCCTTAATGCCAGGTTTTGTGACTTCTTTACCAAATTCATCAATCAATTTAATGGTAACACCATCGATTGGTTTCCCAACATTTCCCACGGAGAAATCGTTAAAATGTCGTATCGTTGAAACTCCAGAGTTTTCGGTCATTCCGTAAACTTCTAAAATTGGCATACCGATCGCGTACATGAATCGATCCACTTCAGCTTGTAAAGCACCTGCTCCAGCAAAAGCATATCGAAGTTTACCACCTAATACTGATAATATTTTCGATAATACAAGTTTTGAAATAGGTAAGATGGGAAGATATATGAGTAATTGAATTAAATTTACGATTTGAATTAAAATCTGTTTGGCTGTTTTGGGAGAATTAAATCTCGGAACACGATCAAATGCTTTGTCATAAGTAATCGAAAAATTTACAGAGTTCCAAACGAGTAACTTTAAAAAATATTTTTTGAAGGCAGAACTCTTTTGAATCGTATCTTTAATTTTATCATAAAAACTTTCCCATACTCTCGGTACGGTGAATAGAATTGTAGGTTTTGCTTTTGCTAAATCTTTTCCAAGTTCTTGTACACTTGTGAATGCGATTTTAATACCTGAATAAAAACAAATCGTTTCAAAAATTCTTTCACCACTATGCCAAGGAGGTAAAAAACCCAAGGTCACATCACCTTCTCCAACCTTTACACCTGTTTTTCTAAATTCGGCAACGAGAGCTTGGATTTCAAAAAGTATACTTCCATGAGTTAACATAACACCCTTTGGTTTACCGGTGGTTCCTGAAGTATAGATGATGGTAGCTAAATCTTCTTCTTGGATTTCTTCACCAATTTCATGATATGTTTTATCTTCTATGTTTGCTGCAAATGATCTCAAATCATCAAAATTAATGATTGGGCAATTGATGGATATAGAATCTACCTTGGTATCACCAAACAAAATGATAGTTTGCAGATTTAGTTTTTGAAACTCAGGCAAAAATTTTTTAAGTGCCTTTTCATTTTCAACAAAGACAATTTTACATTTTGCATGAGTCAGAATATAACTTATATCATCTAAAGTTGCATCTGTACCACGAGGAACATCAACACAACCAATGGAAGTAATGGCCATACTCACTTGTAACCATTGGTGCCCAACATCCGCGATGATTCCAATCCGGTCCCTTGCATTTGTATCCAAATGAATTAATGCTTTGGATATGAATTCAGAATTCGTTACAAACTCATTATAGGATATGTTTTGGTATTCTTTTTTTTGATTTTTATAACTTTGGACAGGAAGGTTTCCATATAGTCGCCTTCCTTCTTGGAGCAAATGATACAATGTTAATTGTTTCAGATTCGGAACTTTCATTCTATTCCCTATGCATTGATGTTCATATGATCGAGTAAAATTTTATCTTTCAATTTTTGCGGCAAAAAACGATTTAAACCTAAAAAGAATGTGCTCATAAAATCAACTTGATTGAATAATTTTGGTTTTTTTGCAGTAATCACTTTTACGATTCTTTCAGCTGCTTGTTTTGGATTCGTTGCTTTTTTGATTAGTTCATTGTCTCGATTGATAAATCGAACACATCTGTCATAATATGGAGAATTCGATTCCGGTAACTGTTGTGCTTTTGCAGCAAAGTTGGTAGAAACTTGCGCAGGTTGGATCATTGCAACCTGAATTCCAAATGGACTCACTTCATATCGCATAGATGAAACCATACCTTCAATCGCAAACTTAGTAGCTGAATAAATGGATTCAAAAGGAAATGGAACTTGTCCAACAAGAGAAGACATCACAACAATTTTTCCACTTCTTGCCTTCCGCATGGAAGGAACAAAAGCCTGTAAAAGTCTCGCACAACCAATCACATTGATATCAAAACATTGTAGTGCTTTGACCAAATTTACTTCTTCAAATGGACCAAAAAAACCGATCCCGACATTAGAGACAACAGTATCAACAGTACCAAACTTTTTGAGGACGGCATCTCTAAATTTTAAAATTTTGTCTGAATCAGTGATGCTTAATGATTCAAGATGGTGTTTTGCATTTAACTTATTGAGTTCATCAGATAAACTGTCTAAATATTTTTTTTCAATATCAAATCCACAAATTGTATATCCTTGTGATGCCAACATCAAAGATACTTCTCTACCCATACCTTGCGCAATTCCACTAATCACTACTACTTTACTCATTTTTATCCTCTTAAATTAATTTCATCGATTCCATTGAAGAAACAAAATTTGGATACCGTAATTGATATCCAGTTGATTTCAACTTTTGATTGTCCATATAATAGTCGTTATATAGATATTTGATTGCTTCATACTCTAAATCAGGAATTTTACCTTGTAATTTTGCAAAAGGTGCTTCTAATTTCGCAATCACCTTAAGTAATGATAAAGGAATATGAAGTTTATTGATTTTGGATCCAAACATCTTTGATGCTAAATCCAAAGCTTCTTCCAAACTTGGATTGCTATCGTCAGAGATGTTATAAACATTTCCAAAAAACTTGTTTTGTTCGGAAAGATAAATGGCAGAACCTGCAACATCTTCTACTCTAACATTTGCTAGTTTCATTTTGCCATCGCCAGGTATTCCTGCAATTTTGCCAGGTCTTGAAAAAACCTTACCGGCGCCATCATTACAACCAGGACCATACACAGTGCAAGGCCTAAGGATGACTGCCTGAAGCCCTTTTTTTATTTTCTCTGATACAATTTGTTCACCAGCATGTTTACTTTTTCCATATGCATCCTTTGGATTACAAACATCAGTTTCTTTAAAAGGAGTTCCTTGGTAAGTTCCATATACGCTGGAAGAACTAAAGTGAATGTATGCTTTTACACTATTTTGTAATGCAATTTTCGTAAGTTTATCAACAGCATCAACATTAATAGGTTTCAGTTTATCGTAACTAGTAGTTAAGTTACAAATCCCTGCGACATGAAAAATACGATCAACACCATTTACTAGTGAACGTAGTTCTTTCTCATCTCGAATATCTGCTCTTACATATTCGATATTGGGTTTTTGAAATAGTTTTATCTTATCATCACGTATATCAGTCACACGGATTTTAAGATTTGCATCCTTTGATAATTCCTTCAAAAGTTCAAATCCAATAAAACCATTGGCTCCAGTGATTAATGTAATTCCGGTATATTTCATATTAATAGTGGTATGATGGTCTGAGAATCTCTCTTGCAACATTATTCAACATTACTTCAGAACTTCCACCACCTGCTAACAGTGATTTTACTTCACGAACATATCGATCATATGGACGATTTCTATAACAAGCATGAGAACCTGTTAAGGTAAATGCTTTGTTAACAACTTCATCAGCAACTACTCCAGCTAAATATTTCGCAATAGAAGTTTCTAAGTTATGATTTACTTTTTGGTCATGTAACCAAGCTGCTTGATTTCTTGCTAGTTTAGCTGCTTCTAATTCAGAAGTTAGTTTTGCGATAATCCATTGTATCCCTTGAAAATCAGAAACACGACTCTCTCCAACTTTTCTAGATTTAGTAAAGGATACTGCATGATCTAAACAACCACGAGCGATCCCAATCAATTGTGAAGCAACTCCCAATCGACTCAATTTAAAAATTGCCATAAAGGTTTCGATCCCTCTTCCTTCTCTTCCTAAAACTGAATCAGCTGGTATACGACAGTCTTCAAAATGGACATCATACATAGGAGCTGATCTTAAACCAATGGGATCTTGTTTCTCGTAACGAATACCTTTTGAGTCTCGATCGACTAAAAACTCAGTTAAACCTTTATCAGTTTTTGCCAATACCATCATCAATTGAGCTTCTTTTCCTAAATTGATATGTACTTTAAGACCATTTAACACCCATTCGTTTCCGTCTTTCACAGCAGTTGTTTGAATATTTTGAAAAGAAGATCCAGCATCAGGTTCTGATATCGCTTGGGCCGCCATTATTTTACCTTTGGCAAGCTCTGGTAACCATTTACTTTTTTGTTCCTCAGTTCCTACAGCAAGTAATCCTTGTTGCGCTTGGATTAGATTTTGTGGTCCATAGATTAATTCTTTCGCAGTTTCTTCCATGATGATCGTGTATTCAATTGCACCTTTACCTAAACCACCGTATTGTTCAGGAACAATTACACCTGTCCAACCTCTATCACCTAGCGCATGCAATACATCCCATGAAAATTCGCTATCTCTTTCTTCCACATCGCGCTGAGGGTCACTTCCTGCAATTTTGGAATACGATGCAACTGCTGCTCTTAATGCATTTTGTTCTTCTGTAAAATAGAAATTCATTTAAACTGATCCTTTTAATTCTTGTTTAGATTTTATATAAAAATAGTAAGTTGCCGTTGCAGATGTAATGGGAACAAAGAGTGCATAAAGTAATGGCATCCACAATATTTCATTCACATTTGATCCTGAAAAACTGAGTAAAATTACTGCCATAGTCAATGGCCCATTTTGAATCCCAGTTTCTAATGATACAGTCCTTGATTGTTTTTCCGATAATTTTAATAATTTGCTAAATAGGTAACCAAAACTGTATCCAAGCACGGTAATCAATATTGCAGCCAAATACATTTGCCATGTTGTAACTTTTAAGATGTTGAAATTTTTGGGAACCATCACACCTAACAAAAATAAGATCATTAAAATTCCTAAAAAACTTCCAATTTTCTCAATCTTTAAAGCAAGTTTCGTATTCAGAGATCTTATTTTGATTCCAATTAATACGGGAATGATGAGCAATAGAATTGAACCAATGATACTTTTATATGGAATTTGAATCTCATCAATTACCAAACCAGAACAATAGATCCAAAATAAAAAAGGCATCATCACAATCGCAAGAATCGTCGATGCAAAAGTCATGCTGATGCTTAGTGCAACATCACCTTTAGCATAATAGGTGAGTAAATTTGAGGTTGTTCCACCTGGAGTACAACCGACCAAAATTAATCCAATTGAAAATAGTGGTGATAAGTTTAAACCCTTTGCCAACCCAAAAGCGATCAGTGGCATGAATCCAAACTGAGACAACATTCCAACCAGCAATGGTTTTTTCGAATGGATCGCTTTTTTAAAGTTTTCTAATGTTAAAGTACTACCCATAGCAACCATGAGGAAAAAAATCATAGCAGCGAATAATAATTCTTCTGTTTTAGTTAACATTCGATTGGTATTCCTTCGAAAGATTCGATGCTAATTTACTTGCAATTGCATAAATTGTATAACTTGGATTTACACCCAAACTTGTTGGAAAAATAGATCCATCGATGACTGATAAATTTTTGATATGATGAAATTTTCCATTCGTATCCACAACAGAAGATTCCATCGAATTTCCCATCGCATTTCCACCTAACGGATGTGTGGAGTTAACAACAGTGTTTGGGGATTGGATCACCATTTTTTCGATGCCTTTTTTGGCATCTGCCCAGGTTTTAAATGGACTGACTACGTTATTTGCTGGAACAACAGTTTTTGCACCTGCTGCAAATTGGCATTCTGCCATCGACAAATAGGACCTTCGAATTCCATCGACTATAAAATCATTGAGTGGATAATCAAGGATTGGATAACCCGCTTCATTCAATTGAACTGTTCCACCAAGACTATCTTCATGGAAACCATCACGAATTTGAGAGACGAGTACATGTAAGTTGGGATAACTTTTTACATATTGATCAAATTCTTCACCAACCAATTTTCTCAAATTCATTAATACAATTGGTTGTGCACCAACTGCTTCAATATTATAACCGGCTCTGCCTTTTACCCCATCCTTCCATAAAAATTCATCGGATGCGACAGATTGAGGTGCACCAAAAAATCCATACACAGGTGTTGGCATTTCCGCAACAGAGTAATTGTGTAGTTGCACAAAAGTTCTTTTACCAATCAATCCATAAGGATCTGGTAATTTAGAACGTAATAATAAAGCAGGTGAATTGATGGCACCGGCACTTGTGATAAAATGTTTCGCAAACAATCGAATTTTAGGTATTGTTTCACCCGTTTGAATACTTGGTTTACAATACAAATGATCGATTTTATTTTCTTTCCAAATGTATTGAACTGCATTTGTACGATATAAGAGTGTTGTCTTTTCTTTTAATGCAGATGGTATCGTAGTTACCAATTGACTTTGTTTTGCATCCACTGGACAACCCAAACCACAATAACCTAACATATTACAGTTTTTTACATTTCTTGGAATTGAGTTATATCTCCACCCCAGTTTTTTTGCTCCCACACTTAACAGGTTATTGTTTTGGTTATGAGCTTCCCAAGGTTGGATCGAAAATCGTTTTGATGCGATATCAAACCAAGGTTCCATATCTTCATTAGAATAACCTTTAATTCCTAATTCAGTTTCCCAATAAGAAAGTGTTTCTTTAGGTGTACGAATGCAAGTTGTCCAATTCACAACAGTTGATCCACCAACTGTCCTTCCTTGTACAACTGTAAATGCTTTATCCTTTGTTGGCCGCGTTGCACCTTCAAAGTACAATCGATTGAATGTAGAAAGTTCTTTTAAATCAAAGTCTTTACTACGTTCATAATTTCCCTCTTCCACAATGATGACGGAATATCCTGCTTTCGATAAAATCTCTGCACTTGTTCCACCACCAGCACCCGAACCGACGATGACAAAATCTGCTTCGAGATCTAAGTCTTTTTGTAAATAAGAAGCATCTATTAGTTTATCCATGACGTAATCCTAATGCGTGTTTTGGACCTGGATAACCAACGTGTTTCCAAGAAACACTCGTTTCAAAGTATCCGATCGTAACCATTGATTGTAATAAAAAGAAAATTGATCGAAGTAAACTGATGGAAGATGTTTTCCACTGATTTAAAGTTTTGATTACAGTTTCTCTGTTAGTAAGTTCCCAATTAGAACTTGAACCAAATAAATACCATCTAACAGCACTTATGTTTAAAAATTGGATTGCTTCTATAATTTCGGCTTGGGTGTGAGAAGGTAAACTAAAGAGGTATGAGTCAATGCCTAATACGACTTCCTTCAGTACCTTTTCTTTTTCTTTCTCTTCTTTTGGTAAAAACGTAAATAATAGGGCATCTGCTAAGAAATAGAATAAATTCTGCCCTCGATTGTCCAAAAATCGACAATCCAAACCTCGATCACTCTTTGTGACATCATCCTTTGCCTGACAACCACTGGTGCTCAGGTACAAAAAGACTGCTCCCATCAACGATGTTTTGACAAGAGTACGTCTTGAAATCAGCTTTTGATTCAAAATTGCCATTCTTTATCCGTATTTCCACTCACAAATTAATGAATGAATATTCATTCCTTTTTTTACTTTACAAGTACTTTTTTAAAAAAAGAATGAAAAGAAATGGATTCGGGTTATCTATGACCCCTATCCAAAAAAGAACATCCCATGCGGAAATAGGTTTGGATAGGTTAACCATTTGAGCGAAAAGGTTTCTAAATTGAATAAAAGCGAAGAGATCTTATCTGCTGCATTAGAATTGTTTACGGCGAAAGGGTTTGATGGAACGGCTGTGCCCCTCATTGCTGAACGAGCCAATGTAGCTGCAGGAACAATTTACCGTTATTTTGCCAGTAAAGAAGAACTTGTGAACTCACTCTTTCAAAAATGGCAAGAAAGTCTTTATTCAAAAATCAAAGATAATTTTCCTCACGATGCAGGACCAAAAGAACAATTCCATCAAATTTGGAAATCCATGGCCGAATTCCAAAGAGAAAACCCTGTGGCGTTTGATTTTTTAGAAATGCAGTACAATCTTCCCTATTTAGACAAAAAAAGTTTCGCAAAACGTGCGTTACTTCTAAAATTTCTCACTCGATTTGCCCATGACAACCGTGATATTCTGATTAAATTTCCACCAGATGCACTCATTGCGATTGTATGGGGAGCTTTTGTGGGACTCGTAAAAGGTTCTCGGAATGGAAAGATAAAATTAGATGATCAATTCTTAAAAGAAACAGAAGACTTACTTTGGAATGCGATTAAACTTCCAACGTAAATTTTTTGAAGCATTTCTAATTATTTCCCATCTTCCAAAACTAAATCCACAAAAAAGGAATATCCCATTTCATTTACATGGGAAAATACAATTACTTTCTTTTTTAATGTTTTGTCCCAGTACGGGTCACTGACTTGCCAATTACCATTATCACGAAACACTTGTTTAACGTGCTTATAAAAAAAAGGCATATAAGACCAGTTTTTCTGCAAAAAAGACATGTTCTCAATAAATGCAGAATCATTTGTCCTTTCATAGTAAGGTGAAACCTGGGTTCCTTGCCAATCTGTAACATATACCCTTTGGATCATCGGATCCAATTTGAAGAAACTTTGTGGGTCAATGATCACTCGATTCCCTAGCGAAATTGTTTTTAAAGGAAGTGACATCAACTTGGACTTGATTTGTTTTTCAAATTCAATTTCTTTTGCTACTTCGATTCGTTTTGATTCGTGGTACAAATGTAAAAGGGGAACGACAACATCCCTTATAGTTTGTTTATCTTCTTTGTATTCTAATGGTTTTCCTAAAAAATAACCTTGTAAATATGTCGCACCAGAACTGACTGCTTGGTACAATTCTTCCTCTGATTCAATTCCTTCAAATAGTAACTGAGAACCAATGCTAAGTGAAATTTGTTTCAAGTATTCTAAGATTGACTGGTATTCTCTTTGTTCAATAGACTTCTTTAACAAATTTAAATCGATTTTGATAATATCTGGTTTTATTGCACCTAACCTTTCCAAGTTGGATGATTCTGATCCCACATCATCCAAAGCAATACTAAATCCTTGTTCTCGCAGTAGTTCCACACCAGCAGCAAGAACATCGGTCCCATAACTTCCTGATTTTTCTGTGATTTCCACAACAATCTGATTGAGTGGGATTCCAGATTCCTTTACAATTTCAGCGATGGGAAGTGAGTTCCCTTTACTCTCTTCATACTCCAATATCACCTGATCTGGTGACATGTTCACAAAAAGTTGGTCATTACTATCTTTGATTTTATCCAAGGAAAGACCGAGTAACTTACGATCGATCACAGTCATCCGTAGCGGAGTTACCTGTGGATCCATAAATTCAGGAACCACTACAAGTGAACCTTTCTCATCTCGGACACGGCCTAGAGATTCGTACCCGATGACAGTCTGTTCTTCCACAGAAAAGATGGGTTGGAGTAATGGGACATATTGTTTCTCTTTGGTTCCTGCCATCGCGTTCATCAAATTTCTCCCCTGTCCTTATTCTGTTTTAACAGATATTTATTCAATAAATTAAACATATTTCGATCGAATCTTGTTCCTTTTCCAGGCAATCTTCTGATTTCAGAGATGTCTTGACCCAGATTTCACTTTTCCTTAGACTCTCGCGAATGCGATACACAAGCCTGGTCCTCAACATTGTTTTCAGCAAATTGGCAACGAACGCGTAGTCAGTTGTCAAACTCCCATCCATTCCATCACAGCAGATATAGACTGATATCCTGGCAATGAGGTCAAATTAAGTCGTGAAGAATCTGGTCTTGCACCTAACTGGATTTTAACGATTGATAGTGCAAAGTTCATAGACCAAGGAAAACGAAACACTATTTTGTATGGCAATGCCCACGGAAGGATCCATGAATTAAATGAGTCCATTTTGAACCAAAATAGTAAGATAAGTCTTATTGAAGAAAAACCAGCGAGCCGCATTATCTACATTCCACAAAGTAATTCGGAAGACTTACAAGTGAAACATTGACAAATCATTCGTTCTATGGCAATCACACCGAATGGAAATACCGCATTGGAACAAGCGATTACCAATGAAAATTGGCCAGCCACAAAAATCCTTTTGAGTGTCGAAACCAATATCAATGGATGGGACAAATATGGTGCTACGAAATTACACAGTGCAATTTTAAATGAAAAATTTGAACTCATCCAACTCCTACTCGACGCAGGTGCCGATCCGCAAAAAAAAGACAAATGGGGGAAAACTGCGATTGAAATTGCTGAGAGGCAAAACAATCCCAAGGTTTTAAAACTCCTCAATAAAGAATGAAACAAAAAACAAACACTCGGTTTTTACCAAAAGGCCTAACCATCTTACATGAAGACCGAGATATCCTCGTCGTTGATAAACCGGCTGGACTACTCACCATTGCAACTGATTCTGAAAAATCAAAAACTGCTTACGCTTCCCTTATGGATTATGTAAAAAAAGGAAGTGATCGTTCCAAAAATCGAATTTTTATCGTTCACCGATTGGATCGTGATACTTCCGGTGTTTTGGTATTTGCGAAAACAGAAATCGCCAAACAAACATTACAAGAAAATTGGGACAAAACCAAAAAAGTTTATATCGCAGTTACACATGGAATCTGGAAACTCAAACAAAGTTCCATCCAATCGTATTTAACAGAGTCCAAAGCCCACCGCGTTTATTCTGTTGATGATCCCAAACTCGGAAAATTTTCCGAAACAAAATACAAAGTGTTAAAAGAATCCAATTTGTATTCCCTTCTCGAAATTGATCTCATCACTGGTCGAAAAAATCAAATTCGCGTACATTTTGCAGAAAAAGGTCATCCCATTGTCGGAGATACCAAATATGGAAACGAAACAAAATCCTTTCCAAGAATGGCACTCCATTCATATTCCATCACCTTGACTCATCCTTTTCAAAAAAAACCATTAACATTTATGACCAATATTCCCAATTTTATCACAGGTCTTGTGGGTGGTTATGAAAGGATACAAGATGAAACATAAAGGATTTATTTTTGATATGGATGGGGTGGTTGTCGACAATCACAAATTCCATTTCAAAGCATGGATGGAATTTTCAAAAAAATATAAATTTCCCCTCGATTCCCAAATTTATCGAGATACTTATAATGGAAAAACCAATGCTGATTTATTCAGAATGATCTTTGGAGAAATTTCTTTAGAGGAGATCCAAAACTACGGTGCCGAAAAAGAAAACTTATACCAAACCTTATACAGACAAGAAATGAAACCTCATCTTGGAATCATCGAATTCTTTCAGTATTTGAAATCTAACCAAGTAAAGTTAGCTCTAGGAACTTCCGCACCAACCATGAATGTCAATTTTACATTAGATAACCTTCACTTACGATCTTACTTTGATGTCATCATTGATGGTTCCATGGTGACTCAAGGCAAACCACACCCTGAAGTCTACGAACTTTGTGCAAAAGGACTTGGCCTTAGTCCAAAGGATTGTATCGTATTTGAAGATTCGATTGCTGGATTACAATCTGGAAAGGCCGCAGGTTGTTCCATTTTGGGTGTTGCCACTTCGCATACAGTAGAAGAATTAAAACCCCATGTGGAGCAAATCATTTCTGATTTTACTGACCCACTGGTGTTTTCATTATAAATTTATTCCTGAAAATCAGTGAGTAAATTACTGGTTTTGTTGGTTAAATCAATGCGTATAATGGCTGTTCTACCTTCATCAATGTAAGTAAGATCATCAAAGGATAATTTTTTTGCCATAAAGATCCCACGTCCGTGCGTTTTGAACGCATTTTTAGTCATTGCTTCGATCGACAAATATCGTTTCCAATCGAATCCTTTCCCTTGGTCACTGATACGAATTTCAATACGTTCTTGGTTTCTTTCAAAGGTTACCTTTACAAATTTGTCTTTGTATTCAGGTGTATCTAATCTTCGAAAAATTTCTTCCATCAATTTATCATTATCATGGAGTTCCGATTTTTCCTGGTATGAAATTCCTAAATTTCCATGTTCAATTGCGTTGTTTAGAATTTCCATGATCCCAGTTAACACACGTTCAGGATCGGGACAAGCATTGGCAAGTAAGGGAGCAAGTTCATGTGATTCACGAATGGAACGAATCCTAAATTCACCAGTGATCATATGGCGAAGGGCACCCATTCCTTTATGAAGGTCTTCTTTTGCTCTTTGTAATTTGATAAAATGTTCAACTGCAGTTTGCACTATTCGGACGAGGAGTGCACGCGAATATGGCTTTGTTAAATAATAAAAAGCACCAGCATCAAGGCCTTCTGTCATATCAGTGATGGAACTCATAGCAGTTTGGAAAATGACAGGGATATCTCTGTACTTTTCTGATCGTTTGATTTTTTTTAACAGTTCGATCCCGTCCATCTTTGGCATCAATCGATCTAAAATAATAGCATGAAATACCATAGAACCAGAGCTTAAAATTTGGAATGCTTCTTCTCCATCTTTTGCTTTGACAACAGTGAATCCTTTATCTGACAAAGACTCGTCAATGATCATTAAATTGATCATCTCATCATCAACAGCGAGTAAATTGATCATCGAATTCCTTCACGGGAACTTGGTATTAACATTGTAAAAACTGCTCCCTTATCTTCATGATTTTCAGCATATAACAATCCGTTGTGATCATTTACAATTTCTCTTGAGATCGACAATCCGAGCCCAGTTCCTTTGGTTCCAGCTTTTACTTGTTTGGATTGGATGAACTTTTCAAAAATTTTATCTAGGTCTTCGGAAGGAATTCCTGGACCGTAATCTCTGATTTGGATGCCAATTCCTTTCACATACGACTGAGATTTTCTTGGAATAAATTCTCTTTTTATCAAACTAATCTCAATATTAGTGTCATTTGGGATGAATTTTAATGCATTGGAGATAATATTTCTGATCACCTGTTGGATCCGCTCATAATCGAAATCTGCTTCCCAACGTTCCTCATTATTTAGTAAAACAACTGTGATTCCTCTTTTTTCCAAAATTGCACGCATTTCATTGATTACAAATTTGGTTGTTTCCTTTAAACAATTCCGTTCAAAAAGATATCGCATTTTACCTGATTCTAATTTGGCAATATCTAATAAATTTTCGAGAAGAGCAAGTAACCGTTTCCCCGAGGAATCGATGATGTGAAAGTATTCTTTAATTTTTTCGGGCGAAACAGTGGCTGATTTTTCCGCACCTAATTCCGCATAACTTAAAATAGCATGAATCGGAGTTTTTAACTCATGTGAGATATTGGCAAGAAACAGAGATTTCATATAAGAAGCTTCTTCTGCAATATTTTTGGACATTTTTAAGTCCATCGTTTGCCTTTCGACCAATTCTTCTAAATGATTTCTGTATTGGTATAATTCCTCTTCTTGGAGTTTTCTTTGGCTGATGTCTCTCAGGATCCCTGTAAACATCTTTCCAGATTTTGTCTTAAATTCTCCAACCGAAAGTTCACATGGAAAAATTTCACCTGACTTCCGTTGTGCGAATACCTCTCGGCCAACACCAATAATATGAGTTTCTCCTGTTTCTTTATACCGCCTCAGGAATTCATCATGTTTGTCCTTGTAATCGGGAGGAATGATGATCGTTACATTTTTTCCAATCACCTCCTCTTGTTTGTAACCAAATGTATTCTCTGCTGTTTTATTAAAAAATTGAATGATTCCTTCATCATTGATGATCACAATGGAATCAGCAGCATTCTGTGCCATGGAAAGAAATCTAGATTCACTTTCTAAAAAAGCATTTTCTAAACGTTTGCGTTCGGTAATGTCACGATGGTTGGACATGATATAACCATCATATAAAACCACAAACCTTACTTCCACATGACGAATATTAGGTTCCTCTCCATAGGAATACTCTTTCCAAAATACTAAACTTTTTTTGTCAGATAAGTAAGCTAGAGCTTCCGATGTGATTTCACGCAAATAAGGAGGAAGACCAACACTGATATGTTGTCCTAAAAGTGACTCTGGTTTGTCTCCAATATTGACAAACCTTGAAGTTTTATAATCAACGATGATCCCATCGCGATTGATTTTAAGCCAAAAGTCTGGGTTTGATCTGAGTAAATTTTCTAATTCCCGGAGTACTTCTTCCTGGGGAAAGGCAGATGGATTTTGCCAAATACGAGATATAGGGGAATTAGATGGCATCAAGTACTGTCCTTTGAAGGAATATAGGAAACGTCGCTATTTTCGGAAAGAAATTGTAAGAAATCACGGGGAAAAAAGAATCAACGTAAGGATTTTTCCCTTGTTTTACCACCACCTGATCAAACCCATTCTCTTTCATTTAGACCCTGAATCAGCGCACCATCTAGTCGCTACTTTTCTTTCTTTGTCCAAAAAAATCCCGTTTTTCCATAAAACTTTAAGCCTTCTTTTCCAATACAATTCAAAACGTTTGGAACAAACCATCCAAGGCATCCATTTTCCAAATCCAGTTGGTCTAGCAGCAGGCTTTGATAAAACAACGGAACTTTTCCCTACCATGATCCACATGGGTTTTGGATTCATAGAAGTAGGAACCATCACTGCAAAAGCACAACCTGGGAATGAACAACCGAGATTATTCCGGTTTCCGAAAGTAAAAGCTCTCGTAAACAGAATGGGTTTTAATAACCCAGGTGCCGACAATGCCGAGATCGAATTGAAAAAACAATCCAAAATGGGAGTAAGAGGGATCAACGCAGGAAAATCGAAAGTGACTGCCTTAGAAGATGCTGTCAGTGATTATGTTTACACTTTTAAAAAACTGCTACCTTACGGAGATTATGCGGTAATTAATATCAGTTCACCAAACACACCTGGATTACGTAGCCTACAATCCAAACAAAGTTTAATTGATCTTATCGTTGGGATCCAAAAAGAATTTTCAAACTCATTCCCTATTCCATTGTATTTAAAATTTGCTCCAGATCTTTCCGAAGAGGAACTCATTGAAAATCTCAATGTCTGTCTGGATTACAAAATAAGTGGTGTAATCCTTACCAATACCACTCTCGACAAACAAAGCCTAGGTGAAACTAATCCTCCTGAAGGTGGTTTATCAGGTGGCCCTTTATTCCAAAAATCACTTCGATTTGTATCTCTTGCGTACCAAACTCTAAAAGGGAAAATTCCCATCATCGGTGTGGGAGGGATTGATTCGGGAGAAAAAGCCCTACAGATGATCGAAGCAGGTGCCAATCTCATCCAAATTTACACTGGTTATATTTATGAAGGTCCTTTTTTACCGTATCAAATTTGTTCCTATTTGGATAAAGCAATGAAAGACCGTGGATACAACTCCATTGACCAACTGGTTGGTTCAGGAAAATCAAAATGAACACAACAAAAACTAACAATCCTATTTGTACTCATTTCGGAACCTGTGGTGGGTGTAACTACCTCGACATTGAATACACAAAAGAACTTCGAAAAAAAGAACAAAACATCAAAGAACTTTTTAAAACATACCGTCATGTGGAATTCAAAACCATAGTTCCCAGTCCCTCTCCAGAATACTACCGTCACAAAATCCAATTACCTTTTGGCCGACGTAATGTCGGAAACAAAACTTTACTCACACTCGGACTTTTCAACCGTGAAGCAACATTTGTCTTAGACCAAACAGAATGCCAAATCCAAGACCCTGGATTAACAGAAGTGGCACTTGCCGTCAAACAATGGGCTAGGCGAGAGGGATTACTTCCTTATAATGAAAAATCCAAACGTGGTATGATGAAGTACCTTGTTGCAAGGAAGTCGTTTTCCACAGGCGAAATCATTCTGGGAATTGTGACTGCAAAGGAAGACTTACCGCACGCTAAGGATGCATCCAAAAGACTTCACACTGCTATACAAAACCGGATTGGAAAATCGGGTAAATTGGGTAAACTAGTAGGGATCATTCATAATATCAATACCAAACATACAACGATGGCACTTGGTCGCGAAGAACATCTGTTATGGGGTAGACCTTATATCCACGAACATTTCGGAAAACACAAATTCCGTGTAGGTCTTTCAACCTTTTTGCAGGTAAATCCCATACAAACACCGAGTTTATACAATTTGGTTCTGGATGAGATAGAAAAAGACTCACGAGTGATTGATGCCTATTCAGGGATTGGCACCATTTCCTTTTGGATTGCAGGCCAGTGTAAAGAAGTTCTTGGCATCGAAGAAAATCCAAATTCTCATAGAACTGCTTTGGAATCGGTTAAATTCAACAAAGTCCACAATGTTCGGTTTCGTAAAGGGAGAGTGGCAGAAGTTTTACCATCTCTATTTGGAAAAAACTATGATACCATTGTGATCGATCCACCAAGAACAGGTCTTGGCCCAGATGTCGCAGAGACCATCCTCGGTATGGGATTTAAAAAAATTGTCTATGTATCCTGTGATCCCATGAGCCTCAGAGAAGATACAAACCTATTAGCGAGACAATATTTTTTGAATTCCTTACAACCTGTTGATATGTTCCCAAGAACGGATCATGTGGAAACAGTGGCAGTGTTCAGAAATAAAAATCTCATATAACTTCTGTTATAAATTCTGAAGCTTTTTTACTAAATGCCATAATGGTAAAACTTGGATCGACACTGACACCTGTTGGAAACACAGAAGAGTCGGCTACAAAGAGATTCTGAAATCCATGCACTAGGTGTTTGGAATTTACTACGGAAGTTTCACTCGATTTTCCCATCCTACAGCCTCCAGCAGGGTGAGGCGCTGCCATCGGGAACTCTGCTGGCCTCCAAGCCAAAGCATCAATTTCCTCTTTTTTAGGTAACTTTGTGTATTTCCGAAGTTTCATTCCAGCAAGGAACACCTCTTTGGCACCTGCTTCAAAATTCAATTTCATTTGTTTGTACGTTAGATCGCTGAATATTTGTTTGGTGGTCTTTCCAAACGGATAATGAACTTTCGTTTTTCCAAAAAAATCAACTTCGATGGATCCCAGTTCCCCATCCACATCATCAATCCAACCAATGGTTCCACCCAAATATTCTAGTTGTTTCATATAACGGAAGTGATCTTTTCCAAAACTAGGAAGTAATGCAGCAAGGGTTCCTGGTTGCAATTGGTTTGGCATCAGCATATACCCACCTTCTTTGTAAGAACCGTTTTGGAATTTTGCCAATCGAAAACCTTCAACGCCGTACGCTGCAGGAATATTTCGCCATTGAACAATTGGCTCTTCATACAATGCATGCACCATCGGAGAAGGGTTGATGGCCAAAAATTTTCCAAGAGTTGGAAGTCTTTTTTTGAGACCATTCTTCAGTAAAAATTTGCTACTTCCAAAACCTCCAGCTGATACACAAACTGCTTTTGATTGGAACCGGAGTTTGGTTTGGGTTGGTCTTAAAGTTCGTCTGTCGATCACTACAGCTTCTAATCCCTTCACTTGGTTTCCGACGATGTCCAATCGTTCAGCACGTAAATCAGTATACACGTCGGTTCCAAGGCGAACAGCACTTGGAATATGAGTGATGAGTTGGGATTGTTTTGCTCCGAACATACAACCTTGCATACAGTGGCCAGACTTTTGGCAATTTTTCCTTGCTTGTGGGACATGATGACCTTCCCAACCTAATCGTTGTGATGCGTTTCGGAAGATACGATTCATGGGATTAAAGTATTCTTCTGTTGCAGGTGTGACATGTAAGTCTGTTTCTAGTTCCAACCAATATGGATTTAAGTCTTCGGGAAGGTGGTATTCGATCCCATATTTACGATTCCATAATAGAAGGCGATCTTCGGGAGTTCGGTAACTATCTGCCCAGTAATGTACCGATGCTCCGCCTAAATTATTTCCATACACCAAATTAATTCCACCATCAATTGTGGTATGAAAATTCCTTTCTGCAGATACTTTTCCTGCCATATTCAATTCATTGTTATCAAAGGTTCCTGTATGGTAGTTTCCACCTTGTTCGAGAAGGGCTACTTTGATCCCTCGTTTGGAAAGTTCGTAAGCCATCGTTGCACCGCCACAACCGGAACCAATTACCACCACATCCACTTGGATGACTTCCCCTGGTTGGTAACTTTTATAATCTCGATAGATACCTGATTTTTTCATTTGATACCTTAGTTTCCTTTGAGTAAGTTTTGGTAATGAAGTCTTGCCTCACTCCATTTCTCAGGTGGATTCGCAAATGGACCTGGGTAAGAGATCGATTCCCAAGTGGATTTATGACCATAATAAACAAGGCAAACCAGTAGTTTTAAGTTACCCACAACAGCACGAACTGTATCAGAATCTGTTTCTGCCCAGAGTTCTAATAACCCAATTCGTTCCTCTGGTTTCAAATTTGAAAAACAACGAAACCTTCCGTAAAAAAATGGAAGGTATTCCAAAACCATAACAGCAGAGTGAAAGTCTTCTTGGATTTCCTCGGAAACAAAGTACAACTCTTCATCTAATCTTCGCATAACATTTGCTTCTTCTAAATTCGGCATTCCAGTTTCCTCAATTGGTAAAACAACCTCGGCAAAACTATTGACAGTTCTCGTTTCAGATTCACTAAAGTAAAAGGTTTTGATTTTGGATTTGATTCCTGCACAAAATAAAAGCAATGTGAGGAATGTTTTTCTAGAGATAGAATACATACAACCTACCTTGGTTTTTTTCTTCTTTGACCAAATTATTCACTGGTTTTCCCATCTTTTGGAAAAATGCATCACCACCTGCGGTCATATCCCAAATTTCACCTCGGAAAAATACATTGATTCCAAGTTTTACATTGGGATCTTTTAGTCGCCCTAACATTGCATATTTTTTCCATGCTGTTTTTTCTGTGATGGATCCTATATCTTTTGTTGTGACATCTTTTGGATTCGCATAACCATTGTATCCATTCCATTTTGTCTGCCAGGCATCACTTGGTGAAACAAACGAAGGTACTACTAAAATTTCTGCTTCCGAGTTTTCTAATTCTTTGTATACTTCAGGGAACCAAGAATCAGCACAAATCATTGTATATAATTTACCAATAGGTGTACGGTAAGTTGGATTTTGATCCAAAGTTCCTTCGACTAAGAATTGTTTTTCTTCTTCGATGGGAAAAAGTTTACGCACAATTTGTTCATCCACTCTTCCGTCAGGGTGAAAATAAAAACTTACATTCTCCAAGGGGCCATCGGTAGGAGTGATTTTTCCTTCTACCACTTTTGGATGAGGTAATACTATGGAACCTGCAACAATCGCCACGCGGTATTCCAACGCCAAACGGGAAAAAATTCGTTGGTAACGATCTGCCATCTGCCAAGCTTTCATCCGAAAAAGAGTTTCCTTTAAGTGGTCTTTTGAAAAGGAATTACTAAAGAGATAATGCCATAGGAAAGACCCAAGATTTTGTTTCACTAACTCTTCCATTGCCTCAGCAATGTTTATTTTTCCAAAGATGGATTTGTCTTCTGCAGTGACAACGAGCCAAGTCCCAATGTATTCTGGTAAAACCACGATGGACCTGTCGACATAGATGGTTTCGTCTTCTTTTGCTCTTTGAAAGTATTCCTTTAAACTCGAATAAAAACTCTCTTCCGTAGCGTAACTGTATTTGTTTAGAAAAGGTTCCAATCCAATGACAGTACCTCGTTTGCCTTTGCCTTCAATTTGAATGAAAATTTTTGGTTTGGGAAGGGCATCGGAAAGAACATTCGGTTCCACTTGCAGTTTTTTGCATTGGATGGTGGCCAATCCAATGGACAGAAAAAGAGTCAAAGAGACAAAAAAACGCATCCACCAAATCTACACTAGTATTTCAATTCAGACAATATTTAATTGTGTTCTTGGTTTTTTCTTTTATTTTGACCTTATTCTATGAAAGAGAAACCTGCTCCCAAAAAAATCGTTCTCGCTTACTCAGGTGGACTCGACACCTCTGTCATCCTTGCTTGGTTAAAAGATACCTATGGTTGTGAAGTCATCGCTTTTTGTGCCGATGTTGGCCAAAAGGAAGAACTCACAGGCCTTGAAGAAAAAGGAAAAAACACCGGAGCATCCAAAGTATACATCCAAGACTTACGATTGGAATTTGCACGTGATTTTATTTTTCCAGCCATTCGTGGAAATGCCATTTATGAAATGCGATACCTACTTGGAACTTCTCTCGCACGTCCTCTCATCGCAAAAGCGATGGCAGAAGTTGCCAAAAAAGAAGGAGCAGATGCATTCTCGCATGGTGCAACTGGAAAAGGTAATGACCAAGTACGTTTTGAACTTACTTTCAAAGCTCTTTCGCCTAACTTACAAATCATTGCTCCTTGGAGAACATGGAATTTTGGTGGCCGAGCAGATCTTATCGAATATGCAAAGAAAAAAGGAATTCCAGTTCCTGTAACAGCCGCTAAACCATATAGTATGGATCGAAATCTTATGCACCTTTCGTTTGAAGGTGGGATTTTAGAAGATCCATTCAATGAACCAAAAGAAGATATGTTTATCTTAACAGTTTCGCCAGAAAAAGCTCCAGACAAACCAACTTATTTGGAATTGGATTTTGAAAATGGAGATTGTGTTGCAATCGATGGAAAAAAAATGAACCCACTTGAAGTGATGGAAACCTTAAACGAATTAGGTGGAAAAAATGGAGTAGGTCGTGTGGACATCGTAGAAAACAGACTCGTTGGAATCAAATCTCGTGGTGTCTATGAAACACCTGGTGGAACAATCCTCCACATTGCTCACCGAGATTTAGAATCTATCACTCTCGATAGAGACACCCAACACAAAAAAGACGAACTCTCTCAAGAATTTGCTAGATACATTTACAATGGACAATGGTATTCCAACCAGATGAATGCACTCCGTGCATACATGGACTACACTCAAAAGTATGTCAATGGAACCGTTCGCATCAAATTGTACAAAGGAAATTGTACGGTTGTCGGAAGAAAGTCCAACAAATCATTGTACAACGCTGGCCTTTCTACATTTGAAAAGGAAGAACTCTACAATCAATATGATGCAGAAGGATTCATCAATTTGTATGGCCTACCAATGAAAGAATGGGCAAGGGTGAACCACTAAGATGAAAAATATCGCCGTATACCCTGGTTCGTTTGATCCATTTACGAATGGACATTTAGACATTATACGGCGTGCCCATCCTCTTTTTGAAGAGATCATCATCGCCGTTGCCATCAATTCCAAAAAAACATCTTTATTCTCACCAGAAGAACGAGTGGAGATGATTGGAAAGGTTTTCCAAGGTTGGGACAAAATCAAAATTGATTCCTTTGAAGGACTCACTGTGGATTATTGTAAGGAAAAAAATTCTCGGGTCATCCTTCGGGGCCTTCGCGCAGTTACAGATTTTGATTATGAATATGCAATTTCACTCATGAATAAAAAATTAGCTCCAGAAATTGAAACTTATTTCCTAATGGCTGATAATGAGTACTCTTTTGTGTCGTCTACAATCGTCAAAGAAGTAGCAAGACACGGCAGAGCAGTATCGAACCAAGTTCCGGATGTTGTTGGCGAAGCACTTGTGAAAAAATTTTCCGTTTGATCGGAACCTTGAGGGTCTATGAAAACTCGTTCTTCTGTTTTTTACGGTTTCACTTTACTTCTGTTTGGATCCTTAGGTTATTATTTACTCCAAGCTGGGAGTGTCTTAGAAACCGCAAAAAATCTATCTGTCACCGCGAGTGAACATTTAGACACAGAAAATTTCTTCAATCGTTTCCACCATCCTTTAGCCTTACTCTTCATTCAAATCATCGTGGTTTGTGGAAGTGCTCGTTTTGTTGGTTACCTCTTCACCAGAAAATTAAAACAACCATCCGTTATGGGTGAAATTGTAGCTGGGATTTTACTTGGACCATCCTTACTTGGTTATTATTTCCCAGAAACAATGGGATTTTTATTCCCACCTGCAAGCCTTCCTACACTCGGCACCTTAAGCCAAATTGGTCTCGTTTTATTTATGTTCATCATCGGAATGGAATTAGACCTTTCTGTTCTCAAAAACAAAGCCCACTCAGCGATTATCATCAGTCATGCGAGTATCATTTTTCCCTTCTTTTTAGGGATGATATTAGCGTATTATTTTTATACTGATTATGCACCCAAAAACGTAGGATTTTTATCATTTTCACTTTTTATGGGAATTGCAATGAGTATCACTGCTTTCCCTGTCCTTGCGCGAATCTTACAAGAACGAAACCTTACACGTACACCACTTGGTGCCATGGTGTTAACTTGTGCGGCAGCTGATGATATCACTGCCTGGATTTTACTCGCGATCATTGTGACTATTTCCAAAGCAGGAAACTTAAACACTGCCTTATTTACGATTGGATTGTCTTTTGCGTATATCTTAACTATGATTTATTTAGTAGCACCCTTCCTCAAACGATTGGGTTCTATTTACATTTCGCGTGAAAACTTAACAAGAACAGCTGTTGCTCTCATCTTAATGATTTTATTTTTATCTTCACTGACAACAGAAGTGATTGGGATCCATGCTCTATTTGGTGCTTTCCTTGCGGGTGTCATCATGCCTGCGGAAGGGAATTTAAAAAAACTAATCGCTGAAAAGATAGAAGATATAGCTGTAATTTTATTCCTTCCGATTTTCTTTGTGATCACAGGCCTCCGTACTGAGGTCACACTTCTGAATGGATCTCACCTATGGCTTGTGTTTGGACTCGTTCTTCTTGTCGCTGTTGTCGGTAAGTTTTTAGGAAGTGCTTTTGCTGCAAGGGTAGCAGGATCCAATTGGGAAGACTCTTTATCCATTGGTGCTCTCATGAACACACGAGGCCTGATGGAACTAGTTGTCCTCAATATTGGTTATGATTTAGGAATCCTCAGTCCTGAAATATTTGCTGTGTTTGTGATGATGGCACTTGTCACAACTCTTTCCACTGGACCACTGCTTGATGGAATCCAAAAGTTTTTCACAAAGACTGTAAACGCATCTTATCCAGAAAAACCATCAGATAGCAAACTCAGAGTGCTTGTTGCTTTTGCCCAAGAAAAAATGGGAAAAAGTTTAGTCAGATTTGCTTTTTCCTTATCGGGAAACCAAAAGAAAAATTTGGAACTCATTGCTTTGCACATTTCACCTAACGACTCCCTTTCGAATGAAGAAATCAGGAAGTATCGAGATGCTAGTTTTGAAGCGATTCGCCAAACAGGTTCTAGTTTAGGGATCCAAGTCCAAACAGAATATCGTATTACTGATAATGTCACATACGAAATCGTCAACTTTGCTAAAATCAAACACTCTGACATCCTGCTCATCGGAGCGGCAAAACCATTGTTCTCTCGAAGTTATACGGGCGGAAAAATCAAAGGCATTCTAAACTACTGTCCAGCCACCGTTGGGGTTCTCATTGACAATGGCCTTGAAACCATTGAACGAATCGCTATCCTTTACAAAGGGGACAAGGACCCCATCTTAGGTTTTGCTCAAAAACTCACTTCCTTAAAAGGGATGAAATCAAACAAAATCAAAGTGGAAAATCTGATCCAACCGGAAACAGATTTGAACCCATATCCAATTGCGATCAACCAAATCACAGGGTATTCACTGATCCTCATCGATTTGAATGTATGGGAAGAGTTAGGTTTTGAAAAAATGGACCTTCTCCCTACTTCTTTTCTTTTGGTACGATTTTTAACTGCCTAAAGATTCGATTGCTTTTTTCGGTTTCTCCAAGCAACTGGAGATATGGAAAGAACTTTTATCATGCTTAAACCCGATGCAGTGAAAAACAAACACATCGGTGACATCCTTCAGAGAATCGAAAAAGAAGGATTTAAAATCCTAGGAATGAAATTCCTAAAACTCAGCCTTGAAGACGCAAAACAATTTTACGCAGTCCATGCGGCTCGTCCTTTTTACAACGACCTTTGCACCTACATGGCTTCTGGTCCTATCGTGGCATGTGCTCTTGAACGTGACAACGCAGTAACTCACTGGAGAGACGTAATTGGTGCTACTGACCCGAAAGAAGCAAAAGCAGGAACAATCCGTGCTCTTTTTGCTGAAAGCAAAGAAGCAAATGCGGTTCACGGTTCTGACTCTGTCGCAAACGCATTACAAGAAATTGCGTTTTTCTTTAAAGGTTACGAACTTAACTAAGTTCTTGATCAATACAAGGATCGGTTCTGAATAAGAACCGGTTCCAGTCCATCGTGCCAATTACCTTCACCGAAATCTTACAAAACTCCAAACGAATTTTTGATTCATTTTTTGATTCCTATACCACAACTTTATTTTCACCAAAGACTCGCATAACGGAAGCTTGTTTGTATAGCCTAAAGGCTGGTGGAAAAAGAGTAAGACCTATCTTTGTTTTAAATTCATTTTTTGAACCTAACAAATTAACACACGGCATCGAAACTAAAGACGATTCTGTTTTACTTGCCTCACTTGCAGTTGAATGCATTCATACCTATTCCCTTATCCACGATGACCTACCGGCAATGGATGATGATGACACCCGTCGGGGTAAACCAACTTGCCATAAACAATTTGATGAGGCAACGGCCATTTTAGCTGGTGATACACTCAACTCTCTTAGTTTCTATCTATTATCAATGATGGAAACTGAAGATCCATTTCTCATCCGTGATTCCATTCAAATCCTCCACAAAGGTGCAGGTTTGAAGGGAATGATCCAAGGACAGATGGAAGACATTGAAGAAGAAAAAAATCCAAGTAAAACAGACCGAGAATCCAAACTACTCTCTATCCATGAAAAAAAAACAGGAGCACTGATCGAATCTTCCTTTTTATTAGGGAATCGATTACGACCTGATTGGAAAGAAAGAGAATCTGTACTTTCAAGTTATGCGAAAGAAATTGGGCTTTTATTCCAAATCACAGATGATATCCTCGATGTAGAAGGAAATTTAGAAGAACTTGGCAAAACCCCAGGAAAGGATGCAAAAGCAGGGAAATTGACGTACCCAAGTTTGTATGGAATGGAAAAAACAAAATCTCTCAGGTCCGAGTCTGTCAACAAAGCCATCTCACTAGCAACTGAACTTTCTTCTATGAATCATGAATTCTTTTTAGGATTACCTAAGTACATTGCAGAAAGAAAAAATTAGACTCGATAACTTTCTCGTTAGGGAAGGGTTTGTACCCGATTTAAAATTAGCCCAATCTTTAATTCTATCTGGTTCTGTTCTCGTGAATGATACAGTCATTTCAAAAGTGGGAACTCTGATTACACTAAAAGACAAAGTTAGAACAAAAGAAAAAATAAAGTCTTATGTTTCAAGAGGTGCCTACAAACTGTTAGGTGCATTTGATCATTGGAAAGACATTCAAATCAATGGAAAAACATGTATTGATTTGGGAGCTTCCACAGGTGGATTTTGCCAAGTGTTACTGGAAAAAGGTGCTTCCAAATTATTTGCAGTCGATGTTGGATACGGTCAATTGGCTCAAAAGATTGCCAATGATCCAAAAGTGACTGTGTTCGACCGCACCCACCTAAAAGAATTACCACAATTATCTTTAGAACCTCTCACGAACGAAACTTGGATCACAATGGATCTTAGTTTCATTTCGTTGGTCCCTGTATTTTCATTTCTGAAGTTATTGTTTGAGAAATACCCAGAAACTCACTGGAAAGGAATCACCCTTTTTAAACCTCAATTTGAAGTGCATCCCTCGAAATTAGAGAAAGGTGTTTTGATCGATTCGCAATTGATTGGTTATGCGATCAGAAATGTTTGGCACAAAATCAAACAATCTGATCCAAAAATTAGATTTGTTGGTCTTTTGGAATCACCCATCCAAGGGGCCGACGGGAATCGAGAATTTTTAATACGTTGGGAAAGGAAATGGGAGAACTAAACCATAAAACCAGTAACGGCTTCTTTTAATTGGTCCGTAGAAAATGGTTTCATGAGATAGGCATACGAAGGATTTTGATTGATTCGTTGTTTTGAAGTTTCGTCCAAAAATCCAGTCAGAAACAAAACAGGAACTGAGAATTGGTCACGTAAAGATTCGGCCGTTTCGATGCCATCGAGTGATCCTTCTAGATTGATGTCCATAAGGATAAGGTCTGGCACCTTTTCTGAGACAATTTGAAAGGCCTCATCCCCAGATGGTACAACAGCAATCACATGAAAACCAAATGATTCGATTTTCTGTTTGATATTGAGTCCGAGGAATGGTTCATCCTCGACGATGAGGATGTTCTTTTTCGTCATATATGCTTTATTTTATAGGGGGGGGTCTGTTAAAAAGTAAAAATACTGTATGGCAGATAAAAGTATCAAACAACCCGAGAATGTACCAGGAAAATACTATGTCGACCAGACTTGTGTTCCCTGCAATGACTGTGTCAAAGAAGCACCGAACCTTTTAGAGTACAATGCGGACGAAACGCACATTTTCTTTAAAAAACAACCATCCAATCCAACAGAGGAAAAACAGGCAAAGGCAGCCATGGCAATGTGTCCTGTCGATGCGATTGGGGACGATGGAGAGTAATTAAGAATTATAGAATTCTCTAATATTCTTTGCTACAACATCAGGCTTTTCTAAATGGATGGCATGTCTAATTTTTGGAATCCAAACCAATTTGCTTTTTTTGATATAGGATTTCATTTGTTTCATCATAAATGGTGGTGTGATTTCATCTTCAGCACCTGCTAATATCAAAGTTGGAATTTTGATCTCTTTCATTTTAGCACCGAAAAAAATCTCATCTTCTCTTCTGAGAGTATTTTCTTGTAAGTATTCATTTGGTTTATCATTCCAAATCGTAACCAGTGTATGACGAAACAAAAAACCTGGTTCAGGAAATTCTTCACCGTATAAATAACGTAACAACAATACGACTTGCCTTTCCGTTTTTGGAAATAGAATCTTTCGCATTTTTTCGCGTTCTGGATGTGCAATTCCACCGGGTGCGAGTAAAATTAATTTTTCCACACGATGATTTCTATCATGAAGGACTAAGTGTTGGGAAATCAGTCCACCCATCGAATGTCCAACTAAACTAATTTGGCTTAAATTTAGTTTTTCTAAACATTCGAGAAGTAATTCCGCCCAAACATCAATTTGATAAAGGTATTTGACAAGTGGAAGTTTACTCTTTCCATATCCTGGCAAATCAAAAACATACAATGGGTATCCATCATTTAACAATTCTTTTACGACTCTTCGGAATCCAAAACTTTCATCTAGTAATCCATGAAAAAAAACGATAGGTTTTTGGTTTCCTTTCCCAAACTTCCAATAAAAAATTTTGTGGCCTCCCAAGTTGACATAAGAGGGAATTCCACCCATATTTTTCATTGATTTACGTCTCTGGGACTGATAATTTCGATATAGGCTTCGGTAAAAAATTTTAAACATAATGTTAGAAACAAAAATTCACAAGTTATCGGAGTTACTTTCCCATTCCTCGATTCCTTATCTTTTCGTCGATCTTAAATCCCAAAATATACTCTATTGTCATGATCAAATTAAAAATCTTTTGGGGTTGAATGTTTCTCTTCCATGCCCTATGGATTTGATTTTCGAAGATACAAACAATGTATCCACTTTACTGAAACAAAAATCGAATCAAAAAAAAAATCACCAAATCCAATGTAAGAAGGCAAATTTAGAAACTTTGACAGTATCTGTTCAGTTTTCATCGGTTGATGATGTTTTGAATGATGAAGATGAAATTTATATTCTGTACATTCATTGGAATCAAATAACTGAGACTGTTCACCCACCACAAAATGAGAGATTGGAGATTCCATTTCTAATCACCGATTCCTTTGGAAATGTTCAATTTGCAAATACACGATTTTTAGATTTTTTTTCCATAACGTTGGAACAGATTCAAAAAAAATCCATCTTTGAACTACTTACTTTAGCAGAACCCATTAAATCTGATTTATTAAGAACAAATGTAAAACATGATATCGATATTTATTCTGGTTTAGGTGAAAAACAGAAGTTTCAATTACAAAGTTTTGTAACTCCAAATTACACAAATGGAATCAATAATATAACTATACTTTTATTAGATTTATCTACCTTACAAAATGCAGAAAATACAATCAGATACGGAGAAGAAAAATTAAAAACCTTTTTTGCAACTATCAATAATGGATTTGTTATCGTAAACCAAGATGCAATTATCATTGAAGTAGCTCCTATTTTTAAGTTTTTATTATTTCAACTATTGGCATTTGAAGTAGGAGAAAATATTTTTCAATATTTTGATATAAGTGAAAAAAGTAGACTGATTGAAGTTTTAAACTTATCAATTTCTTCACAATCGACTCAAAGAGCCGAATTCGATTATTCGTTATTAGGTGAGGATCGAACGTTCGAAATAAAGTTTATCCCTGTCAGAAAACTCAATCCTAATGACAAAAAGGTAATGTTAGTATTTTCTGATATCACTGAGGCAAAACGATTAGATAGACAATTAATTGAATCAATGAAATTTGCAAGTATCGGTGAAATTGCTGCAGGACTTGCACATGAAATTAACAATCCTCTCCAAAGTGCATTACTCTACTTAGAAGATTTAATTACAGTTGATGAAACCGATCCAAATGAACGAAAGAATATCCTGCAGAAAATTGAAGCGGCAAATTTAAGAATCCGAGACTTGGTAAAGGCATTACTTGACTTAGGCCGGATGGAAAGTCCAAATCGTGATTTTGTTTCTCCTTATTACATACTAGTCAGAACAAGTGAACTTGTGGAAGTCAGTTGTCGCAAAAAAAATATCCAATTCACAAGGCATGCTGGTCCCAATTTACCTGGAATTTTTGTACGTTGGCAGGAAATCGAACAAGTGTTGATCAATTGTGTGGTAAACTCGATTAATGCCTTGTCTGAAATGGAAATTCCCAGAGAGAATCCTCGAATTGAGTTGGGAATTGATTTTCTTAGGAGTCAAAATAAGGACTGGGTCGTATTTTCTGTGGAAGACAATGGACCAGGAATCGATGACGATACATTGGAAAAGGTTTTTTTACCCTTGTTCACAACAAGGCGGAACAAACAAGGAACAGGATTGGGTTTATCAATTTCTAAAAAAATCATCGCCGAACACGGTGGTGAGATTTATATCAAAACAAAGAATGGTTTAGGAACAAAGGTCGAAATCTTTTTGCCTGCTCATACGGATGAAAATGGATAAAATATTAATTATCGATGATGAAGAAGACATTCGTATCGCATTAAAACGTGTTTTATCACGTGAAGGGTACCAAATTGAACTTTCTGAATCTGCATCTGATGCTGTAAAACGAATCGAATCAGGAGAATTATTTTCATTAGTGATTTCAGATATTTTGATGTCAGGAATGTCTGGTATTGATTTCACAAAATTTATAGCTGAAAAAAACATAAATTTACCTGTGATATTAATCACTGGAAATCCTAATTTATCGTCCGCGGAAGCTGCTATTCGTTATCATGCTTATGAATATATATCAAAACCGGTTGATAGAACCCAGCTACTATCTGTCGTAAAACGAGCATTAGAGGTAAAAAATCAGAAAGATTCAGATTTAGAAAAATTAATGTTGTCCGAAAAATTAGAAAAGGCTCTTCGGACACAGAATTTAGATCTTAACCGTCAAAATGCGGCAATTTTGAATGCAACATCAGATGCGGTTGTTACTATCAATCACAAACTTATCATTGTATCAGCAAACAAGGCGAGCTTTGATATGTTTCGATTTCATTCTCCACTAGATTTAATAGGACAGAATGTACGAATTTTATTTACTGAAAATAAAATGCAAAAGTATATGAGCCAAGTTTCGAATGTATTAAGCCAAGAACCAAATAAATCAACTTTGCAACTATCTGATGTAACTCTACAGCGTTCGGATACTTCAACGTTTCTGGCTGATATTGCAATATGTTCCTATAGTTTAGATGGTGATTCATTTTATACTGGTGTTATCCGAGATGTAACGCAAAAAAAATTGATGGTGGAACAATTGATCCACTCAGAAAGAAGGGCATTTTTATCTGTAGTTGCGGCAAGTATAGGCCACGAAATCAATAATTCATTAACAGCCATCCAAGGATTTGTCGAAATGGCTTCACGTGAAAATGCAGACCTTATGTTAAAAGATCGTGCACTGAAAGTGACTCTAAACCAAACAGAAAAATTAAGAGCTTTAACTTCGAATCTTTTGCAATTAGGAAAATCAGTAAAATCAAATACAGAAAAAACAGAAATCCTTAATTTAAATTCAGAAATTTCCTCAGTCTTACAGGTTTTTAAAGAAACGGCAAAACTCAAATACTGTCAAATCAAACGAGAAGATTCTACTGAACCAATTCCAATTCGTATGAATTCGGATCAATTTGCATTATTACTATCAAATATTTTATTAAATGCTGCGGATGCGACAAACAACATAGGAACGATCGAAATCAAAGCATATATCCAAAACAAAAAAGGCCATCTAATTGTCATTGATGATGGTGAAGGGATGTCGCAAGAAACATTGGATAAAATTTATGAACCTTATTTTACCACAAAAGAATTAGGTAAAGGTACGGGATTAGGAATGTTTGTGGTAAAACAAATTGTAGAGAATTTTGAAATTGAATTACAAATTGATTCTACACCTGGGAAAGGTTCCAAATTTCATTTTATTTTTCCTGAGGTTTCCGGATCCTAGTTCGTAACGTGTATACTGGAATCAATGAAACTCAATTAGAATTTATCCATTCTCGATATGGAAAAAATTGTAACATCACTCCCTTACAAGAGGAAGCATCCAGCAGACGATACTTTCATATTTCTACAACCAAACATAGTGAAGCAGTAGTCTGTATTGATGAAACAGTAAACGAAGAGTTTATCGTATTGAGTCAATTTTTGTATGAGAATGGAATTCATGTTCCAAAAATTTTTGAAAAGAATGAAACTGTGGGCATCATTTGTATGTCTTTTGAAGGAAAGTTGGACTATAGTTCCTATAATTTAACAGAATACCAAAATCACTTTACCAATCTAATTGAATTGATTTTAAAATTACAAACACTGGACCCGCCTGTTTTCGTAAAAACAAGAAAATTCGATACAGAGAAACTCAGTTTTGAAACAAATCTAACTATTGATAAATTTCATGCTTTTAAAGAGATTTATAAAATCAAAACTTCTTTAACCAATGAAGCTCTGGCTTTTTTTGAAGAGACTGTAGATTATTTAAATCAATATCCCATCAATGTTTTTACACACCGAGATTTTCATTGTCGAAATATTCTACGATCACCAAATTCCGATTATGTGTTGATTGATTACCAAGATGCAAGAATGGGTGTACCACAGTATGATTTGGCTTCCATTTTGTATGATGCTTATTATCCACTTCCTAGAGAATTTCGGATGAAGATGCTCAAATTCTTTGAATCAAGAAATATTGACCAAACAAAAAAATTCAAAGATACATTTTATCTACAAGCCCTACAGAGATCATTTAAAGCACTTGGCACATATTTTCGAATGGTAACCGATCATAAAAAGGACAAATTCAAACCATCGATAGTTTCCTGTTTAAACCAATTAGAAGAAATCATCCAGTTAGGAATGTTTCCTGATTCACTTTTCATTTTTGTGAGAAGTTTAAGAGAGGAGTTGTTATTACATAAGGATTTTAAAAAATTATGAATGCATTTGTACTGGCTGCTGGTTTTGGCAAACGAATGGGTTCTCTTACTCAAAATACTCCTAAACCACTTCTACAAATCCAATCGATCACTTTACTTGATTATGCATTATACTTATTACATAATTGGAAAATTCAAAAAGGTTGGATCAATGCACACTACTTAGGAGAACAAATTCTCGATCATGTAAAAAACTTCACTGGTTTTCCTTTAGATGTCTCGATAGAGAAAGATAAAATCTTAGGTACAGCTGGAGGAATTCGCACTGCCTTACCACAAGATTCTAATTCAGAACCAATTTTACTTATCAATCCTGATACTTTATTCTTTCCTAATCCTGAATTTACACCGAAACAATATTTGGCGAGCGGAATCAAAATTCATTTGTATTTATTACCAATACCAAAGGGTGAAAAGTATACACAAATTTTTATTAGGAAAGATGGTGTATTGGAGTTTGGCAAAGGTGAGTTTTATTATATAGGACTTTCTGTGATTGATCCTTCTTGTTTATCTAGCTTAGAAAAGAATCAATATTATGATTTGTCCGATACATTCCGAGAATGCGCGAAAAAAGGTGAGATCACCGGAGAAATATTCCCCGGTGAAGTTTTAGATTTGGGTACAAAGGAACTATGGGAAACTTACCAATCCAAAGATATTTTTGGTTCCAACATAATGAATATAAAATCATTCTTACGTCGGACCAATATGACTTAGAATTTCCTCTTTTCGTTTTTCATATCCCTTTTTTCCGAGTAGAGCAAACATATTGTTTTTATAATCTTCAACTCCAGGTTGATCAAATGGATTTACACCTAACATATAACCTGAAATAGCACATGCAAATTCATAAAAATACATAAGTTCACCCAAAACTTCTTCGTTGATAGTAGGCAAAATGATTTCGATACAAGGTACACCCCCATCTTTATGTGCAATCAGAGTTCCTAATATTGCACTCTGATTCACTTCAGAAAGTTTTTTCCCGGCTAAATAATTTAATCCATCATTATCATCCGTTTTTTCGGTAAGGTAAACATCTTGTTTTGGAGTTTCTATCTTGATAACAGTCTCCATTAATTTTCGTTCGCCGTCTTGAATATATTGACCCATTGAATGCAAATCAGTCGTGAATTGAACAGAAGCCGGAAAAATACCTTTTGCATTTTTTCCTTCACTTTCGCCAAACAACTGTTTCCACCATTCTGCCAAATAATTTAATGTTGGTTGATAAGAAACAAAAATCTCAGTTGTTTTTCCTAAACCATACAAACTATTTCTCATCGCGGCATATAAACTAGCTAAGTTACCTTCTTTGGAAGATGTAGATTTTAGATTCGATTCCATCTGTTTTGCGCCATCAATGAGTTTATTGATGCTAAATCCAGCTGCGGCAATTGGAAGTAATCCAACAGGCGTAAAAACAGAATACCTTCCTCCTACATCATCAGGAATGACAAACGTAGGAAATCCATATTCATCTGCTAAATGTTTGAGTGCACCTTTTGATTTGTCGGTAGTTGCAAACACTCGATTTTTAATGTTTTCTTTTCCATACTTTCTCTCTAACAAAGAAAGTAACAACCGGAAGGCGATTGCTGGTTCAGTTGTTGTCCCAGATTTAGAAATCACATTTACAGAAAACTCTTTGTTCTCTAAAAATGCTAGTAATCGGAAATGATAATCTGCATCCAAGTGATGCCCAGCGTATAAAATTTTGACCGTTTTCTTTTGTGTTTCAGGATGACTAAACTCGGGAGTGAGTGCTTCGATGACCGCTCTTGCACCCAAATAACTACCTCCAATGCCTACAACGACTAAGTATTGGGAATGGGATTGGATGGTTTCAGCAGCTTTTCGAATTGTCTGTAAGTCCTCTGAATTCGTTTGGCTTGGTAAGTTTACCCATCCTAAAAATTCTTTCCCTAATCCAGTTCGATTTAATACAGTTTGACGAGCTGTTTCTGCCCTCTCTAATTCTTTTTCCAGATGATTTTGCAGGAGGAAGGGTTTCACAAAACGATCAGAAATTTTTAGATTCGACATGGCACCAGTCCTAAAATAAAGTATAGCATCGAAAGGAAGATGAAGTGGATTCATTGAGAAGTAAAGAAAATTTGAATCAATTTGAACGTATATTTGGAAAAACAAATACAAATCCGCGTTTGTTTCAAGCCCCCGCGAGGATCAATATCATTGGGGAACATGTTGATTATTTAGGTGGAATCGTTCTACCTGCAGCAATTGATTTTTCTGTCCAAGTATTTTTACGTCCCAATCAATCTAATCTGTATCAATTTCATTCCATCACTTATAACGAAACGATCACCATCAAAAAACCTTTTTTATCCAATCCGAATGCACCTTGGACAGATTATATTACAGGAGTGATTGTTGAGTTGGAGGCTGCAGGACATTCCATTCCAGGTTTTGATTTATTGGTTGATGGAAATATCCCCCAAGGTTCTGGCCTTTCATCCTCTGCTGCTTTAGAAGTGGTAACAGGTTTTGCGATTTCAGAAACTTTTGGACTGGGAATCGATAGAGAGAAAATAGCAGTCATTGGGCAAAAAGCAGAAAACAATTTTGTTGGTACAAAGTGTGGGATCATGGACCAATTCATCATCGCTGTGGGAAAACAAAACGATTGTATTTCCTTAAACACTGAAAATCTCAATTATTCTTATCATCATTTTGAATTAGGTGAACATGAATTTTATCTCATCAATTCCAATGTAAAACATAACTTAAAAGACAGTGCTTATAATAAAAGACGCTTAGAATGTGAATCGGCTTTGCAAAAAATTCAAACAAAGTTCCCAAATTTTAAACAATTATATGATGTTACCTTAATAGATTCAGAACTAAACAATTGTAACCTCACCCCAGATGAATTCAAAAGAATAAGTCATGTCATTTCAGAACGAGAAAGAACAAAACAAGTCATCGAAGGCTTGGAATCGAATCAATTTTTAAAGGTGGGAGCTGCATTGTATGAAACACACAACTCCTTATCTAAAAACTTTGAAGTTTCTTGTGAAGAAACTGACTTCATTGTCTCCAAACTTAAAGATTTAGGAGTCATGGGTGCAAGGATGATAGGCGGAGGATTTGGCGGATGCGTACTCGTACTAGACAAAAAGGAAGGATTTGCCAAAATAAATGAAGAAATGAAAAAAAGTTATCAACAAAAATTTAACCTTGCGTTAGACTTCTACAAGTTTCAAATCTCTGATGGAGTGAAGGAAATTTCTATATGATTGATAATTGGGATGATTATACCGTAGAAAGTGGTGATTTCAAAATGGAAGTCCTACTTCAAAAATTTGTCCCACTCCCAGACTCTGCCGTTTATTTTGAGTTATCTGGCGAAATCAATTTATACAATTCACAAGTCATGAAAGAAAATCTTGAAATTCTCATTTCAAAAGGAATCAATCATATCTTTTTGAATTTTGAACAAGTAAGTTATATTGATAGTTCTGGATTAGGTGTTTGTTTAGGAATCCATTCAAGACTCGTAAAACAAAAAGGATACATTCGCATTGTTTCACCGTCTGAAAAGGTTCGTTATGTTTTAGAACTTACCAAATTAAAAAGCCTGCTCCAAATTTTTCCGACATTGGAGCAAGCTGTTGCACAAGTTTAGAAGTAACTTGGAAATAAAAATTTTAATTTTTTAATCTGTTCCGGATTTCGTTTTTCTGGAGCAGTCACTAAAGAAAACTTTGTACTTCCCACCAAACTAGAATCATCCGACTTACCTAAATGATCAATCAAAGTGGATAATAATTTTTTTGCAGTGTCAGCATTGGCACTAAGGTTCGCAAGAACCATTTCCAAAGTTACATGTGCTTCATCTTCTTTCCAACAATCATAATCAGTGGACATACAAACCATTTGGTAAAGAATCTCTGCTTCTCTCGCTAATTTTGCTTCAGGTAATACCGTCATGTTGATGATATCAGCACCCCAAGATCGATACATATGAGATTCTGCACGAGTTGAGAATAATGGACCTTCCATACAAATTAATGTTTTGTTCGTATGAATTGGAAGATTGATTTGTTTTGCTGCTTCTTCTACTTTTTTTGCAAGCCCAGATGAAAACGGATCCGCAAAAGGAGCGTGCGCAACCATTCCATTTTCAAAAAATGTAGCATGCCTAGCTTTTGTTCTGTCTATGATTTGGGAAGGGATTACAAAATCTCTAGGAGCGATTTCTTGTCTCAAACTTCCAACTGAACTAAAAGCAATAATTTCTTCTACACCTAACTGTTTTAATGCGGCTATGTTTGCGCGTGCGGGAACTTCACTTGGATTTAAAAAATGACCTTTCCCATGTCTTGGTAAAAAAGCAATTTCTTTCCCTTTAAAACGACCTATTGTAATTGTATCTGAAGGTTTTCCCCACGGCGTATCAGGATGAATTTCCTTAAGAATTTCCATTCCATCGATTGAATAGAGTCCTGTTCCACCAATTACCCCGATTTTTACTACATTTGTCATATGAATCCTCTTAAAGTGCAGTTTTCCCCTAACGATTTTAGTTGCATTCGTTTTTTAAGTTTTCAGACTGTAGAATGCTCATGGGAGAGTACATGAAATCCAAAATAGTAACCATCACAAGTCTTTCATTTTTATTATTTACCACAACCACCATCACTTCTAACAGTGCCTTTGATTTATCAACTGAATCAGATCGTAAGTCAGTGAGTGTTACCATTTATAATGGTGGGATTGGACTCGTAAGAGAAACAAGAGTTCTCAATCTTTCAAAAGGAATCAAAACTTTACGTTTCGAAGATGTTCCTTCCCAAATCATCCCACAAACTGTGAGAGTAAAAGGTGAAGATCCAAAAAAATTAACTGTCTTCGAACAAAACTATGAATACGATTTAATCTCTCCAGAACGGCTAATGGATAAATACATTGGAAAAGAGGTCACTCTTTACCAAGATGGAAAAGAAAAAACTACTTCTGTAAAGGCCAAACTCATTGCAAATAACGGCAGTCCTGTTTACCAAATCGGCAATGAAGTCTCTTTGGGATACAATGGCCGTGTCACTGTTCCAACCATTCCAGAAAATTTATTCGCTAAACCAACATTAGTTTGGAAATTAAAGAATGAAACTGAGAAAGAACAATCAGTAGAAGTTTCCTATCAAACCAATGGGCTTGGATGGTCAGCGGACTACATTCTTGTTTTGGACAAAGAAGAAAATGAATGTGGTCTTAATTCTTGGGTCACACTCAATAATAACTCAGGTGCAGAATTTAAAAATGCAGTACTCCAATTAGTGGCAGGTAAAGTAAATTTGATATCCAATAGACCGGCCTACACACCACAACCACGTTATGTAAAAAAAACGATGGCGAAAGAATATGATGAAATGGCTGATTCTGCTCCTGAATTTAACCAAGAAAATCTTTCTGAATATTACCTCTACACTTTAGACCAACCAACAACAATCGGATACAACCAAACCAAACAGGTTCAACTTTTCCAATCAGAAGGAATTGAAATCAAAAAGTATTTCGTATTCGAAAACCTTCCTATGTATGAAGGAAATGAAAAAAATTTCAATAACGCTACGATTAAGTATATTTTTAAGAATGCTAAAAAAAATAACTTAGGCCGACCACTGCCTCAAGGAACCATTCGTGTTTTTAAAGCAGATTCCAAAGGAAGACAACAATTACTTGGAGAAGACACAATTGATCATACACCTGAAAACGAAGATGTAAAAATCAAAACTGGCCAAGCATTTGATGTTGTTGCAAACGGAAAACGTCTTTCCTATGAAGTGTTCAAACTTTCTAGAGGGGATAAATCTTCTTATTCAGTTGAAATTCGAAACCGAAAAAAAGAAGCGATTGAAATTCGATTTTATGCAAGTTTATGGGGAGATTGGACCATTACAAAATCTTCTCACAAATTCATTAAGGAATCCTCAACAAAATCCTATTCTGATGTTCCACTCAAAGCTGGTGAAACAGTGACTTTGGATTATACTGTTGAGACAAAATACTAATCATGGAAACTAAATACGATGTCATCATCATTGGATCTGGAATCGGCGGGTTAACTGCTGCTTCCATTTTGTCACAGGTCGCAAACAAAAAAGTTTTAGTTCTCGAACGTCATTTTAAGTTAGGTGGTTTTACACACACATTCAAACGTTTAGGTAAGTTTGAATGGGATGTGGGAATCCATTACATTGGTGATTTGGCGGAAGGTTCTATGTTAAGAACCCTTTTTGACTCAGTCACAAAACGTGGAGTCCAATGGAAAAAAATGGAAGAACCTTTTGAAGTCTTTGATTATCCAAACTTCAGTTTTCCTGTGTATGGAGAAAAAGAACGGTTTCGGAATGATCTCAAATCCAAATTCCCCAAAGAAGAAAAGGCTATCGACCAATACTTCAAGGATGTTGAAACCTTCACACAATGGTTTGGTAGGCATTTCACTCTCAAAGCCTTACCTGCTTTTTTTGAAAAGGCAGCAAAGTTACTAGGGTTAGACCATATCAAAACTCCCTACATCACTACGAAAGAATACATGGACTCTCATTTCCAAGATGAGAACCTGAGAGCTCTACTCTGTTCCCAGTGGGGTGATTATGGCCTTCCCCCCAAAGATTCTTCTTTCGCAATCCATTCAATGATAGTTGCCCATTACTTTAATGGAGGTTATTTTCCAATCGGTGGGTCTTCCAAAATTGTAGATTCGATTGAACCCATTGTCGAAAAAAATGGTGGTGCGATGAAAATCCTCCACACTGTAAAGGAAATCATTTTGGATGGTGACAAAGCAATTGGAGTGAAGGTAGATGTACAAAAAGGTAAAACCATCACCGAACATAGTTTTTTTGCTGATGAGATCATTTCAGATGCAGGTGCTTACACCACTTACAAAAAACTTTTACCAAAACAATATTCCGAGGCATTTGGTTCTTCCTTGGAATCTTTGAGTACCCAAGGTACTACATCCATTACCCTTTACATTGGTTTTAAAGAATCACCAACCAAACTTGGATTTCATGGAGAAAACCATTGGATCTTTCCAACTGTAAATCATGACGAAAGTTATGCGAAACGAAATGACTTGATCCAAGGAAAACCACCGATGATGTATTTATCATTTCCTTCGTTAAAAAATCCAGAGGCGGAAGGCCACACAGCCGAAGCGATTAGTTTTGCTGATTATACAAACTTTGCGAAATGGAAAGGCGAACCTTGGAAAAAACGAGGGGATGATTACAACGAATTAAAGGCAACCATCACAGAGGGGATGTTGGCGTTTTTGGAAGAACGGTTTCCTGGTTTTCGCGACTTGATTGAATTTACAGAATTGTCCACTCCCATCACAACCGAATACTTTACGGGCCACAAAGAAGGTTCCATTTATGGACTTTCCTGTACACCAGAACGCTTTCGCCAAGAATGGTTAGGAGTAAGGACAACTGTCAAAAACCTTTACTTAACAGGTGCAGATGCATGTTCGCCAGGAGTGGCCGGTGCCCTTATGGGTGGTGTTGCAGCTTCATCAGTGGTGCTTGGTCTATCGGGTACTCTAAGACTCATGAAGGAACTTTTCCAAAAGAGCCAAGAAACCGATTGACAATTGGTTTAAGGTTTGATAGTTTGATATTAAATCAATGGGAACAAAATTCAAAGGCTCTAAAAAGGAAGTACAGGCACTCGATGCGTTTATCAAATTAAAACGTGCGTCCGAGTCCTTGTCTTCCAGACTTATATCTGAATTCACCAAATGGAATATATCGGAAAGCCAATTTGGAGTTTTGGAGACATTGTACCATTTGGGTCCCCTATGCCAAAAAGACTTGGGGGATAAAATTCTCAAAAGTACGGGCAACATCACCCTCGTCATTGATAACTTAGAAAAACGAAATTTGGTGGAACGAGTCCGTGGAGTGGAGGATAGAAGGTTTATTTCTGTCCACTTAACTGGTGAAGGAAAAAAACTAATCGAACAAATTTTCCCTGACCACGTAAAACGGATCACTTCCGAATTTGCTGTACTTTCTCCTGAAGAACAAGATGTCCTTGGTAAAATCTGCAAAAAACTCGGTAAAAAAAACGAGACTTGTCCAAAATAGTTTAGTCTCGGTAATCCATCACCAATCGAAATCCAGCTCGCCTATCTTCACTTAGGTTAGGAATCCCACCATAAGATCTGGCACTAGCCGTCGCATTTTTGGCAGAATCAGAGTAAGATCCACCTCGCACCACTTTGTATATTTTTCCAAAGGAAAAGTTTTTGATATGATGGCCTGGGTACAGTTGGTAATCACTCGATGTCCACTCCGCCGCATTCCCACACATTCCAAGTGCCCCGTAAGGACTTGCCCCTTCCGTGGATAGTTCGTAAACAGACTGTGTTTTTCCAATTTTTGATTCTCTTGTATTACAATACAAAGAATCATATTCATCACCAAATGGATATTTGGTGGCTGTGATTTGGTAACCTAAAGTTTCATCTCTGTTTGTGTATTCCACAACTCCAGGACCACGAGCAGCCTTCTCCCATTCCCATTCAGTTGGAATACGTTTACCTGCCCACGCTGCATATTTCTCTACTTCACGGTAGGTGAGATGAACCACAGGATGATCCCCTTCTCCCTCTGGATACTTGCCCGAAGTCCAATGAGGAGGTGATTTGGTATTTGTTTGTTTTAGAAAGAAATCGTATTCGGCATTCGTAACTTCATACTTATCAATATAAAAAGAGGGAATCTCTTTCAAACTGGATGCTTTTGGTTCTAAAAAATATGGGTTAAAACTATCAGCAGAAGGGTCTGTCCCTTGCCCGTATAAGAATAAACCTCTGGAAACCAAAACCATTTCCTTACGGTCTTTTGGATGAAATACAGTTTTACGAGGAGAAGTATACCTTCCTTTAAAAAAGGCATCTGGTTCTGTAAAAAAATCTTCTTCCACATAACTTGCGATATAAGCATCGGTAGTGATTTCTTTCATTTTTGAATTAAGATCTGGTTTATAATCACCAACTAACACTACTTCGATAAATTGATTATTTTTACTGATATTTTTTTCTTCCCAAATAGTATCTCTGACAATGAGCAAACCTTGTTTGATTTGTGTGAGTTTTTGGTAGACTGGAAACTCTTTGGTTTCAGCAAAAAGTGCTTTTAATTCAGGTACTGAATACTTTGAAATCTTTTGGTTTCGATAAATACGGACTTTGATCCAAAGCCTATTTTTATAAACTCCGGTCACTTCACCTTTCCAAAGTTGGACTTTCTTTTTAGTCGTTGCGAAGGGTGATTCTTCCGACGTTTCCTCTTCCGAAACAAGGGGTGTGAAGAAAAACCCCAATACGAATAGAATCATTAGTAATTTTTTCATACTGTCTTTTATCATCATCGGCCGATTTCGCCGAAACCTTTTGATTGAAATTTCCTGTGCATGTATACAATCAGTGGGAAAAGGAAATGCAAAATTGATCGAGTTTCAATACAAACGGGAAAAAGAAAACATCCTCATTTCCTTAAAAACTGATTCCACACAAATTGGAACCTTTCACAGGATTGCGACAATCATTTATGCATTAAAAATGGACATCATTTCTGGTGAACTGAGCACAGTCATTGAACAAGGAAATGAATATACGATCGATTCGTTTATTTTGCAAGCAGATGGTGGCGATACAACAAAGGTGGCATTCCAATTAGGAATGATGATGGATTCTGTTTTTTCCAAAAATGCAAAATTTGAAGAGATTCTTGAAAAATTGCAGATCCAAGAACCAGCCGTGGCGACTTTTTTTAAAGAAACTCCTGAATTCATCTTCAGCGATCTTCCAGACAAAAACCAAACATGTTTGTATTTAGAAAGTAGCGCAGGTAGAGGTTTGTTGTATTATGTTTCGCGAATCCTGATGCAAAATCAAATCAACATCTTGAGTGCAACCATTGAAACAGATATGGAAACGGGGAGAGCGAAAGATAGTTTTTATTTAACAGATGGTTCGGGGCAGATGTTCGCCTCTTCTGACTTAGCTTTAAAAATCAGAAGAGAAATCCTTGCCCCGATCCAATCAAACTCTCGTTAGAGATTAATTTTTACAAAGAACCTTAAGAGCAGTCGCTTTGTCTACTTTTGGTGCTTTCCCATTGGAAAAACGATAAGCCAAACCAGATTTTTTGTCCACTTCGGTTTTTGTCCAAAATTTATCTTCGCTTGTTTTGATTTCATTTGGTGCTGTTGCAGCAAATTTAACCAAGTCTTCTTTGGATGGAACCACGCCACCTACTGATTTACAATACGCAGCTGCTTCTGTGAATTTTTTTGAAGCAATTTTATCCACGAGAAAACCAGAGGAAACCACTTCTTTAGGAGCCTCTTCTACTTTTTTCTCAGGAGTTTCAGCCACAGGTTTTGTTTGAGCGTCAGCTGGTGCCTTTGGTGCTTCCGCTTGTGTAGTCGCTGTAGGAGCCTTTGGTTTTAGGTATTTGACATACCCTAAGTATCCGATTGCGAGGATTCCCGCTAACACTAAAAATAGATACACTCCATTTCCTGATTCCTTCGTTCCATGAGAACCTTCTGAATGGGAAACAGGAGATTGAAGGGAAGCTTGCGCTGATTCGTCATTTCCGAAAAGCGAAGCGCTTTCATTTCTTGTAGATTGTTTCTTAACCGTATTTGTTTTCTTGGCCGCTTTTTTAACAGCCTTCTTCTTAGCGGCAGATGATGATTTTTTCGTTGCCATAATGATAATCCTTATTGCCGAGACAATTCTAATTATAGTTATCTCATAAAAACAGAAAAAGCTGAAGAACTTCTTCTCAATTTTGTTTTTTTTTAAAATTTTTTTAAGTGTGTTTCCGTTTCTCCTAAGAAATCGTGATCCTAGATGAAAGAAGTTCGCATTGGTCTATTGGGTGCCGGAGTTGTCGGCACGAGTCTTCTCCAACTCTTGGACAAAAACCGAGAAAAAATCCAACGTCATTATGGAATCAACTTACAACTAACAATCATTGCTACCCGTAACCCGGCAAAACTCCAAGGTAAAACGAACATCCCTGTCACAGACGACGTACTTTCTGTTACAAAACGTTCGGATATTGATATGATTGTAGAATTGATAGGCGGTACCGACACCGCATACCAAGCTGTACGTTCTGCCCTCGAAAATGGAAAAGCAGTCATTACTGCAAACAAAGCACTCCTATCTGAGAAAGGTCGTGAACTTTATCCAATCGCCGAAAAAGCAGGAGTTGAGTTAGGGTATGAAGCTGCCGTTGCAGGATCCATTCCCATCATTCGTACATTACGAGATGGACTTGCTTCATGTGAATTTGAAGTGATCTGTGGGATTCTCAACGGAACCACAAACTTTATTCTAACCAAAATGGAACAAGAGTCTTGGGACTATGCCACAGCTCTCAAAAAAGCACAGGAACTTGGATTTGCCGAAGCAGATCCAACCTTTGATGTGGAAGGGATCGATGCTGGGCATAAAATCAGCCTGCTCGCGAGCCTAGCATTCAGAGAGTATGTTTCCTTCCAAACAGTCTCTGTAAAAGGGATTTCTGAATTACAATCCATGGACATCCAAGCAGCACTTTCCCTCGGATATAGAATCAAACTACTCGGGATCTCTAAACGAAGTTCGGCGGGAATCTTAACTAAGGTCCATCCTACTCTTGTACCACTCGACCATCCACTCGCAAATGTGATGAACGAATCCAATGCTGTGTTTTACAAAACAAAAGAAGCGGATTCTGGAATGATGACAGGTAAGGGAGCAGGTGGAATGCCAACAGCGAGTGCTGTTCTCTCAGATATCATTTACTATGCCTCACGATTAGGAAGTAAAGACATCGCAAAAGAAAACAATCTTTTCCCAGAAGGAAAACGATTTCCGGAACCTGAGAATTTAGTTCGATATTACCTACGTTTCTCTACTGTGGACAAACCAGGTGTACTTGCTGAAATTTCCCAAATTTTAGGACGTCATAATATTTCAATTGCATCCGTCCAACAGAAGGAATCCTCTTCGGAACCTGTATCTGTGATTGTTGTCACCCATGCAGCAACAGAAGGTGAATTTCAAAAATCGTTAGTGGAAATTGATATGATGAAAGACATCATCAAACAAAAAACAGTTGCGATACGGTTATTGGAGAACCTCTAAACCCATGGCAAAGTTTACCTTCCCTTCCCTCATCATTGAAACGGAATCCATCCAAATCAAAGGGGAAGTCGTGCAGGTAGTCTCCTTTGTGGGTCAAATCACGAATACCAATGCATATGAAATCAACCGAAGTATCTCTTCTGTTTTTGAAGATGGGATTTACCAAATCATTTTAGATTTGAGTCAATTGGAATACATCAATAGCATTGGTGTAGCAACCCTCATCAGTATCATTAAAACTGTTGAAACACAAAATGGAAAGATTAGAATTGGGGGCTTAAATCACTTTTTAGAAAACGTAATCCAACTGATGGATTTACCCAAAAAAGTGCAAATTTACAATACCAAAAAAGAAGCCATTCTCAATTGGATGTAACTTCCAGCTGTTTTTGTTCCTTCTTTTTCCAAATTTCATATTCAATCAAATCAAGGAGTTTTGAAAGCCCTTCCCTTGTAATGGAAGAAACTAACAAAGAACCATTTTTCTGTAAATTGCCATAAGTTTCTTCATCCAATCCATCCGCTTTATTAAAAACAACCATCCGCGGAATTTCATTTAATTGTAACGAATTGAGGATGGTATCAACTGCATCCATCTGCTCAGAGTAATTTGGATTGGTCACATCCACAACATGTAATAATAAATCCGCATCACCTAATTCCTCTAAGGTAGCTTTAAAGGCTTGGGATAAATCGGGAGGCAGGTCATGGATAAAACCTACTGTATCAGAGATGATGATCTCTCGTTCTTCAGGAAACCGAATACGCCTTGTGGTTGGGTCTAAGGTTGCAAATAATTTGTCTTCTGCAATCACTGTTGAATTCGTAAGTGCATTGAGAAGAGTCGATTTCCCTGCATTGGTGTAACCAACAATTCCTACGATCGGTATTTCATTACGGGAACGAGACTTACGATTGAGTTCCCTTCTTCGTTTTAGGTCTTTTAGTTCATTTTCCAAACGATTGATTTTTTCTTCAACTCGCCTGTTTCCAATTTCCAGTTTGGTTTCTCCAGGTCCTCTACCACCAATACCACCCGTTAGGCGACTCATGTTATCATCCAATTCAGAGAGTCGATTTTTCAGATACTTAAGTTGAGCAAGTTCCACTTGTAATTTTCCATCGCGGGACTTTGCATTTTTGGAGAAAATATCTAATATGAGTTGGGTACGATCGATGATTTTTAAATCACTAGCATCTGAGATTTTTTTCGCCTGAGAAGGTGTGAGTTCCAAATCAAAAATTAAATGTTCTATGTCTTTGTGAACAGAAGTTAAAATAATTTCTTGGAGTTTTCCTTTTCCCACAACTGTTCTGGGATCGGGATCTCTTTTTTGCATGTACGTATCTACAACGTGAATCCCTGCTGTACGACACAGTTCCTTTAATTCAGCCATGGAATGTTCAGGCGAACGTTTCATTTTTCGTACGTCATAAACTCCCACAAGGAAAGCGCGGTTTTCTTTTTGTGATTCCTTCAGGTTAGATGTTTTTTTTGTGAATTCAGATTCGAGTGCTTCTACTTCATCCGAATATCCATACTTAATTTGGCCTGGGTATTGTTTGGGAGAAAGGATCCAAGGTTCTTTGGCATCAGGGTCTGGATTGATAAAGGCCGAAAAAAAGAATTTTGGAATCCCATCTTTATCCACACATGCCGCTGTGATAGAATCAAAACGGTTGAGAACAAGGTCCATCAAGTCTTCTTGGTTTAACGGCTGTTCCTTGAGATGCGTATGGAATAAACGAAGACCACGGAGGCGTGAATGAGCAACTCGGTAACGATCTAAATGGGGAATTTCGATGGAGTGGTCGTTGCCAACAATCAGATGGGTGACATAACCCGTCCTCTCAATGAGAAGGCCAACTTGCCTTCCGATTTCAACAGAAATCTCACCAACGAGCCTTGCGAGCTCCATAGAGATGATAGAATCCTCCCGAAGTCGCCTTTCGGAGAGAGATTTTAACTTTTTTAGCTGGTTTGGCTTAAGACCAGCGAGGTTGCCGCTAATTTTACTTATAGTACGTATCCGATATTCAAAGTATGGAAGTAGGCTATCATATGTTTCAAAAGGGTCAAGACATAATTTGGAAAAGCAGTTTGTGGGTGGTCTTACTCTTTTTCATCAGTTGTTCAACTTCAAAACCCTTCCAATTAACAGATGTTTCTCCAAAGTATCGCGAATACCAAGGGAGTGATTTAGATCCACATAAAACCAAAGATGTTGTCATTCCTGTTACGAATAATCGAAAATATGATTCTTTTATTGAAGAAGCACATCGAACTATCGCATTATTAGAGTTTGGTGAAAATATTGCTTTACGTGCTGATAGCAAAAAAACCGTAGGTGAAGCAGTTGATAAAGAAATGCAAGCTGCTGCCTATTTGGAAGAAGATTTACCTAATGTGATCACTAGGTTACCTGAACTCATTCAAACAAACCAATCCCTTATCGATAGTACACCAAATGATTTTGATGGACCAACAATTGGACGAGTTTCTCGTGAATTAGGAGTTATATTAGAGTCATTACAACAATATAGTCCTAAAGCGATTGGAATTCAAAATGCAATCCGTAATCTAAGATCAGATTCCAATAATTATAACCAAGGAAGAGATATTGCTGAACCTGAAACCAAAACAGGAACAGAAGATCCTATTCTTATCAATACTGACACTCAAACTTCCAAAAAACCAGAAAAGGTAACTGTTAAAAAAGAAGATTCCTCCAATAAAATTTCTATCAAACGATTGAATCGCAAATCCAAAGTTACTGGGAAGGCGACGGAACAGATCAATGAATTGGTTAAGAAGGAAGAGGATGAAGTCCTTTCTGATGAAGAGAAAAAAGACAAAGAATATACAGAACAAATTCGAAATGGACTTGTTCAGGTATTTCGATGGGAATACTATCGTAAGCCAAAAAATCTTGAAAAAATTCTCGCAACTCATCCCATTCCAAGAGTTCGATCTGCGGCGGCCCTTGCCCTTGGCCGATTGAAAGCTGGTCGTGTTACCTTACAATCTGCAATAGATAAAGATGGTTACCAAGTTCGTCCTGCAGCATACAAAGCTCTATCTGACATTGGTGATAAACGTTCCTTAACCTATTTTATTGCAGGGACAAAAGCAGAAGACCCAGAAGTGATAGCAGTCAGCTTTGAAGGACTTGGAAAAACCAAAGATCCAGCAGGCCGTGAATTAATTTTAACACAAGGGATTGCATCTGAATACGTTGTAATTGTTTCGGGTGCTTTACGAGGTCTCGCCTATCATAAATTAGATGCTGATGTTGAAATTTTTGCTAAATTTTTAAAATCACCAGAACAAGAAATCAAAGAAGCAGCAATCGAAGCACTTGCTATACATGGAAGCCGAGAGAGTTTACGAATCTTAGAACGTGTGGCTACAGAAGAACCTACATTAACCATGATGGCGATCGATGAAATTAGCAAAAATCCTTCCCTTTCCGCAACTTTTGCTTTGATTCGATTGAATGAATCTTTAACTGATGAAAAGTTCACAAAACGGATTGGGGAAGCACTACTTCGAAGAAAAGCATTTGGAAAGTATGCGATCATCCTAATAGAAGATGATTATCTAAGATCAGAACCTAACGAAAGATCCATTCCTTTATCTTATATTAAAAATAAAGAAATTGGTCTCATCCTATCAGAAACCAAAAAAGAATTCGCTGTTCGGATTGGTGAAGACATTGTCACAGATAAATACATCCAAATGAAAATGGAATCTACTTTACCTGGAGCAAGAAGTGCATTCGTCACTGGCTGGGTATTTTATCCAAAAATTGATATCATAGAAGTAAAACAATTAGGCAGTGATGGAAATTCAGGAAAGTATTCTCAGTTAAAAAAAGGAAAACACAAAAACTTGTTTAATCCAATTGAGGAAATTAAAGTTCCTAGAAAGGAGTAGATTTACCCTTTGAGAGAATGGTGGGAACCCATTCCACCGTTCCTTGTTTGAGTGGAACCTTTGGGATCATCCAATGTAATCCACAAAACCAAGATAAAAAAATAGAAGAAAAAGGCATCACTCCCGAGACATCAAATCCTGTGGATGCTATTACCATTATTCCTTTGTATCCTGATTTGTAAATTTTACGCATCATCCACAATCCAGAAGTTTGAGTTTCCATTGTGACATCAGAGATGATCATGTCGTAATCGTTGGAGTTAGTAAATAATTCCCATCCTTGTTTTGCATCAACGGCTCTATCGGAATTAATTTTTTTAGCATCCAAATATAATTTAAGATTATTCGCATAGCGGTCATTATCATCAACAATTAGTACTTTTTTCATATTTGGATCTCTGCATCTGCAAATTGACTATCATATAGTTTTTTATAAATACCATTTTGTTCGAGTAAAGAATCGTGATCCCCTTGTTCCTTGATCTCACCTTCTTCGATGACAACTATGTTTTTAATTCGCCTTACGGTCGATAATCGATGTGCAATAATAAATGTTGTACGATTTTGGAATAGTCTTTCGAGAGCTCGGCTCACCAAACGTTCCGATTCAGCATCAAGAGCACTAGTTGCTTCGTCTAAAATCATAATTTCAGCATTTCGTAATAATGCTCGAGCAATGACTAAACGTTGCCTTTGTCCACCACTCAAATCTAATCCACGTACACCAATCATGGTATCATATCCGTTTTCCATTTTGGTGATAAAATCATGTGCATTCGCCAATCGAGCAGCTCTTACCACTTCTTTTCTTGTAGCAGCTCCAGTTCCGTATGCGATGTTTTCAGCAATGGTTCCGTGGAAGAGGAAAATTTCTTGGGTCACAATTCCTATTTTTTTACGAAGTGATTTGAGGGAATATTGTTTGATATCAATCCCATCAATTTTGATCTGTCCTGCAGTTGGATCAAAAAAACGAGGAATTAAATCCATCATTGTGGATTTTCCAGAACCACTTGTTCCTACAAATGCATAGGTTTCGCCAAGTTTGATATCTAAGTTGATTCCTTTGAGAACTTCCTGGTTGGTTCCAGGATAAGAAAAATGGATATTTTCAAATTTGATTCCCTCTGTGATTTTTTCGAGAACTGTTTCATCACCATGTTCAATCACTTCTGGGTCACGATCGATGATTTCAAAAATTCGTTTCCCAGCAGAATTAGCTTGGGTGATTTTTCCTACCATTTGTGAAAGTTGAGTGAGTGGCCTCATTAAAAATAATAAAGTTAAAAGAAATGCCATAAACTCACCTTGAGTGAATTTACCTGAATAGATAAATTTGGCACCTAACGCAAAATATCCGAGAACTACAATGGATGATGTTAATTCAACAAGGCTAGGTGCCATTTGTAAGTAAAATTGACCTTTAAATGTCCTTCTATAAACTTTATAATTGATATTATCAAACTTTTTAAGGTCTTGTTTTTCTTGTCGAAAGGTACGAATGACTTTGATACCAGAAATAAACTCTTGGATATGCCCATTGAGATCTGCTATTTTCTCTTGGAATCTAGCTGTAGATGAAGAAATTTTTCTCGTGAACAAAGTAACTGGCAATATCACAACAGGAACTGTCAAACAAGCGAGGATCAAAAGATCTGAATTTAGATAAATTAAAATCACTAAATGAGTTAACACATAGAAGAAATTGATAACCGCATCACGTAAATTACTCGAAATCACAGCTGCTACAATTTCTGCATCATTGATCACACGGCTCATGATAAGCCCTGTTTTCTCTTTATAAAAATACGTGAGAGGTAATTTTTGTACCTTTTGGAATAACTCTTGCCGTATATCTCGAACCGCTTTATAACCAGCTGTGGCAATACAATAAACAGATAATAAATAGGTTCCCAATTTCAAAAGATACAGTGGAAACACTGCAATACAAACTGCCCAAACTACTTCCTTGGGTTCCATGTTTTCTGTATAAGTATTGATTTGGAGTTTGGCAGAGATGATCAATCGTTTGATTCTTTCCAATCCATCTAAACTATCTTCACCCAGTAAAACTTCCTGAACTAATATGGTTTTTTCAGGTAAAGTTAAATCCAAATGAAAACGATTGTTCTTATCACTTCCGAGTGAATCAAAAAGAGGAATGAGTGCAGTTAACGAAATTCCATTGAGTATGGCTGTTAAGAGAGCAAATACAAGTCCCAAAACAAATCTTTGTTTATAATGAACGCTATAACTCAATAATCTAAAAAAATATTTCATGAATGAACTTCCTCATAGAAGTTACGAAGCACGGTTTCCCCATATTCAGTGAGGATGGATTCAGGATGGAACTGAACCCCGAAGACCTTTCTCCATTTTCTGTGACGAATCCCCATGATCACACCATCTTTCGTTTCTGCTGTCACTTCCAATTCGTTTGGAAATTCCAGTTTTGAGACTGCCCAAGAATGGTAACGGTTAGCTAAAAACTGGTTAGGGATGTTTTTAAAAATACCATCACCATTGTGTTCGATGGGAGAAGGCCGTCCATGGTATATTTCTTTCGTTTGTTCTAATTTTGCTCCAAAGGTTTCCGCAATCGTTTGGTGGCCGAGACAAATTCCAAGAATCGGAACTTTCGGATACAAAGTAACAAAATGTGACATGAGTTTCCCAGAAGTTTTTGGTAAACCAGGTCCAGGAGAAAGAACAACTGCTTGGTATTTTTGCAACGTATCCAAAGGTAAATTTTCATCATTTCGCATTACAGTTGTTGGTGCGATTTTGGTTAAGTATTGGAATAATATGTAAGTGAAAGAGTCGTAGTTATCGATGAGTAAAAACATACTAGGATAGGAACAGTGGAACTATTTTCTAATTCCACTGATCCCAATTCCAACTTTTAAGCGTTTGGAGTTTCGATCCCAACTCCATCGTTGAGGAATTTCGAAATGATCACTCTTTGGATTTGTGAAGTTCCTTCATAAATTTGGAAAATTTTAGCATCACGCATCAATTTTTCAACTGGGTATTCTTCATTGAATCCGTAGCCACCAAAAATTTGAACTGCATCTGTTGTGACACGCATAGCCATATCAGCACAGAATACTTTTGCAATGGATGCTTGGTATGTGTTACGGAAACCATTGTCAATAAGCCAAGCCGATTGCCAACAAAGCAGTCTTCCTGCTTCAATATCACGAGCCATTTCTGCGATCATAAAACTAACACCTTGGTTCACGGAAATTGGTTTTCCGAACGCATTACGAGTGTTTGCATAACGAATGGAATGATCAAGTGCTGCTCGAGCAACACCAACAGCTCCGATCGCTACAGCTGGGCGAGTTTGGTCAAATGCACCCATTGCAATTTTGAAACCTTCCCCTTCTTTACCGATCATATTTTCTTTTGGAACTTTCACATCTTCGAAAGTAACACCGCGAGTGTCGGAACAACGTTGTCCCATATTCTTTTCTTTTTTACCAACGATGATTCCTGGAGTTTTTGCATCTACAATGAAGCCTGTCATGCCTTTGTGCCCAGCATTTGGATCTGTTTTTGCAAGAACAAAAAACCAATCTGCATGTCCTGCATTGGTGATCCACATTTTAGATCCGTTGATGATGTATTCATCTCCGACTCGTTTTGCAGTGGTACGAATTCCTGCAACGTCAGATCCTGCACCAGGCTCTGTTACTGCATATGCAGCGAGAGTAAAATTTTCGGTCATTGGTTGGATGAATTTTTTCATCACATAGTCATCAGCACCTAACAACACTGGAGCGAGTGCTAAGTTGTTTGCAAGGATTGCAGTTGCCATCCCAGAACATCCATAAAATAACTCTTCTGAGGCGATCAGTTCATCCAAAACACCAAGTCCTGCTCCACCATATTCTGCAGGGATGTGCATGTTCATGAGACCCACATCAAATGCTTTTTTCAAAATCTCTTTTGGATACTCACCTGTGTGGTCATGGTGTTCCGCTTTGGGAATCATTTCATTTTTTGCGAAATCTCTGGCTAGTTCGCGGAGGGCTTTTTGTTCATCGGTGATTGAAAAGTCGATCATGGGTTGCCTTATAGATGTTTTTTTACAGTACTTTGGAATTTTCTCTATGAGTCAAGAAACTAGGGCGACTTAAATCTGTTGAAAAATCTTTTGAATCCAAAATTCTAGCCATGGGAGACAACAATGTCAGGACACTCGAAATGGGCGACGATTCGGAGAAAAAAGGGAGCCATTGATGCCAAAAGAGGCGCCATCTTTACAAGGATAGCCAAAGAAATTTCTGTGGCAGCGAAAGAAGGTGGTGGTGACCAAGAAGGAAACCCAAGATTACGCTTAGCTGTCACCAAGGCAAAGGCTGCCAACATGCCAAAAGACAATATCGAACGTGCCATCAAAAAGGGTACGGGAGGCCTCGAGGGTATGGTATACGAAGAGTGTCTCTACGAATGTTATGCACCTGGTGGAGTTGCGATCATGGTGGATGTCCTTACCGATAAAAAGTCTCGTACAACTCCCGAAATCAAAAGTATTTTAACCAAACTTGGCGGATCCCTTGCCAACGCAGGAGCTGTTTCCCGTTTGTTTGAGCGAAAAGGCCAACTCACTCTAAAAGCAGATCAAATTTCCGAAGAAGCTTTGTTTGATTTAGCATTGGGTGCAGGGGCCGAAGACATACAAGTCAATGACGGCATGTACATCGTCCTCACTTCTCCTTCCGAATACGAAGCTGTACAATCTTCGTTATCTTCCAAAGGATTAAATATGGAAGAGTCGGAAATCAAATACATTCCCATGACAACAGTCGAAGTGAACGACAAAGAAATGGCAGAAAAAATCATGAAACTCATTGAAAACCTCGAAGCAAACGATGATGTGCAGGGTGTGAGTTCCAATTTTGAGTTAGGCGAGGGAGTCGAACTCGACTAAAAAAAGAGCAGAAGAAGAGGGGACTTATGTCTCCCTCTCTTTTTTACATGAGAATGGACCGAGATACATAGACCTTAGAGATCTATTTTCTTTTGATCATCCCAGCAATGATAATCAATAAAATAGCTCCAACAACGGCAACTATGAGTTCCGCGATGAGTCCGTAAGAACGAAATCCAAGCAGACCAAACACAATCCCGCCTAAAAAGGAACCTACAACACCAATCACTAAATTGGCGATGATTCCAAATCCCTTTCCACGTAAGATCCGACCAGCAAGCCATCCAGCCGCAAGACCAATGAGTAAAAACCAAATAAAACTAAACATAAGTGACTATCCTTGTTGCCTTTTCTATTGAATTCTCATAAAATTACAAGACGTCGTGAAAGAATCAAATCATATACGAAGGTAACATTTGAAAAATCAACTTTTAACTGGTCCTTATTATTTTGGAATGAAAGACTTGGAAGTGTTTAAAAAACATTTCATCCAAGAAAATAAAGGGAAACCACTCTTTCTCATTCGGTTTGAAAATATCACAGGCATTGAACTTACAGAATTTTTAGATTTATTACGTACTGAATTTTATTCCTGTTTGGACTTAGAGGATATTTGTTTCGGATTCCATTACTTCGAAAAACAAAATATACTACTCATGGGAATTTCACCCTTATTTGAATGGGACATTGAAAAGTTTCCGAATATCGAAAACTCTGTTGGAAAATTCCAACAACAATGTATCCAAAATAAAATTGTTTCGTTTCATTTTGGAGTTTCAAGAACCCAATCCAATTTTATATCCGATAATGAAGAAATCTTTGCCGAACTTTTTAAATCATCTGAAAAAAATCTCAATGATAACTTAGTTCGTTGGAGTTGGACATACTACAATAAAGCAAACACTTATATCTCTGGATCTGTTCATGAAGCAATGATCCAACCGACTGTCATTTTTAATCCTAAAGATAAAACATATTCCGTTAAAGGTGGCGAAGTTTTTTTGGGAGGAGGTGCTTATATTGGTTATAAAGATTTAATCAATGACATTCCATCCGACCAAGACATCAATCGGATAGAACTTTTAATTTTAGAAAAACTAATCATTGCATGTGAAGGTGCACCTGGCCTTTTAAAATTTAATATTTCACCTCAATCTTTAATTGATACATTTTCACAAAATGAACGAGTTGACCGACTCAAAAAATTAATTTTAAGCAAAGACCTTTCTCCTGAAAACATACGCTTTGAACTCGTAGAAAAACCATACGACGAATCAAAATACCAATTAAAAGATGTGTGCCATGCGTTTTATTCGCATGGAATGAGTTTTGCAGCTGATGACTTTGGTGTAAAAAGTCAGTCTCATCAAATAGTACTAGATTTGGGAATTATGATCAAAGAATTCAAATTGGACCCAATTAGTTTTAAATTTAAAATTGAAGAAGACCAAATTAAATTTTTAGACAACTTAGCTTTTATCGATTATTGCAAACGATTAGCTGACAACCGAGAAGCTGTCATAACAGCAGAAGCTGTAGAAGATTTTGATACATTACGTTTCCTTATGGAACACCAAATTTATCAATTCCAAGCAAATATTTTATTTGGTAAAATGACAGTTTCTGATTACAAACGAGATTTTGATTTACTCCATTCCATACACGAAGATGTTGTGAAAGAAGTATTGACAGACAAAATTTTATCGGAAAAACAAAAGAAAGTTGGTAACTTGTTTTTAGTCGCATCCGAAGAAGGACTCATTTAAAGTTTTTATGCATTTTATCATGGCAATTGAAAACGATCCAAATTCTTCTCAAGATTTGGAAAACATTTTCCTTGGATTAAGACAAAGAGTTGTCATTACAAAGTTTTCCCAAACTGTCCAAGAGTATGTAAAATCTTCAAATCCAGACATCATTCTCATGGGTTTGACTTTCAAAGATAAAAAAGAATTAGAATTCATCTTGGAATTACGACGTGATGTGATCACTCATAACATTCCTATATTAGCAATGATACCAAAGGAAGACACAAACTTTATTGCTAATCACAAAAAACTTGGATTTACAGACTATATTGTAAAACCCTTAGCCAAACAATCTTTACTCGATAGAATCCATTCTCATATCGAAGAATATAAGTTTAGTGAATCTTCAAAAACTCGTGATAATGTTTCCTTTGTCGTTGTTGACCGCGGCCAGGATCGTGTTTTATTCCAATGCCGCGCTAACCTCAAACGATATGTTTTTCCTGAATTTAAAAAAATATTCACTCTCAATTTTTTAAAATCCATTCACACGGAAAGAATTTGCTTTGATGTTAGAGTAGTGCCTGATCTTGGAAAAGAAGAAGTAGAAGTTTTTGAACGTGTGATCAAAATTTTTCAGAACCATGATAAGGTAATATTCATAGCAGGCCGACATATGGGTGCCTTCATTGAACATTCAACTGATGATGAAAAAATGTTAGTTTTTATGGCTCCAAACGAATTCGATGAATACGTAAAAATGGAAGAGCTAAAAAAGGAAGAACTTCGTAAAAAAGAAAAAAAGGAAAAATTTGCAAAAGACTCAAATAAAGAGCCAAGTCAAAATAATCCCGTTCCTCCAACTAATTTAGGTGATGTGAAAATTGAAATCAACACCAATTCAGAAGCAAATCCAGCAACAATTGTAAATGATACTAATCCTGCAGATAATCTTCAATCTCCAAAAGAAAAAGAAACTTCGGAACCAAGTCCTGGGCCGGAACAAGCGGAAAATTCAAAATAGAACATTCAATATCAAACGTAATTTAAGAAGTAAAACATGAACTACAAAAGAGAAGTAATCGATCTACCAAATGGCAAAGGAGAAATCATTCGTTTTCAAATGAATGAACAAAACTCTTTAACTGGTCAAAACATGCGTGATCTTGGTGAGATTTTAAAGGAAATCAAAGCAGATCCAACCAAAAAAGGTGTGATTTTAGGAACGGACAATCCAAAGTTTTTTTGTAATGGATTAGATGCAGAAAATCTACTCTCAACACCTAGAAACAAACTGATTGATGAAGTTGGTGGCATTGTCATTTTATTTGGTGAAATGGTTCAATTTGATAAACCACTCATTACTGAAGTAACAGGATATGCTATGGGTGGTGGTGCTGTGATCACAGTTGCATCAGACTTCAAATACATGTTAGATGGTAAATGCCGTATTGGATTTACCGAAGTGAATGTAGGTCTACCTCTTCCAGCTAGTTTTATTGATCGAATCAAAATGTGTGTGGAACCAAGGTATTGGGCAGAAGTTTGTTTAGAAGGAACGATCTACAAAGCACCTGAAGCTAAAAAAATTGGATTGATTGATGAGATTGCTTCTTCTCCAGAAGAAGTTAGAAAACTTTCACTTAAAAAATTAGAGTCTCTTTCAAAAGTTCCTTCATCTGCTTACCGTGGGACAAAAAACACACTCAACGCCGCTCTGCTTCGAAATTTGGAACAGTATAAAATTGATACTACCAAATCATTTGAACAACCTGGAGTTGTGGAAAATCTATTAGAAGCAATGACTGCTTTAAAGGAAAAAAGAAGGCCTGTTTTCCAATAAGTAAAATGGAAGGAAATAAAGGGGAAGAATTCTAATCCCCTTTATTTCTTATAAGTGTTTTCACCATAGATGCCGAAAATTATAGTGAAATCAGATGTTGCGTTCGTTCGTATTTGTCCTCATAACTAGTTTTTTACCAATCTTAGCAATATCGTCTTCTGATTTCCCACCAGGATTTGTTTTAAAGAACCCGTATCTATGGCCTGTAAAAGGATATGATTCCATTACAGGTGCATTTGGTGAGTTTCGAACAGGTCATTTTCATATGGGACAGGATTTTTCCACAGGTGGTAGGATTGGCGTTCCAATACTTGCTGTGGCAAAAGGAAAAGTCACACGTGTACAAAGAAGATGGACTAGCATAGGTTATGCGCTATTTCTACAACATGACGATGGAATGACATCTCGTTATGGACACCTTCACAAATTTGCACCGAAGGTTGTAAAACAAATCCTAAAATCCAAACAATCAAAACGATTCAAAGATAGAACCGATTTTGATATAGCACTTCCAGAACCTGTTGAAGTAGAAGCTGGAGAAATCATTGCATTTTCTGGAGATACAGGTGTTGGTCCTCCTCACTTACACTTTGAATTATTCAAAGACAATGTGTATTACAATCCAATGCACTTTGGACTAGGTTACAATTCTGCAGAACCAATCGTATTTAATACGTTAAGGATCACCCCTCAAACTCCACGAACTTTCATCAATGGAAGAAATGAAACGATAGAAATTCCATTTTACGAAACGAGTGGAAACCGGTTTGAATTATCTGAATCCCCAACACTTTTTATCCAAGGGAAAGTAGGGATTCAAATTGCTATCCATCAAAAATCAAATAACAATCGACTTGGTATTTTCACCTTAGATATGTTAATTGGTGATAATGTTTTGCAAGGTTTTCAATTATCTAAAATTTTAAAAGAACATACTAGAAAAAATGTTTTACTATATGACAGCTCTGTCAGTAAACCTAATGGAAATCCATTTTCCTATTATTTACATACAAGAGATGGAAATGATTTATTAGGAATGCGAAGTAATGGTCGTGAACAAGGTATCCTCGATAGCGAACAAATGAAAATGGGAGAACCCAAGGAAGTCACAATTCGTGCTACTGGTATGGGTGGACAAATGTCACTCGCTTCCTTTTATGTTTTGAAAGATCAAGGGGATTACAGCCACATCGTTACCAAAGAATGGAAATACAATGTGTACTATGATCGTTACACAACATTTAAATCCAAAGATACAAAAGTAGAGTTGTTTTTTCCAGTGAATGCTGTGTATTCAAAAGCATTTTTTGAAATTGAAGCCCAAGAACAAATCAAAATCAACACACAAGGCCTTAACCAACTTTCCAGTGTATATAAAATTGGTCCTGACTTTAAAGATTTTAATTTGGGATATGACCTCTATGTAAAGGTTCCGAAAACAAAGGATATCAACTCCGCCGATTTATATGAAGTATTATCGGATGGTAATGTAAAAAAAATCAATGGCTCTTCTTTTAGTTCTTGGGGCCAATTTTTTAAAGTGAGACTCAGAAAAACGGGACTTTTTGTTGTTCTTTCAGACCAAACACCACCAAACATCTATTTGCATGAATTAATGAACAAATCTGTTTATCCAAGGGAAGACTTTGCCTTGTACTTAAAAGCTGTGGACGTGGGATCTGGAATTATGCCAGATGGATTCGATATTACCGTAGACGGAATCCCGGGAAAGGCAGAATTTTTTCCTAAAGATGGAAGACTTGAAATTTTTGAACCAGAGAGTTTATACGAACCTGGCAAACATACTGTCCTTGCAAGTGTGAGAGATTTTGCAGGAAATTGGAGTTCGACTGTTCGATATGATTACGAAATCCAAACACCTCCGGTTCCAGAAGAGAAGAAAAAACCAATCACTGAACCATTATCTGTAGAAACTTCAAAAGAGAAAAAATCAACAAAAGAGTCAAAAACAAAACAGTCTTCGCCTAAGGTGCAAAAGGTGGCAAAACCAATCACGATCGCACCAAAGGCAAAAGATAAAAAGTCTACATCCCGATAGCAGCGCCACCGTCTACGCGGAGGTATGTTCCAGTGATGTATGATGCATCATTACTTAAGAAAAACTTCACAGCAGATGCGATCTCTTCCTGTTTTCCAGGACGTTTGAGAGGGATCACAGCAGGATCAGTTAACTTTTCTTGTACTTCTTTGGAAAGAGTTCCTGTCATTTCTGTTTGCACATAACCTGGACATACTGCGTTCACAAGAACGTTTCTTCCAGAGAATTCACGAGCAGAAACTTTTGTAAGAGCAATTACACCAGCTTTAGAAGTGGAGTAGTTTGCTTGGCCTGGTTGGCCAGTGAGTCCAGAAACAGAAGAAATATTGACAATTCTTCCAGAATCAGACTTCAGGATGAGTTTACTTGCTGACTTAGTCATAAGAAAAACACCTTTACAGTTTACATCCATTACAAAGTCATACTCTTGTTCTGACATACGAATGAGTAGGTTGTCTTTTAATACACCAGCATTGTTTACAAGGAAATCAAGTTTTCCAAATACTTCTTTTGTTTTGCTGATCGCAGCATCACAATCTTCTGGCTTAGTTACGTTACAAGCAACGCCGATTGCTTTCACACCGAATTTTGCTTCTACTTCTCTTGCAGCTTCTTCAATTTTTTCCTGATTCAAATCAACAAGCACCAAACTTGCACCATGCGATGCGATTCGGTTTGCGATTGCTCTACCCAAACCAATGGGAGAGGCAGCTCCCGTTACCAGTGCTACTTTTCCTTCGAATTCTTTGGACATATGCCCCCCTAGGATTTATTACTAGATTCTAAACATGAAACTCGAACATCGTTCGGCAATCGTAAAATTCCCAGTTGAAACGGAAGTTTACACTGAAAGACTGCCCTTATGATCGATCGTTATAGCCATCCTGAAATTTCCGCCATTTGGGAATTAGAGAACAAATTTAAGATTTGGACAGATATTGAAATTTATGCCTGCGAAGCCCGTGCGAACCGAGGAGAAGTCCCAAAAGAAGACCTCGAGACCATCAAACAAAAAGCAAAATTCAATGTTGATGAAATTCTAGAGATTGAATCCAAAGTACACCATGATGTGATCGCATACTTAACCAATTTAAACTCTTATATAGGACCAGCGGGCCGTCATGTTCACTTTGGACTTACTTCCAGTGACGTAGGTGACACTGCACTCTGTGTCCAGATGGTGCAAGCGATGGACCTTCTCATCCAACGCACTGAAACATTATTAGAGACTACAAAACAAAAAGCAAAAGAGTACAAAGACCTTCCTTGTATCGGACGTTCCCATGGAATTCATGCAGAACCAATGACACTTGGTCTTAAGTTTGCTCTCTTTTATGCAGAGATGACTCGTAACTTAGAACGAATGAAAGATGCACGCGAACAAGTTGCAGTTGGTAAACTTTCAGGAGCTGTTGGAACTTACTCCAATATTGATTTAGAAATTGAAGAATATGTATTAAATAAACTCGGACTCAAAGTAGATCCGATTGCCACCCAAGTGATCTCGAGAGACCGACATGCATTTTATATGTCTGTCCTTGGTGTGGTCGCTGCGAGTTTGGATCGTATGGCAACAGAGATACGTCTCTTACAAAAAACAGAAGGCCGAGAAGTGGAAGAACCATTTGCAAAGGGACAAAAAGGATCCTCCGCAATGCCTCACAAACGAAACCCTGTGGTTTGCGAAAGAATATCGGGAATCTCTCGTGTCATTCGTTCGAACGTTAACGTTGGATTACAAAACGTAGGACTTTGGCATGAAAGGGACATTTCTCATTCTTCTGCAGAACGCATTGTCCTTCCTGACTCTACCATCGCACTCGATTACATTTTAGAAAAAATGAATTTTGTCCTAAAAGGGCTCCATGTGTATCCGGATGCCACAGAACGTACGTTAAATGTCACGAGAGGTCTCATTTTTTCTCAAAAAGTCTTGTTATGGCTCATTGAAAAAGGTGGGATTACTCGCGAAGATGCCTACTTAATCGTTCAAGAAAATGCAATGGCAGTATGGGCTGACCAATCCAAAAATCTGCGAGACCTTTTGAAACAAGACCCAAGATGTTCCAAGATTCTGAAAGAGTCTGACTTGGATGAGATTTTCCAAATCAAACCTTATTTAGAACGTATCCCACTCATCTTCAAAAGATTGGGAATTACAGACTAAGTACGCTTACAATTCAACTGCCAACCATCCAACCAAGTCTTTTAACATTTCTTGGCTGATGGTATGGCCTTCTGAGTATTCTTTGTACTTGGGATTTTTTCCCAACGATTCTAAACTCTCTTTTGAATTCCTTGCAGAGTTAACAGATATAACATAGTCATTGGTTCCATGAGCAATATAAATTTTTTGTCGAATGGCTTCCTCGTTTGGACTTTCTTTCGCACTTGCATTTAATTTTTGTTTTGTTTCTTCTAAGAGTCTTCCACTGAGGGCAAGGATTCCTTTAAATTGTTTTGGGTGTTCCAATCCAACTGAATAAGACATCACAGCGCCTTGGCTAAAACCACCAATCCAAACATTGTTTTCATCAAATTGGAACTGACTCTTTGTATATTCTAAAAATTCCAAAATTTTTTGATGGCTCACTTCCTGTTGTCCAATATCAATTTTCGGACTTCCACCTTGGAAGGAGATCTCATACCAACCAAAACGATCTCTCCCTAAAACAAGAGGCCCTCTGATTGAAATAATGAGTAATGATTCGGGTAAATCATCGGCTAAAGAAAACAAATCTTTTTCATTGCTACCAACTCCATGTAACAACAAAAGAAGTGGAGGATTGGTTGTGGTAACTTTAGGATTTCGAACTAAATACTCGAGTGGAGGATTCATCATTTCAGATCTACCTTTAATGTAATTGCGGATTGGAATCCAATCGAACGGAAGTCATCGTCAATGCTCCAGCCACTGGTTTGTCATTAAAAAAGGAAATTTGGTCCGATGGAAACCGAGTTCCAACAGTATACAATAAAGGAAGGTAGTGTTCTGTTGTAGGAATTGCCCATTCAAATTCTTTTCCTTTACTACGAATGGAAAATAAAGATTGGGTATCTCCTGATAGAATCCAATCTTTTACTTTTTGGTCGACTGAAATTGCCCAATCAAAACCATAAACCTCACTCAACCGATCCCATGCCACCATACGGAGGTTATGTACAATATTACCACTAGCAACGATGAGTACACCTTGTTCTCTCAGTGGAGAAAGTTCCTTAGCAATTTCGTAATGTTTTTCTGGCGAAAGTTTGTAATCCATACTCAATTGTACGATGGGTACATTTGCCTTGGGATACATATGTTTTAATACACTCCATGTCCCATGGTCCAAACCCCAATCATAATCTAGTTGGACAGATTGGGATGTAACAAGGGATTGGATTTCCTTTGCCAAACTTGGATCCCCAGGAGCTGGGTATTGTACTTCAAATAAAGCCTTTGGAAAACCACCAAAGTCATGTATGGTGGGTGGGCGTTCCATCGCTGTCACAAAGGTTCCATCCGTGAGCCAGTGTGCAGAAATTACAAGTATCGCCTTTGGCTCCGGAAAGGTTTTCGAAACATTGCGAAGGCCTTCGACAAATTCATTTTCCTCAATTGCATTCATAGGACTGCCATGCCCCAAAAATAAGGATGGAAAGATCTCACTCTTTTGTATCTTGTCTGTATCCATGAAAATCTCCCTCTGTTCCATTGAGAAAACTGTTGTTTTGTCTGGAAATCTGAACCTTATAAATAGTTTAATATTAAACTATTTATTGTCAATCTATTTTGTTCCATAAAAGTCACTTTTTTCCATTATCAGAAATTTTCTGATTTTCTTAATTTGAAACTGCTGATTCCATTCTTCGATTGGAGAGTTGTACACTCTGTTCGTATCTCATTTCGTTAAAAAAAGGATTAAGTCCCAATGTCTCCGAAACAACAAATAGAAATGATATTACAGGAATTATTTTCGAATCCCAAAAGCAAAATGATCCCAGAGGTTTTTGCCTCCGACTACATCGCACACACTTCTAAAAAGGATTATGTAGGTTTGAAAATTGTAAGCCAATGGATCCAAAACTTAAATCGATTTTTGTCGGACTTAAAAATTGTAAGGTTAGAATTCATCCATGAAACGAAGGATCTTGTTATTTGGAAACGTACAATCAGAGGGAAAATCAAACCTTCCAAAAACAAAAATCTACCAACTGGAAAATTGATCAAATGGGAAGAGATGATCATTTCTAAATTCAAAGGAAATCAAATTGTCGAAGAATGGATTACCAGTGAATTTCTAGGTGCCTTACTTCCAAAAGGAAAAACATAAAAGAAACGTATTCGTATCCAAAAACAAACCAAGCAACGAATCTTGATTCATATTAAAAAAATTACTAATTGAGGAAACTAGAATGGCCGCACCAAAAAAGAAGAAACAACTCACAAAAACAAAATCCCCGAAAGTACAAATAAAAGGATCACAAGTAAAATCAAACCCCATCACACCATTTTTGATGTTTAATGCAAACTTAGAAGAGGTTACTCAATTTTATACAGGCATCTTCAAACAATCGAAAGTGATCTCGGTAAACCCAATGCAGGCAGAGTTCATATTAAACGGACAAAAATTTTCAGCTTACAATGGTGGACCTGAATTTAAATTTTCTTGGGGAGTTTCCTTCATGATCCATGTAGAAACTCAAAAAGAACTCGATCATTATTGGAATGAACTTTCAAAAGGTGGGAAAGAACTTATGTGTGGATGGGTCGAAGATAAATTTGGTATGCTATGGCAAATCACACCAAACATTTTATTAGAACTAATTTCGCATAAAGATCCAAATAAACGAGAAAAAGCGACTCAGGCGATGTTAAAGATGCAAAAAATTGACATTGCAAAATTAAAAGAATCAGTGAAATAAATGATTCCAATTCACTATATAAAATTTAATGTTTATATAGTGAATTAGTTTTCGATCGGTGTTTAGAGGGAGATTTCAAAACTTGTTAGGTCAATTACAATGGTCCACTTCCAAAACCTCGTGATTAAACTGAGATTGTTTGTTTTTCTGAAATTAGATTGTATTTTACTTTAATCTGATTGATTTTCTCTTCCATCGATTTCCACAAAGTTTCCTTCTCTGGATGGAAAGTACAAAGTACACCTAGTCTCACCAAATCAATGATTTCATCAATGGAGAAATCTAAAAATCGATATAACTTAAAAAATTCATAAGTTAAATTTACATTAAAAATATCTGGATCATCAGTGTTGATACAAAGCATCAAACCTTGGTCATAATAATAACGCACTGGGTGATTCTGTTCTTTTCGCACATACTTTCCAGTAAAGACATTTGATGTAACACAGATTTCGATAGGAATTTTGTTCTCTTTCATGTAACGAACAAGTTCAGGATCTTGGATGGCAGATGTTCCATGTCCAATACGTTCCGCCTTACACAAGTTCACGGCATCCCAGATTGCCCAAGGACCATCATCTTCCCCTGAGTGAGCGACACATCGTAAACCAGACTCACGTGCAATTTTAAACACATCTGCATAATCTTTTGCAGGACCCATGAGTTCAGCACCACCGAGTCCAATTCCAATCACTTCTTTGTGTTTCAAACCTAACACTCGTTTTAGGTTGTTCATTGCATTTTCTGGTCCAAATGATCTAGAGACGTCAACAAGTAACCGAATGGAAATTCCATCTTTCACTTCAATTTGACGAATACGATTGACCATCACTTCTACCATTTCATCAAAATCCAAACCGTTTTGGATGAACTTGGAAGGAGCAAAGAAAGCTTCACAATATACGATGTTATTAGAACGGAGATAATCCGCTAAACTATCAATGAAGTATCCCAAATCGGATGCCTCTTTGACAGATCCTTGGACAAAAAAGAAAACTTGGATGAAACCATTGAGGTCTTTGAAATTATATTTATCTTCAAATTCTTGGTCTGTGACTTCGATTCCATTTTTTTTGTATAAGAACTTAAGTGTTTCCTTATTCACACATGCTTCTAAGTGCAAGTGGACTTCCGTCTTTGGAATCTCTCGGATGAAATTGATGACATCTTGTTCGTTTGGATGAGATACAGAAAGATCACCAGCTAGGAGCGATTTCCTTTCTTTTAGAAGTGTTGTTTGTTCCGGACCATCTATCCCTTCTTTTGGCAGAAGCCAAAGTGGTGGGTGTAGGACTGGCAATTCCATGAGAGACACTCTTTCGTTTAAGAGAGTGTTAATTTGTTTATCAAAAGTAAGTTGGATGGTTGGCGAATACGGCCTGTCAGCTGGTAATCGACTTTTAAGGCGGTTTAATTCCGCAATATCACGGTCAATGACAGCAATGCGGCTAAGGATTTCAGAAAAAGGAACTTCCATGTTCCAGGAAAGAATGCCGAATTTGATGAGTGCCTACAAGTAGATTTTTAAACCTTGGGTGAAAATCCCTATTTAGGTTTGAAAAATCCCGTCGATAGGAAGTTTGGGAGCGGAAAAGACTGGAAATTTTTTCCGAATTATGTCGTATAAATGAATATGCTCACATCTCGCAAAACCTTCCTACCGTTTGCACTTCCTTCCATTTCAGAAGATGCAATTGAAGAAGTGGCTCAGGTACTCCGATCAGGATGGGTTACCTCCGGACCAAAAGTAAAACAATTCGAGATGGAGTTTGGTGATTTTGTTGGAAGCAAAGAAACAATTGCTGTCAATTCGGCAACTGCTGGGTTACATTTAGCCCTCGAAGCGATTGGACTCACGACAAACGATGCTGCCATTACAAGCTCTGTTACCTTTACTGCCACTGCTGAGGTTATTTGTTACTTTGGAGCAGAACCCATTCTTACTGATATCGATCCCATTCATAACGTAATGACTCCTGAAACCTTAGAAGCAACTATCAGCGCTAAGTGCAAATGGAATGGCAAAGAACTAACGAGTAAAAAAACAGGGAAACGAATCAAAGCAATCTTACCCGTACACTTAGCTGGTTATACATGTGATATGGAAGCCATTCTAGGCATTGCAAAAAAATACAATCTCTATGTGATTGAAGATGCTGCACATGCTTTCCCAGCGGTTCATAAAAACAAAATGATTGGAACCTGGGGTGATTTTACTGTTTTTAGTTTTTATGCTACAAAAGGCATTACCACTGGCGAAGGTGGAATGATCACCACAGATCATAAGGAGTTTGCCGACCGAATTCGTAGGATGCGTTTGCATGGAATTAACCGTGATGCATTTAATCGACCTGGTTGGTATTATGAAGTCGTGGATGCTGGTTATAAATATAACATGACCGATATTGCAGCTGCACTTGGTGTCGTACAACTTAAGGAATCACATGGATTCTGGGAACGAAGGACTGAAATCGCAAAACATTATAATGTTGAATTTTCTGGACTAAAGGGAGTCAAACTACCTAAAGAAGATGAAAACGGGATTCATAGTTGGCATCTGTATCGAATCGAAATTGATCCGAAATTGGCAAAAATTGGCCGAGATACATTAGTTGAAGAATTGAAAGAAAGAAATATCGGAACAAGTTTACATTTTATTCCTATCTTTGAACATCCTTATTATAAAAAGACGTTTGGATTCCAAAGAAAAGAATATCCTAACGCATGTCAGATGTATGATAAATCAGTTTCATTACCATTGTTTGCAGGAATGACAAAAACAGATGAAAAAGACGTAATAGATGCTGTAAAAGAATTATTATCGTAGATATTAATTTTTGGTTGGGTTGTTCTTCAAACTGATCCGGAATTCATAAAACTCTGGATCATACAGTTTGATTAGATCAACTAAACCCAATATAAATTCTGTATCAGTGCCATCTGCCTTTCTGCGAATCCAAAATCCTACAAGTTCCTTTACAATTTGAGAATCCATACTCTCATCACCAGTAAAAATAGAAAACTTGGCTGCTTCTTCTGGATCTTCGTTATCAGTGTAAGCAGGGTATAAAAAAAGGATAAAACGATCCAAATAATAAGGATCTAACCTGGATTCTTCAACTAACACTAAATAACGATCTGCTTCCTTTCTGAAAAATTTAGGATTTGAATCTAATTTTTGGTAAACAATGAAAAAATCACGAGCTGTTTGTTTGAACCAACTATCATAAACCGGTTTTGTTAATTGTAAAAACTTAGGTTGGGTTTTTGCAGGTAAAAACAAATTCCTAATTCTTCTGGGAAATTCTGGATTATAATGTCCAAATTGGTACTGATCATTTAGTTCCAAATAATACTTAGAATGAGGTCCATCTAAGAAAATTTGAATTCCTAAATATTCAGAAAGTTTTTTTAAACTGATTATAGTTTGTAGTTTGCAGAAAATTTTATGATAGGATATTTCTTTTTCACAATACAATCCAATCTTTGGAAATTGGATCCAAGTTGTTTCTATTAGTTCTTTAAATTTCTTCTCCTGAGAGGTGTCTACCTCCTTTACTAAGAAAGGGATAGACGTTTGGAGAACCGAACATGAGAAAAAGAAAACTAAGACAATTTTACTTAATTTTATAAGTAATTTCTGCAGGTAAATTCTCCCATTCCGAATTTGAATCTTTACGAAAGTATACTGGAGATATCGAATTTTTCAAATTTAAACTTTGGTATAAGATCAAATCCGTTTCTTTTTTCTCAAAGTATCGTTTATCGGTATTACTTCCTAATCCTAAATCAGCAATTGGAATCCATCCATAACCTAATAAAAATACAGACAATGAATCTTGAATGGATTTTGGTTTTCCTTTATCGAATCGAATCATTCGGAAAGATTGAACAGGGATACCATTTTCCTTCATTTTCTCTTTGAAATCACTAATGCTAACACTAATTTGTCTAGTTTGGTAAATTAAATCTAAATAGTCTCTTGGAAGTAATTTAATATCTTCCTGTGGTTTCTCGTAAAATGGTGTTACATCACCTGGATACGTTGCTTCTTTATCTAAATAATCATCTGTTACATAGTATTTGATAAATTGGTTTTTAGATGAAAATTTATATTTTACGATCTGCTCACCTGGTAAATCTTCAATGGATAATTTTTTTAAATGAACTCTGTTTCTTTGAATGAAGTAAGGTGCATAAGAAGAGTCCGTGAATTTAACACCCCTTATCCGTTGTTGTTCATTGGAAGGTGGGTGTAAAATAGCAATTTGGGCTTTTGATAATGATACTGAATCAAGTTTGAACTTTAATGTTACTTCAAGATTAAATTCTTCTTCTCCTGAAGCGATGAACCGTTCTGTTTCAATGAATGGAATGTTTTTGATTTCTTTGTTTTCTCGATCTACAACCCAGAGTTTTGATCCACTGAGTAACACACCTCTTACCGAACGCAAATTGGTTTTAATGGAACCAGTAATTTTTCCGGTTTTGGTATCATATCGATAAATACTGTTATCTGCGGAATCAGAGATCCATAATGAATCTCTACCGTAACAAATATCTCTTGGTCGTGTGCGATCCGTAAAAAATCCACCGATTAATAAAGAAGTGGACTGATCATAAATCTGCACCTTACCTGAATCTAAATCCAAAATATAATAATAATTTCCTACACTTGCAATTCCTGCTACGTTTGCTAACGGTATTGAAATTTTATCAGTGATCCCACCTGAGTTTGGATCTAATTTTAATATTTGTTTTGGAGCTACGACTAATATTTTTCCTTCTCTAGAATCAAAACTAATCCCTCTTAAATTCGCCAATCCTAGATTATAAATCTCTTGTTCACCTATTTCATTGATCTTAATGATTGCTCGTCGATTTGTATCTATGTACCAAAAATTTACACCATCCCAAGCTAAACCATACGCTTTATCAGAAAGCTTGTATTCTTTACTTTCTTGTGCGAATAATGGTAATGTAAAAATGAATAATAAAATCCAAATACGTTTCAATCGCTTATACCTACTGTCTTAACTATCAGACGAAATAGATCATCGAGTAAAGTAGGATTATCATATGCTGAAACGATTGTCATTGGTTTTGGAACGAAAATAACTAGGAAAGATACTAGTATCAAAATACCAAACAGGAATCGAGTTTTACCAATTCCATTCATTGCATCTTTTATGAATGGATGTTCAACCTTTAACACATAATAAATTAGAAATCCCCAAATTAACCAGGTGAAGTGAACGAGGGCAAAAATCAAAAAAAATCCAAATAGTACATGAATCCATTTTCGATAAGATTCACCAAACATTGAATAAATGACATGACCACCATCCAGCTGACCAAAAGGAAGCAAATTAATCGCAGTTACAAGAAGACCCACCCATCCTGCTTTCGCCAAAGGATGAGCTTGGATATCCGTCGTAGCAAAATCAATGGGTCCTAGAATCCATTGTGAGGAAAAATATGTGAAAGCACTGTCTCCGAAAATTAGAAAACCTGAACGATTAAAATCAGTAGGTATCTCCACAACTTTTGAAATTGAAATACCAATGATCCAAACGACAATAGAAAGAACTAAACTCACCGCCGGCCCTCCCACTCCAATATCAAACAAAACTTTTTTATTTGGGATTTGGTCGTTGATTTTGATCACAGCACCCATGGTTCCAATTGGACCAAATGGTAAAGGGATAAAATAAGGCAAACTTGCTCTGACTCCATAATACCTTGCAGGTAAATAATGGCCCATTTCATGAGCTAATAATATAAATAATAAGGATACTGAATAGGGCCAATTTTCAAAAAAATACAGTTTATAATTCTCTAATGTTTGTGGAATCTCTGGATTCAAAAAAATATCCGAATAAGTGAGTGAGAGAAATGTAAGAAAGAATAATAGAATGTGTGTTGTTTTATTGGATTCCAAGGCCGAATCACCTAAAAATAAATTTATAATTCATTCGATCGAAAATACGCAAAGAATCAATTAGTTTCCGACAAAAAACAGAGAAACAGAATTGGAAAGTGAAGGGAAGTATCAGAAAAATATTGTTCCACTTTCTTTTAGGAAACTTAGAACTGTCTAAGGATTAGTTTTACTCCAACAATTCGATGTTTGAAAATATAAAAATTATAAAAAAATTTGACCCAGCGGCAAAATCGTATCTTGAAATCGTACTTTGTTACCCAGGTTTGCATGCACTTTGGTTACATAAATTAGCGCATCTTCTATATCGTATAAGACTTCCTATCATTCCTAGACTCTTCAATTATTTGAGTCGTTTTCTCACTGGAATTGACATCCATCCAGGAGCAAAAATCGCACCAGGCGTTTTCATTGACCATGGAGCAGGCGTTGTCATTGGAGAAACAGCCATCATCGGATCTGGATCCTTAATCTTCCAAGGAGTGACCTTAGGAGGAACTGGTAAGGAAACAGGCAAACGTCACCCAACAATAGGGAAAAACGTAGTGATTGGAGCTGGAGCAAAAATTCTCGGTAACATCACCGTAGAAGACCATGTTCGAGTTGGTGCTGGTTCCGTTGTGATGCGAAATGTTCCTGCAGGATGCACTGTAGTTGGTATTCCAGGTAAAGTTGTAAAAGCTGGAGATGGCACATCGGATAGCATGGAACAAATGCTAGAGCACAACCAAATGCCAGACCCTATTGCAAAAGTTTTTTCTGTACTACTTGAGAAAGTGGAAACCCAACAACAATTGATAAACAAACTTTACGAGAAACAACAATTATTGGAAAAATCTAGTTCTAATCCCCCGGAAGATGATTTGTTTTTGCAAGAATTCATTCATGGAGATGGAATCTAAAATTCTTTAAGTAATTCTGATTTTTTCTTTTGGTACTCTTCATCCGTAATCAATTTATTTTTCCTCATCTCTTCCAAAGTTTTTAATTTATCTGGAACGGATTTCCAATTCTCTTGTGGAATGGGAGTTACATCCTCTTCTTTCGGATAACGATAAATAGGTGGATTCGGCATAATCTCTGAATTTTTATAAACAATTACATTTCCATAAATTTGATTTTTAATTTGAGTTTGTTCCCGGTATAAACTTATGGAATCTTTATTTTTGAGCCATAATTCTGGTTTATAAATTGGTTTGATTGGTCTTGGTTGGAAAATCACCCAATCTTCAAAGGAATATTGAGTAGGGAAAGTGATATTGGTATTGATTTCTTGGAATAAAATCACAATTCCATTTTCTGTACCCATAATGTAAAAACTGGTTTTTAATATTTTTACGTTCGGAGACAAAAGATCATCAATTTTGAAAATACATAAGTAAACTTTTTTCTGTTCTTGTTCCGCTACTTTTTGAACAAATCGTTCTATTTCTGATAAGTAAGACTCGGGAACTAAGTGGTCCCAATCTTCGTAAGCCAAAACCCCTCGTTTGAAATGAATTGATGACAAAATTTTGGGTAGATCTCTTAAATGGGCACTGCTTAATTTTAATTGGCTCAATTGTGTTGGAAATAAATGTCTCCAATCCTCTTCCTCAACTTCAAAAAAGGCAATGGAAGCTGTGGAATCAATCAATTTGATTTTTTGTTGGAATTGGGAACAAGTTATGTTCAATATTAGTAAAAACAAAACAAAAGTTAATTTTGAACTTGCCGTTAATAGATTTATGAACGATATTTTGAAAGTGCAAAAAAGTTTGATCCTTCTATTTTTGCTCTTGTTCTTTCTTCCAATCAATGCAGATTCCATACCACAATTTCAAATGAAGGATCAATACGGGCAATCGTATTCTGACAGTTCCGTCAAAGGAAAGCCCATTGTTCTGATGGGATGTTTTTTGCGTGATGTGGAAGTATGCAGGAAACAAGGGCGAAAACTCTACTGGAAAATGCAAAATTTACTTTGGAAAGACAGTAACAAAGTCAATTTTTTGCTCTATCTGGACCTAAAAGAATCCAACAAAATTGTTGAAGACTACATAGAAGAGTCTAAACACAAACAATATGAAAATATTCTGTTAGATAGGAAAGGACAACTTACAAATGGTTTGTCAAAGGGAGAGGTTTACATTCGCATTTATAATAAATCAGGAAAACTCATCTCTTCTTCATACCAAACTCAAATTGAAGAAACACTGATCCAGGAAGTATATGAAATTCTTAAAAAAGAAATTTAGTCTCCCATTATTTTTTACTCTTATTTTCATTTGTTTAAGTTCTCAAAATTGCCTTCATAAAAATCTAGACCAATACCAATTTTGGACAGGTTATGATCATTTACAAAAATCGATTAAATCCACTGCAAAAAATGAGATTCTTTTTGCTGCACTTGCTGGATCTTTATCAGACGACAATGAATCCCAACTATTAAAAAATTCCGATGGATTTCCAATGGTCACTCTTACGGGAAAAAAAGACCAAAATCAAAATTGGAATCTTAGATGGTATGAATTTGATTCTAAAAATTACGATTATTATGCCAATGTAACTTTTACACCAAAATCTTGGGATGAAAAGGAAATTTACGCAGTAGATCGAAAAATCATTCATAAACTGAATGGTTACCAACCAAGAGATTTTTTCAAATGGTTGAATGAATTTGTTTTATTAGTAAATGATCATAATGCGTATCAGGATTTAAAATCGAATTCAAAAAATTTACAATTCCTTTGTAGCGTAATGTATTGCCATACAACAGAAACTGCCGAATGGCAAACTTTAGAATTTACATTGAATGAAACCACAAAATCTAAATTTCCAGGATTCTACCAACGAACAGGCAGTAGGTTAGAAAAAACTAAATTTAATATCATGATTTGGGATAAAGGAAATCCATCCCATCGACTCAAAATTACAAACCAAGGAAAAACTTTAATATTCCATTTCCCAGTGAACCCACCTAAGGATTATTTTCTTTCGCCTCATGAAATTCACTTCTTAGGTGATATTGAAATTCGTTCCTTTGGGATCACATTAAAAATTGATAATTTAGAATACAGACTCAAAACCTTAATTGAAAAAAACGTGGATACCCTACACGGAAATTTTTTAAGAATTGGGAAAAAAGAAATCAATGGTAACTTTTTCTATGTAATCCCTCAAGGATTCGTTAATTTTTTTATCCCAGGAAATATGGATGAATACTTTGATGAATTCTTTACACTACTCATACAAGGTACCCAAGGCAAAGGTGGATCACAATTACATGCTAAGTTTGAGAAAACGAAACAGGGTCAATTAAACACAATTACCACTTACAATGAAATTAAACGTAAAAAGTTTTCGCTGTTTGGAAATGATGATTCACAAAAAGCAAGTAATGATTTTGATTTTTTTGCTTCTTGGGAAGAAGCAATGTTAGGTGATCTCAAATAAACGAAACTGAATTTTGAGTTTCAAGTCTCGTATTTTTAGATTATCTTCCGTTAATAAAATTTCGAAGTAGTTCTTTGCCTTCTTCAGACCCAAAGGATTCTGGATGGAACTGCACCCCTTCTATTTTAAAGGTTTTGTGGCGTAATCCCATAATCTCACCTTTTCCTTCACCTGAAGAAACACGTGCCGTCACTTCCAAATCTTTTGGTAAAGAAGATTCTTTTGCCACTAGTGAATGGTATCTCATAATTTCAATATTCTGTGTGAGACCTGAAAATACACCCTTACCATTATGCTCAATCGGTGATAATTTTCCATGCATTGCAACATTTGCACGGACCACTTCTCCACCAAACACTGTTGCCATTCCCTGCATGCCCAAACAAATTCCTAATATAGGTGTTGTTTTTCCTAATTCTTTTAAAATATCAGCACTCACTCCAAAATAAGCTGGGTCTGCTGGATGACCTGGACCAGGGGATATGATAATCTTATCATAGTTAGCCTGTTTGATTTCTGAAAATGATTTTTCATCATTACGAACCACATCCAAACGAAATGGAGTTTCTCTTTCTTCTAAAATTTCGCCAATGATTTGGTATAAATTATAAGTAAAGGAATCGTAATTGTCTAAGATAAGAACTTTCATTTGTGTTACCCTACCCTTTTCCTTTTGTTTCAGTAGGAATTGGATCTTTGTGTAAATCTAAAGCCTTACGAACGGATGCCATTTTATTGATAATTTCTTGGTATTCATCCTCAGGTTTGGAATCATACACGATTCCACCTGAAGCTCTCACAAAACCTTTTCCATCATTTACGAAAAAACTTCTGATTGGAATGGCAAATGTACAGTCACCATTAAACCCAAAACTTCCCACTGCTCCACCATAAGGCCCGCGTGGTGATTTTTCAATTCGTTCAATGATTTTCATGGACTCTATTTTGGGAGCACCAGATAAGGTCCCAGCTGGAAAGGATGATGCAAGACCAGAGAACATATCTTCCTTCGAAGATAAAATACCGACTACTTCACTTGAGATATGTTGTACATGTGAGAAACGTTTGATATCAAATCTTCTTCTCACTTTTACAGTTCCAAATTTTGCAACTCGACCAATATCATTCCGATGGAGATCGATCAACATATTATGTTCTGCAATTTCCTTCGGATCCGTTAAAAGTTTTCTTGCAAGGATAGTATCTTCCTTTGCATCTTTGCCACGTTTAGTGGTGCCAGCAAGAGGGAAAGATTCCATTTCCCCTTGTCTCAATCGGAATAATAATTCCGGACTTGCACCAAGAATCACTCGTTTACCAAACTTCACATAATACATATGAGGTGATGGATTGATTTCTCGAAGGGTTTCGTAAATGGCTAGTGGATTCCCTTCTACTGAATATGTTTCTTCAAAACCAATTTGGCATTGGAAAGTATTTCCTGCTTTCACTTCCTCTAATGCTTCTTCTACCATTTGTTTGTGGACATCTTTGGAAAGACCATCACTTACAATGGAAACTTTTGCTTTTGGTTTTTTAGTAACTGGTTTTTCTAATGAGCCAAGGATTGACTTAACAAGGTCAATGCGATTGTTCCCATTATCAAAATAGATGAGTTCACCTGTAAATTTATCATAAATTAAACCATCTAAATACATCCCGAAGATCATCGCGGGGAAATCAGGATGTGGTTTTAACTGTAATTTGGGCTCAAAAAACTGCATACTTTGGTAACCCAAGTATCCAACTAGTCCTCCCGCATAACTGATGCTTAATGAATTATAATCTGTAATGTTTCGAAGAGCAAAATAGGGATTTTCCACCTTGTATGGTTCCCCATCAATTTCGAGAACTCCAGGTTCTCCTTTGATCAGATGGGAAGGGTCAAACCCAATGACAGAATACCTTGAGTCATATTGGTTATCACCAGCCGATTCCAAAAGAAAACAATTCTCGTATTTCTCTTCAATCTCCCGAAAGAGTTCCCAAAACTCGATCCCTTCCGGCAAACTTAAAGAAGTGTAATTGGGTTTTTTAGGAATGGAGATTTTCGGAAGTGAATGGCTCATAGTGTACTCAATGTTTGTTACCAAGATTCATTTTGAATCAATTTTAGAAATAAAAAAGGCAGGAGCCGGATTCCGGAACCTGCCTTTTCTGGCTTAGGATGAGAATCCTGAATTTATAGATTTTTGTTTGCGAAATCCCAATTTACCAAATTCCAGAATGCTTCCACATATTTTGGACGAGCATTTCGGAAATCAATGTAGTATGCGTGTTCCCAAACATCGATTGTAAGAAGTGCTTGCAGTCCATCTTTCAAAGGGCTACCAGCATTGCTTGTATTCACGATTTCAAGACCATCGCCTTTTTTCACGAGCCATGTCCAACCAGAACCAAAGTTTGTCACAGCAGATTGTGTGAACTTTTCTTTGAATGCATCAAAAGATCCAAAGGATTTTGTGATGAGGTCAGCTACTGCCCCTTTGGGTGCTCCTCCACCGTTTGGAGAAAGAGAATGCCAGTAGAAAGTATGGTTCCAAACTTGCGCAGCATTGTTAAAAATACCACCTGTGGATTTTTTCACGATGTCTTCTAAACTAACATTTTCGAATTCTGTACCTTTGATGAGGTTATTTAAATTGGTAATGTAAGTTTGGTGGTGTTTTCCATAATGAAACTCAAGAGTTTCTGCTGAAATATGGGGAGCGAGTGCATCCTTTGCATAAGGAAGTTCTGGGAGTTTATGTTCCATGGTGGTCTCCTGATGGATCTAAGTGTATTTGTATTTTGTCTCTAGTCTCATTCACAAAAGCAAATCGTAAACTAAAAAAGTAGAATGATTCTAATCATTCTCTCTATCAATTTCGACTGACGGTAGAACGAACTGTCTTCAATAAATTTAAAATTTCTGAGTGTAATACCCCGTTGGATGCTACTAACTCAGGAAGTCCTGTATAGTAATGAACTCCATTTAAGTCAGTTAATTTCCCACCTGCTTCTGATAAAATGACAGAGATCGCTGAAACGTCCCAATGTTTCACTGTTTTTTCCCAAATGGCATCCATAACTCCCTCTGCAATGAAACATACATCCAAAACAAAGGAACCAGTTCGGCGAAAGGAACGTGCATAGGTCAAAAATCCCGACAAATCAGCCATAATCTCTTGGATCATATGGGCTCTTTTGGTAGGAAGGTTGGGAGAAAAAATAGCACGATTGAGTTCCGAAACTCGTGATGTGACAATTGGTTCGCCATTTTTAAAGGCACCTTCTCCCATCACAGCGGAATACACAGATTCTTGAGGTGGGACAATCACCACTCCACCGACCGGTGTGTCTCTGTGTTCCAAACCAAAAGAAATGGCATAAAGAGGAAGGCCCCTTACAAAATTCATGGAACCATCCACAGGATCGAGAACCCATTTAAACTCACCACCATCAATAGGTGGTTTGTCTTCGCAAACAATTCCATCTTTAGGAAATGATTTCTGTAAAAATCGAATGAGAATATCACCTAACTTTCCATCTGCGGCATCTATTCTTTCTTTTTCATCTGCATCTGTATCTGATCTAATAGCAGAAACTTCTCTTTGGATTTTTTTAGCTTCATGGATGATTCCCATGGCATTTGCTTTAACATACTCGATGCGTTTGATTGTCTCATCGACAGGGAAATTGATCGTTGGTGAAGAGATACCCATTGTAATTACTTATCCATTATCGGTTAATTTTTGATTCACTTTCCATAAAATATTCCCAGACTTAGAAACGGTTCTTTCAACCTCGAAGGAAGAAAGATATTCATGAAAAGATTTTAGTGTTTCTTCTGGAATGGTTTGGTTTGTATTTTCTAAGATTTGATAAAATTTCTTAAATTGGTAAATTGTCTTTGGAAGACTTGGATTTAAAAAACGTAACGAAAGAGAAAGGTAATCAATACCAATAGGACTATAAATCCTTCCCAATTTCCAAATGTCTGTCGTGATTCCTAACTCTTCTCTGATTTTTGATTCGGTATCAGAAAAGTCGATTTCATCAAAAATTTCAGAAAATTTCCGAATTGGTTTGTTTTCGTCTCTTTCCGATTCAACACGAAACTCTCCTCCTTGGAATCGTTTCGCTTCAAAATCAAGAACGTTTTCTCCCTCTTCCTTGAGCGTTTTGATCGGTATAACTTTAACCTGAAAATACAATCGATCTGTTACAATCGTTGGTGTCATATTTTGAGAACCAGCTCTTTTGATTTCTTCTGATTTGGCACCACCCAAATACAACATATCAACAGAAAATACATATAAAAACTGGTAAGCACCAAACATCATTGGTCTGACAAAAAACAATTTTCCAGTTTCGCGTTTTGGCCTCGGTTCAGGTAACAAACTTGTACCTTCAACTGCTTCTGGTAAAAATTTAATCACAGTTTGAACAAAATCCTTGATATCACCATACTCAGGTTCCGTGATTGATGTTCCATGGATTGTAAAACGATCAGAAAATTGAATGTAAGGTGAATGTAAATTATCTACATAAACATCCCCGACTTTATTTTTTCCTGAAACATCTCCCAACATTCGATTGATGGATCTATAATCTTGTACTTTCATTTCTCGTTTTCAAATATGATTCTATTTTTCAATTTTTTTGATTTTATATCCAAAAGGTTTTAAGATAGATAAACCAGCCAATTTATATTGATTCGAATGGTTCATAGTGATTTCATAATTAAAACGTTTTCCCTCTCGGATATGCCTTTCAATTGTGGAACCAAGTAAACCAAATCGAACTCCTGCATCTTTCAGAATCCGACGATAGAGAAGGACAAAACTTTCAGGTGTTAAGGAAGTTCCTACATAATAGACCTTTCCTTTTCCAAATTGATTCACTGTGATGGCTGGTTTTCCTGAATAGAATTTCTTTTTGTCACGGTAACGTGCTAAAACTTTTGCCGTTCTTGGTTCCAAAATTTCGCAAAATTTGGATCCTTTTAATGGCCAAAATCCCATTCGAATTCCTACCTTAGTTGTGGCAGGCGCTTCAAATTGGAATACTTCTACTCCTGCCATCTCAGCAAACACACCAGGAACAGGTTCTTCTACCATCCAGTGGTCTTTATCCTTTATTCCCGATCGATACCCTAAAACCAATGTTCCACCTTGGTTCACATAGGATTTTAATTTCTCAACAATCTTAGGATCGAACATTGTATAAAGAGGAAGTGTGAGAACTTTGTAATTTGACCAATCCATATCAGCATGAATTGGTAATGAATGTGCATTTACATTTAACACATTCGTTCCAGCAAACCAAGTAGCAAGTTCTATATCATATCCCACTTGAGCAAATGGAACTGGAGCAAAACGAAGGCCATCACTTAATGGTTGGTGTTTATAATTTCTTGAATTTTCAATATCATGTAGGATCGCAACCGTTGCTGGGTAAGGTGAATCGGCAACATCTTCCGCAAATTCTTTGATATCTTCTATGGTTTGTTTGAGTTCATAGTATTTGGAAGTTTTGCGTTTCCCATGATCTAAAATTCCATAACATAATTGTTCTTGTCCAAACCTTGCAGTGCGGTAACGAAAAAAATAAATTTGATTGGCACCATTGACAATCGCTTGTGTTAACCAAAGTCCAATTTGACCAGGAGGTGGTAGATAACCTAACGTATCATGGCCTTGCACACCAGAGAATTGTTCCATCACTGTATATGGTTTGTTTTTAAGTCCTCGAGAATATTGTTGTGTGGCAGTCACCAAAGGATGAGGGTATGGTTCTTGTTGGTTCCCCCAAACAGGATAATTGTCCCACGAAACATAGTCTAGTTTTTTGAACATTTCGTACATGTCTGTTACAGGTAAAAAAGGTGACGGGTATAAATTGGTAGTGAGTGGTTTACCTTTGCTGTACTTACGAAGGATCTCTGCTTGGAAATGGATATAAGACACCAATTCGTCGGATTGGAAGCGATAATAATCTTGGATCATCGCAGGATTAAAATTACTCGCTACATGTGCGCCTGGGAGAGGGATTTGGTTCCAGTCTGAATAAATCACACCCCAGAAAATATTCCCCCAACGTTTGTTAAGCGATTCCAAAGTCTTATATTTTTGTTTTAACCACGTTCTAAAATTTTTTTCAGCCAATGGAGAGTAGTCAACATCGGAACCCTCATGGCCAGGTTCATTGTCAATTTGCCAACCAACAACTGCAGGATGGTTTCCAAAATGTTTAGCCATCGCAGTGACAATTCTTTCTGTCGCTTTTTTATAGGCAGGTGATGAAAAACAAGCTTGGCGTCTTGTACCTATCCCACGAACAATTCCATCTTTTGATACTTGGACAATTTCTGGAAATTTTTGGTACAACCATGGTGGAAACGTTGCCGTAGGTGTGCCTAAGATGGCAGTCATACCATATCTTTGAATTTTTTCTAAAACTGCATCAAACAAGGAAAAATCAAATTTCCCTTCTTTGGGTTCCATCATCCCCCAAGCAAATTCTGCGAGGCGAACCGATGAAAGACCCATTTCTTTCATGATTTTAAGGTCTTCGTCCCAGTCCTTAGGGTTCCATTGTTCTGGGTAATAACAGGCTCCAAAGATCATATTTTTCCTTTTTGCGATTGCAGAATCTATCTTGTGACACAGACTGAATCAGAAAACACCCCTTTCAATCAAATAATGTCTGACCAAGTTATTTTAGGAATCTCCAATACTCATCATTACCGATTTACCATTGTAAATCTAACCGAAACTGCCAAAGAACCAATGTTCCTACATTCTCTTAACAAAGAAATGTCTGTTTTTTTATCCAAAACCATGATGGGAGCCTTATTCCTCGCCGAAATGACGAAGAACCAACAGAAAGTCAGCATCCAATGGAAAGATGAATCCAATAAACAAGCATTAGCTTATAGTGATCGTTATGGAAAAATGAAATCCGTTGCTTATTCGACAACCCATGCGGAAGGGGACATTCGGAATGAATTCATTCTGGGCCAAGGGATCATGAAAGTCATCCGTTGGGACTATGAATCCGATACCTATCAATCCTATACCAATTTAATAGAAGATACGTTTGAAGCAAACTTCATCAAATACCTCACTGAGTCAGAACAAATCCGAGCAATTGTGGGAATGGATGTGGTACCGTTCGACTTTCCAGGAAATGATTTTTCAGCGAAAGGTGTTTTCTTTGAAGCATTGCCAGATGCCACAGAAGAAAGTTTTATTTTTTTACGAAGTAAAATAAATTCACTCATTACAAAGGAAGCGTTTTGGAATCTTGGGATTGATTCGATGTTAGAAGCACTGGAGAAAGAAATTGGTTCTTCTTTGGAAGTTCTCAGTAAAGAGACACCAGAATTCTTATGTGACTGTTCTAGGCATAAAGTTGCTGATATCATTGCATCTCTAGGGGAACAAGAAGCAAATTCTATCATCGATGAGATGGGTAAAATCGAAATTACATGTGAATTTTGTCGAACAGCCTACCAATTTGATTCCTTCGATGTGGAGAAATTTTTTAAGCAATGAAAGCGAATTTTCTCTCATTGAGAGAAACTGAGTTACAACCTGTTTTTTCTACTTTGGACACCATCATCGATTCTTTTCTGATCCAAGGAAAAAAACCTATCCTTCTATTTTCGGGCGAAATGGGTGCGGGAAAAACTACATTCATTCGAGAATGGTTTTCCCGTTATGGAACAAATAGTTCAATCAATTCTCCTACATTTTCACTTTATAATATTTATGATTCGCATAAGATGCGTTTGGTACATTTTGATTTATACAGAATTCATTCTTTGGACGAATTAGAGAATTTGGGATTTGAAGAAATCTGGGGAAAAGAAGATGTAACAGCCATTGAATGGTGGCAAAAGGCCGAACCACTTCTCCCAAAGGAAAATCGAATTTATATCACCATCACATCAGAGAACTTTGAAAATCGATCCTACACCATCGAATGGTCGGCTGAGGAAGTTGTATGAAAATATTGTATTTTGATACAACACAAGATTGGATTCATGTTTTAGTTGGATCCAATGATGGATTTTCGAAAATGAAAATCCATGCCCAGATCATGGAAACCTCACCAAAAGAAGCTTCGTATCGTTTGGTAGAAATGATCCAAAAGGTCCTTACTCAATCCCAAATCAAAAAACCTGATGTCATTTTTGTTCCCCATGGGCCAGGATCCTTTACTGGAATACGAATCACAGTGACGACAGCGAGAGATCTAGGACAATTATGGGAAATACCTGTAATGGGATTCGATACTACTCATATATATCTAATTGGATTACAAAATAACAATTCTCAAATTGAATTCCAGAATCCGAATCAATATACAAACCAAAAATCGATCATTTGTTTAGATGGAAAACAAGGGAAATACTATACAAAGTTTTTTGATGGCGTTTCTTTTAGTGAAACAAAAGACCAAACTCCAGAGGAAATCAGACTCTGGCTCGAAACTGAGAAAATGACACCTAACAATTGGTACTATACAGGAATATTGCCTAGTTTTTATCCAAAAGATGCTATAAAAATTGAAGCGACAAATCTAAATTTATCGTCTATACTGCAGTATAGTTTCGAACAAATGAAACAATCTAAACTTAATGATTATACTTATTTAACGCTCCTTCCCAATTACATCCGTGGGACATATGTAGATCAAAAATGAATTTATGGATACCTATAAAATACAAAGAAAAATCATCGAATACCTAGACCAAAAAGCTGGTAAAGATATCACAAGACAAGAGATCAAAAAAAAATTCACCGAATCAAGTGAATTCAAACGACCCGACCCAAACTCAAAAAAAGTAAAATCTTTTAAACGAAAAGAAAAAGTTCCAAGAAAGGAAATCGAATTTCTCATCGACCAACTTTGTAACCTTCTAGAAGAAGAGGGTTTACTCATCCCAAACAAAAAGTATTTCACTGTTGCGAATCCGTTTCGACTTACTGGTCGAATTTCAATTTCAAGACGTGGTGATGGTTTTATTTCCTTACCTTCCAAAAATGAAATTTTTGTCCCTGGACCACTCACAAACACTGCGATCACAGGTGACAAAGTAGAAGTAATCCCTCTTGGAGTTGGTAAAAAAGATCGTTTAGAAGCAGAAGTAACCAAAGTTTTGAAAAGAGGTCGTATCCTCTACCGAATGAAGGTAAGAGAAAAAACAAACAAATTTGTGTTTGGTAATTTCTTAGATATGTTAGGCGAAGGAAAAGAGGGAGTCTTACATGTTAAGTCTATCTTAAAGGACAGTTTTGATGCCATCAATATCAATGATGTATTGATAGTTAAGCTAAAAGAAGGTGCAGAACCCCAAGACAACCTTTATGATGTAAGTTTTATACGATTTGAATCTGATACAAAAGAAGATTCTGACTTACAAAGGATCTTAATGAAATACAATTATGATCCAGTTCATCCAGATTTTATTCCTTTGGATTTTCCCGAAGAAGTATCAGAGAAAACTGTCACCGATTGGAATAGTCGAACTGACCTACGTGATTTATATGCCGTCACTATCGATGGTATCACAGCAAAGGATTTTGATGATGCTATCAGTTTTGTAGATGAAGGAAATAGACTGCGAGTTTGGATTCATATTGCTGATGTTTCCTATTATGTAGATAAAGGATCAGCTTTAGACAAGGAAGCATATGAAAGAGCAACTTCGGTTTATTTAGCAAACCGTGTGGTTCCAATGTTACCTCCAATTCTTTCAGAAGACCTATGTAGTCTCGTCGCTAATACCAATCGATTGGCGTTCACTGTCGAAATGGAAGCAAGTAAAACTGGTGAAATTTATAATGCAAAATTTTATAAATCTATCATCAAAGTAAAACAACGTTACACCTATGAGATGGCGGAAGAGGAAATCAAAGCCCAAGATCCAAATAATTGGATGTACCAAGTATCCTTATTCACTGATGCACTCCGTAAACAAAGGATGAAAACGGGAAGAATCGATTTAAATCTTCGCGAAACAACTATCACATGGAATGAACGAAAAGAACCAATTGGAATTGAGAATAGAGAGCGACTTACAAGCCATATTCTCATAGAAGAACTCATGTTATCCGCAAACTTAAAGGTGGATGAATTTTTGAGAAAAAAGAAAATTCCAACTCTTCATCGAATTCATGAACCAATGGATGAAGAAAAACTAGAAACATTAAATCATTTTCTCCAACTCAATGGATACAATGTACAAATCCATGATACGAGTTATTCAGAAATCATGAAGGCAGTGAAAGAAATCCAAGACAATTCCGTCGGAAAAATTTTCAATTATCTACTCCTTCGAAGTTTTATGCAGGCGTATTACGGAGCAGATCCACTTGGTCATTGGGGATTGGGATTTAAAGACTATTGCCATTTCACTTCTCCTATCAGACGTTATCCTGATTTAATCGTACATCGAGTTTTACATGCAACGTTACTTGAAGGTGATAAAGAATATTCAGATAGTGAAATTGCTGTTATGGGACTTCATTGTTCTGAAGAAGAGAGACGTGCTGCGGATGCAGAACGAGACATCGTTAAAATCAAATCATTTCGTTATTTAGAATCAACTGGAATTAAAGAATTTAAGGGTTTTATAGTTGGAATAAGACCTTCTCAAATCTTTGTGGAACTTGATATTTCAAATCTTGAGGGTGTTCTAGATAAATCAGAGTTTACTGATGAGTTTGAAGTAGTGATCAAAAATGATTTTTCCTTCTATTCTAAAAAGTATTCAAAAATATTTTTTATAGGAGATCCTGTAACTGTCAGTTTGGACCGCATAGATTTTGAAGAAATCAAAGTATTTTTAAGACTCAAAGACTTCAAAAAGGATGAGCCTACGGTAAAGAAAAAATAATGTTGAAACCGAATGGTTCCTAAAAGGAAACATTCGGTATCTCGTTACGTTTCCAAATTTTCCGAAAAAATTTCCTGTCTTTCACCTTGATTGATAAAATTTTATCAATGATCATATCTTCGCTAATATTGTACTGTTTCATCAAATCTTTGTTTAACGATACTTGTGAATGAGTCACCCATTTGATTAAAGAAACTTTGTTTCTTTCTGATTCAGGTAAAAGTTCATTCACATTAGCAAAAAATGTTTCATGGGTTAAAAAGAGTCCATTGGATATTTCCGGCATTGGAGCTGCACCATGATCAGCCGTAATTAACAAAACAAATTTATCTCCATAGTGTTTTTTTAAAAATTCAAAGATTGTTTCAATTTCTTTATCTGTTGCATGTAAAACTTGTTTTGCTTCATGAGTTTCCCACCCATACAAATGACCAACAGCATCCGTTGCTTTTAATGTTAAATATGCTAAGTCAGTGATTCCATCTGTATGTTTGTTTTGTTTTAATATCGTTTCCTCGATTGTATCTCGAAATAAAGCACCATCCATTTTTACCTGGAATTCAGAAGCTTGGAAATGGTGAATTTTTGAAAGTAAGTCAATTGGATCCTTTGCATCAAAATGTGTCTTGATTGAAGATTTATTTTCTAAATAAAATGAATACAGATTATATTTCTGTGAAGCCAAAGGTAATTGGAACGCATTGGAATAAGTTGACCAAGCTAATTTTTTTGCATCTTGCCAATATACATAATCAGAATCTGGAGTGACTGATTGGTTTGCACTTTCACTTTGTTTGTATTCTTTACCGTGCCCAGCCATTCCAACAGCAGCACGATTCGCATAACACTGGCTAATAATGACTGGAAGATTATTCTGAGATAGATCCCACTCATCAGAAAAACTCGCAGATTGTAATTCGCTTAAATCAAAGTTTTTATCCATTCCTTGGTAAACTGGTCGATGATTCACTTTGCCATCAACATAAGTATAAATTTCATTTGAGAAAATCTTTGCGTCTTTTGGAAATGTACCAGTACCAATTGCCATATGTCCTACGGCAGTATGAGATTCTAAATGAATGACTTTTCCCTTTTTAAAATAAGCAGAGTTTGAGGACAATGATTCTAAAAATGGATACGCACCTTTGTGTGCTTTATAAAGTTGTCTCCCTCCTTGGTCTACGACGATTGTAACAATGATTTCTGGTTTTACATCTGTATTTTTAAAAATCTTATTAAAAGCATGTAAAGGTATCTGATTTATAAATTTATAATTTAAGATTTTTGCATAAATAGCTGGAATGTGTTGTTGGAAAATTTCATCTGAATACACTCCATTTTCAAACCATTTTGGTCCATAAATCCAAATGGGAATTTCTGTATCATAAGAGTATTGTGTATAATGAGAAGTGTAATTGACTTCCTTTGAAAAATGTTCATCCTCAGTTTCCAAATTCCAATCAGAATTGAGCTGCTCCCATGATAGTTCATTTTCTGCTAAGATATTTTTGATTTCTTCTTTAGAATAATGTGAAAGAGTGATTGCGTCTCTTGCTTCCCTATCAAATATATTAAACGGATAAGGTGCAAGAATCAGATCGGTATCTGGTTGCATGGAAACAAATGCTGCGCGTTTATAGTCCTGTTCCCATTTACAACTAGTTAGTATAAAATAAATTCCAATGGCAAATAAGATAAATAATTTTTCTTTCATACTATTATTCACAGTTTCATTCCTTTCTTGCTACACTCTTCCAGATTTTACGCCCATTCGGCAAGTGAGAATTAAATTTGTCGGTGATCTAATGTGCCATTCTTCTCAGATCTCTTCTTATCTTGATGTGAAAACAAAAACATATGATTCCTTTAAAAGTTTCGAATATGTTGCAGAATCTTTACAAAATGCAAATCTAACATTTGGAAATTTAGAAACAACTATTACAGAAAAATCAAATGAATATTCAGGTTATCCAAGATTTGGAACTCCTGTTGGATATTTGAAAGGTTTAGAAAAATCTGGTTTTGATATTTTATCTACTTCAAATAACCACTCAGCTGATAAAGGATCTTACGGAATCGACACAACAATCCAGAAAGTAACTGAGTATAATATGATTCCAATTGGTTCTTATGTTTCTCTTGATGATTTCCAAAGACGCAAAGATTTAATTCAGGAAGTAAATGGAATTAAAATTGCAGTCTACAACTATACCTATTCTACAAATGGAATTCCTGTTCGTGATGGCCGCATTGTCCGCATCCTAAATGAAGATCAAATTCGAACTGATATAAAATACGCAAAAGAAAAGGGAGTTCATTTTATCATCTTATGGTATCACTATGGTAATGAGTATGAAGAGAATCCAAGCCTTTCACAACAAAAATGGGTTAATATTGGAATCGATGCTGGAGCAGATATTATCATTGGAGGCCATCCTCATGTTGTACAGAAATTAGATTTTTACCGAGATGTAAACTCGAATGAGGATAAACTAATCGCCTATTCCTTAGGAAACTTCCTTTCAGCGCAGAACAGACTATATACGGATGGAGGAATTATTTTATCATTTGTATTGGAAATTGGAGATCAAAATCAAAAAAGAATATTCAATGTAGAAAGTGAACCTGTATGGGTAAATCCACGAGACTATAAAATTATTCCGATCATCAAATACAGAAATTCTGGATTACCAACAAAATTACCGAAACATCTAGAGAAAAGAATGTATGAATTTGAATCTCACATTCGGAAAATTCCTGGATTAGGAATTGCTTCATTCTAAATTTTGAATTTCGTTTTCAATTTGTCCATATCCCTTACCAGCCCGAATCAATTCTATTGAATCATCATTAATTTGGATCATGGTGGATAACTCTGTTTTTACAATTCCCCCATCCACAATTCCTTCAACGAGATTGCCATAGATTGAATCTAGATCATCTATATCAATTATGAATTCATCATTGCTAAAAGCCGACGTTGAGGTAAGAGGAGAATCATGAATCTTTAAGAGCTCTTGTAAATATATATGATCTGGAATACGAATGCCAATCTGTTTATCTTTATGATGGGCAATGGAGGGTTTTGGTAAATTCTTATTCGCTTTTAATACGAATGTAAATGGACCAGGAGTTACACGTTTCATAAAACGATAAGCAGAGTTAGGCAAATATTCGATAAAATGGGATGCCATTGAAATATCTTTGCATAAGAGGGAAAGAGGTTTATCTTTTGGTAATTTTTTGATCGAATAAATTTTTTCCACTGCTGTCTTTGAATGAGCATCTGCAATGATCGCATAAACTGTATCTGTAGGAAAAATATAAATCGCTCCATCCTTCAACCTTTCTGAAATTTGTTTGAGTTTGCGAACTTCAGGATTTTCTGGATGGAGATAAATGATCATAGAAAATTCTGCTATTGAGCAGTTAATCCTCCATCAAGGACAATGCACTGTCCTGTCATATAGGAAGAAGAGTCTGAAGCTAGATAAATAGCAGCACCTAAAATATCTTCTGGTTTTCCAAGTCTACCCATAGGAATTCCAGCTAACACTTGTTTCATAATAAATTCTTTATCCTTAATCATGTCTGTCATATCAGTATCGATGAGACCTGGGCAAATCACATTGACTCGATATCCATTATTACACCACTCTATTGCCAGTGCTTTTGATAATGTGATAACAGCTCCTTTTGTTCCTGAATATACAGAAGCGAGTTTACTCCCAACCATTCCTAGGACAGATGCAACATTGATGATATTTCCACCTTCTTTTTTATGATGTTTGTAATACGCTTGGCAATTTCTGAAAACGCCAACATAATTAGTTTGGACTATGTTTTGTAATTCATCCTCTTTAAAACCAGATGCGGGTGTATTTGTTGCGATACCTGCATTATTGATTAAGGTATCCAATCTGCCATGTTTGGCTTTTATTTGACCTATGACTTCGTAGGCAGAACCTTCACTTCTCACATCTAAGACAACACCATGGATCCCTTCTTTTTCCATCCAATTGATTGATTCTGGTTTGGAACCAGCACCATAAACAATGGCTCCAGCGTCACGAAATCCTAGCGCTAATGATTTACCAATACCACGGCTTGCACCTGTAATTAAAATTGTTTTACCTTTTACATCAAATAAACTCATTTTACCTCATGATTGGATGGATAACATTCGCTAGCTTGTGGCTTTGTATCTTCCATTAGTTTTTTGTAGTCTAGTGTATTATCATCTTTTACTAAATCCCTTCGAATATAATGGGTTCCCTTTTCATAATAATCTGCGATGGGATTACAATCTTGGATGTCTTCTGAATAACCCCGCTTACAACCAATTACTAAAACGAATGCCACTATAAGAAGTGTAAAAAATCTTGGACTCACCATGGACTAACTAAACAATATCCCATAAGGAATAGCAAGAAATTGTTTATTTTAAAATCGGCATCACCTAGAAGAAAACAAATCCTCTCTGATTTGGGTATTTTATTCCTCATCCAACCCGAACACATAGATGAATCTCAATATGAAAACGAAAATCCACTACAATATTTAGAACGAATGGTTCACTCTAAACTGGGATACCAATTTGAACCAAACAATCTTTATTTGGCATGTGATACGATTGTTGTCTATAAAAACGAGATTCTCCACAAACCAGTGGATGAATCAGATGCCTTTCGAATTCTAAAATACCTTTCAGGAAAAGAACATTCCGTCTTTTCGGGTGCTGTTCTTAAGCATAGTTCTGGAGCTAATTTTTTCTTCGAAGAGACCTTAATCCAATTTAAAGATTGGAAAGAATCGGAAATTGAAACCTATATTAAAGATTACAAACCATTTGATAAAGCTGGTTCTTACGGAATTCAGGATAAAAATGGACCCGTAAAAATGTGGAAAGGATCTTATCTTAACGTGTTAGGATTTCCATTTCGCAGTTTTTTGGCACGCCACGAACTTTGGATCCATTCGTGGGAAGCTGGGTTTAAGCGTAAAGATTGACTAGGTTTCCAGGTTTGTAACTGGCTTTGGCTTCTGGAGTGGATTGGATTTCCTGAGCTTGATTTTTGGTTTCGGAATTTGGAAATTTTGGCTGGTAGGAGCGGGATTGGATCGCTTCCACTTGTTCCACTGCTTGCGTGTTGTATGTAGGAGAAACATACATATACGGTTCTCCTAATCCTGAAACTCTTGCCACATTACTTGAGATTTCCATAGTATGATTATCGCCTCAGTCCTGTTGTTAGATTAGACCAGATTCAAGAAAATGGAAACAAAAAAATCCCAAGCAAGAGAATATAACTCCCTTTTCCAATTATTTAAGACTCCCGGAGCTCAAATTCCTCAATTCTTTGCCTATGCAGGCGAGGATTCATACGAGTTCGAACTGATAGTGGAACTCTACAGGGAAACATTGCAAAAAACTTTGGGTGATTTTGAAGTCATTTTGATTGTATCGGAATCAGGCGAACAGGCCAAATTATTTGCAGAACTTTTTACTCCCGATATGTTTTACCCAAGAAAACTAATCATCATCAAAAATGCCACTGCTCTTTTCAAACCCATATTGGATGCCAAAACTACAAATGATTGGAAAGACTTTGCTTCTGGTTTTCGAAAAAATATCACTTCGGTTTCCGATGAAATTTACGCTCTCATCCATTATGACGGAAAGGATGTACCTAAAAGTTTAATCGATTTGTTCCAGGGAACTTTGAGTTTTTTTAAAACAAAAATTCTATACCCAAATGATTACCCAAAAATTTTTAAAGAAGTCTGTGAACAAGAGCAAGTTCATTTTGAACAAAACGCAAGCGAAGAATTTATACATAGAATTCCAGCAAATGTTGGCGCTTACATCAAAAGTGTAAAAAAATTAAAACAGTACTTACATCGATCTAAATTCACGCTCGATGATGTGAATACAGTGTTATTCAGTCAAAATGAATTGAATACCACTGTATTAGTTGAGTCTTTGATTCAAAAAAGGAAGGTCGATTTTTTTAAGGAGTTCACGAAGTTCAGTGATCAAAATTCTGAAATATTAAACTTTTTAACAAGGCTTACATATAAGTTGGATGAGATCCGAAAAATTAAAGTGATCCGTTCAAGGCATAACGGAGAAGTTCCAATTCCTATTATGGATGAACTTTTAAAAACTGCTAGTTTTTCAGAAGCGAGAAAAAATTTCGTAAGGCGTCAATTGGTATCAGACTCTGCCAATTTTACAGATAAATTATTGGACCAATTTTATGATATTGTGATTGAGATGAATATAAAATTTAAATCAGGTTTGAGAGATGAAGAAGGTAAAAACTATTTCATTCAAAAAATCATGCATTTGTTTTCTATCCTTCAGGATAAATCTTCTAATTGAAATTCATGTAATTTTCGATACAAGTTACGCTCTGATATTCCCAAAAGTTTCGCTGCCTTTTCTCGGTTACCTTTTGTATAAATTAAGTTAGCTTTTATGATCTCCTTCTCATATTGCTCCAGACTGATGCCAGGTAAGATATTCAAATCAGATAATGAATTTTCGAAGAAGTGAGGTGGAATCTGTTTCCAATGGAGTTGTTTTCCGGAAGAAAATCCAACCAAAGCAAAGATGAGATCCTTTAATTCCGTATAATTCCGGTTAAATATTTTGTTTTTGAAAAAGACAAAAAAATCTTCATCTAAAGTTGAAATTTTTTTATTGAGACTTTGATTCGCTTCAGACAGAAACTCATAAACGAATAATGGTAGTTCCGAAACTCTTTTTTTTAAATTAGGTAATTCAAAACGAAATGATTTAAACTGTTCATAAAAATCAGAATATATATTCTTTTGATTTAGGATTTCCATTTCTTCCGAATGAATTTCCCAATACATATATACTTTTGATTTTTCGTTATATTTTTCATCTTTCCACCACTGTTGTAACAATATAATCTCTTCTTTTTTGGCTTTTGTTAACCAATCTAATACAACCGTTATGTTCTGTTTCGAAGACTTTATTTTATCTAAGTTTTGTTCAAATGAAAACGAATAGGAAAAATCAAAGGAGATAATAGAAGAATCAGGAATATTTCTTTTTTCTAAACTTCTTTCAATCCAAAATGATTTACCGATTCCTCTGTCCCCAACGATTAAGATAGGCAATGTAGAGTTCGAAATTTCTAACCATTGTTTTTTGATTTTTTCAATGTCAGAACCTTTCGTTATCCACTCTAGGTTTACCTTACCTTTTTTTAATGACACTCACTGTTCCTTGTAGATATCCATTAAATTCTCTAATTTTATTTACATCTAAAAACTTCTTTGCCTGTGAAGGTTTGACCATCAAAGTTTTCGGATAAGAATAATTTGTTTTTAACAAGTTAGTTTCTGCTGGGACATTTTTAATCCCCCAAGTTGATAATGGGTCCAATACAAAGGTAGTTTGGATTAGGTATTCCTTTCCCTTAGATACTTGCACATCATAAGGTAGTTGGATCCAAATGGCTTCTCCTTTTGACTCAACAAGTACCGTTTGGAACCTATCCTTTTCTAACAACTCAGAGTTAGATTCCGTTCTTAATATGGATTCTAAATCAGTTTTAATTTCTTCCTTTTCCAATACTCTTTTATCACTGATTTTTTCATACGCCATATAAAGATTATAAGGTGAAACTACATCCACGGCAGCTCTTACGAGGGAAGCATCGTATTTTTTGATATTGTTTTGATTCCATTGGAATGGGAATTGTAACTCTTCTTGCGATGAATATACATTAAATTGATTTAAGTATAAGTATTCATATCCATCTTGTGTTCCAATTTTTTGGTAGTCTGTAATGCCAACAACTCTGGAATTACTTGCTTTCCCTATCCTTTGTAATTCACGAATAGTAGAAAGATCTGAATGATTTGGAATTAAAATGATTGGTTCGATTTCCATATGACGAAGATCATTGAGTGCCATAATGATAGAACCCGATTTGTCTTTTACACTCGAGGAAAGTAAAAGGAACAATTTTCTAGATTCCTTCTTACCAGTGGAAAACTTACCTTTCAAACTTTGTAATGCTCCTAAAACTGATTCAGATTGGTTTGAACCTTGCCACCCAGTTTCTTCCATTATTTTTTTAATTTCAGCATGTTCTTTGGTAGGAGGTATAGTGAGGGTTTTGTCTTTTTTCACTAATGTAACACCCAAGTACAAACCATCTTGGTCATACATCGAGTTCAAACTTTTGACTATGTCTTTTTTATAATAAGCATAAGAAGAATGGACATCGATGAATAAATTGATTTCGTAATAAATTGGATTTTTACTTTTTTTCTCATAATAACGCGGAGGTAAAAATCGAAAACTTTTTTCGTTATGTTTTTCATACGCCATTACAAAATTCGAAATTAATTTAGATTGGATGATTTGTTTTGATAAATTTTTACAATTGAATATGACCGTTTTGACTAGGATTGGATTTCCAAAGTCAATCTGATCCTGGACAACAAAATGAGAATCCCATTCGTTACAATAGGAATTAAAGTCCTGATCTTTCAGATCCGCTTCCTCATTCCATTCGGTTTCATTCAGATAATTTTCTATTAGTTTTGGATCTGTGATTTCAGTAAAAAAATTTCGTTTTAAATAATGTCGCGAAAGACGGGACAATTCAAAACCAGCCTCTCGTTTTGAGCCGAGAACAGGTGGTACTTCTCCCGAAATATAAGCAGGCAGGATAGAAATTTCTTTCGCATAAACATTTTTAGGGAAGAACGCAAAAAAAATAAGCAACGATGCAATAACATGCAAAGATAGGAATCGAGACATAAAATTAGAATTGGTCTATTGTGAGAAAATGTAAATCTTTATCCTACAAGTGAGATTCGTTTTCTTTGATAAAAGATTGACAAGTGTTATGAATCAGATCAAATTCTTCGGAAAAGGAGTAGATTCTTTATGAAGAAATCACTTATCGTATGTGCCTCTCTAATCGCATTTGTTGTATCTTGCGGATCCAATGATGGAGGCAGAAGAGACGCTACGACCGTAGGTAAAAATGGTTGGATTTTTGAAGGTTGGGCTTGTGCCCCAGACGCGGCGGCTGCAAAACGTGGTCAAAGCCCTGCTGAGTACTGCAAAGGAAAAGAAAAAGAGTTCGATTATCTTTACATGAAATTTTCTGCACGTGCATCTGACAAAGCAATCAAAGCTAATTCAGTAGCGATGAAACAATCCACTTGCCGTGAAGCAGCTCGTTTACAAGTTGCTGGTGATGGTTTGAAAAAAATCTTAGGTGAATACTTAGAACAAGCTTCTGGTGTGTCCGATGGTCAATCTACTGGTTCTGTAATCGTATCTGAATCAAAAGGTATTATCAAAGGTGTTGGAGTTTATGACTGCTGCTCTCTAAACAATGAAACAGGAATCTGCGCAAACGTAGGTGAGCCTGAGACTTGGGAAGAATGTCAGTGTGTTGGTTACCTCAGATATGCAGGTGGACAAAAAGCTCTCGAAGCAAAAGCAACTGCTGCTCAGTAATCTGACAATAGCGCTTTGTTACGAAAAAGCCTCCCTTAAAGGAGGCTTTTTTTATGCTCTGATCACCTGATCAATATTGATTCTTTCGAAAAGAGACTAGATAAACTAGCCGATAGAAAAAGTTTCTATTTTACTTTTTCACTTTTGGATCGAAGTAATGTTTATGTATAAACTCTTGTACTACCTTGTGTTCTGAAGCTGCAAGTGGTTTAAAGATGACTGATGTTGTTTTCCCTGCGGTTCTATGAACAGTACCTAAAATTTCTAATGGGTTTTGGTTGAGTGAAAATTGAATTTTGACTTGGTCACCTTCATAAAAGATTGCTGTTGTTTGGAAAGCAAGTCCACCTGTTCCCAAATCAGAAAGGTGTCCAGACACTGGGCCCGACTTTGTTTTTACTAACTCAACGGTACATGGAACATCTAGTTTCACTCGAGCATCTTTTCTTTTTTGTTTTGCTCCGCCATATTTACTATAACTATCGGAGAATATCGATTGTTTTGAATCTGCCATTTCAGGTTCCTTATACAAGACTTACAAACGTTTCACAGTTTATATTCTCGTTTTTGTTTTCGCTTGTTTCCAAAATTTTAGAATCCATTTGAACGGATTCTAATCTATCTTTAAATTCATCCACAGAAGTAACTGACAGCAGTTCTCTTTTTGTATCTTCCGGGAATTCTGTATTTTCTATATATTTTATAAAATGTTTTCTAAATAAAATTAACGCATAATCTTCATTTGATGGATAAAAGTCCAACATCAAATCGAGGTGTTCAAGGATCACTGATTGAATTTCGATCCATGGAACCAATAGTTTTGGAAGATTGCCAAAAACCCAAGGATTACCAATTGCCTTTCTACCGATGAGAACCAAATCCACACCAAATTGTTTCTTTTTTTCAATCGCTTCCGCATACGTTTTCACATCACCATTCCCATAAATTGGTACTTTGGCACGTGATTTGATTTCACCAATTGCATTCCAATCTGCAAAACCAGTATATGCCATGGCCTTTGTCCTTCCATGTACAGAGATTGCAGAAACTCCAGAACCTTCTAATACTTTGACTGTTTCTAGATAATTTAAAGAATTAGAATCCCATCCCAATCGAATTTTAGCAGTCACAGGAAGACCGGTTCTATTTCGAATCCCTTCGATCATAGCACCCGCCAAACGAACATTTTTTAAAAGACCTGCACCAGATCCATTATGAGATACTTTCGCCACAGAACATCCCATGTTCAAATCGATGATATCCGGTTTTCGTTCTGCTGCAATTTCAGAAGCATTTACAACTGTATCTAAATCAGAACCAAAAATTTGGAAAACAAGTGGCCTTTCCATTTCTTGGTATCGAAACATATCCAAAGACTTTACATTTCCGATTTTAATTTGTTCTGTTGATACAAACTCGGTATAAGAAAATGCAGAACCAAACCTTCTTGTAATTTGGCGGTAAGGGCTATCGGAAATGCCAGCCATTGGTGATAAAGCTACATCACCTTTGATAGTTACATTTCCAATCCTTACCATATTACAAATTCCTAATTACGATTCCGCTTGTTCCGAATCCGTTTCTCGAACAACGGCAAAGTCTTTTACAAAATCTTCATCCTTTGTATTTACAACTTTCACTCCCATAGCAGATCTACCTACCATGGAAATTGTTTTCACTTCGACTCGAATTGCCATACCCGATTGTGTGATCACAAGTAATTCATCTTCTTCTTTCACGGAAGAGATACCAACAGCTCTTCCATTTTTTTCGCCAATTTTGAGGTAAGTCATACCTTTTCCACCGCGACCTTTGGTAGAAAATTCTTCAAAGTCAGTGCGTTTACCAAATCCATTTTCTGAAATACAGAATAAATGAGTATTAGGTTCTACCTTTGTAATCCCTGCAATGGCATCATCCTCTTCCAACTTCATAGCTGTGACACCAGATGCAGTTCGACCTTGGGAGCGGAGTTCATTTAAATTCATTCGAATTGCGAGCCCATTTTTACTACCAATAAACACATCGTAGTTGTTTGGATTGGCAATCACATCAATGAGTTCGTCACCATCTCGAAGTCCAATAGCAATGATTCCTGATTTTTTGGTATTTGTAAATTCATCCAATTGAATTTTTTTCACAAATCCTTCTTTGGTGACCATAAGAAGATACGAGTCATCAAAGTTTCTGAAGGTAAATAACGAAGTGATCGTTTCATCATCATTGAGGTTGATCACAGCCTTTAATGATTTTCCACGTGCTTCTTTTGAACCGATCGGCAATTCATAAACTTTGAGTAAGAAGGCTCTTCCCTTATTGGAAAATAACATCAAGTTATCATGAGTCATCGCACTACTTAGTTTTTTAACAAAGTCTTCTCTTTTAGTTGAGATTCCTTGTACTCCCTTTCCACCACGTTTTTGACGGCGGAAGGTATCCATTGGAAGGCGTTTGATGAACATATCTTCAGAAAGTTGGACAACCACTTCTTCATCTGCAATCAAATCTTCTGCATTAAATGTAGAAGATTCCAAAGACTCTAAACTGATTTCTGTAGAGCGCGTATTCCCAAAGGATTGAGATACTTTTCCAAGTTCATCACATATGATTGATTTTACTCGTTCTGGTTTTGCCAAAATGTCTTCTAGATCTGCAATGAGGAGTCTCACTTGTTCTAATTCATCAATGATTTTTTGAACTTCTAATGATGTTAGTCTTTGCAGACGCATCTCTAAAATCGCATCCGCTTGTAATTCAGATAAAGCAAACGTAGACATGAGGGAACTTTGTGCTTCTTTTACATCCTTTGAAGCACGAATGATACGGATTACTTCATCTATATTCTCTAAAGCAATCCTGAGTCCTTCTAAGATGTGAGCTCTTTTTTGTGCTTTATCTAAATCAAATTCAGTTCGTCTAACAACAACTTCACGCCTGTGCTCTGCATATGATTTTAGAATTTCTTTTAAGGAGAAAATTTTGGGACGATTGTCCAAAATCGCAAGCATCGTGATTCCATAACTTACTTGTAGTTGTGTTAACTTGAACAATTGGTTTAGGATTACTTGTGCGTTTGCGTCTTTTTTAACATGTATTTCTACACGAATCCCCTTTCGATCAGAAAGGTCTAAAATTTCAGAAATCCCTTCGATCAGTTTTTCATTCACTAGATCACCGATTTTTTCAAGAAGGTTCTTCTTATTTACCTGATAAGGAATTTCATGAATGACGATGATTTCGCGTCCTTTGTTATTTTCAATGATCTCCACTTTGGAGCGAATTCGAATCGACCCTTTTCCTGTCGCATAGGCTTGGTACAAACCTTCTCCACCGATGATGATACCACCTGTAGGGAAATCAGGGCCCGGTAAAATCTTCATGAGCTCAGGTAGAGTGATATCCGGATTTTGAATCATCGCAATAACTGCGTTGACCGCTTCTTTCAGGTTATGTGGTGGGATATTGGTTGCCATCCCCACAGCAATCCCTGTTGAGCCATTGACTAAAATATTAGGAAAGTTTGCTGGTAATACGTCTGGTTGTTGTCTCGTATCATCGAAGTTAGGTGAAAAACTAACTGTATTTTTTTCGATATCTTTGAGTAATTCTTCCGCAAGTTTTGTGAGTCGTGCTTCAGTATAACGATAAGCCGCCGCATTGTCCCCATCGACAGATCCAAAGTTACCTTGACCATCAATCAATGTTTCTCGCATGGAGAATGTTTGTGCCATACGGACCATGGTTTCATAAACAGCGGAGTCACCATGTGGGTGATAGTTACCAATCACTTCCCCGACAATTTTTGCAGATTTTACATAAGGTCTATCGGAACGCCATGCCCTTTCATTCATCGCATGAAGGACACGTCTATGTACTGGTTTCAAACCATCACGTACATCTGGTAAAGCTCGACCTACGATAACACTCATCGCATAATCAAGGTAAGCTTCCTTCATTTGGTCTTCGATTTCAACCGGAATGACCCTGACACCAGCTTTTAAGGCACCGGCTACGTCTGGTCTACCGGATAAATTGAGTGCTAAGGTTTTGTTTGATTCGTTTTCTTGGCCGTTTTGTTCGGTCATTTGATTTTCCTAATTCCGATTAAAGATCTAAATTTGCTACTTTGTAGGAGTTTGCTTCGATAAAACGACGACGAGGTGAAACTTCATCACCCATCAGAATATTGAAGGTATCTTCTGCTTCCACAAAGTCTTGTAGTTTTACTTGTAACATAACACGTTCTTTTGGATCCATAGTGGTATCCCAAAGTTGTTCAGGGTTCATCTCTCCAAGTCCTTTGTATCGTTGGATCACAACTTTATCATTGGGTCTTGATTTTAAGATTTCATCTTTTTCGCGGTCTGAATACACATACACCGCCTCTTTTCCAAACTTCAATAGATACAACGGAGGTTGTGCTACGAAGAGAGATCCTTGTTCGATGATTGGTTTCATATAACGAAAGAAAAACGTTAATAACAAAGTTCGAATATGAGAGCCGTCCACGTCGGCATCTGTCATGATGATGATTTTTCGATAACGGAGTTTTTCTACATTAAACTCATCATCACCGATTCCGGTTCCCATAACAGTGATTAGGGTGCGAATTTCTTCATTCGAAAGGATTTTATCCAAACGAGCTTTTTCAACGTTTAGGATTTTACCTTTGAGTGGAAGGATCGCTTGTGTATTCCGATCTCGTCCTTGTTTAGCAGATCCACCCGCAGAGTCCCCCTCCACAAGGAATAGTTCGCAATGTTCGGGATCTTTTTCGGAACAGTCAGCAAGTTTCCCAGGAAGGCCACCACCTTCTAACACTGTCTTACGACGGGTAAGGTCACGTGCGCGTCTTGCCGCTTCTCTTGCTTTTGATGCTAAGATACATTTTTCGAGAATTTTTTTGATGACCGCAGGGTTTTCCTCAAAGTAACGATTAAGTCCTTCACCTGTGATGGTTTGCATTAAACCTTTCACTTCAGCATTCACTAACTTTTCTTTTGTTTGTGAGTTAAACTGAGGTTGCGGAATTTTAATGGAGATCACAGCACATATCCCTTCTTTAATGTCATCACCTTGCAAACCATTAGGTTGTTTTTTGAATAAGGTTTGGTCTTTCTTTAGATGATCGTTGAGTGTTCTTGTAAGTGCTGTTCTAAAACCTTCTAAGTGTGTTCCACCTAAGTTGTTATTAATGGCATTGGTAAAACAGAAAATATTTTCACTATATGTGTCGCAGTATTGAAGAGCGATTTCTGCCCAAACGTTTTCTTTTTCACCGACAAAGTGTAATACTTTATGTAGTGGGTGTTTTGATTCTGTAATGTATTCCACAAAGGAAACAATTCCACCATCAAACTTAAATTCGTGTTTAGCAATTTCTTCTTTTCTTTGGTCTTCAATGCGAATGAGAAGTCCTTTATTTAAAAAAGCAATTTCTCTAAACCTGGCAGAAAGAGTATCAAAAGAAAAATCAACAGTCGTAAAGATGGTATCATCTGGTTTAAAGCGAACGACTGTTCCGCGGTGTGTTGTTTCGCCGATGATTTTAACATCTTCAATGGGTACCCCTGCTTGGTATTTTTGGTAATGGAGTTTTCCTTCTTGGTGAACTTCCACTTCCAAATACGTTGAGAGTGCATTGACAACGGAAACCCCAACCCCGTGTAATCCTCCCGATACTTTATACGCATCGTTTTCAAACTTACCACCAGCATGTAAAATGGTAAGAACGACTTCAATGGTCGACTTACCTTTGTCTGGGTGAATGCCAGTCGGAATACCTCGTCCATTGTCTCGGACTTCAATGATATTTTCTGGTAAAATACGAACGTCAATTTCACTACAATGGCCAGCCATTGCTTCGTCCACGGAGTTGTCCACGACCTCATACACCATCTTATGGAGGCCTGACTCATCTTGGGTTCCGATGTACATTCCGGGACGTTTCCGGACCGCCTCTAGACCCTCTAGGATCTTGATTTTTGAGGCTGAATAGGCGTTTTGATCGGTTTGGTTGGACATAGAATTTTAAGATACCCTATAGGAAGTATCCTAGAAACACTCTCGAAGGGCAAGTGAAATCGGGGGGAAACGGAAGGTTTAAGACCTTGGATTTTGGAATTCATTTCCCGTTTTGAATTGGATTTTTTCCAATAAAACTGGGCTTGTGATTCGATTGATTTTTAGTAAAAGTTCCGATTTTTGGAACTCCAATTCTTGGGAGACCATAGAATGACGACAAACGACTGTCAGTTTTTTTCCATCGATGCCTTTAGGAAAACTCTGTTTTCCAAAAACTTCTCCTACAATCTCATTCCATTGTAAGCGAAGTTTTTTGAGGATTTGGTCTTGGAAAACTGTTTCACGATCTAGACCAAGTTTTTCCAGACTTTGAAACAGTTCTGAGAGTTCTACTTTTTTCATTTTTCAGTGAGTTCCTTCACTTTCCCAGATTCAATTTGGTATATTTCTTTATCAACTGTTAGGTTTCCGACATACTCATTGATTCCTTCTAAATCCGTGGTTGTAAAAAATGCCTGACCACATTCTGAAATTAGATTCACAAAGTATTCCCTTCTTTTTACATCCAGTTCCCTGATGATATCATCAATGAGAAGAACGGGTGCTTCACCAGTTGTATCACGAATCATTTGGAAACAGGCTGTTTTTAAAGCAATGACCGCACTTCGTTTTTGCCCTTGGGATCCAAAACCACTTAAGTCTTTGTCATCAAATCCTATTGGTAAAGTGTCACGGTGGTTTCCACAACTTGTGTATCCTATTGCTTTGTCTTTTCGTAAGTTATCGAATAGTTTTTGTCTATGTTCTTCCTTCGAAGATACATTTGGTTTATAGGTAAGATAAAATGGATCTTTTCCGGAACTGAGTTGTAAAAGATTTTGGTGGAAGTACCCTGCTAAAGTTTCAATGGTTTTTGTTCGTATCTCACGAATTTCTGCATCATGCTCAATGATCGGTTCATCCCAAATACCAATTTCACGATCACTTGCATTTTCTCTTTTTAAAGCAGCATTTCGTTGTTTTACCAATCGATCATATTCAATGAGTTGTTTTAAATAGTAACGGTTTGTAGAAGAAATGAATGCATCTAAAAATCGGCGCCTTTCCACATTCCCATCTTCAATGATGAGGATATCAGGTGGGCTCATCACAATCGAACGAAAGTATCCTACATAGTCGGAAATTTTTTTAAACTCTTCCCCATTCACTTTTAGTTTTTTTCGTTTTGTATAGGAGTGTTCAATCCCATATTCAAAAAGAAAATCATTCCCTTCTGATTCAAATTCAGCTCGGATAAAAGTGTCAGTGGTATCCCAACGTAAAAGTTGGTTTTGATCTGATTCACGAAAACTTTTTAAGTAAGATAAAAGGGAGATCGATTCTAGTAAGTTTGTTTTGCCTTCTCCATTGTTTCCAATGAAAAAGACAAGACGTGATTTGAATGTGAGTTGTGTTTCTTCGTGGTTACGAAAATTCTTAATGTAGATTTTCTTAAGAAACATTAAAGTTTCATTGGCATGATGACAGAAACAAAGTCACTGTCAGAAGGATCCTTAAACAACACAGGTGCACTGGAAGTTGTGAATTCCAATATGACTTCAGGGTCATCTACTGCTTTTACCACATCACTTAAATAATCCCCTTTAAAGGCAATAGTGATTGCTTCACCATTGTATTCAATTGGCATATTGTGATCAAACATCATGGTTCCAGGATTGGAAGAGCTGATGTTTACATTTCCTTTTGTAAAAGCCAAACGAATTTGTTTAGAAGGTTCTTCTGCAGAGATCAATGCTTGTTTTAAGAAGGTTAAAAAATCAGCTTTTACCACACGAACTGATTCTGTCGTTTGTTTTGGAATCACTTGTTCGTAATCAGGGAAGTTTCCATCAATGAGTTTGAATAGAAGTTCTACGTTTCCTGAAGAAACATAAATTTGTTCTTCAACAAAACCAATTTTTGCTGTTTCCTTTCCTTCCATCATTTTGAGCATTTCGCGAACTGCTTTATGAGGAATGATCACTCCATTTTTGAATGGGAATTGTTTTGGAAATTTACGAACAATTTTAGATAATCGTCTACCATCTGTTCCAACCACAATGAGATCCGTGTTATCTGGTTTTAAAAATAATCCATTGAATACAAAACGTGTTTCTTCAATCGCCATTGCATAAGAAGTCTTTCGAAACATTTCTCGAATGGTTTGGCAAGGGAATTCAACCACACTTGATTCTTCCACTTTTGGAATGGTTTTGATATCTTCTGAATCAATACCGTTCACTTTGAACTTTGTATCCATTTTTCCAGAAGCATCAGTGATAGTGGTTTCTGAATTTTCAGATTGTTCTGTAGTTGTGAGTAAACTTGTGTCAAAGTTTAAATTTTTAAAAATACTGGAGAGTTGTTTTGCAGGAAGGGATGCAGTCCCTTTTTCTCCGATAGTGGATGGAACAGAAGTTTTGATTGCGATCTCTAAATCCGTCGCAGATAAATACACTTCGTTCTCCCCAGTTTGGATTTTTAAATTTGAGAGAGCAGACTTGATCTCTCGGACAGAGATCACTCCATCCACTGAGTTAATTGCTTTTAGGAATTCTGTAGTATTGACAGTGAATTTCATTTTTCCTCTTCTTCTTATTTATATTATATATCTTTATATATATTATGTCGTTTCCGTTGGTTCTGTCAGTATGTCGATAAAGCCTGGAAAGTTCAATTTTTATTGAATTATGTCAGTTTTTTTCTATTTGGCAAGTGTGAATATTTATGTCCCTTTGAACAGTTTAGCAGACAAAGTTGGAACCATAAGTCCTAACTATGTCCTATCGACAGTTTATCGACAGACTTTCGCGTTGTTAGTCACAGTTTATTGAAAACTAATCTTGTGTTTGATGGTCTGAAAGAGATCTTCCCAGAGCGGTTCAGATGCCTTACGTTCTTTGAATTTATCGATCCCATGAATGACTGTTGAATGGGTTGTGGAAAAAATCCTACCAATTTGGGCTTTTGGAACATTCAAAACATCGTGAAGGAGGAGCATACAAAGATGGCGTGGCGGAATAAAGTCAGCTTTTCTACTTTTTCCGAGTAAATCCTTTCTGGCTACATTTGTCCTTTCACAGACTAAATCAATGACCATATCCGGACTAAACCCAATTCGTTTTTTATTCGTGAGAAATCGAGCTTCGGCAATTTCTTTGATTTTGTCTTCGGTGAGTAAAAAATACTCATACGCTTTTTTGTACATCACCAAATCATTTACAATACCAATCAGGGCACGGGAATCACCTTCTAATCGTTCGGCGAGCCAATGGAGTAATCCGTCACTAGCAGGAATATTGTATTCTGAAAAATTAGATTTTAATAATGACTTACGAAGTTCCAAATCATGGGATTTAATGTCGGCTTGTAATCCATGCACAAAGCGAGATTTGAGCCTTTCATGGAGAGGGAGTTCATAACTTGGTCTGTCTGATGCGATTACAATTTGTCTTTTGCGATCATATAAAAAATTAAAGAGAGCAAAAAACTCTTCTTGGGTTTTTTCAGCTCCGCCATTCAAAAACTGAATGTCATCAAATAACAAAACATTATATGACTGGTAACGAATCTTAAATGATTCCAAAGATTCCCGATTGTTTTGTCTGACAGTAAAAATGAATTCATTCAAAAACGAGGTACTATTTACATACCTAACTGTTTTCCATGGATCCTTTTTTTTGATCTCATTTCCGATAGCGTGAAGCAAATGGGTTTTTCCAACTCCAACAGGTCCAAACAAATACAATGGATTGTATTTCCCAGGTTGTTCCACGACACTTTTTGCGGCAGTGAAAGCAATTTTGTTGGAATCTGAAGTGATATAATTACTAAAAATATACTCTGGATTGAGATCAGAGTCGGAATCATCAAACTTGGATTGTATAACTTCTTTTAAAACATGTGAAGATGTTTCCGATTCCGTAAGAATGGATACTTTAAATTTATCACCAACCACTTGGTAAACAGCTTCTTCAATGAAACTGATGTATTTAGTTTCCACATGGCGTTTGATTCCGCTGGATGGAGCCATTAAGTGAACCACTTGGTTCTCCCATTTGTCAAAACGAAGTGGTGCAATGAAATTGGAAAAGTACTTGGGAGGTATCTGTTTCGATATTTCTTCTAAAATTTCTTCCCAACGTTTGTCCAAGTTTCTCCGCCCTAAATGTGAAATCGGGTACTATACTTTTAGCAAGTAGGCAGAATTCAAATGAAAAATCGGGAAACGTTCCAAACTGTTAAAAATAGTCGAACCGAATAAAAAAATTATGTCCCTTATTCTGTTTGACAGAAATTCACCACATGTTGTGTGTTAGGTGTTCTTTATTCCTTCATATAAAGATTCATTGAATCAATTTAAATTCGATTAAGTTGCAAGACGTAAAAATAATTGTGATAAAAGAACATATTCTAATGCAGGAATTTCATAATGGAGTTTCAATTTGAAGTCGAGGATGGCTTCGATTCTACCTATATTGGCTTCAAAGTTTTTTTGTCTGTATTCATAGAGTAATAACAAACAAATCATTTCTAAAAAATCAATTCCTGTGAGACCTTCTTTATTGGAACGAAACTCACCTAATTGGTCTCTCACCCAATTTTCCAATTTAAATAAGAGTATGGAATCATGGCAATGTTCCCTTACGTTTTCATGCCATTCTTCTAAAAACTCATCTGCAATTTCAAATGGATTGAGTGATCCACCATAATACAATTTTGATTCCGCGATTTCATTCTTTCTGATTTTTTTAATCTCTTCTTGTGGGAGATAATGAAACGGAATACAAACCGAACGAGATACAATCGTCTGTTTTAAATTATGAAGGTCATTGACTATGAGAATGAATTTTGTATGTGGTGGTGGTTCTTCTAACGTTTTTAATAAAGTTGTTTCAGCTTCATTGTTGATCCGATTGGCTTCTGGAAATAAAACGATTCGATAATCGGATGTATGTGGTTTATAAGGAATTCTTGCTGATAGTAACCAACGAATCGTAAACTCTTCTGGATCCTTTTCTTTTCCGATCGCAATATTTTTTCGACGAGGAAATTGAATGTAATCGGGATGCACACCTCGCATAAATTGTCTGCATGAATCACAGATTCCACAAGAGGTTCCTTCTAAACAAAGAATTTGCCTTGCGAATCGTTCTGCTGCAAGCCACTTCCCTACTCCATCAGGTCCATGGAATATGATAGAACCAGGAATTTTGGATCGGTCTTTTAAAAACGATTTTAAATACGTCAGTGCAACATCTTGGCCTGACACTTGTCCGAATGAAAACAAAGTATCAGACATTTTGTTTTAATACACCGGAGTGAGCCAATTCATGTAACTTGGTTGTTCACCACGTACAGTTTCAAAAAAGACAGATTGGATTTTTTTAGTGATGGGACCGATGTTTCCATTTCCAATCACTCTTCTATCCACTTCCTTCACCCAGGCTACTTGCACTCCCGTACCTGAAAAAAACAATTCATCAGCGATATAAAGTTCAGATCTTGCGATGTCTCTTTCTATGACTTGGTATCCCAAATCTTTTGCAATTTGTATGATACTTCTACGTGTGATCCCTTCAAGAATAGAAGAAGGAATGGTTGGTGTATGGATCACACCATCACGAACGATGAATAAATTTTCAGCAGAACCCTCTGATACAAATCCTCTTGCATCAAGAAAGATTGCTTCATCCATTCCATTTTGAACTGCTTCTGATTTAGCAAGAGCAGAGTTCACATACCCACCACTTACTTTAGATAAAGTTGGGATTTGGTTGTCTGAGAATCGTTGCCAAGAGGACACCATTGTTGTGAGTCCATTTTGTGTATCTAAATAGTCATCCAGTTTTAAAGCATACACAGTGATGTCTGCTTTTACGTCATGAAACCGTGGTGAAAGTTGTAATGCTGAAGTATAAATGAAAGGTCTTAAGTAAACATTTTGTTTGGCTTCATTTTTTCTGAGAAGGTCCAAAATGATCGATTGGATTTCTTCAGGTGTGATTTTGATTTGAAGTTGCATGATCTTTGTGGAGTTCACAAGTCGTTTACAATGTTCTGCTAACCGAAACACATATAGATTTTTTTTTGCTTCGTTGTAGTAACCTCTGATTCCTCCAAAGACACCTGTGCCATATTGGAGAGCGTGGGTTTGGACACTAACTTTCGCGTCTTCTGACGGAACAATTTTGCCTTCAAAGTATGTATACGGAAATGAATTCTGAGCCATTGAGATTCCTATCCTTCCAATCTTCTGGAGTTTCAAAATTAGAAAATGAATTTTATCTTTTTTTCTCTCGAAGCATACGCCGATGGTTTTGATATCGTTCTAGAGAGTGGTCTTAACTCTCCTTATTTTTCATAAGACATAAGAATCGTTACACTAAGAAGACATAATATGAATCCTTCCTTTTATCCCAACCAATTTGATTGTATCGTTGTCGGCGCAGGTCATGCTGGAACTGAAGCCGCTTATATTTCTGCTAAAGCTGGTCTCAAAACCTTACTCATCACAATGAACTTAGATACAATTGGGCAGATGAGTTGTAACCCAGCGATTGGCGGGATTGCAAAGGGGCATATGGTTCGTGAAGTGGATGCCCTTGGTGGACTTATGGGTAGAGTGATCGACCAAACAGGGATCCAGTTCAAGATGTTAAATACATCCAAAGGTCCTTCCGTTTGGGCACCACGTGCACAAGCAGAGAAAAAACAATACCAGCTGATGGTGAAACACCAGTTGGAAAAATTACAACACCTCTCCATCAGACAAGATACAGTTGAAGATTTGATTGTGGATGGAAACCAAGTGACTGGTGTCATCACTGGTCGTGGGTTTACGTTTTATACAAACCATGTGATCCTGACCACAGGAACATTTTTATCCAGTGTGATTCATATTGGAACTTACCAAAAAGAATCAGGAAGGATTGGTGAACCAACCACAAAAGGTTTGTCTCACACATTGGCACGATTCGAATTACGACTGGGTCGTTTGAAAACAGGAACCCCTGCTCGCGTTCACAAAAACTCGATCAACTTTGATGGACTTGAAATCCAAGACGGCGATGAAAACCCGCGCCCGTTTTCTTTCTCCACAAAGAAGATTGATCGTAAACAAATTCCTTGTTACATCACTTACACAAACGATACCACTCATGAACTGATCAAACAAAACTTAGAATTCTCTCCTATGTATTCAGGCCAGATCAAAAGTATAGGTCCAAGATATTGCCCTTCCATTGAAGACAAAGTGGTTCGTTTTGCAGAACGAGACCGTCATCAAATTTTTATCGAACCTGAAGGTTACGAAACAAACGAGATGTATCTCAATGGTGTCTCCACTAGTTTACCAGAAGAAGTACAATGGAAGTTTCTTCGAAGCATTAAAGGTTTAGAAGAAGTAGAACTCATGCGACCTGGTTATGCCATTGAGTATGATTATGTGGATCCCACAGAACTCAACCCAACTCTCGAAACAAAAAAGGTAAAGGGTCTATACCATGCAGGTCAGATCAATGGAACCACTGGGTATGAAGAAGCTGCTGCCCAAGGACTTGTTGCCGCTTATAATGTGATTCGGTCTGTGAGAAAAGAAGAACCAATTCTTTTCAAACGAAGTGAATCTTACATCGGAGTTCTTGTGGATGATCTTGTCTACAAGGGTGTGGAAGATCCCTATCGAATGTTCACAAGCCGTGCCGAATATCGACTACTTCTCAGACAAGACAATGCTGACCAAAGACTTATGCAGTATGGATATGAGATGGGTCTTGTCGAAGAGTCTTTGTATAAAGAGATGAAGGATCGCTACGCAAGAATTGAAAAAATCAAATCCCATCTTTTTGTTTCGGCAATGAAACCTTCTGAAAAACTGACCAAGGTCCTGGAAGAAAAACAGATCACCAATTATAAATTTGGTCATTCACTTGCTTCTTTTTTGAAACGTTCGGATATCAAAATCAAAGACATTGAACCAATTGTTTCTGAACTTTCGATTTTGAATGAAGATGAGAAAGCTGTTTTGGAAATGGAAGTTAAGTATGAAGGGTATTTAAAACGAGAACTGGAAACGATTGAATACCGTAAGAAGTTTTTAAACTTTCAAATTCCAACCGACTTTGATTACGCAAGTGTGAAAGGTTTGAAGACGGAAGCGATTGTTAAATTGGAAAAACATAGACCACTCAATTTGGAAACTGCCTTACATATTTCAGGTGTGGATCCATCGGATGTGGATCTACTGCTCTACCACTTAGTGGATCGTAGATAATAGAGTGATTTTACTGTCTCCCAATTACCACTTCCTTATTAAATGAATGGAAGTTTATAAACCAAGGAGGTTTCCCTTCTTGGTTTTTTTATGCCTAGAGGGACTCACTAGAGTTTTAAGTAAACGTATTCTTCAAGAGCAGTTTTGATCAAAGGGGATTCAGATTTGTTTTAAGGTTAAGAACAACCAAACCTCTCCTTTTTCGATGTGCATCCAACGAGAACAGATAATACCAGAACTGAACTAAGCTGTGATTCTTAGTTGATTGATTCAAAATCAATGAATTCTCTATTTTGATTTTTTAGAATTGATTGTTCAAAGTTAAAAGCGGGGCGAACCTCAGGACAACAAGTGATGAATTGTTTTCGAGATCTGTTTTGATAGAGAGGAAAGAACTCTTTAGTTTCATAAGACTCTCGTTGGCCTAATAATCTGTTAAGCCAACGAAATTCCATTTCAATATAATTCAAATCTTACTCATAAACAAGGACGTGTGTTTTCTCAAGGATCCAGTTGTCTCCTTGTTTCACGTGAAACGAGTGGGACTCTAAACTTCCATCCGCTTTGTATTTCAATTTGTGAACCCTACGATTCTCGCCTTGGAAGAATTCTCTCTCGACTAAGTTTCCTTTGGAATCAAATTTGAAATGAATTTCACCTATTCCCTTCTTCTTATCGTCGGTTAAATATTGGATTTGTACATTTGGTCGTTTCGGATCAATTTCAAAGCGAAAGGATTCAGTGTCTTTGGTTTCTAAATTTTTACCTTCGGCAGCAAAGACGTTTCCTTCTCCATCGCTCTCAATGGAATATACCATTACAAGTTTACCTTCAGCATCTTTAACATTCATCTTTTTCAATGCACGACCTTTAAATTGAAAGTCCTTACGTTCAACAAGGTGACCGCCATTATCATACACTTCTTCACTTGTTAACAATCCATCAGTGTAACGGAAGGTTGTCTTACCATCACCCTTCCCTTCTTTGTCTGAATAAAATTCGGAGATTAATTTTCCATCTGAGTTGTATTCATATTCTGCGACATAAATCACTTGGCCTTCGGCATTACGAACGATCTCTTTGTTCGGAACTCTTTTCACTTTTTTAAAGAGGTAGGCATCTTTGTGGGACCATTTGCCTGGAGTATAACCTAAGATTGGGAAGGATAAGATGATGAAAAAAATAAAAATTCGAAACATGGAAATGATTTCTCCTACAGGAGACATCGGCGAAATTCTATAAAACGATAATACGATTATGTCAGAAAAAACCATCCAAGAAGAAATCCAAACAATCATTCCCGAACTCTTTCCATTAATTGAACCAGAATTTGATTGGGAACTTTTGAAAAACTTTTATGAGTTTTTAAAACGAGATAATGAGAAAGGAGGATTCTTTTCCAGAAATGATTCGGAAAAGATTCTAGAGAGACATATTATAGAATCGATGATCTTTGTTTGGAAATTGAAAACTACAGGATATGTTTCACGTGAAACAAATGTAGCTGATGTCGGAACAGGACCAGGACTGCCAGGTTTCCTATTTGCCCTTTTGAAAAAAGCACCGCATGTCTTCCTAGTTGATTCTCAAAAACGAAAGTTAGCTTTGTTGGAAACGGAAGTCACGTCTGGAAGTCTTTCTAAAGTTTCAAAACGAGTTGAGTTTATCTATGCGCGCACAGAAGAGATCAATTCTAATTTTGATGTGGTCACTTCTAGAGCAATGGTTCCCTATCCTTACATCGCTGAAGTCACATCAAGAATGGTAAAACAGAAAGGAATCTTATGTCCCTTTCTGGCGCAACCGTATCAGGATATAGAAAAAGAAACAGAAGTTCTCTCGAATAATGGGTTTGTGATGAAAAAAGAAATTCCCATTCCTGAATTAGAGTTTGTTGGAAAGAGACATATCAAAATACTGCAAAAGAATTCACTTCCGAAAAAGGGATACCCCCGTGACTGGAAAGAAATCGTAAAGGAGACAAAAAACAAGAATGGGTAAAATCGTATCGATCAGTAACCAAAAGGGCGGCGTTGGAAAAACAACGACTGCGATCAACTTAGCATCCAATCTTGTTGATCTGGGAAAAAAAGTTCTTCTACTTGATATAGACCCACAGGGTAATTCAGGATCTGGACTTGGTTTAGAAGTACAATCACTGAATAAAACAACTTATGAAGTAATGATCGGAGAGTTATCAGCAAGAGAGGCGATCCAAAAAACTTTTGTTCAAAATCTAGATATCATTCCATCGAATATTAACCTTTCAGGACTTGAAGTAGACTTTCTTGGAATTGAGAAAAAAGAATTCAAACTCAAAGATGCTCTTGCTTCCATCAAAGAATCTTATGATTATATTTTAATCGATTGTCCCCCTTCTCTTGGTGTCTTAACCATCAATGCGCTTTGTGCTTCTCAATCAGTGATGATCACTTTACAAACAGAGTACTTTGCACTCGAAGGACTTTCACAACTTATGAGAATCATTTCCTTAGTGCAGTCACAATGGAATCCTTCTCTTGCTCTTGAAGGTGTTCTTCTTACGATGTATGATAAGAGAACTAACCTCGCAAACCAAGTTGCGGATGATGTTAGAAACTATTTCAAAGAAAAAGTTTATGAAACTGTCATTCCTCGTAATGTAAAATTATCAGAAGCTCCTTCCTTTGGAAAACCTATCAACTACTATGATCCTGATGGCGTTGGTGCAAAAAGTTATAAAAGTTTAGCGGAAGAAATTGTAGGGAGGGCATAAGGTATGGCACTCGGCAAAGGAAAAGTATTAGGGAGAGGACTTGGAAATTTAATACCAGTCAATGAGAACAATGTTGAAATTTCTAAGGACGAACAAACGGGTCTTAGAGAAATCAAAGTTTCTGAAATTGCACCAAACCCTCATCAACCTAGAAAACAATTTTCAGACGCATCCATCCAAGAGTTATCGAATACAATTGTCGAACATGGTGTGATCCAACCGATCGTTGTACAAAAAAATCCATCTGGTTCGGGTTTCCTTTTGGTAGCTGGTGAAAGAAGATTGCGTGCGTGTAAACTTGCAGGTTTTGCAAAGATACCTGCGATCGTTCGTGATCTTTCCGAAGCGGATATGATGGAACTTGCCCTGATAGAAAATATCCAAAGGGAAAATTTAAATCCAATGGATGAGGCTTTGGCTTACCAAGCCATAATCGACAAACGAGGGTTAAAGGTAACCGACCTTGCCACTCGTGTTGGAAAAAATCGGGCTACCATCTCCAATTTGATCCGACTCCTTGCATTACCGAAACCACTACAAGATTGGGTAAAGGAAGGGAAACTTTCAGAAGGACAAGCTCGCCCCCTACTTTCAATTCCCGACTCTAAAAAACAATTTGAAGTCGCACAGAAGGTAATCATTGAAGGTTGGAATGTTCGCGAGGTGGAAAACTATGTTTCCAATCTGTTGAACCCAGAAAAAAAATCCAGTTCCCTAGCAAGTGCATTGGACAAACGTGATGCGAGCATTGTGAAACTGGAAACTAAGTTAAGAAACAAATTTAGTTCTAAGGTAGAAGTGTCTCATAATGAAACCAATGGCAAAGGTAAAATTGTTTTTTCCTATGCCAACCTAAGTGATATGGAAAGAATCTTAGAGCAACTCGGTGTGAAATTGTAATTTCGCCAAACGTTCATACAATTCACTTGTTCGTAAGAGTTCGTCGTGTGTTCCAACGGACTCAATTTCTCCTTCCTTAATCACAACAATTTGATCTGATTTCACAACTGTCGAAAGACGATGTGCTATCATAATGGTTGTTCTTTCTTTCACTAAAAAATCCAAAGCTCTTTGGATCATCTGTTCGGATTCTGAATCAAGCGCTGATGTCGCTTCATCGAGTAAAAGAATTCTTGGATTTCGGAGGATGGCCCTTGCAATTGCTATCCTTTGTTTTTGTCCGCCAGATAATCTAGTACCCAAGTGTCCCAGGTTTGTATCAAAACCATCTGGTAACTGGTTTAAAAATTCCATCACATAAGCATTTTCTGCTGCTGTTTGGATTTCTTCGAAACTTGCATTCGGTTTTCCATAGGCAATATTCTCTCTTAGGGTTCCACTGAATAGAATTGGTTGTTGGGGAACAAATCCGATGAGGGAACGTAAGTCTTCTAATTCTAAATCTTTGATGTTGATTCCACCGATGGAAATGGAACCGGAAGTTGGATCATAAAAACGAAGGATGAGTTCAAATAATGTACTCTTTCCTCCTCCTGATGGTCCAACAAGTGCTGTGGTTTTATTGGCAGGAATTTCTAAATTGATTCCTTTGATAGCCTTTGTCTCAGGACGAGAAGGATACGAAAATGTTAAATCCTTTAAAAGGATCGTAAGTCCATTTTGTTTCCCTGAACCGTTTTTGAAAACTACAGAGTCTTGGGAATGGAATACCTCTGAAATAGGTTTTGCAAGAATTGGATCTTTGATTTCAGATTCGGATAACAAAAGTTCCATGAGTCTTTCTGTTGCACCTGCTGCCCTTTGTAAATCTCCTAGAACTTCGGATACGGCTCCAACACTGTTTGCAACCATGATTGCATAAAAGGAAAACGCAATGAGTTCTCCCCCTGTGATTTTTCCTTCGAGGACATCTGTTCCACCAACCCATAACATAAAACTAATTCCAGTTAGAATGAATAAAATGACAGTTCCGATGAGAAGTGCCCGTTGTCTAATTCTGGCAACTGCAACGGCAAAAGCATCTTCCACTGTTTTGGAGAATACATCGATATCTACTTTTTGGTGGTGAAAGGATTGTAAGATTTTGATGTTGAGAAGAGATTCGCTTACATACGTTCCTATATTTGCAATTTTATCCTGAGTGTTTCGGGAAAGGTTTCTCACTCGTTTTCCATAAAAGAGAATGGGAAACACAATGAAGGGAACACTGACAAGAACTATCATTGTGAGTTTTGCATTGGTGATAAAAAGAAAAATAATCCCACCCACAAACATCAAAATATTTCGTAATGCAATCGAGGCGGAAGAGCCGATTACAGTTTGGATGAGGGTGGTATCGGTTGTAATTCGGGATTGGATTTCCCCAGGAGAGTTGGATTCAAAAAAACTAGGATGGATGAAGATGATATGTTTGAACACATCTTTACGAATGTCAGATGCGACTCTTTCCCCGATCCAGGAAACCGTATAATGACGAATGTAAGTTCCAATTGCGAGAAGGATTCCTACTAAGATGATGAAGACAAGAGCATAACCTAATTCTTGTTTGGATTTTGCAGAAAATCCTGCATCTACCAAATGGCGTAATCCTTGGCCAAGACCCAATGTCACACCCGCTGTGAAAAGGAGTGCAAACGAAGAGAGGATCATTTGGATTCGGTATGGTTTTAAATAGGAAAAAGTTTTAGAAAGGACTCGGAGGTTTTTTGACTTAGGTCGGTCGGGTGTTTGCAAAGAATTATCCTTTTAGATCAATGAGTAGACCTCTGATTTCATCTAATTGTTTCAAAATTACAAAGGCACTGTTGTTGGGTGAAAACATGGTTTTAGCCAAAAGATCCAATTTTTCATCCACTACCTTCACATAACGAACGTCTTTTTGGTCATTTCGTCCGCGTTGGGGTGCTTGCATTACTTTGTAGTTTTTTTTGAGAATGAGTTCTGCTATTTGTTTGATATGCTTTTTGTACGATTCGAGGTTTTTGTGATTGGGATCTTTGATTAGGTCTTTTTCCAAATCAGGTAAATCTTTCCAAAGTTCATTCAGTTCTCTTGTTTCTTCTTTTCCAGAAGGGACAATCGATTCTAAGATTTCTAAAAAACTTTGTTTGGCTTCATCGACGGGCGCAAGGGAAGAACTTAGTTTTTCTTTGGAACCTTTTTTTGCCTGAGTCGAGACCGACTTAGGGTTGTTGTTTTGGATGATCATAAACCCGCCTAATGACGAGTGGGGTTAATTGTACATTTCCCATGGAACACTACACCTTCTTCAACGATGAGGCGAGGAGTGACAATGTCCCCTTCTAATCGACAACTTGAAAGTAGTGTTACACGTTCTGTTGCATAAATATTTCCGCGGATTTCTCCACCAGCCACCACAACTCGTGCTTTGATATCAGTATCGACGATTCCGGACTTTCCGATAAGGACCTTTCCTGTAGTTTCTAGAACTCCACGGAATTTTCCATCGATACGGATAAGGCCAGGAAACTTAAATTCACCAGTGAATTCAGCCCCTTCTCCGATGATGCTATTAACTAAAAATTCTTCTTCTGTTGATGGATTCGACATTATTCTTGGATTTGGTTGAGAAACGAAAACGGATTCAACGCTTGGGTACCAACATGTACTTCATAATGAAGGTGGTAAATCGGATTTTCAGGAGATTTTCCGACATATCCCAGAATGTCACCCTTTGAGAGTTTTTCGTTTTTCTTCACACGGATTCGATCTAAATTTGAGTAGATCGTTTTCCAACCAAATCTGTGGGAAATTTTTACATAATAACCAGTCGCTGGTGAGTAACCAGTATCAAACACTAAACCAGGTGCCGTAGCAATGACCTCTGCTCCTGGGAAAGAGCCAATGTCCAAACCACGATTGATTTCTTCTTTGCCAGTAATTGGTGAAATGTACTTTCCAAAGGGAAACAATACATACCCTTTTGTGGGCCAAATCGATGGTGTGTTTTTGATAATGCTCTTTCTTTTTTTGATGAGTTTGATGATTTCTTCAGAAAGCTCTGAAGATAATTTTAAATTATGAATGTCTTCTTTAATGCGAAAGGATTCATCTGTAATGTCAGTTTGAGGTGTTCCTTGGAGTGCAAGGAATTGGCCCGCTTGTCCACCCATCCCTTTGGATACACGAGATGGATCTCCACCTAATTTGATATAAAGATTAGAAATACGGTCATAGTAGTATTGGATGGTTTCATGAAGAGAGTTTACCTCTTCTTTCATCTTTGATGATTGTCTAATAAAGTCTTTATTGGTTAAATTGAGTTCAGTGAGTTGGTGGATGGATCCACTATGTGATAAAACGTTCACCGCACTGATGACAAGTAACACAACCATGATACCAATGAAGATAGAAATGGCTTTGTAAGAGATGACAAAGTTGATGGTTTTTCGGTCAGTATGAGGAATGACCATAATAGTCAGTTTTTCACGACCTTTTTTGTCCAAATCTTCGTAACGTTGGGACAACTTAAGCTTCCATTCCTGGACTTTATACCGAAGTCGGTAAAAAATTAAATGTAGTCTTTGTTTTACTTCCACGTTCGTTATAGACCTACGATGATTTAAACAAAAGTTAATCTACCCACTATATCTTTCGATTGAATTTTCATTTTCATCCAGTGGAAATTACAAATCTTGCTATTTATGGGATATTCGTTGATCGACACACATTGCCACTTAGACATAATTCGAGAACAAGGACAAAGTATCGAAGAAACCCTGGAGAAATCCCGAATGGCAGGAGTAGACCAACTGGTTCAAATCGGTATTGATTTGCCAAGTTCAAACGAAGCTGTTCGTATATCAGAAACCTATTCAACTGATGCGTTAAAAATTTCTTATTCAATTGGTTGTCATCCGACGGAAACGCATGAGTTTCCCAATGCAGAACAAATTTTAAATTTAGCCAAATCCCGAATGAATGATCCTAAGTTTGCAGCGATTGGTGAAATTGGTGTGGATCTTTACCATGACGCTAGCACTCGTTCCCAACAAAATGATGTATTGCGAAAGTTTTTGGATTTTTCTTCAGAGTACCAAATGCCCGTTGTCATCCATTCACGAGATGCTTTTCAGGATACGTATGAAGCATTAAAAGAATATAAGACAAAAGCATTTGGAGTGATCCATTGTTTTACTTATGATTATGAAGCGGCAAAACAATTTGTCGATCTTGGGTATTATATTTCTTTTTCAGGAATTGTTACTTTTAAATCGGCGGTCGATATCCAAGAAGCTGCCAAAAAAATTCCACTCGAATCCATTTTGATTGAAACAGATGCACCGTTTTTATCACCGATGCCTCATCGTGGAAAAAGAAATGATTCCTCACATTTGCCCTTTGTATTAGAGAAAATGTATTCATTAAGAACCGAACCTAATACAGAAGTAGCAGAACGTATTTATAAAAATTCACTAAAATTTACAGAAAGAAAGGCCTATCACCATGCTTGATATCAATCGTATTGTTCAGAACCCAGAAGAACTACTTTCCACCTTACAAAAACGTGGTGTTGTCTCTACTGACATAGAAGCAAAAATCAAAACCGTTTCTGAAAAACAAAGAAAATTAAAATTAGAAGTAGAAGAACTCCGTGCGGAACGTAACCGAGTTTCTAAAGAAATTGGAATTCAAAAATCGCAAGGGAAAGACATCACAGAAATATCTAATGCAATGAAAGGAGTTGGAGATCGCATCAAAGCAATCGAAGAAGAACTTTCAAAAGAAGAAGAATCTTTACATGAACTGAATTTGGGACTACCTAATTTACTAGATCCTTCGGTTCCAGAAGGGAAATCGGAAGAAGACAATGTTCTCGTCAAACAATGGGGTGAGATTAAAAAACACTCTTTTGAGGCAAAAACCCATTTTGATATTGGTGAGAAACTAGGTATTTTTGATTTTGAGCGTGGGGTCAAACTTTCTGGTGCAAGATTTTACACTTATCACGGATTAGGTGCGAAATTAGAACGTGCATTAATGAATTTAATGCTTGATACCCACACATCTGAAAATGGGTATGAGGAAATGTGGGTACCTGTTCTTGTGAACGACGAATCCATGACGGCTACTGGCCAACTTCCTAAGTTTGCCGAAGATTTTTATCGATTGGAAAAAGATGGATTGAATCTCATTCCAACAGCAGAAGTGCCTCTTACGAATTATTACCGCGATGAAATCATCCAAGAAAAAGAATTACCGATCTCTGTTTGTGCCCACACATCCTGTTTTAGAAGAGAAGCTGGATCTTATGGAAGAGACACACGTGGGTTAGTGCGAGTTCACCAATTCCAGAAAGTCGAACTTGTTAAATTTGTAGAACCTGAGAAGTCAGTGGAAGAACACGAAAAGATGTTAAAAGATGCAGAATCCATTTTGCAAAAATTAAATCTACCGTATCGTGTGATGTTACTTTGTAGCAAAGATATGTCGAGTGCTTCCTCCAAAACATATGATATCGAAGTTTGGATGCCTGGACTTGGGCGATTTATGGAAATTTCTTCTGTTTCGAACTTCAAAGACTATCAAGCAAGACGAGGAAAAATTCGATACAAGTCAAAGGAAGGAAAAAACCTGCTCGTCCATACTTTGAATGGTTCTGGTCTTGCGATCGGTCGAACACTGGCAGCAGTGATTGAAAACTACCAATTAGAAGATGGAACCTTCCAAATTCCGGATGTGTTAAAACAATATATCCGATAAGAATTTTTGGGCAGATGACCGAGGTGTCAAATGCCCAATCAACTCACTCACCTAAATTTCGATTTTGCGATCAAAAAACAAAAATCCATTATAAGCATTAAATCTGGTATTAAACGTAAATCGGTTAATAACTTTGGATGTGGAATTAAACGAATTAGAATTAACTTACCAACGAAGGCGTTTAAACGAGCTACAAATAACGCATCATTTTTTATTTTTAAACGTATTACGAATCAATCCCCTCAATTTTTTCATAAACAAAAACTCATCCAATGGACGATCGGTTTATTTTTATCTCTTTTGGCTTCATCAGTATTTGCCCAAACAAGGGAAGGTGAAGATACTTTAGTTGTGAGTCCGATCAAAGGCCCTATCAATTCAGAGTTTCAAGAGTTTGGTCCAACCATGACCCCAGATGCAAAAACTTTATATTTTTATTCAAAACGATCAGAACGCAGTTATACCGAAATTTTTAAATCAGAACGAAAGAAAGATGGAACATGGGATTTTCCTGAAGAAGTCAGTGTTTTAAATTCCCCTTTTGATGACCAGAGTCCGTTTATAACTCGCGATGGGAAAATGATCCTTCTTTCATCAAATCGAGATGGTTCCATTGAAGTGATGTTAGCAGATGGTAAAGTCGGTATTTCGAGAGATTTGTATGTTTCCAATTGGAACGGAAAAACATGGTCTGTTCCTACTGCTTTACCTTCTCCAATCAATACAGAGGAAATTGAAGAAAATCCGCATTTGTTAGGTGATACTCTTTTATTCACTCGTTACCCGTTCGGAAAACCAAACTTAGCAAAAATTTATTATAGTCAGATTAAAAACAATCAGTGGACAAAACCAAAACTTTTGCCTTCACCAATCAATGACCAACATGCAACAATTGCTGCTGCTTTTAATGATGATGGCAAAATACTTTTTTTCTCATCCAACCGTCCTGGTGGATTTGGCGGATTTGATTTGTATATGGCAAAAATAGAAGGGGAAGAATTTAAGGATGTTGAGAATTTAGGAAGTCCTATTAACTCCTCTGAGGATGAAGCCTATATTGTGTTTCAGCAGGTGAAAAAAACCTTTCTATTCTGCCGACGAGTGGAAGGAAAATCATTTGATATTTTCACCGCATCAGTTCCTAAACAAGAAAATTTAGTGCAAAAGAAATTAGAAGAAACAAAAAAAATTTCTCTCGATTCTGTTTATTTTGAAAGAGCTTCATCTATTTTAAAACCAGAATCATCAATTTCCTTAGATTCAATCGTTGATTTCCTTCATGAAAATTCAGATCAAAAAATGAAAATCATCGGACATACTGATTTGACAGGAACTTTTGAGGACAATATGATTTTGTCAAAAGAAAGAGCTGAATCCGTTAAACAATATTTAGTATCTAAAGGTGTTGATGCTAACCGGTTGGTGACAGAAGGAAAAGGACCCACACAACCGATGGTGCAGGGAACAGATGAAGCACCTTCGAAAAAAAATCGACGAACAGAATTTGTCTTACTAAATCCTTAATTTTTCCTTGCCGTTTCTATTTCCAAAAAGAAGGTTAATTGGATGTTCCCTAATTACCTTCGAATTGTTTGGAAAATATTGGTCGCCATTCTATTTGTCCCAACATTGCTTATGGGACAATCCAGTCCAACTCTGGAAAAAATTAAAAAAACCAAAACTTTAACGGTATCCGTTAATGAATTTTACGATCCATTTTATATTGAAAATCCCAATGAAGGTTATCCAGGATTAGATGTTGAATTGGCTCAAGAATATGCGAAATTTTTAGATGTTGATTTAAAAATCATTCCCTTACGAACGTTTGATCAACATGCTCGTATGTTAGAAAAAGGAGATAGCCAAATAGCAATGGCTGGAATCTCTTCTTCGATTAATCGTTTCCGAGATGTTTATTTTACAGACCCATATTTAATTTCGACACCAGCTGCCTTGGTTAATCGTACAGCACTACCGCCAGAACCGGAAGGGCAAATTGTAACGGTACAACTTTTTAGAAATTTAAATGATTTAACAAACATTACAGGAATTTCGTATTCAGTTTTAGCAAATAGTTCCAACCATCAATTTTTACGAGAAGCATTTCCAAAGGCACAAGTTTTTTCTTATTTCACAAATGAAGCTGCCTTAAACGAATTAAAGAAAAATAACGTAAATGCATTTGTTGCTGATTCTTTTTACATCCAAGCATTACTACAAAAAGATTCTTCTCTTCGAGCTAATTATTTACCAATTTTAGGTGTGGTCCAAGAAGATCACATCAGTATGGCGATTGCTAAAAGAGACATTGAATTTCTTTATAACCTCAACTTTTTCATTAAGGAACTAAAACGGACCGGCAAAATCCAACAGTTGATTAACAAATACTTTAAATCTAACAAATGGGTAAAAAAAGAGTAATTTGAAAATGTTCACTCGTTTACTTACTATCTGTATTTTGTTTTTACTTCCATTGGGATTTTTATATTCACAAGAAGAAGAATCTCAAAGAACAATTATGAATTTTAATGGTTCGTTTCGTGTTCGAGCAACGAATGTGGGACGAGATGTTTTACTTGAACGTAAAACGCCTGTAACACCAATCACAAATTTAGAAAAGGAAAATGCAGAACGATTACAATCCGAACAACAAACAGTTCAAACTGATTTAGAGAGAAGGCAAAAAGGATTACCAAGTCAAATCACACCTCGTAAAGAAGATGTGAGTTATTACGATTCACGTTTCCTTTATAATATGAGCTTTTCCGCAAACAAATATGTGGAAGGGATTTGGGGGATGCAAGTAGGAGATATTCCTTTTGGAGGTAGAGGCTTAAGGTCAACAGGTCCAGATGGATTTGATCCTGGTTTAGTTGGTCCAGGTTCAGGTGGGGAACGTGGTCGAACTGCTGCTGTGAACGTACAAACTAACTTTTTATATTTAAATTTTAGAATTCCTGAATCAGGATTATTCATCAAAGTCGGACAACAATTATTTAGTTCCGCACAAGGTCGTGTTCTATTTTCTACAGGAACAGGCGTTAGTATTCTGAAAAATTTCCAATTTTTAAGGTTATCACTAGAAGGAGGTATCCTTAGAGCAAGAGACCAAAGTTTTTTAGATGTAGATAAAAATGGTTTTGCTGATAAAAATTATCAGAGTTCAAATATCTACTACAACCGTTTAAAATTCGAATACTTTAGGAATATCAGAAATGAAGTGTATGCATACTTTTTGGATGATAATGATAAATCAGATAATGAAACAGCAAGGCTTGCTTGGTATGGTTTACATAATGAATTTAATTTCCAAAAATTTTCATTCATTGTGCATGGTATTTTGAATACAGGAACTGTAAAAAAATTAAAACCCATCAACGATTCAAATGATGTAACCATTTATAACACAACCCAAAGACACTTTGTAAAAGGTGGTATGTATGATTTTCAATTTACATACCGATGGAATGAATCTTTAAATTTTAACCTTATCGCCTTAGGAACAACAGGACGACCAGGTTATGATGCGAATGGCCAAGAAGCAAATTTAAAAGGAAATGGTTATAGAACACTTGCACCAGGATTTTCCATCTCCAACATTGCAACGGACTTCACTGGAGGTTATGCTTTATTCAATGGATCTAGTTTTTCAGGATTGAATGAGTATGGTTTGTATTCTAATATCATCGCTTTTGGACCATATCAATTTACACTTGGTTATTACCAACTTTGGGCTACAAAATCACCTGAAATTAAAATTAACCGCGAGTTCAGTGAAAGGAATGGTTATCGCACTTCAACATACATGGGTATGGAATATAATTTCAATATTCGTTACAACGTGACTTCCGATTTTCAAATTATCTTTCGTTCGGGTTATTTTGTCGCAGGTGATGCTTTGTTTGTTTTATTAGATTCAAAATATGGGCGTGTGTTACGAGAGGCGTTTATTGTGTTTGAACACCGATTTTAAAGAAAAACGAAAACAAAATTATTCGTAATTTATGTTCAATCAAATTTCATTATCCCAAATATGTATCGATTCCCATTTATATAGTTTTAATTTATATTTCTTTAGTTGGTTATTTCGAAATTGAAAGAAAAGTTAAATTCCATTTTTTTGGGGAAAAATTAGAATTTGAAATTGTTGAATCAAAATAGATTCAAACTATTTTGACCCAAAGAAAATAGTTATAATGTTAATCGAGACTTGATTGCTTTTCCTAATGTATACTGATCGGAATATTCCAAAGTGCCACCAATCGTAATCCCGTGAGCTATCCTTGTGATTTTGATTTCCATGGGCTTGATCACTGTTGATAAGTAAGAAGCAGTTGCATCCCCTTCGAGAGTCGGATTTGTTGCAATGAGAACTTCCTTGATCTCACCAGTATCCAATCGCGACATGAGTTGTTTGATGCGCAATTGTTCTGGTCCAATTCCATCCAATGGAGAGATGGCTCCATTTAAAACATGATATTTTCCAGAGTATTCTTTTGTGTTTTCGATGAAAAAGATATCCTCTGGTTGTTCCACAACACAAAGAATCCCGTTATCCCTTCGATCAGATAAACAAATAGAACAAATTGGTTCTTCTGTAAGCCCTCCACATTCATCACAAAATCGAAGTTTGGTCTTGGCTTCTTCAATATGATGTAACCATGATTGGAATGTACTAGGGTCCATTCGTAGAATATGAAATCCGATACGAGTGGCACTTTTTTTTCCAATACCAGGAAGGCTTGAAAATGCTTGGATTAGTTTTTGGAATTGTGGATCAGACAGGAGGAAACCCTCCATCCTTCTGGATTTGATTGAAGACACCCTCAAAATCACTAGGATTAAAACCTAAGACATTTTTCATTTCGTGTGCCATGGTCTCTTTTGCCTTTCGTTGTACTTCGTTAGTTGCTGATAAAATCAAATCTTCTAACATTTTTTTATCATCCGCATTAAACATGATGGGATTGATATTTAAATTTGTAAGAGTTCCATCTGCTGACGCCGTTACTTCCACCATTCCTGCCCCAGCCGAAGCAGTGACTCGAATCTGCGCGAGTCGTTTCTGAAGTTCTTCTTGTTTTTCTTTGATGTTTCCCAGTTGCGAAAACGCTTCTCGCATCTGTTTCATTTGGTCAAAAATTCCCATACTAACCTTTGGACTTATAAATTTTTAAATTGTTTTGGATCCACTTCCATACCAGAGAATTTTTCCTTTAATAATTTCTCCATATCCTCTGAATTATTTCCGCTAGCATTGGAATCTTTGGCATTCGGATTCTTTTCCATTGTCGGAGCATTCGGAATTTGAGTTTTGATCTCTGGTGTTGGAGATTCTATTTTTGCAATCGGTTGTGTAATTGGGTTTGGAATCTGTTTTTCTTGAGTGGTAGCTGGAGTTTGGATTTGTTTTTTAACCGGTTCAATCGAATCAGGAAGGATACTAATGTCTCCTTGTACGAGTTTTGTTAATTCTGAAATCTTTGCTAATAAACCAGAAACACTTGGTTTCTCTCTGTCTAAAATTAATTTTCGAAATTGAATTTCCAGATACACTTTCATCTCATAGGAACTTCGAAGTTTCATTAAATTCAATTTTTCGTGAATGGAAAAAATTCTTTCAGCGAGTAAAACTAAAATTTCACGATCAAGTTCGCGGTAGTTTTGTTTGAGTTTTTGTAAGTCTTCTTGAGGAATGTTAATTGATTCGCGATCCGCTAAGTTGTCTTTGATGAGAAGTAGTGAATTTAAAAATTCGATAAAATCCCATATGAATTTACTAAGATCAATTCCTGCTTGGAATAAATTTTCTAAGGTTTCGAATATTTGAGCACTCTGTGAAGTATCAATGAGTTGGTTCAGAAAATCAGTAAAGGTATCGATTCCATGATACCCAATCATTTTTCTTAATTTAGCTCCTGTTAAATTCCCGTCAGTGAATATAACCGCTTGTTCCATAAAGGATAAGGTATCTCGAACAGAACCATCTCCTTTTTTTGCGATCCAAAATAATCCTTCCGAATCGTATTTAAGTCCTTCCTTCGTACAAAGTGTTTCAATGTAAGATTGTAAAACGGTCACAGGTACTTTTCGAAAATGAAAGTCTTGGCAACGTGATAAAATTGTTTCAGGGATTTTATGATACTCTGTTGTTGCTAAAATAAAAACGACATGGGCAGGAGGTTCTTCTAGTGTTTTGAGCAGTGCATTGAAGGCAGCTCCGCTGAGCATATGTACCTCGTCCAAAATATAAACGCGGTACTTTCCCCCCATCGCATTGAATTTTACATTTTCTCTTAATTCACGGATATTATCAACTCCACTGTTGGATGCCGCATCAATTTCAAAAACATCATTTGAATTTCCCTTTGTGATTTCTAAACAAGAAGTACATTCATTACAAGGTTCAACACCATCTGGGCGTTCACAATTGAGCCTTTTTGCAAGGATCCTTGCGATCGTTGTTTTTCCAACACCTCTTGGGCCAATGAAGATATAAGCATGTCCAATTTTTTTCGACTTAAATGCGTTTTGTAAAGAACCAACAGCAAGGTCTTGGTAAATTACATCCCGAAAGAACTGTGGTCGGTATTTTCGAAAGAGTACTTGGTGGTTTTCGCTCATTTAGTTCTTTGTTTTACTTTTTGTAAGATTTGAATTTTGGATTTCCCTTTGAGTATGAAAATTCATGGCTTGGAAGCAATGAAATTATTTCTAAGTGAGGTGCAATTTTAGGGAGTTGTGGGTGGAAAAAGTGGCGGAGAGACCGGGATTCGAACCCGGGGTGCTTTTGGCACACATGCTTTCCAAGCATGCACAATAGACCACTCTGACATCTCTCCAGTGATTTCTACTGCCTTCCATAAAAAGAAACGGTCTTAGGAATTCTACCTTTTCTCTTTGAAAAAACTAAGAAATTCAAATTTTATGTGCGACTTTGGTATGAGAGTGCATTTTGGAAAATGGTTCAAGAGGTAAATGGATTCTGTTGTGTAAGAGGAAATTCCTTCTCCTGGTTTTGCAGGAACAAAGTAGACTACCTCGGGAAGTTTCACTCGTAAAATGGCACCAGCACAGAGTAAACATGGCTCAAGAGCAGTGAGTAAGATATGGTCTGAAAGGTAACGCCCATCGGTAAGAGAAAGTGCAGCTTCAATGGCCAAAATTTCGCTGTGTTTTGTTGGATTTAATGTTTGTTCGACGGAATTAAAAGAGGAAGTTAAAAACTCCCCATCTTTTGTTAAAATTTCCGAATAAGAAGGGATTTCGTTTTTATGTTTGGAGATTTCTATTGTGTATCGTTTCAAAAACGATTCATAGATGTCCACGCGCGCCCAAGAGGATTTGAACCTCTAACCTTCTGATCCGTAGTCAGATACTCTATCCAGTTGAGCTATGGGCGCAATGAATGCTTGGAGCATTTTTACCCAGTCCGAAAGAACGGGTATCACTATGGTTTTTTGCAAGCGGATGGAGTAAATCAAAAATCCCGCAATTCCTAGATAAAGTAGTACGGAAATGAGATGTAAAGTAGTCGCGAGGTAAAGACCCACAAAAGGGAGGAGTGATAGGACTTGTGCGATAACAATCCCAACTAAAAACAAACAGGTATTAACTGCAGAATACAAAGAAACGTTCACAAATTCCGGAAATTGGCGTTTCCAAGTGAAAATGGGAACCCAGGAAAAATAAAGTGGTAGGCTCGCAAAAATTTTTGCCGCTTCATCAGTCAGTAAGTAGGACTTAATTTTCTGGAATTGTTCTTTGAATTGGGTGAATCTCATGGCGGTATCATCGGAGACGCAGGGATTCGAACCCTGGGTACGATTGCTCGTACGACGGTTTAGCAAACCGCTCCTTTCGGCCACTCAGGCACGTCTCCAGCGACTCGGAGAAGGTAGGATTCGAACCCACGGTGGGATTACCACGACGGTTTTCAAGACCGCTGCTTTAGACCACTCAGCCACTTCTCCAAGAGTACCTATCCGTTATGTTAAATGCGAGTGCAGTGTCAAATGAATATTCAATGAATGGTCTACAAGAATGGAAAAGTTGCAGATAAAATTAGAAAAGTGGGCCAATGGTGGTTACTGTCTTTCTCACCATGATGGGCATGCTGTGTTTGTAGAAGGTGGAATCCCAGGTGAAACTGTGGACATAAGTCTTACGAAACAAGGCAACAAGGAATGGTTTGGATTTGTGACTTCAGTGATTGAATCCTCACCACTAAGGGTCCCTTCTGACTGCCCTGTGTATCTGGAATGTGGTGGGTGTAGTTACCGGCACATTTCCTACGAAGAGGAAGTGAAAGTGAAAACTTCCCTATTGGAATTGATGTTCCGGGAATGGGTTGGTAAAGTAGAGGTGGTAACCGGACCAAGTGTTGGGTATCGCAATAATGTACAATGGCAAGTGGAAGGTGGACAAATTGGGTTTTTTGCGAAAAACACCCACCGAATCATTCCCGATTCATCCTCACATTGTAAGAATGTCGATAAACGATTGTTAATTGAAAACCCAAACGATTTTGCTATTCTTTCCAAACAAAAGCCGAAACAGACCCGATTGCCAAAAACACAAAACAAAGCGAATTCCCTTTCACTACGTTTGTCCCAAAATGCAGTGGTGCAGTACGAAAAAGAAGAAACAAAGTTTGAATTTTTGAGTACTAAACTCACGGTTCCTGCAAAAGGATTTTTTCAAATCAACCAATTCTTATTGGAAAATTGGATTCAGAAAATTAAGTCCTTGTTACCCAAGGATGCAAATGTTTTGGAACTCTTTTGTGGATGTGGAACCATCGGTATTACCTTACGCGATCGAATCAAATCGCTTTATGGAATTGAATCTCATGAAAAAAGCATTCAATATGCTAATCAAAATGCAAAAGCCAATGGAATCACAACCTATCAATATGCAGTTTTGGATTTGTACCAAAAACATATACCCAAAGATCTTAAAACTTTTCCTACATGGATTGTGAATCCACCAAGAGCTGGGTTATCCAAAGGAATCATTGAGACAGCAGAAATGCTAAAGCCAAAGGAGATTGTTTATTCCAGCTGTAATCCAAGTACTTTGCGAAGGGACGTAACTTCCCTGAAAGAGATAGGTTATGAAATGGACCATTTGAGTTTGTTTGATTTTTTTCCTAGAACCAATCATTATGAGGTGTTGGTGCGATTACGAAAACGGAAATGAACAACTCATTTTGTTTTCAATGAGTTGTTATCATTTGGTAAAAATGCAAAGGAAAATATAAATTTATTTTCCTTTGGTTGAAATTTTGAAAGGTAAGTATGCTGGACAAAAGCCAATTGCAGAAGTCGCAATCATTACTAAACCAATTACGAACAATACAATTGCAGTGGTTCCTTCCACAATACCACCTAAATACAAACCACCTAACACAAGGCCCACTACAACACGAATGACTCTGTCATATAATCCCATATTTTGAAACATACTAAGTCTCCTTACCCAATCAGACGATATTTTGCGCAGATTTCTAGCTATTTTTTTCTAACCACTCTATGATCAGTTTGGTAACTTCTTCTCTTTTTTCCCAATGGAGGAAGTGACCTGCATGATCAAAGCCAATCTTTCGAAATCCACGAGGAAAATCAGATTCATCGAGTAAGTGTTCAAATAAATTCTTATGGAAACATCCATCATTCAAACCATAAAGCACTTGGGTGGGAACTGTTATGTGAGTATCAAAAATCCCTACTATACTTTCTCTCCCTGATTCTGTGAATAAATCATTTAAGTTTCGGTAATACGCCAGAGCCGAGGAAAGGATCCCTGGATTTTGGAAATTCGATTTGATTTCGGCCAAATGGTCCTGGTTAGGCGTGAATCCAGGTGACCAGTCTTTCCATAAAAAATCAACCAAGGCAAATTGATTCGAACGAATGGTTAATTCTGCTAAATAGGGAATTTGAAATAGAGCAACATACCACGAATGGAATGTTTGTAACGGCGCCCAAAAAAAAGAATCTTGAAAGGTTTTGAGTAACGGGACTCCCAAACTTGTGATGGATCGAAAACGATTTGGATAGTACATTCCGGCAGCGTAGGCAATGATTGCTCCCCAATTGTGTCCCACAAGATGAACAGTATCCCATCTGCGATCATCCATCCATCCTAAAACATCATTCACTAAATCAACAACATGTAGTTTGTTCGCATGTGAAATAGTAGATGGTTCGTATCCTCGCATCACAGGTGCTATACAATGATAGCCTTTTTTAGCGATCGATTCCATGATGGGAGAAAATGTTTTATGGTTATCAGGAAAACCATGTAAAAATAAGACAGGGTCACCAGAACCTGTTTCTAATGTGGTAAATACAGTGGATGAATTTCTAATTTCCGAATGATGCATTGTTTACCAACTTTTCTTTAGATTCTGTTTTTCGGAAAAATTGTAACACAATCTCCCTCGTATCCAAGTCCTTACTTAGGTATCCATATTGTTTTTCATTTTGGTAATAAAATCCATTAGGCCAAATATGCCCTCCACCAGGAATTAAATAACCTTCCACAACATCGTCACCTGAACAATCGGACAGTTTTGAATATTCAATGTCTCGTTTCCAAAAACGATTCATATGACGTTTTTTTGTTTTGATTTCTTCTTTGCAGGGAAAGGCAGAACTCCAATACGAAAGTGAATCTACAAATGACAAAACTTCACCAGCCGGAATTCGTTCCGCTTTTGGACTCATATCTTTTGGTATGGATACAATTCCTCCTGTATAAGGAACAACATCATCAGAGGTACCCATGATAAAACCAATTGATTTGATTGGTGGTTTGGGACAAATTTCCGTTAGACCTTTGGATGTTACGGCAGCAACAGAATATCCCGAACGGAACAAATCATTTGCTTCACATAACAAACGTTGTGTCATGAATCCACCATTGGAAATACCTACTGCATGGATACGACTTGTATCCACAGGTATTTTTTTATCGAGGAAATAGACCATATCCCGAAAAAATTGAACATCTTTTGTGTTTCTTTTGTCAGTGAGAGAATGTGGAATTTTCCTTCCATCATTCCATCGATTCCCATATCCATCTGGATAAACGACAATAAATCCGTATTCTTCTGCTTTTTCTGTCATGCGAGAAAGATAAATCATTCCCTCACCACTTCCACCGCCACCATGTAAGACAAAAACTATAGGTAACTTCGACTCATTTCTATTCTTTGGAATGTAATAACGGAAATTACGGATGATCCCATCAGACACTATGGATTCTAAAGTATGGTCCTTTACAGGAACAATAGAAGGAAGAGATTTACAAACAAAAGAAAATGGAATCGTTAACATGAATACATTTGAATAAAGAAAAATGCGCCTAACAATGCCCATCATATGAATTGGGACTCAAAATATTGAATTGTTTCTTTGACTTTGGTATCTCCTTCGAGTGGATACTTCGGGTGGAATTCTTTATCAACAGTTGGATCGTAGGGACCTGATTTTCCTTCGAAACAGACTGCTACATCTGACAAACAGACCAAACTATGCCAAACACCAGGTTGTAAATCGATCCCTCGTTTTGGTCCTTTCGAAGATAATTTGTGGGATTCTTTGATTTTTCCATCTTCTGAAAAGATTAAAAATCCAATTTCCCCTTCGAGTACAACAAAGGTTTCTGGTTTTGGGTCCGACAAATGTCTGTGAGGTGAAATATATGTATTCTTAGAAAGAACATTGAGAAACCTTTGGTACACTTCCTTTTGTTCGTGGAAGTTATGGTTTGTTCGTTTCCGTTCAGCGTTTTGTGCTTTTGAAATGAGGTTTCCGATTAAGTCGGAATCAATGATTTGTATTTCCTGCAAGTTGGCCTTCCAATTCTCGTTCGATGAAGGCTAACATATCCGGAACACAAGCCGTACAAGTATCTGCCGCTCCCATCTCACGGGCAACTTCTAGTATAGGGCGATTTGTTTCTTTGACAACATTTAAGATGGTTTCAAAGAAAACTTCTGCACAGTGACACTTGATCATGGTTCTGAGAATCAGTCTCTTGCTCTTTTGTGAGAAAGACAAGAATTTTTCCTGGTCTTCAGTCGAAAATTTTCGGATCAGAACGAACCATAACATGGGACATAATCTATCGAGGGATTGGAAACGAACACGGAATCCAACTTTTGGGACAGAGTCGGAAATTATCCCAATTGTTTTTTGTACAAAATCTCGAGTGTTTTTAAAGCAAATGACCAAGTAAACGATTTGGCATTTTCTTTCCCGAGTTTACGTAACTCTAAAAGGCGAGTTTTGTCTTTGAGAAGGGAAAGAAGTTGTTCGGAAAAGGAAATTGGGTCCTTCGGATCAAACGCATCAAACCCTTTTCCTAACACTTCAGGTAACACTGTCGCATTGGAAGAAAAGACGGGAGTTCCCATGGCTTGTGCCTCTAAAACGGGAAAACCAAACCCTTCAAAGAGTGAAGGATAGACAAACAAAGTTGCTCCTTGGTAAGCAAGAGGTAACTCATCATAAGGTAGATGAGAGAGGAAATAAATTCGTTTTGAATTTTGTTTTTGGAAATCCAATAATTCTTTTGGGATTTCTTTACTAATCCCTCCAACCACAAGGGGAAGTTTGAGGTGTTTCTCATTCCATAACGATTCCAATTGCGATAATAAGAATGGAAAATTTTTGTGAGATTTACCGATCCCAACGGTAAAGAGATACTCATTTGGTAATTTATGTTTTTTAAGAAACACATCCAGTTGTGTCTCTGATCGTTTTGAAAAATTTTTTAAATCAATTCCATTATAAATAACTGTAATTCGATCCCTTCTATAACCAAAACTTTTGATTAAATCTTCTTTTGTATAATTAGAAACAGTTATGATACTCTTGGCTAACCATTTAATGGAACGAAAAACGATTTGTATATACAATCGTTTTATAAAGGAACTATGGGTTTCCTTAAAGTGATAAGGGATTAAGTCATGAATTGTAACGATACATTTACGAAGGTACTTGAGTGGAACATTAAAATGGGGTATGTCCAAGACATCCATCTCCGCCATTTGGGGATGGCCTAAAAATTCCTTTGGAGAATAAATTTTTGCTTTGTATTCTATGATTTCTGCATGTTTTGGAACTTCATATTTTTTGAGAAGGATGGGATCTCCGAATAGATAAAGTTTGGCGTCCTTTTCGTTTAAGGGCCAAAATTTTAGTATATGTTGGATGCGAATTCCAATCCCAGAATTTTCGATCATCCTTGCATCATAGCCAATTTTTTTTTGCATTTGTTTGATGATTATGTCCTTTCGAATCAAAAAAAGGAAATGTATCTTTTCCCTAGAAGCCAAGTCTAGTCAAATAAGTAGTGAATATTCTGCATTCAAATTTTGAAAGGCAGGTTCACATAGAACTTACTTTCAAAAAGGAATCGGATGGAAAACTTAATCGAAGAAATCCTGAAACAAATTGGTGAAGACCCAAATCGAGAGGGTCTTGTGAAAACGCCCAACCGAGTCAAAAAGGCGTATGACTTTTTAACCAGCGGATACAAAGCGGACATCAACCAATTGGTAAACGGGGCTATTTTTGAAGAGAGTACAACGGGAATGGTGCTTGTTCGTGATATCGAAATGTACTCTTTATGTGAACACCACTTACTTCCTTTTTATGGAAGAGCACATGTTGCATACATTCCAAATAAAAAAATCATTGGGATTAGTAAAATTCCAAGAATTGTCGATGTATTTGCACGAAGATTACAAGTCCAGGAACGACTTACCGACCAAATTGCACAGGCGATCCAAGAAACTTTGGACCCACTGGGAGTTGGTGTTGTCATCAAAGCAAAACATTTGTGTATGATGATGAGAGGTGTCGAAAAACAAAACTCGGAACTATTCACTTCTAGTTTGCTTGGTGTTTTTAAAACAGATCCTACCACACGAAGCGAATTTTTAGATCTGATCCGAACTGGTTCCCACTAAGTTCATTTTTTAAATTCTTTTTTTACGATTCATGCTGGACTTTTTTCCAAAAAAGTTCAGTCTTTTTCCTCTAGAGGGACACTATGCCGAAAGAAAGAATCGTGGCACCATCCAAAGAATTTGCCAAGCTTGCAAATGTTAGCTTAAAAGAATACAAAGCCAAATACAAAGAATCGATTGAAAAACCAGAGAAATTTTGGGCCGAACAAGCCAAACGCCTAACATGGTTTAAAAAATGGACCAAGGTATTAAAACAAGATTTTGCTAAAGCCAAAGCAGAATGGTTTGTAGGTGGAAAACTGAATGTTTCCTATAATTGTTTAGACCGCCACCTGGATTCACCTCTCAAAAATAAAGCTGCACTGATTTGGGAAGGAGACAATCCGGACGAATCCAAAGTTCTTACTTACCATGATTTGCACCGAGAAGTGAATCACTTTGCCAATGTTTTAAAAAAGTTCAAAGTGAAAAAAGGGGATCGTGTCCTCATTTACCTCCCTATGATCCCTGAACTTGCCATCACCACACTTGCTTGTACTCGCATTGGGGCGGTCCATTCTGTTGTTTTTGGTGGATTTTCGCCAGAAGCGCTTCTAGGTCGTATAGAAGATTGTAAACCAACACTCGTCATTACTGCTGATGGAGGGTACCGTGGTGGCAAACCAATTGAATTGAAAAAAAATGTAGATGTTGCCTTATCAGAAACCAAGTTCCAAGTGAATGATGTCATCGTTGTCAAACGTACTGGAGACGAAGGAAATCTGAATTGGAAAGAGGGTCGTGATCATTGGTACCATTACCTTATGAAAGACCCAGATGTAAAAAAAGAATGTCCTGCTGTTCCTATGGATTCTGAAGATCCACTTTTTATATTGTACACGTCTGGTTCCACAGGGAAACCAAAAGGTGTCTTACACACGACAGCAGGTTATTTGTTAGGTGCTAATCTTACGTTTGCAACCATCTTTGATTATAAAGACACTGACACTTACTGGTGTACGGCAGATATCGGATGGATCACAGGCCATAGTTATATTTTATATGGACCTCTTTCCAATGGAGCCACGTCTTTGATGTTTGAAGGGGTTCCCAGTTACCCAGACATGGGTAGATTTTGGGATGTGATTGATAAGTACAAAGTCACAGTATTTTATACCGCACCAACTGCCATCCGTGCCCTCATGCGAGAAGGACTCGAACCAATCAAAAAACGTTCACTCGCATCACTACGGTTACTTGGATCTGTGGGAGAACCCATCAATCCGGAAGCTTGGGAATGGTATTATGCCAATATAGGGAAATCAAAATGCCCGATTGTTGATACATGGTGGCAAACAGAAACGGGTTCCATTATGATTTCAGGAATCCCGGGAGCAATCCCACAAAAACCTGGTTCGGCCAGTTGGCCATTTTATGGAATCCTACCGGTTCTTGTGGACAATGAAGGAGTAGAGATCAAAGGCAAGGGAGAAATCTCCGGTAATCTTTGTATCGCAAAACCTTGGCCATCTATGATGCGAGGTGTGTACGGAGATCCAAAACGATTCTTTGATACTTACTTTTCCCAATTCAAAGGGTATTATTTTACAGGAGATGGTGCCAACCGAGATAACGAAGGTTACTTTCGTATCACGGGAAGAGTCGATGATGTGCTGAATGTTTCAGGACACCGCATTGGTTCCGCTGAAGTAGAGAGTGCCCTTGTTGAACACAAATCCGTGGCAGAAGCAGCGGTGGTTGGTTTTCCACATGATATCAAAGGACAAGGGATTTATGCCTATGTCACAGTGAAACAAGGGGTTGTGACAAACGACCAATTGAAAAAAGAACTTATTGCCATGGTGGAAAAGATGATTGGGAAAATTGCTAGACCCGATGTGATCCATTGGGCTCCGGGACTTCCCAAAACTCGTTCAGGGAAAATCATGCGCAGGATCTTACGAAAAATTGCTAACAACGAATTTGATACGTTAGGTGATATTAGTACCCTTGCCGATCCATCTGTAGTACAATCCTTAATTGATGATAAAAAGAAATATCATAGTTAAAAAGATCGTTTCGTAAGCGTTCACTCCTTCCAAAAACGAATTTGGTTGATTTGGTTTTGGGAGGAGGGTGAAAAATCAATAGTCAGAAATCAATCACCAAGTCCAAAAATTAAAAAGTATCAAATTCGTATCCCTTATAACTCTTGCGGTAGAGCCGCAAACGGTCCCATCACACGCAGAAATTCTGATTCTTCAAATTCTAAATCACGTTCCTTTAGTTTTTTTCGGTACTCATTTGCCTTGGTTTCATTTCGCGAAGAAAACCAATGGATGGCAAAAAGCAAATATTCTCTGTTTTTTCGATAAGTGGACACATGGTTTTCAAGATCAGTTCCAATTAGATTTTTCTGATTTTGGAAATCTTTGACTAAAGAATCAATTGCTAAGGTGTCACGGTCTTTTCCAAGATTCGCATAACTTTGGCGTATGAGAAATAAAATTTCTTTTGCATCTGAATTTGGATCATATCTCAAAAGATTGTAAAATCCTCGCCGAAACAATGTTAAGGATTCTAAGTACCTTTGTTTTTCTTGAAGGTATACTCCATAACGTGTGAAGTATCTTGTTTCCTTTAAAAAAATTGTAGAGGTCCAAATGTATGCTTGTTCAAGAGAATCCGAATTTCGACCACGCCTGGCTAAAATTAAAGTTTCATACATTCCTTCTTCTCGTGGGAAGTACACAAGATATCGTAAACTTAGATCATCTGCTTCTTTCCATTTTCTATTTTTGATATTTTTGAGAAGGCTATTTTGTAAGGCGTCTTTTTCTGACACGAATGTTTTGTCATTTTCCAATGTTTGCATATACATTTCGTAATCTGATTCTAAACCCAATTGGCGGGAAAGGATTGCTGCTAAGTACAATCTGTACTTAGCATTTGGTTTCTGTTCTAAATACAGTTTGGTATAAAAAAGTGCTTCTCTTGGTTTTTTCTCTTTTTCATAAAAATCCGCAATGTACAATACCAAATCCAATTGGTCTTTTTTCCGTTTGATAGATTCTTCGTAAGCGTGGATTCCATCGAAGATTTGCCCTAGTTTCATGTGGGCCTGGGCTGATAGATTGTAATATCTGTAATCGGGGTCAGGGTTTAATTCTTTTGCTTTGATGAGAAAATCAAAGGCTTTGGCAGGAGTTTCTTGGACAATTTTGTCTTCTGCCATCCGCAGTAGGTCCTCGTAACCATAAAATGCTTTTACGGGATTTAAGGGCTTTGGTTCAGCTAAAATTGAAGGTAAGACAAGAAATAGACTTGTTACCAAAACACTAAATTGCCATATTCTCCTAGACCGAAGTATCATCTATGGATTCTCATCGGTCATCTTCTAAAATATCTTAGAAATACAAATAAACAATCTCAAAGAGGATCTCATGAATGTAGAGTTAATCATTATCGTCATGGCACTGGTCTCCATCGCCACGGCGATTTTCTACGCCGCACGTGTAATACGTATCCAAGTGGGCGCAGAGGGTGGCAACGACAAAGAAACCGCCAAATTAAAAGAAATCTCAGCCGCGATCGCAGAAGGGGCTATGGCCTTCCTTCTCAGAGAATACCGTGTCATTCTGCTTTTTATCAGCTTCATGACGGTTCTCATTTACCTATTATTAGATAACCCGAATACAGAATTCAACGAAGGAATTTACACTTCGATCGCTTTTGTTTCCGGAGCTCTTATTTCTTGCCTTTCTGGTTTTATCGGGATGAAAATTGCGACTGCTGGAAACGTAAGAACGGCACAAGCCGCAAAAACTTCCCTTTCCAAAGCGTTCCGAGTGGCTTTTGATTCTGGAGCTGTGATGGGATTTGGTCTCATCGGTCTTGCGGTTCTTGGTATGATTGGATTATTTCTACTTTTTACTGGTTCCAATCCTGCAGTTGCCAAACACATCCTCATGGAATCACTCGCTGGTTTTGGTCTTGGTGGATCATCAGTGGCACTATTTGGTCGCGTGGGAGGTGGAATTTATACAAAAGCCGCTGACGTGGGTGCTGACCTTGTTGGTAAAGTAGAAAAAGGAATCCCAGAAGATGATCCTCGTAACCCTGCAACCATTGCAGATAACGTAGGAGACAACGTGGGTGACATTGCTGGTATGGGTGCTGACCTTTTTGGTTCTGCTGCAGAAGCAACCTGTGCGGCTCTTGTGATTGGAGCAACAGCTTCAGCGCTTGCAGACAATAACTCTGCTCTTCTTTATCCGCTTTTAATTTCTGCGATTGGAATTCCTGCGTCCCTCATCACAACGTTTTTTGCGCGAGTGAAAGAAGGTGGAAACGTAGAAAAAGCTCTCAAACTCCAACTTTGGATTTCAACATTTATTGTTGCGGGTGCTTTGTATTTTGCAACTGACCTCTTTATGATCGATAGTTTCCAAATTGGAGACAAGACCATCACAAAATGGAATGTATACACTTCCGTCGCATTAGGTCTGTTTGCTGGTATGTTCATCGGTTGGATCACAGAGATTTATACATCTCACTCCTACAAACCTGTGCGTGAAGTTGCTGATGCTTGTGACACAGGTGCTGCAACCAACATCATTTACGGTTTAGCACTTGGATACAAATCCACTGTAGTTCCAGTGATTTTACTTGTGATTGTAATTGTGGTTTCCAATATCCTTGCTGGGATGTATGGAATTGCAATTTCTGCAATTGGTATGATCTCTACCATTGCCATTGGCCTTACCATTGATGCTTACGGCCCTGTTTCTGATAACGCAGGTGGAATTGCTGAAATGGCAGAACTGGGAAAAGACGTTCGTGATCGAACTGACAACCTTGATGCGGCTGGAAACACGACGGCAGCTGTAGGAAAGGGTTTTGCGATTGGTTCTGCGGCTCTTACTTCCCTTGCCTTATTTGCTGCGTTTATCACAAGAACTCAAAATGCTTCCAAAGAAATGGGAGAGGGTGCGATTGATTTAACTTCGATCGAACTCCTTGATCCATTGGTGTTTGGTGGTCTTCTTTTTGGAGCGATGTTACCTTTCATTTTCTCTGCTATGACCATGAAGTCAGTTGGAAAAGCAGCACTTGACATGGTCAAAGAAGTTCGTCGCCAATTCAAAGAGATCCCTGGTCTTATGGAAGGAAAAGCAAAACCTGAGTATGCAAAATGTGTGGATATTTCCACTTCCGCTGCACTTCGAGAAATGATCCCTCCAGGTTTATTAGTTCTTCTTAGCCCAATTGTGATTGGTTATTTGTTTGGAGTGAAGTCCCTTGCCGGTTTACTTGCGGGTGCACTTGTATCAGGTGTGGTTCTTGCAATTTCTTCTGCTAACTCTGGTGGAGCATGGGACAACGCGAAAAAATACATCGAAAAAACTGCTGGTGGAAAAGGTTCTGAAAAACATAAAGCTGCTGTTGTTGGTGATACTGTAGGTGATCCGTTTAAAGATACTTCTGGTCCAGCAATCAACATCCTTATCAAACTGATGGCAATCACATCGCTTGTGTTTGCTGAATTTTTTGTGACAAAAGGTGGAATCGTATTAAATTTCTTTAAATAAGAAAGGAATACATTCAATCAGATCGAAAAGAGATTGTCCTTCTGAAACGGAAGGGCAGTTTCCATTTTGATTTACCAATTTATTTAGATGAATTAGATTTTTGGATAAGCCGGCGCAACTTCGTCGGCTTTTTTATTTTATAAGGTTGTAAAACTAAAACTAGTATTGGTTCCCAGGGTGAGTCCAAAAGTAGATTGGATATTTTGGTTTAAGGTGATTGTATACGTAATCCCGGATGTGAGTGCACTTGTTGGTGTGAGAGTGATCGTACGGTTCGATGATCCACCTGTCAGGCTTGGGCAAGAGGGAGAGCAGGAAATATTGGTATTGAGAGATGTGGCTTCAATGGCTTGCGTCATGATGATGGTGATCGTTGGATTAAGACTCACACCAGTTGCTCCATTGGCGGGTGTTGTGGATTCAATGGTAAAGGTTGTAGAGGTTTGGGTGACCAAAGGTAAAACGAGCACACCTAGTAAGGATGGAGATGGTTCCGGCAAACAATGTACGTAAGAAAAAACAAATAGAAATAACAATCTGATTCTTTTCCACATGACCATTGGCTCTACCCTTAGTTTCGACTAATTTCCCCTAGTTACCGTACATAGTTTTGCGTAAATCCCGAAGAAATTATAGGTTTCTAATTCAATTGACGTAATTTCTTTGATGTTTCCTTGTCTTTGTGCCATTTCAATTGATGCGTCCCCAAAAGCGATGAGCCCTAAATAGGATTTCGAACAAGCAAACCCTTCTTTGGAAGCCGTGATTCCGGTTTCCAACATGGAAATTCTTTGGTTTTCATACAACAATCCTTGGGTACCAAATCCTGAACTCGCACATTGTTGGAAAAAAAAAGGCAAAGAAAATAGGAATAAGCGAATGATTCGTTTGGAAACAGAAATTGGAAGAAATCGTGCAGGATTGACTCGTGAGAGAATTAGGAATTTATTTTTGTAATTCTTTGTCCAAGAGATTGGAAAGTTGGTTTTGTAAAAGGATGATATCATCATAAAGTTTTTCGATTTGTTCTTCTTTTTTTCGAATTTTTGAGGACAAAGCATCAAGTGATTTATTTGGTTTTGTATTCTTTTTGGAGTGAAACTCTTTCAGTTTAGATTCAATTTCTTCGTAAATCAAACCACTCTTTAATTTCTTCGAAAACTCTTTCAATGAATCGATGTTTTGTTTCATATCCCTGTCACCCGCAAACAAAGTTCTTGGAAAAAGAAATATTGGTTTTTATAAATATGATCCACACTATGGATCTCTTTAAGTTGCGATTTTTTTGTTACCCATTCGTAACTTGCGTTCCCTACACTCACAAGACCAAAATAATTAGTGGTACAAGATTCTACGTAAGTATCCCCGGGAATTGGAATTTTTCCAGGGGTATACCATCCTGATTGTCCTTTGTTTTGCAAAACAGTGAAAGATGGATTTCCAATTTGGATACTCAGACAGTTTCCTAAAAAAAAAATCCATCCAACACACAGGAATTTCTTCATACGAAATTAGTTGGTGTCAAAAAAGTAAAAATAGGAAAATCGAATCCCTCGGTCCATAGCGTTATCTGCTTTTGGCAACATACCAAACATAAGACTAAAACTAAATGTACCCATACTCTCTGTATTCATAGAGATACCTGGGAAAAAATTAAAGTAACGAAGATTTTTATCAGCTGTTTTATCAATCGGTTCTCGGTATTCTAATTCAGTGAAGATGCGAACTGAGTCTGCGATTCCAAAGGATGGTGCGATACCAATTTGGTAATAACGTTTAAATTCATCTAATTTTGACTCACGTCCTTGTTTGTTTGTTTCCGTTTGGAAACGTATTTCGGTCATGATTTGGAAAATTCCATATTTATAACCAAGTCCAAAATTGGGACGAATCAAATAATATTCAGGGTTTTCATGTTCTCTGAACAAAGAATTTCTTTTTTTGTCGTAAATCCGGAGACCACCACCAATTAAAAATTGAGAATTGCCAGCATCAAAAATTTTTCCATATTTGAGACCCACATTATATCTATCCCAAGTGAATTCCTTGGTTGTATCTGTTTGTGAGTATTCAGTGCGTCCGACAGACGAAATCACGGAAAAAGATTCGCTAAACTTATATTCACCTTCGACACCAACGTTTTTGTTAATCTCTTTTACTTGGTTGTAATCTTTGTCCCAGTAACTTAAATTTCCTCTCACCTTGGAATACACAGCAACAGGTTCTATTTGAAGAGGATGAGCAAATCCTTTGTTATTAAACTGTGAAAATACACTCGAAACAAAACTGAAAAATAAAATTAGAAATAAATATATATGTTTCATGGTTATAATCCTATATTAGTGACTGGGTAAATCAATCTCGCCAATTTATCTGCTAGAAGAGTATACCCTAAATTATTGGCATGAATACAATCTAACATGAATTCGGCTCTTGAAGCTGGTTTCCCACCTAAGGTATTTCTTAAATCAACATAAATGAGCGAAGGTTCTTCTCTTGTGATATCAACGAGTAAGTTGTTAAAAGCATCAAGCTGAGTGGAAGTAAATACACCTGCATCAGGAACAATCAATCCAATTCGATCGAATTTAGATTTACAACCTTCATCAGAACCTGCAATGACTGGAGTCATATATGGATTTGGATAATCGTAACCATGAATGATCCACTTGATCGGCGGACCACCAAAACGCGAGATTTTATATGCATTACCAGTGATGATGAGTTGTTTTAAATTAGCTTTGAAGGTAGCAAATCTTTGGGCTTGGACAGTGTTGATATTTCCAATGTATTCGCTTAAATTTGCCTGTATATCATTTCCACCTAGTGAAAGCAAAACGACTTTCATATCTGCTCCACCTTGGTCGATCACTTGGAATTGGAGTCCTTGGCTAACAACTTGTTGTAGAGTTTTTCCACCCAAAGTTGCACCCGCAAATTTGTAATTGTATCGGTTTTCCAATTGTGGTCTTAAGGTTTCGACGAATGGGAAACCTAATAAAAGGTCAGTCCAACTATCTCCAATGATTCCGGTTTTTGCTGGTGTCTCTCCATTACAAATTGCAAGGGTAGTACAGAGTAAATTTGTTTCAAAATCATTTACTGGATCCTTTTTTTTGTCACAGTGTATGAGAAATACTGTGACCCCAATTAAAAATATGAATCTAAGCTTTTTCATAATTATTTTTCTTCCTTCCAGATATGGTCCATGATATAAGCGCAAGAGAGATCGCCGGTCAGATTTACTGAAGTTCTACACATATCCAAAAAGCGGTCAACACCAAAAAGAATTGTGATACCTTCTATGGGTATATGGAAGGTGTAAAGGATGGATGATAGAATTACGAGGCCGACTCCAGGAGTGGCTGCTGTTCCGATGGAAGCTGCTGTCACTGTTCCAACTAACAAAAACAAATCTATTGAACTTAATTCAATTTGGTACACCTGACTTAAAAACACAGTAGCCACTGCTTGGTATAGGGCTGTTCCATCCATATTGATTGTGGCTCCTAATGGTAAAACAAAATCCGCTACTGTTTCTTTTAGTTTTAACTTCTCTTTTGCGACTTTGAGTGAATAGGGCAAAACAGAACTGGAACTCGATGTGGAAAAACCCAAAATTGGGATCTCACGAATTAAGTAAAAAAAATGGATTGGGTTTTGTTTTGTAAAAACGAACACCATCAATCCATAAAATAACAAAATCAATACTAGTCCAACTAACACAGTCAAAATGTAAGTGATCAACCCCATCACTAGCGAAAAACCAATTTGAACCATAGCATAACTCATCAGACCCAATACAGCGAGTGGGGCAAGTTTCATTGCCAAAGAAACCACCCAGAGGCAAAAACTTTCTAAGGAATGACAAAATGCTTTGAGGGCTGTTCCAGATTCTTTGGATGTTAGAAAAAAAATACCTAACATCATTCCCAAAAAAACGATCGATAACATTTGTTGTTTCGACCAAACATTAATTATGTTTTTCGGGATGATATTTGTTATGATCTCAGGAATCGATTTTTCCTTTTCTTTGGACACATTGATTGAGAGGGAATCTGTCATTGATTGATTTCCAACTTTGTTTTGGATTTGATTCCCAGGTTTGGAAACCATCGTGAGAGAAATTCCAATGCTTACAGAAATAATTGTTGTGAAGATAAAGTAAATTAAGGTTTTACTTCCTAAATTCCAAAGGTCTTTGAGATTTTTTAAACTAGATACTCCTAATGCAATGGAGACGATCACAAGTGGAATCATGATCATTTGTAAAAGGTTTAAAAATAAATCACCTGGTAGTTTCAGCCACGGTAAATAGGGATTTATCGATTCTTTTGAAACGATTCCTGATTCAGGATTTAAACTAATTCCTAAAGTTAAACCTAACACTAGAGAGATGAGAATTTGTTTCCAAAAGGCAATTTTGGGAAGTGACATTCCCAAATTTTTACCTTTTGAAATTCTATGTAAATGAATTTAAATGCAGATATACGTTTGGAAGAGTTGGATCCTGTGGAAAATTTTCGCTCCATTTTTAATTTTACGCATTTCTACAGTATATTCATCCTTTGCCCTTTGGATTTCCTTCATTGTTTTATGAAGTACTGCTTTTTTTTCAGGTCGGTTGTCCCATTTGTAAGCAGCCTCTTGGCGCATTAATTTTTCTTCCAATTGTCGAATGGTTTTTTGGTGGGAGAGTTCCACTTTGTATTCTTCTTTTTGGAAAATGGAGAGTGTTTCTTTTCGTAAGATTTCTTTTTTGTTTTCTGCTTCTGATTCTACAATGGGATAACATTGAATGAATGCTTCTTCAAGTTTCGAAAGGGCAATTTCCCTTTCAGGTACGTAAGTTTTGCCCTCCATCCATTCCTTGGGTTTGTCTGTGAGCACAATTGATCTCTTTTTCTTTAAATCGTATTCAATGAAAAATAAATCCTTTCGTTTGAGTGAAAAATCAAACTCAACTTGGAAGACAAAAAGGATTTTTTGACTTAGATCTTTTGAGAATAAGTATTTTTTCTTTCGACCGACATCACTGTGGGTTAGAAGTTCTGTTACTTTCTCCACAAATGGATGACCAAATGCCATAAATTCTAATGAATCGTTTGTAAGTGCCAAATCAGAATCAAAAGTTGCTTTTTTAACTTTTCCTTCTAAATTTTTATACTCATAAGCGCCTTTGCTAACGGCCGTTAATGAACCAGGGAGTTGGTTTTGGAAAAATTTAGATCCTTCGGAAACCACTTCTTCCAAGTGGCTATTGTTCCATTCTCTTTCTTCAAGAGTGTGATCATAATAATCTTTTAAATTAAAATCCAATACCTTCGGTGTTACAAGGGCATTCAGTTTTTCAAAACCTTTCTGAGCAACCTGAATACGAAGATCAAATTCGGTTTCCAATTCTTCTTTGGTTTTGGTTCCAGTGATAAATTTCATCAAACTAGAGTTAAAGTCTAACTCCTCTTCGATTGTACCGAGTAAATCATCAGATGCACCAATGGATTCTTCAAACAAACGGATTTTGTTAGTTAATACTTCTAAAATTCGTTCCGCTACTGTATCTTTGGAAGCGAAGTTAAAGATATACACATTGTCTTTCTGTCCAAAACGATGAATCCTACCGATCCTTTGTTCAATTTTTAAGGGACTCCATGGTAGATCGTAGTTGAAAAGAATGTTTGCAAATTGTAAATTACGACCCTCTCCACCAGCTTCTGTACAAATTAAAATTTCGTAATCTTCTTTGAATTTTTGGATCGCAACTTCTTTTTCATCCATACTCAGTGAACCATGAAAAGGAGAAACTTTAAAGTCTGGTTCCAATACCGATTGTAAATGGTCTTGTGTGGTACGAAATTGTGTGAAGATGATAAACTTTTTATGACCTTCTTTTTTCAATCGATAGAGAGTTTCTCTGAGTTTCTGAGTTTTTTTATCTTCCTTGATCTGTTTGCCTAAATGGATCAGACGATTGAGTGTGAATAATTCACGTTTGATCCTTTGGAAACTAGACATCTCTTCGTCTTCTAGTTCTGTTATAAAATCTTCAACACCTTCCGTTTCATCTAAATCCCAATCATCTAGGTTTGTTTCGTGTTCCTTCATGTAATGGAATTTGGATTCCAACATAAATTTTCGTTTTTGGAGAGCAGAAAGTAAGGCAATGACAGATGAATCGAGCAATTTTTGGAAAACCACCATTACAAATCCAATGGCACGGTTTTTAGTTCCCATCGCCATATTGTATTCACGTTTTACATACTCAGTGGTTTCATCATAGAACGCACGTTCAATGGGGGATAAATCGATTCGAACCGTTTTGGCAAATCGTTTGGTAAATCCACCCACTTCTACTTTTCGACGGCGGAGTAATACTTTGGAGATTTTTTCCTTTAGGTCACCTTTTTGTCCAACAACATAATCGTTGATAAACGTGTGATAAGGTCCCAAAATATTTGGATCTACTAAATGCATGAGATAAAATAACTCTTCTAATTTTCCACGAAATGGTGTGGCAGTGAGAAGGAGTAAACATTCAGTCTTACGTGCTATTTTTTCAGCAAAAAGATACCCACGTGTGATCTTTGAATAATCTCGGCGGAGCCTATGTGCTTCATCGAACACAACAATGTCCCATTTAGTTGCCAAAATTTCTTCTGCATACCTTGGGTTTTTGATAAAGTCGATGGAAGTGATGATTTTATTAAAATTTTTCCAATGATCAGGGCCGTTTGTCACAAAATTACGGCGACGAACGATAGCAAATTCTTCGTTGAATTTGTTTTTCATCTCTTGTTGCCATTGGACAAGTAGAGGTGATGGAGCTACAACTAACACACGTTTCAATCCGCGCCGAAACATCAATTCTTTGACAGCAAGGCCTGCTTCAATGGTTTTCCCAAGGCCAACTTCATCAGCTAAAATGAAACGAGGTTTTAAACTATTGGCGACGATAAAAGTGGATTCGATTTGGTGAGGGAGTAAACGAGTTCTAGAATTTGATAGTGATGAAAGTTTATTAAAATTATAAGTAAGTTTGAGTTGGCTTGCGGTAAGAGCTAAATCCATCGCTTTGGGAAATTCTTCCCATACTCGAAGAGATTCAGGGTATTGGTTTAAAAAATGTAAATTACGATTGGATTTAGTGACAGTTCTAAATAATTCTTTGGATTCAAAGAATAATTCTACTGAGGTGGCAGTTTCTTTTGTAACTTTTGCGAGACCTAACTCTGGTTCGTCGATTAAAAACCCGTACTCTTTCGATTGTTTTGGTTCAACCGTTGTTTCAAAATCTAAACTTAATTGAGTAGGGATATCCATCAAACTCCTTTCTGATTTCCCCAAAGCACTTTATGAATCTGAAGCGACAAACGACACTTAGGTGGGTTGTCTATTTTTATCCATTCAACAAGTTCTTTGGCATCCACTTCACCGTGGACTGGCGAATACAATATATTTGTCTGTATTTTTTGTTCGCGAATGACTTCGGTACTTCTCTCAAAGTCGATTCTATCTCGCACAACGAACTTAATTTCGTCAAGTGAATTATGTCTCTTTTCTAGGATCTTGAAATTTTCTGAATCCATACGATTTTCCATCCCGGAACCAGGTAATTTATAATCCATGGTGAATATAAAAAATGGATCGAGAGTGATTTTTTCACTACCATTGGTTTCCACACGTGAAGCTGGATAAGGTTTTCCATTTTGTGTACGGTATGTAAAAATATGTTCTGCAATGGAAATGGATAAATCTCGGTTTTGGCCTTCTAAAGGTTCACCACCGGTGAGTAAAATTTGGAATCCATGGTCTTTGTCGAATTGTTCGATTTCTTCCATGATGGAAACAAATGGTTTTGATTCTCCTTGGTTTGGTCCAAGAGCATAGGGAGTGTCACACCACAAGGTCCTTGATTCTGTTTTACCACAACGTAAACTACACCCAGCAAACCTTACAAAAACAGTAGGGATTCCTTGGGAGATTCCTTCCCCTGAAATGGATGAATAAATTTCATGAATTTTTCCGTACATGGTCGTTTCCCTTCCTGTCAGTTTCTTTGAAATTGTTCTTGCGAAAACATTAATTCGGAATTTGCTTTTGAGGTTATGTTTTTAGAAGCAAAATTGGAATACCCAATCATCCTAGAGAGAGAAATCCAAGAAAACCATCTCTTGTTAAGATTTCGAACTCCTGCCAATCCAAAGGTAGAAGATCGAAAACCTCTCGTGATTGGGCTTGCCATTGATAAAAGTTGGTCAATGAAAGGAGAAAAAATGGAAGCAGTGATTGATGCTTCTTGTGCTCTTGTCAATTGGTTAACGAGACATGATGCTGTTTCCATAGTAGCTTACTCTTCTGATGTTCAACTGATCCAACCAGTCACTCACCTAACAGAAAAAGTTTCTGTCACTGATAAAATTCGAAACATTCAGGTGGCAACATCTACCAATTTAAGTGGTGGATGGTTATCTGCACTTAAGAGTCTTACTCAAACCAAAATTCCCAATGCATACAAACGTGTATTACTATTAACAGATGGAAATCCTACATCAGGACTAAAAGAAAAGGAAGCTCTTGTAGGTATTGCTAGTGATCATTTAGCAATGGGAATCTCTACCACAACGATTGGTGTGGGGAATGATTTTAACGAAGAAATGTTGGTGGAAATAGCAAAGGCAGGTGGGGGTAATTTTCATTACATCGACAATCCAGAAAATGCATCCGATATCTTTTTTGAAGAATTTGGTGACATTGGAGCTTTGTATGCACAAGCAATTGATGTAGAACTCCAACTAGCACCAGGTGTTCGTTTGAAACAGGTATTGTCAGAAACAACCCACCAAGTCTTTGAAGAATTTGATGAATTTATAGGAGATGCCAAAACCATTTCTCGTCAAAAAATCAATCTACAGTTAGGTGATTTGAGAGCCGATGATCTTCGGAATTTAGTATTACGATTAGAGATTGATGATCGTGTTCATAAAACAGATACTCCCTTTTGCGAGGTGAATGTTTCTTATTACAATTTATTGAAACAAAATCATTTAGAGAACGTAAAAGAATCCTATTCGTTTGAAAGAGGAAAAACCAGAGGGAAACAAGACCCAGATGTGCTTGTTGAAATTTTAATTGCCAATGCAACTTTAGGTATCAAAGAAATCACAGAGTTTGTAAAACGAGAACAAATTGAAGATGCCAAAACGATGTTATTTGGCTTAATCCAAGACATCAGAAATAATCTTCATTTTGCACCGAATGCATTGGGTTCATTACTCAATAGATTATTAGTATTGGAATCCAAAATGGCAACCAAGTCTGATGATTTACATAAACATTTATTTATGAATTCACAATTTTTATCAAAAGGAACTGATAAAATTGATTTAAAAGATGTAGTGGTTCATGACCAAATTTTTGAATACCAGACAATCGGTGATATTGATTTGTATAAATGTCCTGAGATCAAACAACTGATGGAACAAAAAATTGCAGAAGGTTTCCGTTATATGATATTTGATTTTTCCAGAACGTCTCACATCGATTCTTCCGCAATCGGTATGGTAATTCAAATTGTGGGATGGTTACGGAGGAGAGGTGGAGAACTTGTTGTCACAAACATTCGTGACTCAGTGAAAAAAATCTTTGAGATTACGAGGTTGTACAATCACATCCGAGTAGCAGAAAATTTGCCCTCTGCAAAAGAAATTTTACAGAGGATCGTTTATGCGAATGAAGGGGATCAAATCATTTGAATTGGTTAGGCTAACCAGCGTTCGGCTTCCTCAATTGCTTCTTTTAATTCACTGACAAGAGTAGGTGCAATGGCGATCCCTTTCTGGGTTGGTTTTAATTCTCCATTGGGATCTGTATACCAAACTCGAATGTTAAAAAAAGTTTGTCCTTTGTATTCGGAAATCTCAACTCGGATGACTTCCCCTCTTCCCTTGTCAATGTCTCGGATGATTCCTGTTTTTGCCATGTTAGTACGTCTCTACAAATAATTGTTCTTTTTCTTCTAGGTCTTTTTTGAATGCTTCGTAAGTGAGCTCAGTTCCGCATGCAGACATGATTTCCTGAATCACTCCCTTCTCCATTCCCTTAGGACCGCCACAAATATAAAACTTACCGTTTCCATTCACAGCATTTTTAATGGCTTCGGCATTTTCTTTTGCACGGTGGGTGATGTACATCTTTCCACCATCAAAACTGTTTTTTTCTTCGCGGCTGATTGCCGTAACAAAATGAAACCTAGAGTGTTCTTTTGCTTTTTCCTCAAAATAATCGCGAAGGACAATTTCATCGGAATAAGGTGCTCCGTAAATGAGCCAAAGTTGGCCTTGGAATTGGATTAGTTTTTGGACGAGTAACTCTTCCACCATTCCAAAAAAAGGACTGATCCCTGTTCCTGTTGCAAAAAAGAAAATATCACCGTTAAAATCCGTCTGTGGTAAAAGGAATTTTTTCCCTGCAGGACCAGTCATCGTTATGACGTCTCCAGGTTTTAAGTCACAGATATAATTGGAACAAACCCCTTTATGGACAAGATTTCCGTTTTCATCATATACATTGTCACGTTTGACGATGAATTCGATATTGTCCTTGGTTTGGCCAAAACTATAGGATGGAGACGCAATGGAATAAAGCCGCACCGTATAACTGGCATCAGCTAAGCCTTTTGCCTGTTTTTCTGGATCAAGCCCAGGAGGGATGATCCCAGCACTTTGCCCAATCATATACGGGTACACAGAATGGTCGATGGCAACTGTGATGCGGTGGACTGCGGCCTCTCCTTCCTTGGATTGGCGTTTTCCTTTGCCGAGTTCGGGAGTCAAACGGGTGTTTGCTAAGACTTGGGCTTGGATGGGATTGGATTTTTTGAATAAATTAATCTGAGGGGTAAGCAAAGTCGTCCTCGTAACAGGTGGTTTTACGTCAAGTTTGGCAAGGTTGGGGTTCGGGAAAAGGAGAACTTGGATCTTTCATTTTTCGTCCGAAGAATTATGTCTCTTCCTTGACTCAAAATTTGGATTTTTTAAACTTTAGTCATTCCGGCTCTCCCGCCGATCCTTAAACCAAAGGGAAATCATTTGCATGAGATCGACAGAAGTACAAGAAAAGAAGTCCTATCCATTTCCTAACTCCGTCCTTCACCAAAAATTGGAGAGTTTTACCAATACAATGCTCCAATCTCTGCAAACAGAATCCAAAACCGAAACCACTTGGGCTGTGATTTCTATGACAGGAGAGGTTTTGGTTCGAGGTTCCGAGCACCCTCATATCGACCAAAGTTCCGATTCCCTATTTACATTTTAAACTAGGAGTTTTTTATGCATCACTTTCGGGGCAGGACATTTTTTTTTCTCCACATAACATTTATTAGTTTAATATTATTTTTTAACAATCATCCAATGTATGCAGAATCTTATGGAATGGCGGGATGTGGACTTGGTTCCATGGTTCCTGTTTGGAAAAATGACATTGGGCAAGTTCTAGCTGCGACAACGAATGTCAGTTTTTCATCTCAAACCTTTGGAATTACTTCAGGCACATCCAATTGTACAACAGATGGTATTGTGAAACAAGAAATGGCACAGGAAGTATTCATTGCTTATAATGAAAGTGCATTAGAGTTAGATTCAACAAAAGGGAGTGGTGAAAGGATTAGAGCTATGGCGACTCTTCTTGGTTGTCCAACTCATGCAAATGAATTGGGTAAATTAATGAAAGAAAATCATTCGTATTTATTTAGTAAGACAGATTTGGAAAATCAATATCGATCGAAGGAAATTTTAACTCGTCTTAAAACTCAAATTGCATCGCATTCCAATTTAAAATTAGTTTGTATGCACTAGTCACGTATCACTCGGGAAATTTCCGAATTATAACGATACGCAGCATCTGATTGGCTTAAAAATCCATAAGCACCTAATTCAAATAAAAAAGAAGCTGTGATTCCGTAACCTCCATCTGGAACAGAGTCACATCCTTTTTTACCGGCAGGGTGGATTTTCCAATCGCGAGTATTCAGATAAGGAAAATCATCAGGGCAAACTACATGGCTATAATTTTTACCATCTGCATGCCTTGCTTCATGTAATAAAACAAGTACTCGATCCAATCGATTGAGACTAAAAAACCCCCTCCCTAAAAGAATTTCTCCGTCTTGGTACATGGCTACATAATCCCCAGTGGAACCAAATGTATATTTTTTGCTGCGTGATTGGATCCAACGGGAAAGTTTTTTGCCCGAAAAAGGAAATTTAAAAAACGATTCGAACTGACTGTGTCGGTTGTAAGTGGTTTTATCGATTTTGATTCGTTTGGGTTCTAATGTTTCTAAATAGGCAAACGTTTCTTTTAGAATTTTGTTCTGTTTTGCATTTAACTTCGATTCATCGGAAAATAAAGGTTTGATCGAGAAAATAAATAGAAAAATGCCTAAGGGTAAAAGGAAAAGCGAACTGAATTTAGAATGTAGCTTGGAGTCCGCCATAGTAAAACCTTGGACGAATAGGATTGTAAGTAAGCTCGTATTGGTCCAAAACATTGTCTACTCCGAAAAATAGCGACATCCTCCCTTCAAAAAATTTTTTCTCCATTCGTACGTTCAGAAGAGTGAACGCTTTTCCATACACCACTTTGTTGTTATCTTCAACACTTTTTGTTTGTTGGTCAATGAGAGCTGTACTTGTCCCTGCCGTAAAATCGTTTGTTGTACTATAAAACGGACGTTTATCAAGCCGTTTGGCACGTAGAGCGAATTCCCAACCACCTGGAGCATTCACAAAAAAATTCATAGTACCTTGGTGGAGAGCTCGGCCTTCTAAAGGCCTATCCGTTGTTAGGTCCCTTGTATCAGTTTGGTTATATCCAAGTTCTAATGCAAAATACTTTAAAAAACGAACACGTGAGCCTGCTTCCACACCTCTTGTATATGCACGTTGTACGTTCTTAAGTTGGAAGGTGGCAAATTCACTTGTACGAGTTCCAAAACTATATTGGATTAGGTCGGTGATATCATTTCGAAACACACTGAGAGAGAGTGTCCAAAATTTGTATGGAGTGTATTCGATATCCGCATTCACTGTGGTTGATTTTTCAGGTCGGAGTTTGTCATTTCCTTCGACGGTATAACCAACACCAGGGTTTTCAAAACGTAAGTACAATTCACGAAAGGAAGGTGGTCGAAATCCTTTTCCATAACTGGCTCGAAATACAAGATTACTTGTGATATCTACTTTTGTTGCAATTTTAGGAGTGGTTTGGCCACCAAATTGCGAATCCACATCATGTCTCACTCCAGGAACCAACCGCCAAACAAAACCTTGGCGCCAAACTACCCATTCATCTTGGATAAAAGCAGCACGTCTTGTTCGGTATGCATTCCTTCGTTCCAGTCGATCTGTTTGTAATTCTTCGGAAAACGATTCAAAACCAGCTGTGATCATATGATCTTTGTGAACTTCATGATCAATTTGTGCGACACCTTGCGAAGAAAATTCATTGGTTATTTCTTTTACATCGAGCTCATTTGAATTTCGTTGGTCCAATTTGTAATGGTTTTCCCAACGAGAAAAATTACCTCGCAGTGAAACCATATTTCTTTTTCCATATGTGTATTCAAGAGCGCCTAATGCTAGGAAGTCGTTTGTCATATTGGTACGGTCAAACACACCACCAGTAGCACGAGAATCTACACCAGCTTGGTTACGATTTAAATAATTTATTCCAGTTTTTACTTTGAATTGCCCATCCGGATTAAATGTCATGTTCCCACCGAGACTATTGTCTTGGAAAGAGTTTCCAGTGGTTGCAGGAGTTCTTGGATCTAAGTCGTATGCTGCGGATTGATTGAACCCACCAAAAAAATTAGTCGCTACAAAATCATTTTTGAAACCAACATCGGCAATCATGTTCTTTTCGCCTTGGGATCCAAAATTCATTTGTCGGCCATTTCCATAAGAAGTACGGAATTGGTAATGTTCTGGTTTTTCTGCTTGTTTGGTGATTATATTGATCACACCCCCAATGGCATCGGCACCGTATAAAGAAGAAGAACTACCCTTTACAATTTCAATCCGTTCGATATTTTGCACTTTAAATCGAGTCAAATCGATTGTGTTGTTGAGTCGCCCTGCAACCCGTTGTCCATCCACTAAAAATAATACATACTTCGAATCAAGGCCCAACATTTGAACTTGTGATCCGCCGAAAAATGGAGTTACATTGATTCCAAGTTGGGTATCTAACACCTCACCTAGGTTACGCGCACCTGTTTGTTCAATTCGTTTGCGGGAAATTACTTCTGTGGCAACAGCAGAGTCTTTGAGCCGACGTTCTCCACGGGAACCAGTGACAACAATTCCGTTTTTATTATCTAACTCTTTAAATCGATCCTCTTCTGTGTTATCTTCTGGTTTTGTTTCAAAAGTTCCTGTTTGAGTTTTTTCCTGCCCCTGTTCTTGTCCTGGGTTGGATTTTGGTTCTACGGGAGGATTCGGTTGTGGATTTGGTGCTGTAGTTTCTGTGTTAGGTGTAGGTTTTGTTGTTTTTCCATTTGTGCGAGTTTGTGCATGGAGTTCCCCTAAAAAGAGTAAAAACAAACATATTATTGGGAATAAGAATTGTAAATTTGTTATCATTAAGGAAGTTTTTTCCAACGGATGGTAGGATACCCAGAAGTTCCTGCATCACTATAATAATTTTCAATATGTACGGCGTAAATTGCCGCTCCTGTACCAGAACGGATCAGAAAGATATCAGTTTTTGGCGATAAAAAACCAATCGTATAATTATACCATTCAGTCACGAGTGGATTGCCTATGTAAACTGCACCGGCTCCACCAATCCCTTGTGTCGTTGTGGAGATGTCTGTTGTGAAATTTGTACAACCTTGAGAAGTGGCAGAAGTGGAACTAGCGATTCCAAAATCAGTTGTATTACTTTTACATCCACCACCTAGTCCAAACCGATTTGTGTCGCCTGAATTTGTAGCCACCTTATAACGATTAAATGCAATATCCCATGTGAGTTTGTCTTTGTCTGAAAAAGGAATTTGTTTATTCGCTTCAAATTGGAAATAAATATAAAAATCTAAATTGGTTGCGTTAAACCTTGTTGTATAACTCCCATCCCCATTGGAACGGGAAAAAACAATTTTATCCAATGCATTGGGATTCCCAGCATTCACAATGCTCGTGATTAAATTATTCACAAGCAAATCTTGGTCTGTCAAGGCAGCCTTCTGCCTTGCGCATGACGCAAATAGAATTAGAATCCCAAAAACAATGTACTTCAAAGTGTTTATAGGTTAGTTACAGTATAGGATAAATTTGCAGTTTGTCCTCTGGAAGGAATTGCATAGATGAATATGTAATAATCTCCCGCAGTATTAAACGTGATCGTACCTGAGTTACTCAATAGATAAGAATTGGTAAATTCAGTAGAAGAGGAGATACTAGTCGTAAAACCTGATGTCGTTGAAGTCGTTAAAGGACAAGAGGATGATTGGTATACGATTAGGAAGGCACTTCCACCTGAAAATGCGACTGCAGTTGTGTTTTTCGCAGTGAGTTTTAAAGCTGCGTTTTTATGCGCTACAACTGGTACAGTTCCAGTTTGAGAAATTGTCCCAGACCCATTTGCAGTAATGGATGTCGTAAATGTGTTGATACTTGCTCTTGGAGGGGCATTGACTGTACAGTCTCCTGCTGAGCTAAAGATCGCAGCAAGTGCCGCAACAGTCACTGTATCTTGGTTATCTTCTTTTTTTTCACACTGGAAGGTGAGTCCACCTAAGAGAGCCAGTAGAAGTAATGTTTTAAACTTTGTAGCTAAGAAATTCATGAGAACCTCGGTCTTTTTTATCCAAACTTCCGTACTGTTATTGAGAATCAATTTCATTTTATAGGGAATGATCTTTTTTTCGAACCATGACAGTACTGTGACAGAAAGAGTCTATTTTCCTTATGATTGGTCATACAATACTCATACATAAAGGATCGATGACTCTCATGTCGCATACGCGTATGGTTAAAAAAATCTATTGTAAGGAAAAGGATTTTTCGTCTACTATGCCTAGGTCATGTCACTGAAACAGATCACAATCTATATTGAAGAATCTGATCATAACTTCTACAATCGGCTGTTACGTGACATAACGAACATTGAAACTTGTCATGTACATAGTTTCCCATCGATCTTAAAAATCAAACCTGGCTCTATCCAAGAATCAGCTGTGTTTTTATTTTGGAATGATTCCAATGCAATGGAAAAACAAAAATTTATTTTTGAACATTTTCCTGAATCTCCTTATATCATTTTATCGCCTAACATTCTTTCACCAGAAGAACTATCCCAAGTTGCACACCCTACATTTTTACATTTAGCGGAACCTACATATTCAGTAGGAAACTTGGATTTGGTATTAAACTTCGCAGAACGCTTGATAGAAGATATGAACCGATCGATTGCCTATGATAAAATTCGCGAAAAGGTTGTGGTTTTAGAAAATGTCTTTGAAGAGTCTTTGGACATTCTAATGCAAATTGATCCAACTACCAAACAAATCATCAATGCAAACAAACAAGCAGTTGTTGTATTGGAATATACACTAGATGAAATTATTGGCAAAGAATTTTCATACTTTATGCCACCGGTTGAAGTTGATGAAGATGCAGAGTTTGAAGGAAACTTAATCGAAAGTGCTGCACTCAGAACAAAATCAGGTAGATTGATCCCAACAGAGTCTTCTTTCCGGTTGTTTCCAGTGAATGGTAAGATGGCGATATGGGCTACGTTCCGAGATATCACGGAACGGAAACGATCACAAGAACAAGTCAAAAACCAAAAAGCATTTTATGAATTTATTTTGGATAATTTGGACTCTGACATTGCAGTGCTAAATTCAAATTTTGAATATGAATATACAAACCCAGTATTTTTATCCAATAAAGAAATTCGCAAATGGTTATTCAAAAAAACAGATGTTGACCTTGCTGAAAAATTAGATTTACCTCCAGAGTTTTATGAACGTAGGAAAAAATTCTTAGAAGTTGCAGCGAAAGAAAATGAAATCGTTGAATTCGAAGAACTCATCCAAGATCATAATGATAAAGTTACTTATCTCTTAAGAAAGTACATTCCTATTGACGATTCCGAAACCAAACAAAAACGATTTATTAGTTTTGGTGTAGATATTACGGAACGTAAATTATCGGAAGAAAGAATTACCTACCTAGCTTATTATGATGCATTAACAGGACTTTCAAATCGTACTCTATTTATTGATCATGCGAACCAAGCACTCAAAAATCATAAATCAACAGAAACCTTACTCGCGTTTTACTTTTTTGATATCGATAATTTTAAATTCATCAATGATAGTTTGGGTCATACCAAAGGTGATATTTTATTACAAATGGTAGGAGCAAGACTCAAACGAGTGATGACAGAAGTGGATACCGTTGCTCGTTTTGGTGGAGATGAATTTGCAATTCTGAAAGTTGATGTTCCAAATAAAAGTGCGGCTGCTGAGTTTGCGCAAAAAATTTTAGATATCTTAAGCCAACCATTTCATATCATGGGAAGAGATTTATTCACGACTGTCAGTATGGGAATTGCTCTTTCACCTAATGACGGTGTAACATCTGCCGAGTTACTAAAAAATTCTGACATGGCCATGTACAAAGCAAAAGAATTAGGCAGAAATAATTATAAATTTTATACAAACGAACTCATTTTACGATCCGAAAAACGTTTGTACATTGAAAACTCACTTCGAAAGGCCATCCAAAACGAAGAGTTAATTTTATTTTTCCAACCTAAAATCTCTACGATTACCAACCAAGTTTGCGGAGCTGAGGCGCTCATCCGATGGAAACATCCAGAAAGGGGTTGGGTTCCACCAATTGAATTCATTCCCGTTGCAGAAGACTCGGGTATCATCGAGCGGATCGGGGATTGGGTTTTAGAAGAAGCTTGTCGTTTGAAAAAAACTTGGTGCGAAATGAATTTACCAAGTTTTCCACTCAGTATCAATGTGAGTGGTAAACAGCTAGCGCGTGCTAATTGGTCTCACCGAGTACAGGCAACGATTTTACAATATGGAATCAATCCGGAAGAAATTGAGTTAGAACTCACTGAAAGTTCAATCATGGAAAATCCAGAAAAAAGCATCGAAGCATTTGAGTATTTATCCGAACTCGGGATCAAAGTTTCAATTGATGATTTTGGAACTGGTTATAGTTCCTTGAGTTATCTCAAAAAAATCAACGCGGATGTGATCAAAATTGATCGATCCTTTGTTGTTGATTTAGAACTCAATGAAGATGATCGCGCTATTTGTAAGGCAATCATCAATATGGCACATTCTCTAGGTCTAGAAGTAATTGCAGAAGGTGTTGAGAACCCTGCTCAAAGGGATTTGTTACATGACTTGGGTTGTCATATGATCCAGGGGTATTTATACAGCAAACCACTACCTGAGCCAGAATTTGTTGCGTTTGTACAAAAATTTAACGAATCCGCGAAAACAAAATAGCCGAAATTTGGAGAGATGGTTCGTTATTTTTCTATATTCTTCATAATCATTTTCTTTGTCCAAGCAGTACCTGCTGAATCACGTGAAAATAAAAAGAAATCTCCCAAACATACAACGTCTTCAGGAAATTATTTTGTAAAAAAAGAAGAGAAAAATTTTTCGCTTCTAATGGAAGCTCGCAGGTTTGGTCGGGGTGAAGTAATTTTTTTACGATTAACTCCAAAAGATAAGAAATGGATCAATGAATCCTACAAAGTGAGTTGGTTAGGAAAAGACGTCATATTAACCAAACGCGAAAATAGTATGATCGCATTTTTACCAATCTCTCCAGACACTCCAGCAGGAGCGATGACCTTAGAGATAGTTTCCAAAATCTTTTTTGTCAAACGTGGCCAAAAACAATACCAAATTATCTTGGAACCAACCAAGTTCCAAGTGATCAAAAAAAACCAACAAATCAAAGTCGATGAAAAGTTTGTCACAAAGGAATTGCCAAAGGAAGTCTTAGATTTTATCCAAGAATGTAAAAACGCAAAAGAATTAGCATTTTCAAAATCGAGCCAATTACAATTCCAAAAGAATTTTAAAAATCCTTTAGAGTCTATTTACATCACAAGTAAATTCTATGTAAGACGAGATTATAATAACAAACAAGGTCGCCCTCACGGTGGTGTTGATTTTAGAGGGAAAACAGGAACACCTGTGTATGCGATTCAAGATGGAACAGTTGTTTTAGCACAAAAAACTTATTATGAAGGAAATTTTACCATCATCGATCATGGGAATAAAATCTTTTCTTTTTATATGCACCAAGATGAGATTAAAGTGAAAGTTGGTGAACAAGTGAAACAAGGACAGCAGATTGGAACAGTAGGAACTACTGGTATGTCCACTGGCCCTCACTTACACTTGGGTGCAAAAATTAATGGAGTGTTAGTTGATCCACTTTCACTCATTGCGTTACAATCAATTTCTGAATCGAATTGATGCCAAAAATTCACGAATGACTGATTCGTGAATTTCTCCTTTTTCTAAATTTTCAGTAATATGTAACAAAAGTTTATCGTGATTATTTGTTTCTATGATCATAAAACCGGTTTTTGAATAACGGGGCCGTAACAAATCATAAAATGTCCAAAATTTACTGACTAAGATAAATTCTTCGATTTCTTTTTGTTGGATTTCTTGTAAGTCCTCGATGTCACCTTTACTGACTTGTATTTTTAAAAATTCTGAAAATTCCTGGATCGCTTGTTCTTTTTGAAACCCAACGTAATCAGGAAAATAAAAAATCCTTACAAATGGATACCGTTCTGCATCATGATCGCTAAATGATAAGAGACCAGCAATTTGACCTACACCCGTTTTGTTTTCCAAGGTTAAATCATCTGGTTTATAAAAAAACATTCCCTCTGGTAAAGTAAATCCAAATTGAAGTTCTTCATTCCAATGTTCTTTTTCATTGATGATAACCCAATTGTTTAAGTTTTTTTCTTCTATTTGGTATTTGTTTTTAAAGAGTAAATAGGCAGATAAAACTTCAGCACCTTGTAACGCTTTAAATGAAATGAATGCATTACTCGCCACAAGACAAAATGCGAGTAAAAGCCTAGCATATTCTGTTAATTGTAAAATACGAATGAAAAATGCGATGATAACAAAGATAAATAAAAAGACGGTGCCTGCTTCAAAAATTAACACTTCTGCTAACCAAAGAGCAAAGATAAAGAGGATTAACACTCCAATTTCAACCAATGGATGAAACGTTTCTCTCCAGTACAATTGGATGATGTATAAACTTATGTAAGTAATGAGAAGTCCGACGAATAAAGAGACCAAACATAAAACTAACACATAATGCCATGGAAGATGGGATTCGTGATAAACGAAAAATGGTATCACCAAAATCGCATACAATACGAGTAAATTTCTTGTGGTGCTAGGTGAGATAAATCGGACAAAGAAACCACTTGCCTGATTTTTGATTTTGTTTAGTATTTGGTTCATGTCAGCAATCACAGACTTCTTTCAAAAAATCCAAAACCAAATTGTTGAAATCCAAACCACGATCAATCAGATCAAAACCAGTTGGGAAAACTTTCAAAAGTTTTGGGATTTATTTTTTACATTAGTCCCTTGGGAAGTTCTCCTTTTACTGATCTTTTCTGTCATCCTCCTTTCTATTTTTAACTCAATCTCTCCTAGTACACCGAAAACCAATTTGACTATTTCGGTTGTTTTACTTTCTGCACTTTGGCTTTACTTCTGGGGTTTGTTCGCCAAAGAAGTAACCTATAGCAAGGTCATCATTGCTTCGTTGTATATCCTTGTGCCTTTACATGCTATTGGTATGGGCCAATGGCTCTATGGTATTGGCAAAAAGGTGTATTGGAAAAAAAGACGAATTGCTCCCAAACAATGGGATGCAGCTCTCCACCAAGTATCACTTGACTACCACGAGTTTATGGGCAAAGCACATGGTTTTCACAATGTGATCCAAGAAAATCGTGACTCCATTCAAAAAGAAATCGAACGATTGGAACAATCCTTACAAGGGATCAAAGGACTGTTACTCCAAAAGAAGTCGGTGGAGTCGGAAAACAAAGATACGAACGGTTAATTTTAACACTTGGATTGGGGAATCTTAATATAATTTTCAGTTTCTTTCATTGATTTTGAAACCCCAATGGATTTTACCTTTCTAATTTTGTTGCTCACTCCATTGTCAAAAGTTTGGTTCCACCAATTACTTTTGGATAAAACCCAAGTGGGAATTGTGTATCATAGTCATGAGCAGGGATGACTTTGAGTCCTGGGTTATCGATTAGAAGCTGATGGACACGGGCAATTTCTTCTCCTAACTCTTTTGTATCAAAATCGACAATCCATCTTGCGCCACGAGGTTTGTGTTTGAGATTCACAAATCCTTCTTTTCGCCAAACAATATCACCTGTTAAAAAGTATGTTTCTCCATTTTCTGTATGTAAAAATAAACCAACTGAACCTTCACTGTGACCTTTCATAGGAACAAAAACAACAGTTCCATCTCCATACCAATCGATACTTTTCGCATAAGAAGCATAAGGTGTATTCGTAAAATTTAAATATTTCCATTTTACAGATTCACCTTCAAATTGCGAAGGAATGTAACCTAGTTCGATCTTTGGATTGTTTAATTCTTCTTTTACACTATGAATGTTTGCATTTGGAAAATCCTTAAGCCCACTGGCATGGTCCCAATGTAGGTGTGAAAAAAATACATCTTCAATCGAATTGATATTAACATTATTGGATTGTAATTGTGATTTTGTCGTTTCATTCAGTTTATATTCCATTAATAGTTTTAAGTAAAAAGGAAATACCGTGAACTGTTCTTCGATATTGGTTCCAAGGCCAGTATCAAAAAGAAAATTTCCCTTCGGGTGTTGGATGTAAAAACTAGAATGAGAAACAGTGACTATATTCAAAATTGAGCCACCTTCAATCACAAACCCTTCAAGAGTTTTTGCTTCTCCTGTTTTTAAGATGGAAAATACCAAACTGGATTTAGCCTTCGGTTTTGGAATTTGGTTTATGCTTGGATTGGAAGTTAAATCCATTTGGATGGTTTCATTCGGATATCCTAAAAAATACAATGTAAAACATACCAAGACAATGATGGTAAGTATCGAGATGGACTTTTGTTTTGATAGAGGTTTCATTTGTTTCATTTCCTATATTTGATTGTAACTTTGATTTTGAATTCTAGATGAAATCGTTTTTCATTTTAAGTTTTTAGCAAAAGATCTGCTGTTTTTTGCGCCATTCGAAGGGGTTCGGGAGACTTTTGGAGTTTTGATAAGAGAAGGGCTCCTTCCCATAAGGAAAGGATGGAAACAGAAAGTGTTTTTGCAACTCTCGGGTTGTACCCATTTTGAATTAGATAAGATTCAATTGTTTTTGACCATAAAACATACACCTCTTTACAAGCATTTGCCACTGGGATTGATTGATTCGCGGCTTCCATTGCTGTCGTGGCAATGGGACATCCTTTTCTGTAATCACTTGTTACAATCCGATCTTCCAAAGCAGAGAACACTTGTTTGATGGCATGAGTTGGACTTTCACTTTTTGAGAGTATAAGATGAAAAAATTCATTTAATTGTACTCCCGAGTGTAAGATGGCAAGACTCGTCAGTTCCTCCTTCCCACCAGGAAAGTGAAAGTACAGTGAACCTTTCGGAGTATTTGTTTCCTTTCCCAATTCGCTGAGGCCTGTTGTTTCATACCCGTTTTCTTCCAAAAGTCCGGCCATGACCTCAATGATCCTTTGTTTGGTAACACTTCCCTTTTTGCCCACAAAACCCATTCGTTAAGAAAATAATAGACCGGTCAACATAAAAAATGCCCATCTCCTGTGCGTAACAAAATTTGGCAGAAGGTGGGAAATTTCTCCCAGAATAAATCTCATTGTTTTTTTCAGAGTCCGCCGATAAACTAAGTAGTACGGATTTCGGGACGAAGTATGATCAATAAGAAGCCATCGCTCACAGGAAGACAAAAGGCCGCCATCTTTTTGGTTGCGGTTGGAAACGAAGTGGCCTCCGAAATCTTTAAACACCTTCGTGAAGATGAGATCGAACAAATCACGTTCGAAATTGCTCGTTTAGATAAAATCACTCCTGAAGACAAAGAGAAGGTACTCGTTGAGTTCAATGAACTCATGATGGCACAAGAGTTTATCACAAATGGTGGTATTGACTTTGCACGGGGACTACTTGAAAAAGCACTCGGGAACCAAAAAGCCATAGATATCATTAACCGGCTCACTTCGTCTCTGCAAGTTAGGCCCTTTGACTTCATTCGTAGAACAGACCCGGCCCACCTTCTCAACTTTATCCAGGGGGAGCACCCTCAGACCATCGCCCTTATTTTATCCTATTTGGATCCGCAAAAAGCATCCAATATCCTTTCGAACCTTCCACACCAAATCCAAGCGGAAGTGGCAAAACGGATTGCAACGATGGACCGTGTTTCACCAGACGTACTTCGCGAGGTAGAACGTGTGTTAGAGCGTAAACTCTCTACTCTTGCTTCTGAAGATTATACTTCTGCTGGGGGTATTGATTCTGTGGTGGAAATTTTGAACTTAGTAGACCGCGGAACAGAAAAAACCATCATCGAAGCCTTGGAAGAAGAAGACCCGGAACTTGCCGAAGAGATCAAAAAACGAATGTTCGTATTCGAAGATATCGTTTTACTCGATGACCGTGCGATACAAAAGGTAATGCGAGAAGTCGATAACACAGATTTGGCGAAAGCACTCAAGTCCGTAGATTCCGAAGTACAAGATAAAATCTTTAAAAACATGTCCAAACGTGCTGCCAACTTACTCCGAGAGGATATGGACTTTATGGGACCTGTTCGTTTGAAAGACGTGGAAGACGCTCAGCAAAAAATTGTAAACATCATCCGTAAACTGGAAGAAGCGGGCGAGATCGTTGTGGCTCGTGCGGGAGAAGACGAACTTGTGGTTTAGTCCACAGGTTTCGTTTCGAATTTTTCTTTAGTTACTTCGGTTGCTAAATTTTCCCCACTTCGGTGGAAATTCAACAAGCGCATCCTTTGTGCTAATTTCACCACGTTCCAATTTTTGATTGAGTGTGATGAGTTTGTGTAAACTTCCCATGGAAAAGGAAAGTTCTGTCACATCAAAATCATCTAATCGCACTTTGGCATTCCGACAGAAAAGTTTGAGTTCTGAAAGTATCAAAGTGACTCTCGCATTGGCATAACGAGCTACAATCTCTTCAAATTCTTCCTCATTAAAAAATTCTCTTTCTAAATCGTAATCAAATTCATTTCGAATGAGATCAATGAGTGATAGACCAAGCTCTTTAGAGACCAAAACGACATAATCAAATTTAGAGCGGATCCAATCTTCTGATTCCAATAACTCAATAGCTGATCGTGGAATATTCAATTTTTCTGATAATTGAATGCGTGTGAGATTTCTTCTCTCTCTATAATTTCTGAAATGATTTAATTTTTCCATGAGTTCCCAAAAAAAATTGTAAAAAACCGTTATTTACGTTCTGAAAAGGCTCCAAAAACGTTAAGAACGGTTTGGATGTATAAGATTCGCATGGATAAGGTTGACTTAGATTGGAAAATTTGCGTTACGCTGAATTTACGCTAAATTTCCTTTCTGGAGCCACCACCGATGTTACCGTAGGTGGTGTGCTCGTTTTTTCCATTCTTTTCCTTTTTGAGACTGGCAAAAGAAGACAAAAAGAAACAATCCATTCAATTTTTCAATCTGCGAATCATTTCATTTTTTTTGTAAAATCGAAACTTTTTTCTTACTTGATGCAATAAAATAAATCAATGGAATTTTGTAAAAGCAGGTAACCTTTGATGAAATTGATTCTCTCATTTAGTAAACTCTACATAGCCGTGAGTTTTTTTAGTTTGTTAGTTGTGAATTGTGCTACAGTTGAAACTCCCAATCGTTTGCGTAAAGACATCGACTTACAGGGACATCGTGGTGCACGCGGATTAAAACCAGAAAATACATGGCCAGCGTTTGAAGAAGCAATCAAATATAAAATGGTTACTTTAGAATTAGATACCGTTTTAACAAAAGACAAACGTGTGGTCATCCATCATGATTCTGATACCAATCCAGTCATTTGCCAAAATGTTGATGGAACTCAAATCCAAAAAAAATCATTATATGAACTTACACTTGCTGAATTACAAGCATTAGATTGTGGTTCTAAACAAAATCCTAATTTTCCAAAACAAATTCCTGTACCTGGAACAAAACTTTTATCACTCGAAGAATTTTTTGAATTAGTTTTGAGACATGAAAAAAAATCGAAAGAAGTATATGAATTTAATATCGAAACCAAATTTCCAGATGATGGATCCGCACCTGATAGTTTAGTCAAAGAACATACTGAAAAACTCATTCAAATCATAGAAAAATATAAAGTGGTAGATCGTTCGACAATCCAATCATTTGATATGAGAACACTTTCAGTGTCGAAACAAAAGAATCCAAAAATTAAAACAAGTGCGTTGTTCGTACCAACATATTTCCAAGGATTTTTAATGACCATTGGACTTGGGAATGGATATAGGGAGACAATTCTTGGTTTAGCAAAAGAGAAACAAGCAGATATCGTTTCACCATATTTTTTATATGTAACACCAAGATTTGTCAAAACATCTCATGACAAAGGGATGATGGTGATTCCTTGGACGGTTAATACCGAAAAGGAAATGAATCGTTTGGTAACTTGTGGTGTTGATGGAATTATATCCGATTATCCAGATATGTTAGATAAAGTGGTTCGTAAAAAAAACTAAATCCCCCAAACAACCGTACACAAAGTAGAATAGAGAGAGAGGTAATTCGTTGCCTCTTTTTCGATTCGAAACACTTCTTGGATTCCTCCCTCTTGTGCTGCTGATAAAATGCTACCATCTCCCGTCACATAAAAGAATCCAATCCGTTTTAGGCATGCCTTTCCTTGTTTTAATGACTGTTTGGGGAGAGGTCTTTCCGAAACAGCAATTGTATAGGAAGCATATAGAAGCCCTGTTGGACCTAAACCTTGTGGTTGGCCTAAATTAGCGCAAGAGCTAAGGTATCCTAAGAGGATCAAAAAGACAAAATAAAATTGAATCCTTTGAAGTTTCACTTTCATTCGTTTCCAGAGATCTCAACACATAGGTTGGCATACACACCAAGTACAACAAGAGTTGTCCAATTGGTTTCAGTGACAGTTTGGATTTTGGACCTAGATTTTAGAAATTCAAATGATGCATTTCCAAATGAAAATAAACCAAGAATGGAATGGACACAGGAAGTGATTCGTCTTTTAGAAGGTTCTCCTGTACCATAAACACCGATTTTGGTTTTTGTAAAAATAAATCCTCTTGGACCAAATCCTGGTGACGCACAACTAACAAATATCAGATGAAAAAGTGCAAACAATAGAAAACTCAAAAATATTTTTTTTTGAACCAAAGTTTGAACCTTTATTGAATCATTAATTCTTTATGTTTGTATTTCATTTGAATGCATTTCTTCTCTGAATCGATTTGTTTGAGTAAGGTTTTTTTCACTGGAGCTGGCAATTTTGGGTGATTGTTTGTGAATTTTTTTAAGATTAATAAAGTTTCATCCGTACAAAAATCGGGTGTTAAACTTTTTGCAAATGCATCCAAGTAGTTTTCATCATCTGTATGTTGGAACTTGTCCAAAGCATCAAAGTATTGATCTAAAAATTGAAGTTGGATGTTCTTTTGGTATTCCGGAAATAAAGAATAGGAAACCACTCTAAGAGTAGAAGAGGAAAGGTTACTAGTCTTTGGATTTAATAAGACTTGAATCCATTTTTGTTTAACTTCTGGATTTGGTTCCGAAGCTTCTGCTGCTAAACTTGAATTTACACCTCGACTGGATGGATCCAATTTCTTTTCACGATCAATGAAGGATTGAATTTTATTTCGGTCTTTTTCGAGAGAGCTAAGTTTGATAATCATATTCCAACGTAAATCTTGATCGAGTTTTAGGCCTGAAAAACTGAGTTTATTCTCCAAAATATCATATAATCTTTTTTGGCTCACTTCGGTATAAGTTGAATCGATGAGAGACAGAAATAAATACCTTTGTTCATCACTTCCCGCTTTTACTTTTTTTAATTCATCTAAAAGAAAATTTTGTAAGGATTCTAAATCAGCATTTCGTTTGGATTCAGGAAACCAAAATCGGCTAGTTAGATATGTATAACCATTATCACTCGCTAACTTTGATAAAATCCATCGTTTGATTTTTGTATCAGTTTCGATTTGGTACAAACGAACTGCACTGTCTTTGAATTCATCAAAGGTGATGTTCGCAAGTGATACTTGTCTAAAGTAGTCTGTCCATAAGATTAGTTTTCGCATTGGGTCTTTGTCATACTCCAATACAAATTCTAAATTTTGTTTATTTACATCTGTCCATTTCCAAATCACAAAGTCATGGTCTTCAGCATTGAACAATACATAATCAGGGCAGGATTTTACTCCTAGAATCGCTTCACTCGATCTACCGGAATAAACAACAGGGAATTGTTCGTATGAAACTTGTTTGTTGGCCTTATCAAAAAAATAGAGACCTAAAATTGTTTTATGATCACGTAGTTTGTTCTCAGGGCCAGGAGCTGCTTGTACAATTTTTCCATATAGATGATTATCTGCACAAACGGTTGTGAGTTCAATTTGATTTGTACCTTTCGTTTCTAACCAATCTTTGGACCATTTTTTCATAGAGAACCCACTCACAAATTCGAGTTCTCTTAAAAAATCGAGTAAGGTAGAATTGGAATAGGAGTATTTTCGTAAATAGTTTTGAACTCCTTTTTGAAAACTTTCTTCTCCGATAAAAAACACAAGTTGTTTGATTACTGAAGCACCTTTTCCATAGGTAATGCCATCAAACTGTGTAAAAGCTTCTTCTGTATCATTTACCTTTGCTTCTACTGGATGGTTTGTGCTATAACCATCTTCTTCATAAGCCCATTGTTTCATTTTTTCAAAAAAACTAATCCATGTTTCTTGGAATTCGGAATTTTTAGCTTGGGCTAAACTTGCCATGTAAGTTGCAAAACTTTCGTTTAACCAGAGTCCATTCCACCATTTCATTGTGACTAAATCCCCGAACCACATATGTGCCATTTCATGTAAAATCACATCGGATAAATTTTCTCTTTGTGAACGTGTCATCGGAGAACGTGAGACAAATCGTTCGGAAAATGTAACAGCCGCTACATTCTCCATGGCGCCAAAATTAAATTCAGGAACAATGACTTGGTCGTATTTTTCGAATGGATAAGGAATCCCGAAGTAAGAATTAAAAAAAGCAAATCCTTCTTTTGTAAACGTAAACCAATCCTTAGGTTCTACATACTTCGCAAGTGATTTACGAACAAAAAGGCGAAGGGGAATGGATTCAGCCTTGTCTTCCCAAACTTGGTATGGACCTGCGTGTAAGGAAAACACATAAGTTGAAATTTTTTTCGATTCAGGGAATTGGTGTAAGACTTCTTCTGGATTTTCCGATTTGTTTTGTGATGTGGGAAGAGTTGTGGAGATTACTTTCCAATTTTTTGGTGCTGTTACTTGGAGTTGGAAGGTTGCCTTTAGATCTGGTTGGTCAAAACATGGAAACATTTTATTTGCGTGGAATGCTTCAAATTGTGAGTAGATATATGTTTCTTTATCGTCAGGGTCTAGGAATTTGTGGAGTCCATTCCCCGTTTTGGCATAAGGTGTTTCAAAGGAAACAGAAACTGTGTTGTTTCCAATCATCAATCGATTCGAAGGAAGTTGGATTTGTCCTTTTTTATATTCAAAATCAGTAAGCGCCTCTCCATTCAAAATGATGGATTTGATTTCTCCTTGGAAATAATCCAAACGTAAGTCTCTGATTTTTTTTCCAACAAACTGGATGTTAACTTTCCCCGTAAAACTTTCTTTAGGTGAGAGATTGATTTCTAAATTGTATTTTATATTTTCAATGGTCTCGTATCGGTATTCAGCTTCTTGTAAAGTAAGGTGATAGTTTGTTTGGTTAAACTTACAATGGATTAAGAATAGTAAACTTCCAAGAGTAAAAATGCTGAATAGTTGTTTCATCGGATTTTCCTTATTATGGTTGAAAATTGCGGTATAAAATCGCCCAGTCCATAGCACTTCGATTTTTCCATTCTGGTTCTGGAAAGTATTTCCCACCAATCGAATTTAAGATGAGCTCCATATATTCTTCCCCAGGATCAAAGTCTTTTGCATTCAGGAAGATCGAACCACCCCATTTTTTTTTGGCTTGGGTATGGCTAAAAACTCCACTCAAATCTTCCAACCTTTCATTGGATAAAGGAATTTTGTATTTAGATGTTAGTTCTAATACAAGGTCTTTTACTTTTTGGATTTGTTCTGGTTGTTTGAGTAATTCTTCTGTGTCTTTGGCAACAATTTCGATTTGGATACAATTGTCATTTGTCCCGGTGGCTGCGGCCGCTCGGTCTTCAATCACATCCACAAGTTGGTAGGCTTTTCCATTTGTATCAACCATGATGGATGCAGTGAGGTTCCTTGCTTCTAAGGTTCGAAGAGATCGAAAGTAATCTGGTATCGCAGTATAATGTAAGACCACACAACTTGGTTTGATTTTCCCGCGGAAAGTATACTTCACTCGGTACTCTTCAGGTGTGAAACCTTTGTCTGTTTTCTCTAATTGAGAAAATATGATTTTTTCTGCTTTGGTGATCCCTCGTCCATTGGTTGGATGGAATGATTCCTTCAAAAGGTCTTTGTTTTCTTTTTTTAAAACCCAACCCGTAACAAATCGATCCTTCCAATCATCCTCTTCATAAAAGGTCCCACCAATTTCTTTGAGGATTTGATTGAGTGCTAACTCACTTCCGCAAGGAGAAAAATCCACAAATCCACCAAACCTACGTTTGGCTTGGTTGTGAGTGAAAATTCCTTTTTTGGAGATAATGTCAAAATTGGATTTGGGAATGTACAATGATTCAGCCAAGTATTGGATGGTTTTTTGTAACACTTCTCTTTGTTTGTTTTGGTTATAGAGAGTTTCTTGAGTTCCTTCATAAACGATATGGATGGATTCAGTATCGATCCCAGGTGAAGCAGTCCATTCCCGAGTTAAAAACATCGGATCTCCATATATGGTTCCATTGGAATCAATGTACAAATGGAATAAAAATTGATTCTCAACTGACAATCGAAAGAAATCAGAGAACTTTCGTTTGCCTGAATTGTGTAAGATGATTGCTGAAATTAAGTTTTGGTCTCGAGGTTTCGCTAATTTTTCCCACCGGTCTTTTTTGATCCCTTCTGCTTCTGAGAAAGGAATTAAATTAGGAATTTGGATGGTTGTGAAATTTGGTGTCCTTACAAAAAAACGACTACATCCTGTCGAAATAAGGAAAATGAGTGATATTTTTACAAGATTCTGACACAATGGGTTCAAATCTAACTGAAGGAAATGAGATTTGGAGCCACATACACCATTCCTACTTTCACGAAATCGTTTCTTAAAATTTTCTCTCAAATGTTTTGCCTTAACCGCTGTTTCCATACAGGGTGTGAATTGTGGTCCAGGAGTGAACACTCCCACCCTTAGGGGAATTTCACCAGAACAATACCACAGTTTTCGCAGTTTGCAAGAAGTCTTCTTACAAGACAACCCCATTCCCAATTTTGATTTAGGACTTGCGTTAGATAATTATGTATATGGACATCCATATCCAATAGAAACTGAAAGCGTTATACAGCTGTTAGCTAGTGTTCCATCTTCTATTTTAGCAGCAATGGCACTTGATTTTTCTTTTACACCAATAGTCAAACTCCCACCTGAAGAACGTATCAAACGGTTGCTTGAATGGAAACATTCTTCACTTGGAATCAAACGTGGTGTTTACGCCATCCTCAGACAAATTTCATTTTTCCTTCTCAGTTCTGACAAAGAATACCAAAAATTTGTCGGTTACATCCAATAAGGCGGACGATACATGGGAATCTCAATTCATAACGAAAAAATCATCACTCCAAAAAAACACGCAGAAACAATCAAAACCCACCAAATCCAAAATGGAAAATGGGAACTAACTGCGGATGTAGTCATCATTGGATCCGGAGCAGGCGGAGCAGTTGCCGCAAGAGAACTTTCAAAAAATGGATGGAAGGTAATCCTGATTGAGGAAGGTAGTTACTTCACTCCCGCGCAATTTAGTTCTGACGAATTTGTATCACAAGCAAGACTCTACCGAGATGCTGGATTTATTGTAACCGAAGAACAGACGTTATCAATTCTACAAGGTAAGTCTATTGGTGGTTCAACAACAGTAAACTGGCAAACATCTCTTTACCCTCCTGATTATGTTACCAATGAATGGAACGAACGATTTGGGTGGCAAGGGTATTCGAGAGAAGAGATGGATCCTTATGTTTCAGAAGTACATGAAAGATTAGGTGTACACGAAGTACCAGATAACTTGATCAATGCAAACAATAATGTATTACGCGTTGGTGGCAAAAAAATTGGATTAACTCCACAAGTTTTAAGAAATAATAATCGTGGATGTATTGGTCTTGGTAGGTGTGGACTTGGTTGCCCAATCAATGCTAAACAATCTACGTTTCTCACTTGGATACCTGATGCGATAGAAGCCGGAGCTACTGTTGTTTCCAATATGCGTGCTGTTAAAATTCGGGATGGAAAAATCAAAACAGTGGTTGCCGAATTCATACCCGATGCATATGAAAAAGCACCAACTGAAATCATTGAAACCATGGAAATCAAAGCACCTGTTGTGATTGTGAGTGCTGGTGCCATTGAAGGACCTGCTCTATTACAAAGGAGTGGAATTGGAAATGGATGGGTAGGAAGGAATTTAAAAGTCCACCCAACATCCACTATTTTTGGTAAATTTGATACCGAAATCAAAATGTTCCAAGGCCCACCACAATCCATTGTGATTAAGGATGGTCATAACCAAAATGGAACTGGTTATGGTTACTGGTTAGAAGCGGCTCCTTACAGACCAACCCTTGCTTCCTCTTTGGTTCCTTTTTACGGCAAACAACAGTTTGATGTCATGAAAGATTATACCAAGTACAATGCTGGTATTGTTTTAGTTCGTGATGGTGCGGATGGGGAAGCCAATGCAAGTGTGAAGTACAGTTTAGGAAGAAGAAAAGTCTACTTTGAACTCACACCAACTGATGGATTGAATATGTTAAAAGGATTAAAGGCATTAGCGGAAGTGACAGTGGCTGCTGGAGCAAAAGAATTGATTTTTCCTTTCACACGTTTTACAGAACCATACAAAGTGACTGGAAACGATAACTTTGATTGGATTCTAAAAGAGAGTACAAAACCAGGTGATTTGACAGTTGGATCTGCACACCCACATGGATCCATTCAGTCTGCTAACGACCCAGAGAAGGGAGCAGTTGATTTAAATTTGGAAATTTATGGTCATAAAAACATATTTGTCATGGATGCCTCAGTTTACCCTACAGGACTTTCGGTGAACCCACAAATAACGACCATGAGTATCGTTCTCAGAGCTTCACGTAACTTAGCGTCACAAAAAGAAGAAAGAACGAAGATCTAACTTTTTTCCAAAAATCCCTTTCATTCCCATGGGTTCCAACTAGTTTGGAATCCGTGCGGAAATATCTTTCCTTAGTTCTCAGTTTTCTCATCTTTCAAACTACAGTCTTCGCTATAGACAGCGATGCAATGAAAGAAGGTAAAAAGGCTTTTTCTAAAAAAGCTTATGGCGAAGCCATTAAAAAATTTACCAAACATGCCGACTCACACCCGCAAGACGGTGAAGCTTACATGTATTTAGGATATATCTATGAATACAAAAAAGATTATCCGAAATCCATTCAAAATTTTCGAAGAGCTGCTGATTTGGATTTGGACAAAGACCAAAGAAAAACAGTACTTCTAAAATTAGCTTTGTTTTTTAATTACCACCAAGATTGGAATTTATCAGCCACGTATGCATCACGTTACCTAAAGTATGATCCTAAAAATGAAGAAGTTCAAAAAATTTATAACCGTGCTGTAGGAAATAAAGGAAATCCTTCTTCCACAACACATACATACACACAACATACAAAAATTGAACCCAAACATCCAGAAATCAAAAATACGGAAAACAAAAAAGACCAAGTTAAAAAACCAGACGAAAGTATTGAAGATAAAGAAACTACCAAACCTAGTGAATCTTACGAACAAATTTTAGCAAACCAACCTCATTTAGAAGATGTACGTTGGGATTATGTTTTAGCATTATTTGAAGAAAAAAAATACGATAAAGCAGAATCGAATCTAAACATATTAATCGAAAAAAATCCAACACGTTCGAGATACCATTACAAAATGGGTATCATTAAGTTAAGATTAGATGATCCTAAATCTGCCATTGATTCTTTTGAAAAAGCTAAAAAAAATCCATTCTCAAAAGATACTAATGTGTTTTTATATTATGTATTTCTAAATGAAGGGATAGCTTATCAAAAATTAGCAGAAATTGAAAAAGCAGAATTATCCTTTCAGGAAGCTTTCAGACAAGTTCAAAAAGACACTCCACTACTTGCACTGGCAAGGTTATACGAACAAAAATCTGATTGGGAAAAATGTATCCAATCATCCGATAAAGCACTTTCCTTTAATCCCAATCAAATTGAATCCCATATGTTTCGTTTTGTTTGTATGTTTGAAGCTGGTAATAAGACTAAAAAATTTGAAACTAGTTTCGCAAAATATTCTGAATTCATTAAAATTAAATTTCCAGATTTATCGCAAACACCTGAAAAATTTCAAGTAGGGTTTTTAAAATTAGCGCGAAAATATACGGAAAACAATGCTTTTGATACAGCCGAAAGTTATTTTGCCGTTTTGGAAAAAGACCAAACTATTTCCAATGGAAGGGAATACATTTTTTATAGAGGAAGGAATTATTTTTACGGTGGGAAAGTTGATTTAGCAATTCCTTACCTGCAAAAAACAAATGGTTCCTCTGCAGCTCACTATCTCTTGGCACGTTGTTTTGCGAAAAAAAATGACATCACCAAAACCAAAGAACAGTTTCAGATGGCAGCGGATTTAAAACCTGAATATTGGACATCTGCAAATTTAGAAAAAGATTTCAAAGAAGTTTGGAAGGAACAATCGTTCCGTGAATTTATCAACACAAAAGGTGGAAAGGTATCAGGAGCGAATCTTTCCACTCCTGGATCAAATTAATAACAATTAGGAAGAATCATTATTCTTCCTTTGATTCCTTTGCTGAATGTGGGCTTTTGAAAAGGTCCGCACGGAGTTTTTTAAAAGTATCGACTGAAATTTGACCAGGTGCCTTTGGTTCACCTAATGTCATATAAGTGAATGATGAATTAAACTTATCACCAAATACTCTTGAAATAATTCCAAGTTCACCCATACAAATACCAATCATTGTTTGAGTTTTTGATAAAAGTTTGATATCATTTAAAAAGTCAGCAGTTTCTTCGATGTTTTCGGGTGTGATTGCAAACTTATAAATAGGATTCTTTTTTTTGACCGGTTTTGATTTTGCAATGAATTGGTTCATTTCATTTGCCAAAATTGATTTTTTAAAAGAATGGTAAGAATAAATGATTCGATAGTTTAAGGTTTCATAATTTCGAAAAATTGTATCTTCTCTATTCAGTTCGATATCCAAATAATTGGCATTGTCATTAAAATCTTTAATGATGCCTTCCACATCTTCAGGGAATAATTTCACATAAGATCGAACACTACTGTCTTCGGCTCTTCTATATGTAAAAAGCACTGGTAAACCAAGTGCTTTGATTTTCTTTTTCATTTCTTTTTGGATGTAATTTCTAGAGAATAAATCCAATCTCACTTCGATGACATCTACATCTTTTACATCTTTTTTTTGAAGGTGCCGTAATTCATCCTCACCGACAGAAGCTATGATTTTATAAGAATCTGGCATAAAGTTTATAATCCTTTTTGTAATAAATCGTGGAGAGAAATCATCCCAACAAAAACTCCTTTGTCATCCACAACAGGAGCAACAGAAATTGGCCTTTCGCGTCCTTCCATTTTAATTAAAACATCATAAGCCTTTTCATCTGGACGAAAACTATTTGGATTTGGGTTCATCATTTCTTTTGCGGTTACATCAGGCGATAATGTATGTTTTGTGAGATATTTACGAATGTCATAATCGGTAATCAGTCCTACAAGTTTTGAATTGGAATCCACAACTCCAGTAGCACCAATTCCTTTTTCTGTAATTTCTTTTAAAATAGTTTCTAGGTTTGCATCAATGGGAATAGAGGCATTTCTTTCTCCTTTTCGCATCACATCCGTTAAATATAAGGACAATCGTTTGCCTAATCGGCCAGCAGGATGGTACAATGCAAAATCGTCTGCTTTAAATTCTTTAAGTTCCATTAAAGCAACTGCAATCGCATCTCCGAGTACTAGGGCTATTGTTGTACTGGAAGTAGGAGCAAGATCTAAAGGACAAGCTTCTTTTAAAACAGGAGTGATAATGACAACATCTGATAATTCTGCTAACTTAGATTTGGCGTTTGCAGTGATGCCTACAATTTTTGCTCCGATTTTGCGGAGAGTCGGTAGGATATAATTCAGTTCTTCTGATTCACCACTTTTTCCAATGGCAAGTACCACATCGTCGGGACCAACAATTCCAGAATCCCCATGAGATGCATCTGTCGGGTGTAAAAAATATGCTGAAGTGCCAGTCGAAGAAAGTGTGTGTGAGATTTTTTTGGCAATATCACCAGACTTTCCAACGCCAGTGACGATTACTTTTCCTTTTGATTTTAGGATCAGATCGATACATTCTTTTACTGAAGGGTCTAGTTGTTCACGGAAGTGAACAAGAGATGAAATTTCATCGTCAAGCGCTTGTTTTACGATAGTCAAAGTATCTTTATTTGTCATACAAGTAATTCCTCCCAAGCTAAGTGATCCATATTGATCTCATAAGAGAAAACGGTTTCTACACCAGGAATTCTTAATACTACAAGGGTTTTGTTTTTTACTTTAAGAATTTCCATGGTTTTACCAGCAAAAGAACCATCGATCACTTTCACCATTTTGCCTTTTTGAAATAATAGTTCTCTGTTCATTTTCAAAGATTCCGCATAATCTTTAAGGCCTTGTTCCAAAACATCTAAATCATTTTGTTCCACAATGGCTGGTTGCCCTTTATGAAATACAAACTGAACTGATCCTGGTAGTTGTAAGACCTTATTTTTATCTCTCCAAAAGACAATCCTTACAAAAATATAGGAAGGCAATATTGGAACTTGTATCCATTTGAATCGATCTGTCCATTTTTTCCGTTCTTTCCGTATTGGTAAGTAGTTTTCGATTTTGTATTTGTTCAGAAGGTCACTGAGTTTTTTTTCTGCACGTGGTTTGGTATAAACTATATACCATGCACTTTCTTCCGATTGTGGATTAGTCTCTGACATCTAAACGGAACCTAATGGGTAAAACAAATTCTTTGCCTTTGGTGTATTGGAACTTCCAATCGGAAAGTTGGCGACGCACCTGTTGATCAAAAACCGCATACCTACATGCTGTGACCACTGCAATTTTTTCCAAACTGCCGTCTTCTTTCACAGAAAGTCGGTAGACACAATGATCTTCTAGTTTTTGTTCCAATGCCAAACTGGGGTAACTGAGACAATTTTGGAATTCAGAGATTTCATCTTCTGTGGTTTTGGTCCCATCATTCTGAGATTGTTTTGGCGAAATAGATTCCTTACTTTCTCCCAATCCAGTTGAAAAATGAAGTTGGAAAGAGGAAAAATTTCCGCCTTCCTTGAGTTTGATGTGAGTAGAATCTATGTCACTTCGGTATTCCATTGCCAAATAAGACAAAAGAATGAATACATGCACCCCAATGCTAAGGATGATTGCCTTATATTTGGGTCCTTCAAAGAGTAAATGCATTCCAAGTTCATGAAAAACTTTATTGGAGAGAATGCAATCTCCATTTTCATTGTCCGTATATGCCATCAAGTTGGGGAAAAATTTTCCGAGTATCTACCTATGGAGAATCTCACGGAACATCCGTAGGAGTTGTTGTGGATGGAGTGCCTGCGGGCCTTCCATTTCCAGAAGAAGAAATCCAAAAAGATCTAACACGTCGTAGACCAGGTCAAAATGATCTGACAACTCCGAGAGATGAAAAAGATCGAATGGTAGTTGAGTCTGGAGTTTTTGAAGGCAAAACCACTGGAAGCCCCATACTCATGAAGGTAAATAACCAAAATACCATTGGCAGTGATTATGATGAGATGGCACATGTGTTTCGCCCGTCTCATGCTGATTATACTTATTCTGAAAAATATGGCCATAGAGCCCATGTAGGTGGTGGTCGTTCCTCTGTTCGCGAAACCATAGGTCGAGTTGCAGCTGCAGGTCTTGCCCGAGTGATTTTAGAAAACGAATTGGGAATTTCAACCGTTGGATTTGTGGATTCGATTGGTCCCATTGATTCCTTGATTGCAGAAGATGAATACCCAATCTCAAGAGACATTGTTGATCAGTTTCCGACACGTTGTCCGAAACCTTCTGCCAATGACGAGATGGAAACTCTCATTCGTAAACTCCGGGATGAAGGAGATTCGGTTGGGGGAGTTGTAAAAGTTGTGGTTCGTAATTTACCTCCAGGACTTGGTGACCCCGTTTATGATAAGTTAGATGCCGACTTAGCCAAAGCCATTTTATCCATTTCGGCTTGTAAGGGATTTGAAGTAGGTTCTGGTTTTTCGGGTACTCGCCAAACAGGTAGTACACACAATGATGAATTTTACATCGAAGAAGGAACGGGCAAAGTTAAAACAAGAACCAATCGTTCTGGTGGAATCCAAGGTGGAATTTCTAACGGGATGGATCTTGTCATTCGAGCTGCTTTTAAACCAACTTCTACAATCAAAAAAGAACAAAAAACAGTGAACGACCAAAATAAAGAAACGATTCTTAAGGCAAAAGGTCGTCATGATCCATGTGTGTTGCCAAGGGCAGTTCCGATTGTCGAAGCTGTCGTAAACCTAGTGTTAGTTGATGCTTACTTATACCAAAGAGCCTTACAACCAAAATGGTTTATGAAGTATGCGAATTTAAACGCCATTCCAAACCAATAGAGGACATAAAATCGAATGAATCGCCCCAAAGTTTATAAAATTTTACTCTTAGAAGACGATGAGAGTAGTGCCAAACTTTTATTACATACTTTAGAGAGATATAACTTTGATGTGACTCATGTTGTAGATGGAATGTCAGGTCTTACCAAAATTCGAAACAATAGTTATGATTTGGTGATCAGCGATGTGAACATGCCCTATCTGGATGGAATCAGTTTTCTCGAAAAAGGAAAGGACATGTTAAAAATGACACCCGTCATCATGCTAACGGCCGTTGGTGAAAAAGACCAAGTGAAACGGGCAGCATTAAGCCATGTCACTGCTTATCTATTAAAACCTATCGCGAACCAAGCCCTCCTCGAAAAAATCGCATTTGTTTTACAGCTGAAACCCGAAAACATTATCGATAAAAAAGCATTTCCATTACAAATCAATGTGACGGAACTCTCCATTTCACAGATGCAACTCGACATCAAAGGTTGTCCTGGTAAAAAATCCACAGAAGAGATATATGACAGGTTTATGCTTACCTTAGCAGGAAGAGGTAGTTTCACCAATTTGAGAATCAATCTCGATAACGCTTTTTTTTATGAAGTCCGTGCTTTACAAATTTTAGATGATTTGATCGCAAAAATTCTAAAACAGACCAATATCAGAGCTAGTTCCCTGTTTGTAGATTCCGAATTTTTTAGTAATCACGTAGTGGACTTACAGCCATACGCTTATCTCTCCGAGGTAAATATAATTTCCAAATGAAGGTTTGACAAAATCAAAAGACCTAAGTCTAATCAAACCTAGGGGGTCTGTTCTTTGGTTAAGATAAAGATAGACGGAGTCGAATACGAAGTCGACGAAAAGAAAAACCTCATTGATGCAACAAAAGAAGTAGGAGTCGAAATTCCTTACTTCTGTTACCACCCAGCTCTGAGCATTGTCGGTATGTGCCGTATGTGTCTCATTGAGATTGAAGGTGTACCTCGGTTACAAGCCGCATGTAATACTCCTGTAAAAGAGGGAATGGGTATCATTACCAAATCTGATCGTGTGAAAGAAGCACGCGCAGGTACCATGGAATTCCTTCTCGCCAATCACCCGTTAGATTGTCCTGTTTGTGATAAAGCAGGAGAATGCCGTTTGCAAGACAACGCATTTGGTTCTGGATCTGGCCATTCTCGTTTTGAATTTGAAAAACGAAATATCCCACAAGAAGAAATTGGAACGAACCTCATCATCAATCACAATCGTTGTATCGTTTGTTATCGTTGTGTTCGTTTTGAAGAAGAAAAAGTTGGGGAATCGAACTTAGGTCTTTTTGAAAGAGGGAACCATTCCATCATTGGTCTTGCAAAATCAGAACCAATTAATCATAATTACCAAGGTGCCCTTGCAGACATTTGTCCTGTGGGAGCCCTTCTTAATAACAAAACACTTTTTAAATCACGTGTTTGGTGGTATAAATCGCACAAATCAGTATGCCATGGTTGTTCCACTGGTTGTAATGTAACCACGAATGTACGAGACAATAAAATGTATCGATACATGGTACGTGAAAATTTTGAACAAGGAATGTTTTTCCTTTGTGACAAAGGTCGGTTTGATTTGGATTGGATGAACGAAAACCGTTTGTTCAGTTATTTGGAAAATGGAAAAAATTCCACATCACAAGTTGTGATATCTAAAATCATCGATCGATTGAAAGAAGCAAAATCCATTGCCGTTCTCGGTGGTGCTCACGAATCCAACGAAACTTTAGCAACACTCAAACAAAACCTAAATTCCCTCTCACAAGCATTAGGTGGCAAATCCATCCAATGGGAAACTCGTGTGACGGATGCTCAAAATAAAGAAACTGAACAGGTAGACTTTTTACTCACAAAAGACAACCACCCGAATACAAAAGGAGCAATTGACTTAGGTCTTACAACTCCTTCTGGAATTACTGGGATTGTTTCAGCAGTCAAACAGGGTTCCGTTGATTTAGTGATCCTGATCAAAGAATCCATTCCAGAAGGCATCGATCCATCTAAGGTGATTTGTTTTGATACCAATTTGACTGATACTGCGAAAAACGCATGTTTGGCGGCACCAATTCAAATTTTCTGTGAACATGAGGGCAGTTTTACCAACAAAAACGGCCTCAAACAGAACTTTGAAAAGTCAATGAATCCCATCCAAGGGTTGTTAACCTCTGCTGGTGTTGTTGAGCAAATTCTGAATACGATGACTAAAAAAATGGAGGCATCCGTTGGGAACCGTTAATGTCGTCAACGTAGCCAAAAAACACCAGTTTTCTTGGTATGAAAAATTTTACTTTTGGTCCATAGGCAAAGGCCTTTGGATCACACTCAAACATTTTGTAAAAGTTGCTTTGTTTAACAAACAGGTAACGATTGAATACCCTGATAAAAAACGTCAGTATTCCACAAGGTTTCGCGGGATGCACTCGATGAAACGAGATGAACAGGGTAGGGAACGATGCACTGCATGTTTTTGTTGTATGTGGATTTGCCCTGCCAATGCCATTCACATCGAAGCTGCAGAAGTGACTTCTGAACGCCAACACCTCCACCCCGAAGATAAATATGCCAAAAAATTTGAAATCAATTTACTTCGTTGCATCTTTTGTGGGTTATGCGAAGAGGCATGTCCGAAAGGAGCCATTTATTTGGATGGAACGGGTGAGATGGCGGCCGACAACCGAGAAGATTTGTTTTTGACCAAAGAAAGAATGATGGAAAAAACAGGTGGTCCCATCCTCGGACAAAGGAATTAAGATTTCACTCTATCTACGAAACAAAAACCCGGAATTGTATGGAATAAGGACAGCCGGGTTTTACCTCTAACCATTTCATTTCAGCATCTGTGTTTTCCAAAATTCCTTCATTCAGTACCTATTTACTCAGTTTGTTTGTAAGATCGGTTCTACATTTGCATACTTGCACCTTAGTTTCGAATGGTTGTAAGTTTCCTTACGTTTGGAGATTTTGGATCTATTTACTATTTTTCACATATTCCTTCGGAATGGGCATTGGAATTCTATCTCCTTTGATTGCAGAGACTACCATCATTGAAAATGAAGAAGATGAAAAACGTGTCTTAGAAAACCATGCCTTTGAAAAATTGCGTTTTGGCCTAGCTAATCATATCCATTATTACAAGGTCAAAAAAACAAAAAACACAGTCGTCGAACAAAGGTCAGGTCGCAAACGATTGTATGACCATAATTTAATTTTAAGATCCATGTTTCGGAATCGAATTCTGCATCACAAGTATGGGTCCATTGGACGACTGTTAGATGGTGCCAGTTTTATCGATTTTGGCAGTGCCATCTTGTATGAAGAAGGTGCCGTTACAGTGCGAGATTTGTATGAAGACCAGTTTCTCTCTCGTTACATCCGTAAGATTGTCGCCACCGATATCAATGACCCTGAATACGATCACACTCGTTACATCGAAATCCACTTCACGGAACGAGATCCCTTTCCTTTTGCGTTCAATGAAATCCCTTACCGTTTGGATGACCCTTCCTACATTCGCATTTTGACGAAACTTTACACACCCAACGAATTTTCGCCTGTGATCTTTCGAAGCACCAATTCTGGACCTGATTTGTTTTATACTGTCGAGGAGATGAAGGAACATTTTCGCTCTGTTTTGGATGCCAATCCACACAGGACCATTTTGTATTTTTTCAATCGTTACATTTTCTTCCGAACTCCCTGTGAATCCAAATTCCAACTCATTGGAACCATCGATGAAAAGGTCGGTGTGAACCATAGTTTTAGTGCCTGGCGCTATGTGGACTGGAACAAACGGGAATTTTCCGAGGCAATCGATCCAAATTTTCGGTACATCCGGATCGCAGACGAACGGACAGAAAGCAAGGCGGACCGGTTTGATGCGATGATTTCTGGCTATTCTTGCCAATTCCAAGCGAAAATGAAGTACTACCGTCACAAATTCACAAAAACTATGACGAAATGATGATTTTTTTACTTTTCTTGTGAGGCGAACTCTGTACGTTTTTCCTAGAACACCCAGAGAGAGGTAAACCCATGGGGAATTCCTATATTATTGATGCTGTCCGAACTCCGAGAGGAAAGGGCAAAAAACGTGGGACACTTGCATCCGTCCATCCACAAGAATTAGCTGCTGCCACATTAAAAGCCATCCAAACCCGAACAGGAATCGATCCAAAAACGGTAGAAGAAGTTGTAATGGGTTGTGTATCCCAAGTTGCTGACCAAGCGGCATGTATCGCTCGTTACGCGGTTATGGCTGCACATTGGCCAAAAGATGTTCCTGGTTATACAGTAAACCGCTTCTGCGGTTCTGGATTACAAGCTCTTAACAACGTAGCAAACCATGTTGCTTCCGGAGCAATGGAAATTGGCGTTGGTGGTGGAGTTGAATCCATGAGCCGTGTGAAAATGGGTGATGATATGCTTGGTCGTGACTTCAATGTTGGTAACGATAAAATTGCTTCTCATTACAATCTTGTTCCACAAGGGATTTCTGCTGACTTAATTGCTACGAAGTATGATATTTCTCGTGAAGAGGCAGATCGTTTTGCAGAATCTTCACAACAAAAAGCTCATGCAGCAATCCAAAATGGTTACTTCAAAAAATCTGTGATCCCAATTACATTGGATGATGGAACTGTTGTAACAGAAGAAGAGAATCCACGATTGGAATCCGATTATGCTTTCCTTTCTGGACTTGGTCCTGTTTTCAAAACAATTGGTGAAAAAGAACTCGATGCAATTGCACTTCGTTCTTATCCAGAAATCAAAAAAATCAATCACATTCATACACTTGGTAACTCATCTGGTATCGTGGATGGTGCAGCAGCGATTTTAGTAACAAATGATGATGGATTAAAAAAATACGGATTAAAACCTCGTGCAAAAATCCTTGCGACTGTTGCTACTGGTGAAGACCCAACCATCATGTTAACTGGTCCAGTTTCTGCTTCACAAAAAGCATTAAAACAAGCTGGTCTTAGTGTAAAAGACATTGACCTTTGGGAAATCAACGAAGCATTCGCATCTGTAGTGTTATACGTTAAGAAAACACTCGGAATTGATGAATCCAAAATCAACGTAAATGGTGGAGCGATTGCCCTTGGACACCCACTCGGAGCAACTGGTGCAATTCTTACAGGAACTGTACTTGACGAGTTGGAAAGAAGAGACCTTCGTTATGGACTCATCACACTTTGTATTGGTGGTGGTATGGGTATTGCAACAATCATCGAACGATTGAAGTAAAACCTTTTCTTACTTAAAAACACATTTGGATCAGATAACATTGGTCCAAATGTGTTTCTTGCTTTTTAGTTTTCTAAAATACTAATACTTCCGAATCATTTTCTCCTCAAAATTAAGAAATTACATTGTCGTGTATTTCGATCATGCAAACCAAATCAACTTGTGATTTGTTTCTTAAGTTTTTTTGTCATTGCCATAATGAATTCGTCCTTGTTTTTCTTAGCTTCTTTGATCTGCGCTTTGATTTCGGCTGGGATTTCCATGTACTTGTCAGCCCATAACTGGATTTCAATGATGATTGGAAGAAGATCGATTGCTTTGTTTGTTAGTTTATACAATACTTTCGCTTTACTCGTTGGATGTTCCAATTTCTCGATGAGGTTGTGTTCTTCTAAATTTTGAAGTCTTGCCGTTAGGATGTTTGTTGCGATACCTTCCTGCGACTTTGCAAAATCGCCGAATGTAGATTTATTAAAGAACATCATATCTCGCATGATGAGTAAAGACCACTTGTCACCAAATATGTCCAGTGAACAGCTGAGTGGGCATTCCGACCTTTTTTTGGCAATTTCCATCGATTTTAGTCCCAAAATTTATTAAAAAAAATTCACTTGCAAAATAAAAGCAATATTTTCACTTGCAAAATGCAAGTATAATTTAGTAAAAAGAGTCAAATCATAGTATGAAACAAACAATTTTAATTACAGGTGCATCTTCGGGATTTGGATTGATTCTTGCAACCAAACTCCACGAATCTGGTTATAATGTCATCGGTACAAGCCGCAACCCAAATCTAAGCAAGGTGCCATTTAAGATGTTACCTTTAGATATTGCAGACGATCGTTCTATCAAGGATTTTCGCAATGAATTGTTCAAATACATTTCACAAATTGATGTTTTGATTAATAATGCTGGATTTTATCTTTCTGGTCTTGTTGAAGAAACTTCAATTGAAGAAGGAAAAAAACAATTTGAAACAAATTTTTGGGGAACAGTTAAACTAACAAAAGAGTTATTACCAGATTTTCGAAAACAGAAGTTTGGAAAAATAATCACAGTTGGTTCCATCATGGGACTCTTAAACTTTCCAAGTGCTTCCTATTATGGTGCTTCCAAACATGCATTAGAAGGATTTTTTAAATCCTTACGATTTGAATTAAATGAATTTAATATAAAAGTTGCTATGGTTGAACCAATGGGGTTTAAAACAAATATCATCAATAATGCGGTTAAAGCTGGAATCAAAATTGATAATTACAACAATTACCGAAGTAAACTTGAAAAGTTCTCCGAAGATTTGTTTGCAAATGCTCCTGAACCAACTCCTGTCATTGATACCTTAGTTAAATTAATCGAAACGAAAAATCCGAAATTTAGTCATCCAGTTGGGAAAGGTGCTTCTGTAATTTTAGCGATCCAACACTTTGCATATCAATTATTTGAAAGTTCCATCATCAAAAATATCAATCGGTTTAAGGTTTAATACAATGAAAGCATACCAAGTTACACGTTACGGTAAAAAAGAAAAATTGGTTTTATCGGAAATTCCAGAACCGATTCCAAAAGAAAGCGAAGTTTTGGTGCAAGTACATGCCACAGCCATTAATTTACTCGATTCATTGATCAAAAACGGAGATTTTAAAATTTTCCTTCCTTACAAAACTCCTTTTACCAATGGACACGATTTGGCTGGTGTTATTACAAAAGTGGGATCCAATGTAACTGAATTTAAGGTTGGAGATGAAGTGTATGCAAGACCCGCAGATTTTCATATCGGTACATTTGCACAATCCATTGTTGTACACCAAAATGATTTAGCAATGAAACCGAAGAATGTTTCGATGGAAGAGGCGGCTTCGATTCCTCTTGTTGGCCTTACTTCATGGCAAGCTCTTGTGGAGATTGCGAATGTCAAGAAAGGTCAAAAGGTATTTATACAAGCTGGATCTGGAGGAGTTGGAACATTTGCAATCCAATTGGCAAATCACTTAGGTGCATTTGTTGCGACAACAACAAGTGAATCAAATGCTGAAATGGTGAAAAGTTTAGGTGCTGATTTAGTAATAGACTATAAGAAAGAAGATTTTTCGATTCTTTTAAAAGATTATGATGTAGTATTACATAGCAATCGAGAGAATGAAATTCTTAAAAAATCTTTATCCATCTTAAAACCTGGAGGAATTTTAGTTTCCTTAACTGGACCCCCCACTGCAGAATTTGCAAAAAAAATTGGATTGGGATGGCCCATGCAAATTCTAATGAAAATACTGAGTTATTCAGTAACTCAGATAACAAAAAAACTGCGAGTTCGTTTTGAGTTTTTATTCATGAAGGCAGATGGTAATCAACTCAGTGAAATAACCAAATTAATAGAATTGGAAAAATAAAACCTGTGATTGATCGTGTTTATTCCTTTGAAGAAACCAACGAGGCAATGTTATATGTAGAGACTGGTCGCAGTAAGGGGAAAGTAGTCGTAAAAGTGATATAGATTGATTTTAGATCTCTGTGTTTTGAAGGAAAAAATTCAATTTGCCTTTCCAAACATTCTGATAAACAGATTGCAATTAATATTCACAAATACGAGTAATGACCTATGACGCCCACAGAATCCTTAACGGGAATAATTTGCAAAGAGTGCCAATTCAAAGTAGCAGAAGTATTAGATGGTTGCCCATCCTGTGGCAGTGATTCTGTTGAAACTGTTGAATTGAAACAATCTGGAACCATTCTTTCCTATACTATTGTTTACATTGGGTTTGGTCATATGGCAGAAAGAGCTCCATATGTTTTAGCAATTGTGCAAACAGAAGAAAATGTTAAACTAACTACCGTTATCGAAGGTGTGGTTGATTTTGGAACCGTTAAAATCGGTGACAAAGTTCGCTTCAAGGCGATTGATGAGAAAATCGGACCTGTGTTTCAATATTGATAGCTTTCAGTGAATTCAAAGCAAACATGTTTCAATTGCAATTGTTTTGGAGATTGGAAATTTATAGTGTTAGTTTATTGCTATTGAAATAACCAACACTAAGCAAAGTGATTAAATTAGAATTTTAAACTAAAAACTTCCATTTTTCCTTTCAGCATCCATTTCTTTTTGTCCACGCCATCCACCACCAAGTGCTTTATACAATCCAACATTCGCTTCTAATAGATTGTATTTTAGTTCAAGTGCTTCGACTTGGGCTTCTAAAAAATCTCTTTGGCTAAACAAAACATCAATGTAATCAATTCTACCCGCTTTAAATAAAATGTTCGAAATCTCAACGGACTCTCTTAGATTTTGAACCTGTTTATTCTTTGCATCATACTTCTGTGATAAATTTTTGATTTTCACAATTTGATTTGTTACTTCCGTAAATGCTTTTAGAAGTGAAACTTCATAATTGTATATGGCTTGGATTTGTAGGTTGTTTGCTGTTGCATAATTTGCTTCGATCGCCTTTCGATTGATGAGTGGTGCGATGATACCACCGCCTAACCCATAAGCTAACGAAACAGGTGTTCCTTTAAAATGTTTGGAATTAAATGCTTCATATCCAATATTCCCATCAATCTTAAGTGAAGGATAAAATCTTGCTCTTGCTACTTCAATGTCTAATTTTCGTGATTCTAAAACCAAACTTGCCTGTTTGATATCGGGCCTGTTTTCTAAAAGATCAACAGGAACAGATTTTTGAATTTCCGGGAGTGTAATTTCCAAAAAGTCATCAGACTTTCTAGTAATTCGTTCTGGGAAACGTCCCAAAAGAAAATTAAGTCTGTTTTCAGTGATAGCTATTCTTTGGACTATATCGTATTTACGAGCAAGGTTTTTTGCTACTTCCGCTTCAAACCTTTTTACTGCCAACGAAGTCGTTCTACCAGCTTCCCTTTGTAATACGACCATCTCTTTTACTTTAGAGAGAACTTCTATATAGTTTTCAATTAAAGTTAATTGATTATCAAGGGATTTTAGCTCGAAATACGTATCTGAAATTTCAGCAACTAAATTGGTAACAACGTACCGCTTACCTTCAATACTCGCGAGGTAAAGTAGGTAAGCGGATTTCGTTGCATTTCTTAATTTTTTCCAAATGTCAATTTCCCAGCTCATTACAAGCCCACCATGGGCAAATAATGTCGGTGAATTGGCGTTAGGTGTGCTAAATCTCTCTTTCTGTTCGGAACCACCGTCTGCTTGGAGAGATAATTTTGGTAAATATTCCCCTTGTCTTGAAAACACTTCGTTGTTCGCGATACTAATTTCTTGTTCTAGTACAGCTAGTTCCTGATTGTTTTCGATCGCAGTGTCGATTAATGATATCAATTGTGGTTCGTTAAAAAACTGGTTCCAAATTTCGGTTTGTAACTTCTGAGCTTTCTCGGAAGATTCCCAATTTTCAAATTGTTCTGGAAGTTTTAAATCTTCCTTATCTCTTTCATAAAGAGCAGGAATACAGGAAACATTCCATAAAACTAAGAATATGATTAAGATTCGTTTCATCTTATTTTTTTCCTTTCCTGGATTTTTTACGTTCCAATTCAGAAGTTTCATACATTCTGTCTGACTCTGATAGTGGCATGTTGTCTTCATGGTAAATTAGATTTTTGCCTTTAGCTATGTTTGCAAAGATAATGTAGAGTCCGGGCACTACGATGACTCCAAAGACAGTTCCAAATAACATACCACCCAATGCACAGGCACCAATCGTATGATTGGCAATCGCACCTGGACCTGTTGCTACAACAAGAGGAATCAAACCAGCTACGAAGGCAAATGAAGTCATCAAAATTGGTCTAAACCTTGCTTTTGCTCCTTCTAACGCTGCATCAAACACACTAAGTCCTGATTCTTGTCTTTGCCTTGCAAACTCTACGATCAATACGGCGTTTTTACCAAGTAATCCAATTAACATGATCATACCAATCTGGGCATAAATGTCATTAGCTAGACCTAACAATCGTAACAAGAAGAAGGAACCAAAGATTCCCGGAGGGAGTGAAAAAATAACTGAGAAAGGAATAATGAAACTTTCATATTGTGCAGATAACACGAGGTATACGAACACAATCACAACTATGAAAATGAATATGGCTTCATTTCCGCGAGAGGCTTCATCATAAGAAAGTCCTTCCCAACCTACTTCAAATCCTTTTGGAAGATTTTTAGCTACTTCTCTAATTGCATCAATGGCATCACCAGTTGTGTAACCATCGCCAGGTAAAACGTTGATTACGGAAGATGTATAAGCATTGTACCTTGTGATCTCATTGGCACCTTGTTTTTGTTCGAGGGACAAAAAGGAAGAATATGGTACCATTTCTCCTTTGTCATTCGGAGTAAATAAACCTAGGATATCAGTTGGTAATCTTCGGTATTCAGGTGCTGATTGAACGTATACTTTGAAGAATTGATTGAAGCGAATAAATCCTTGTTCATACGTACTACCAACGAGGATGTCCAAGTTGTCCATTGCATCACCAATGTTGACGCCTTTTTGCATCGCAAGTTTTCGATCAAGTTTCACTTCCAATTGTGGAAATTTTGCTGAGTAAAAAGAGAAAAGACCTGTTAGTTCTTCACGTTTTTTTAACTCTTCCATAAACTCTACGTGAACTTTATCGAAGGCAGTGTAATCTCCACTATTGGTTTTATCCAATAATCGAAACATAACTCCACCTGCTGCACCAAATCCAGGAACTGCTGGTGGTTCAAAGAATTCGATAATGGCACCAAAATTCTTAGTTTTGTGCTCTAGCTCTTCCATTACATCATGAACTGAGTTTTTTCTTTCCGACCAATCTTTTAAACTGATGAGACATGTTCCTGCGTTGGATCCTTCACCTTCTGTTAAGATTTCGTATCCCGCAAGTGATGCGACCGAATCAACACCTTCAATTTTTAAAGCAATCTCTTGGAGTTTTCTTGCGACATCATTTGTTTTTTCAATGGTTGATCCCGGTGGTGTTTGGATCACAGCGTAGATCATACCTTGGTCTTCACCGGGCACAAACCCTGCAGGCACCAACTGCGATAAGAAAACAAAACCAACCGCAAAGAAGAGTAGTAAGGAAACAATAAATACCTTCGAACCTGAAAATTTGTGCATTAGGCTCACATATTTTTCTGTGAGGATCTCAAAGTAAAAATTGAATTTCTCTAAGAATAGATCAATTGGGTTATGTGATTTTTTGTTATGAGTATGAGGTTTTAAAATCATCGCCGTTAAGACAGGCGTTAATGTTAAAGCGACAATTCCAGAAAGCACAATTGAAGTGGCCATTGTGATCGCAAACTGACGATAAAATACCCCAACAGGACCTGGTAAAAATGTAACAGGCACAAATACTGCTGTCATGAGTAAAGTAATCGCAATTACGGCGCCACTAATTTCGCCTAATACTGCTTTAACGGATAAATAAACACTCAAATGGTCTTCGGCCATTTTCGCATGGACTGCTTCCACAACAACAATGGCGTCATCCACCACAATACCGATCGCAAGAACCATCGCAAACAAAGTGATTAGGTTAATGGTAAGTCCCAATGCCATCATAAAGGAAAAGGCACCGATGAGGGATACTGGAACTGCAATGATAGGAATTAACGTCGAGCGCCAATCTCCCAAAAAGATAAAGACAACAATGGCTACTAAAACAAAGGCTTCTACTAATGTATGAATTACTTTTTCGATGGCTGCATCGATAAAGTTCGATACATCATAACTTAATTTGTAATCCATTTCTGGTGGAAAAGTTTGTTTTAACTCTTCAAGTTTTGCTTTGATGTCTTCAATTACAACTTTGGCATTACTGCCTTCCGTTTGTTTGAACATAATCGCCGCTGCAGGATGTCCGTCCACATCGGAGTAAATATTGTAAAACTCACTATCAAGTTCAACCTTTGAAATATCTTTGAGGTAAAGTAACTCACCACCATTTTTAGCACGGATGATGATATTCTCATATTGGCCAGGTTCGTTAAACCAACCTTCGTAAGTGAGAGTGTATTCTAATGATTGTGCTTGTTTTCCAGAACTTTGGCCAAGTCTTCCAGGTCTAGCAATGATACTTTGGTCTTCAATTGCCTTCATCACTTCAGCAGTTGTCACATTATAAGCACGCATTCTATCTGGATTTAACCAAACGCGCATCGCATATTGTCTTGTTCCTAAGATCTTAGCTTGTCCGATACCATGAATCCTTTTTAATTCAGGTAGTAAAAACACTGTCGCATAGTTGTATAAAAACTTCTCACTCGCATTTGGATCTTTACTGTATAAGTTTACATACAATAACATACTTGGTTGGACAGGTTGGACAAATATACCTTCCAAACGTACGAGTTCTGGCACACGATACATCATTTGGTCTACCCTAGTTTTCACTTGTACTAAGGCATCATTTGGATTTGTTCCAGGATCGAATAAAACTTGTATGATTGCATCTCCAGAACTTGTGGAGGAAGAAATCATATATCTCATTCCTGCAACCCCGTTGATAGCTTGTTCCAATGTTGTTATCGTAGATTGGACTAATACTTGTGCACTGGCACCTGGAAATGATAGAGTAATCGTTACACGAGGAGGTGCAATTTCAGGGAATTGTGAGACTGGTATGTTCTTAATCGAAATTAATCCGACGAACACAACTAGTACGGATATAACTATGGCGAGAACGGGTCTCTGGAGAAATTTTGTAAACATACAGTATCTCCTAGTGAGCCTGTAACTCGAAACTTTTCATGACGTTCTCACGAGTTTCGATGTTAAATTTTACAATATCACCATCATGAACTTTACCAAGTCCTTCCAAAAGGATGATGTCGCTGTCAGTGATACCAGATTCTACTACAAACAAGTGAGGAATTTCATTTGAGATTTTTATCTCTGTCGATTTTAAATTACCTTTACTTGATATTGTGTATACATAGCGTTTATCTAATACTTCAAAAGTAGCCTTTTGTGGAATGAGTAAGGCTTCTTTTAAATTTTCTTTCACTACAACGTTTCCTGTTTCTCCATGACGTAATAATCTGTCCGGATTTGGAAATGTTGCTCTAAAAGGAATGGTACCTGTTTCACTATCGAATTCTCCTTCGATTGTGTCAGCAATTCCCTCGTGATTGAAGTATTCACCATTAGCCATTAAGAATTTTACTTTTAATGGTTTGTCCCCTGATCTTCGCGCATTGGAAAAGTTAAGATAATCTTTTTCAGAAACATTGAAGTAAACCCAAAGTTTTGAAATGTCAGAGATTGTAGTTAATAAAGTTCCTTCTTCCACTAAACTTCCAAGTCGCACTTGGAAACGATCTGTGATTCCAGTGAAAGGTGCAGTTACAGTTGCCAAATTTAAATGAACTTGCGCCAATTCCATAGCTGCTTTATTTTTTTTCAGTCTAGCTTTGATAAGAGATAATTCTGTTTGGGAAACAACATTCTCTTTGAATAACTTCTCAGTATTCTCAAATTCGATTTGTGTTGATTCGTATTCTGCTTTTGCTTTTTCGTATTGAGCAGTAACTAACATCGGCATTACTTGGAAAAGTTTTTGACCTTTTTTTACGATCTTACCTTCATCCATATAGATATGGGTTAGATATCCTTTTTCGAATGCTCTGATTTCGATACGTTGGATTGCCTTCACTTGCGCTACGTAGTTTTTATCAATGATCACATCTTGTTTCCAAGGATAGGTCGCCATGAGTGCGTTTTTATCTTCATGGTTCTTTGAATGACAATTCATTTGAAGAAAAGATGTTAATACAAATACTGTAACCAGTATCTTTGAGGTGAAAGAGTGCTTGAGCCCTTTGAGAAGTTTCATTGTGTCCCCACTTTGTCTAACATTTGTTAGGCAAAATTTTAAAAATCATCGAACGCAATTTGAATTGCGATCTTCCGAGAAAAAATTTATGTTAAGTGAGTGTGGGAGGTGCGCGGTCTTTAACGCTATTTTTGGCTAAAAATGAATTTGGAAAAGAGAATAGGACTGGTTTTAGTTCAGTATCAAATACAAGTGAGATTTTAAGGAAAAATGCGAAGGAATGATTTAACTCATTCTCACGGTGGGAATTAATCTCAGCCTCTTCCTCACTGTTTTCACTGACTTCCTTAATGACATAAGTAAAATCGTATAAACTACTATGTTTGTAAGTTTGGTGTTTTTGGTAGGTGTCGTGATGGGAAACATACCCCTCAGTATTAGTACTGATGAATACAAAGGAGAGTAGCAAAATTGCCAATCGACTTATCAATGTATTTACCATCATCAAGCGCATCTAATGTCAGCGAATTCCCGAATCGATTATTGTCAACAGTTTAAGCGAACAGTTCTAAGTCTCAATTAAAAACAAATCCACTGCACCATTCACACTGCCTGTGTCGAAGTATCGATTGTAGCGGAAATCCTTTCCTCTATTCATTAGACAACGAATGGTAAAAAAAGTAGGAAAGAATGCAGTGGAACGCGGGATCTTTTTGCAATTCCTGTTATGTGATGAAACCAATTCAGTCGCTAATCGTGTATGGCTCTAATTTATTTTGCAAAAATAACTGCTTCATTTGGGTGCAAAATCAAATCGCCGGTATCCAATTCCTTTTCTAACTCAAAAGATGCGTTTCGATTTTTAGAGCTGAATAAAATTTGATTCAGATTCCATTTTCTTGGGTAAGAAACTCGAACTGGTTTGGATGAGAAGTTCAAAAATATATATGTCTCCTCTTTTCCATCTCTCCTTTTGTAGTATAGCGCTTGTTTGTCGTCACTCAAGAGGATTTTTAGTTTTCCTTTTCGAAGTGATTTTCGTTCCTTTCGTATCTGAATCAGTTTTTTATATGTGAAAAAAAGAGAATTGGGATCCTGTTTTTGAGATTCAACATTGAGTGTATTTGAATCTTCATAAAGTGGAAGCCAAGGTTTGCCAGTTGTAAAACCTGTTGTATCGGATCCATCCCAAGGCATTGGAATACGTTCCGGATCTCGTCCAGGATGGAATGGCCAATACCGTTTTCCAACTGGATCTTGGATTTTATTAAATGGGACTTTTTGGCGTTTCATACCAATTTCCTCTCCATAGTATAAGAAAGGAGTTCCGCGTAAGGTTAACATCATGCAGGCGGCAAGTTTGGCACGATCCAAAGTCTCATCACCCTTTTCGTAACGAGTGATATGCCGTGGAAAATCATGATTGGATAAAGTATAGTTTGGCCAATTATCTTCCCCTAAAGCTGATTCAAAGTCCTTAACAATTTGGTAAAATCGTTCCGCCTTCCAAGGTGAAAATAAAAACATAAAATTAAAGGCAAGGTGAAGTTCATCATTTCGACCACAATAGGTAGCAGGAAGTAAAACATTTCCAGGGAAATCTTGCATGATTTCACCAACAAACATACGTTTTTCGGAATATGAATCTAAAAGTTTTCTCATCCTTCTTAAAATTCCATGCATTTCAGGTCGGTCACGATCATATGTATGCACTTGTTTGTCGTAAGGTCTTGGACCTTTCATAAAATAAGAAGCATTGTTTCGAAAGAATTCATCTTTTACATATAAGTTGACAACATCCAATCGGAATCCATCTACTCCCATATCGAGCCAGTATTTCATCATCCGAAAGATGGCATCTTCCACATCTGGATTACGCCAATTGAGATCAGGTTGTTCTTTTAAAAAAGAGTGAAAATAATATTCGCCAGTACGTTTGTCATATTCCCAACCAGATCCGCCAAATGCACCCAACCAATTATTAGGTGGTCCATTGTGGTTTGCTTGTTTCCAAATGTACCAATCTCGTTTTGGACTGTTGACAGATGATCTGGATTCAATAAACCAAGGGTGGAGGTGGGAGGTATGATTGACTACCAAATCCATGATAATGCGAATCCCTCGTTTATGAGCTTCCTTTAGCAGGCGTTTGAAGGTCTGAATATCTCCAAAAACGGGATCTATTTCTTCATAGTCTGAAATATCATATCCAAAATCAAACATGGGAGAAGGATAAACAGGAGAAAACCAAATAGCATCGATACCTAGTGAGTCTTTGGAACCTGCTAAATAATCCAATCGTTGGATGATTCCTTCTAGGTCTCCGATCCCATCCCCATTGGAATCTTGGAAACTACGTGGATAAATTTGATAGATAACTGCTTCTTTCCACCATGCCATATTAAAAACTAATCTCCATGATACCTTGGTTTTCTTTGACTCTTGCTACAGAGAGAATTTTTTCCTTAATCGAAAGGAGTAGACCAGTATCTTCTATTTTTTTACCATTTTTTGTTTGGATGTGAAAGGAGTCATATGCAAAATCAGCACTTGTTGAGATTCTAACAAAGATTACTTCCAATTCAAAATCGATTAAAGTTTTGAGAATACGATACACCAATCCAATTGAATCAGGAACTCTCACTTCTAATACAGAATAAGTATCTGATAAATCATTTGCAAACTTAACAAGTTCCTCTACCATTCCTTCTGGAATTTGTGGCAAAGTTTTCCAAATATTGGTAGTGGAAGCCAAATCTTCAATATTCACTTTCCCCCCAATACAATCAGCAAGAGTGGACTCAATTTCGTTTATCTGTGGTTCGGCGATCTCTCCACTACCATATTCATCAGTGATTTGCGCCTGTAGGATCAAATGTTCATTTTCGCTTCGGAATAATCTGAGTCCTACTAAATTTAATCCAAGACTGGAAATAATTCCTGATAGATACAGTAACATTCGTTTGTCTGCCTTAGCAAATAGAGACAATGTAACAAACGCCGGTTCTTTTTCAGAAATTAATCGAAACGTAGAACCTGATTGTATCCATTCATGTAAAAATACAAAATGTTGGTATACCCTGCGTGGGGTATTATAGTTCAAATATGAAGTGGGACGAATTTGCATCCCAAATGAAACAATTTGTTCCGCTTGTTCTGTTGTAAGTCCTTCTTTTTCGATTAGATAGTTTTCGAGTGTACTTTCAATTCGCTCTTGGTTGTCAGGTCGATTGGTTTTGTTTTGTAAGTATGTTAATGTGGATGTAAATAAAAAATGTAAAATTTCCTTTTTCCAGTTAGTGAGGACTGATTGGCCAACTGATTTTGTATCAATGATTGTCAGTACATATAACAAACGTAAAGTGTTTTCATTAGAAAATTGTTTTGCAAACGAAGAAATTAAATTTGGATCATAAATATCTCGTTTGGACGAGAGCTCAGACATGATAATATGCTCCGCTACCAAAAATCGTAAGAGTTCTGTATCTTCTTCTGAAAATCGGAACCTTTCTGCGATGATGAGAGCAAGTTCGGCACCATATTGGCAGTGGTCACCTTCCTTTACTTTCCCAGCATCGTGAATGAGGATCGCTAGAGCCAAAATTTCAATTTTTTCACAAGAATTAAATACATCTTGCACTTGTGGGTCTTCCCATAAATCAGCAATTAATACATCTAGCTCGCGTAATATGAGCAATGTATGTTCATCGACAGTGTATTGGTGGTGGTAACTAAACAGTGGAAAGTTGGTACAAGCTCCAAATTCAGGAATGAGTTTTCCTAGCACGTTACATTCATGCATGAGTGTGAGCGTATGCCCAATTCGCTTTTTGTGGCGTAACATCTCCATAAAACAATCCAAAACCGATTTTTGGTTTTTGAAATCATCATCGAGAAAATGAGAGGCAAAACGGATTTCGTTTAAATCGATTCGAGATGGTTCCTCTTCGTTTTTTTGTGATTCGCTGAAAAATTGAATGATGTCATCGTATAAAGTATCTGGATTGGAAAGTTCTTTGTGGATTCGTTTTTTATTCAGATTGGTTTTCTCATCCAAATAGGTTCCAATATAAAAATAAACATCCTTTTGCGCTTTATAAAATTGGCTCATAAAACGTTCTAAGGTTTTAATTTCGTTCTTAGGACCAAATCCTAAAAACTCAGCAACTTCTGCTTGTAAGCTTAAATCTAATCTGTCATTTTTACGACCACTGATGATATGGAGAGCTGATCTTGTTAAGAGTAAAAAATCGTAAGCTGAGAGTAGAGTTAAACTATCACCAATTAAATAAAAATCGAAAATCCCACCATCAGCACTATCAGCGAGTGGATTTGTTTTTTCGATCCAATACATTTGTTGGATATCACGAAGTCCTAATGGATCGTTTTTAATATTGGGTTCTGAAAGTAAAATTGGATTGTAAGAATTGATAATTCTTTCTCTGAGATAAGAAAGTTTCCATTCATTGTATTCTTTGATGGTTTTTTCAGGAATTTTACCGAGGAATTCATTTTTGAATTTTTGGAATAAAACTTCCGAACCTACAAGAAAACGAGCATCAAGTACAGCGTGGTAGGTTTCGATTTGGTTTAAGTATAAAAATGATTCTTTGATTGTACGGCAACTATGACCGACTTCCTTATCATTGTTATATAAGAACGTATTGATTTTGGAAATGATTTCACTTAAGATTTTGTCTGAAAGTTTTCCATCATGAAGGTATAATAAATCAATATCCGAATGAGGTGCGAGTTCCCTTCTACCATAACCTCCTACTGCAATGAGGCAAAGGTGATCTTTTATGGGGATTCCGTTTGACACTTCCAAGAAAACTTGTCGTAAGGAATCATCGATCAGGTTACTCAACTGACGGGTGAACAACCTTCCTGAAGAGACTGTTTTGGCTTTTGGAAAGGTCCGTTGCAGTTTTGCCTTGAGTTCTGATTTCATCATGTAAAGATTACCTTATTGGACAACTTTAACATGAATCCGAAGATTAAAATCACAATTCAGTTTATTTTCAGCCATCTTTTGGCTTATCTCCTTGTCTCCATCCCATACTTTCAATTGGTGATGAAAGAGTATTATGAAGGTGATTTGGCCGTGTTTCCTCTTTTTTTGGTTACATCGAGTGATGGTGCTGCTTGGTCAAGAGCGATGACTTGGTTATTTCCAACCTTACTCCTCCAAGCTCTATTGATTGTGAGTTTTTTACATCTGATTTGGGACTGGTTCCAAACTCAATCTTTCAACAAACAAATGTTTGTATTGGTATGGATGAGAACCGTTTTAGGTGGACTGGCAGCAATTTCACCTTCTGTAGGAAGTTTGGAAGGGATGGTATTTATGATTTCTGAAGTGACCCTTTCGATTCATCTGTATGTTTTATTTGAAATTTTTTTACAGTCAATTGTCCAAGCGGGAATTTTTCTTTGGTTTGTGAAACGCTTTTAATCCTTCAATAGAAATAGTTTATTAAAGTTAGGTCAATATGGTTACGAATCAAACTTCATTTGGATTCCGTTTTTGGGTATTATTGTTTGTTTTTGGATTTAACTTCACCAATCCTTTGTTCAGTGACGGCTGGGAGTCTTCCATTTGGAAGGAAAAAACCTACCAAAACAAAAGGATTTCAAGTGCAGATCCAACAAATGGAAATGATGATTTTATCAAAATTCCAAAAAAGTCAACCATCACGATTGCTGAAATCAAAGGTCGTGGGGTGATCAAACACATTTGGATGACATTGGCAAGTAAAGACCCTATGGCACGGAAAAATGTTGTAATTCGTATGTATTGGGACAATCATTCTTTTCCATCCGTAGAGGTTCCGTTAGGTGAATTTTTTGGACAAGGTTGGGGAGAAGAATACATACTCAATTCGTTACCACTTGTCGCAGCACCCAAAAAAGGAAAGTCAATGAACTCTTACTTTCCTATGCCATTTGAATCAAGTGCGAAAATTCAAATCGAAAATGAATCAGATGAGGATATTAGTAATTTTTACTTTTACATTGATTATGAAGAATGGAAATCACCTCTCGATTCCCCTTTACGATTCCATGCTCAATGGAACAGAAGTATCACCAAACCGAACACTTCGAACCAAAGGGAAAATGAATGGGGATTGCTTGGGGAAACTGAAAAAACAAAATTTATCAAAGAAAACTACTTCTCTGTCCTCGAAACTGAAGGAAAAGGCCAATTCATTGGACTTAATTTATATGTGGATTCTCCTACTCCTCTGTGGTATGGCGAAGGAGATGATCTAATTTTTATAGATGGAAACCAAACAACTGCTACACTAAAAGGAACAGGAACCGAAGATGTATTTAATACAGCTTGGTCACCGAAAGAAGTGTTTATGCATCCTTATTTTGGATACCCTAGGGTTTCCGATTCAATTGGATGGTTGGGCAGAACCCATTTGTATCGATTTTGGGTAGAATCCCCCATTCGTTTTGAAAAAAATTTCCTATTCTTATTGGAACATGGTCATGCAAATTCCTTGACCTTAGATTTGATCTCTGTTGCTTATTGGTATCAGAGTCTGAATCCAAAACCAATGAAGGTTTTGCCGAAAAAAGAATTTAGGGTGAATCAACCTGAGATCAATTTTCGTCATATCCATAAATGGCGGGATTCATTCCGAAGTGAAAAAGGTAATGGGGAAATTTGGGGAAATGAATGAGTTTAATACAGAAACACTGGCTAAGGAAATTGTTTCCCAATCCATCGATGCAATTGTCGTTTTAGACACAAACCAACAGATATTATTTAGTAACATAGCGTTACAATCGTTAACTGGTTATTCAGAAGAAGAATTGTTGGGGAAATCATTTTCTTATTTATTCCCACCGAATGAAAAAGGAGAACAAACTTCTATAGAATCCTTTGTTAGTTCCAACGAAGCACATTACATTGCAGGATTTTTAAAAGAATTAGAACTCATCACAAAACCAAAAGGCACCATTCCCGTGGAAATTCGTGCTTTTACCATCCACCAAGAGAACAGAGAGTACTATGCTGCAATCATCCGTGATGTGAGAGAACGTAGGCGTTTAGAAGAACAAAAAAATGTACTCATCAATAGTTTGAAACGTTTGGCCTATATGGACGAACTCACGATGTTACCAAACCGTCGTTCCTTCGCAGACACCCTCCAAAAAACCATTGCAACAGTCAAACGCCGTAACCGGGAATCGGTACTTGCGGTAATGGACATAGACCATTTTAAAGTAATCAATGACACCTACGGACACGACATTGGGGATTTAGTACTCAAAAAAATGGCCAATATCTTTGTGGATTGCCTCAGGGAAGAGGACACAGTGGGAAGGCTTGGTGGAGAGGAATTTGGGTGTATATTGCCAGACACTACCACAGAAGGGGCAACCATCGTCCTTGACCGACTCCGCGAATCGGTCGAAACACACCGCTTTTTTATTTTTGATAACTACTATCTAAACGTCACTTTGAGCATTGGGTACACCAAGGTACACCCTATCCAAAAACCAGAGGAAGTTCTGAAGTTTGCTGACATTGCCCTCTACCAAGCTAAAAACAACGGCCGGAATCAGATCCAAGTCTACCCAGTCTGAAAAATTTTAGCAGTTTCCCAGAAAGTCTGCTAAAATTCGCAACTGGGATGGACATCTTGCTTGACGAAAAAAACGGAAATTCGTAAACTTTAAGCATAGATTAGCACTCTAATCATCAGAGTGCTAAAGGAAGTGCTTGGAGGCTATGGATCTTTCCCCTAGACATCGTTCCATTTTGAAAGCATTGGTTGAGGAGTTTGTTTCAGACAACAAACCTGTCGGCTCCAAAACCCTTTCTGAAAAGTACGATATCGGACTATCACCAGCCACCATTCGTTCCTGTCTGGCAGAACTCGAGGACATGGGTTACATTGTAGCTCGGCATACTTCGGGTGGTCGGGTGCCAACAGAACGTGGGTATCGGTTGTATGTGGATAGCCTTGTGACGCTTTTTGAGCTCACAATGCGTGAAAAACAAAGGATCCAAGAAGAGTATCTTCGGATGCAATTTCGTTTGGACCAGGTTCTCATTGCAACCTCCAAGGTACTCGCTTCTCTTTCGCAATCGGCAAGTGTGGTATTAGGTCCGGAAGGATCTCTCGACACATTAAAGCATATAGAACTCATCCATGTAAATGGAGGAGAAGTTCTTATGATCCTTGTTATGCGGTCTGGAACTGTGCTCAATCGAAATATATTTTTCGATTTTCACATCTCACAAGAGAGTCTGTACCAAATTTCAAGGTATTTGAATGATAACGTAAAAGGTTTTGATGTTCATGAAATTCAAAGTAATCTGATCCCTCAGATGATGTTGAAAAAAGAAGGCCCGGAAGGATTTTCTTTGTTCGCTCCATCAATTGCGAGAGCAATGGGAACAGATAGTATGTCTGTTGATAACTTGTATATCGATGGATTAAAAAACTTATACGAAAACTTTAAGGATGAAGAGGAACAATTAGAAAACATCCTGCATCTATTCGATGAAAAACAGTTCCTCAAAGAGTTTTTTAGTGATTATGTTCCGATGGATGGTGTGTATACCATTATTGGAAAAGACGGTAATGAAAAGTTAGGTGGTGTTACCATCATCACAACGAATTATCGTATGGGTGAAAAACGGATCGGTTCCATGGGAATCATAGGTCCACAGAGGATGAATTACAACAAGGCATTACCTTTGATTGAATTCACTTCAAAGTTAGTTTCAGAAATGATAACGAAATTGAGTAGGTAGTAGGAGGCGAAATGGCAGAAGAAACGAACCAATCCCTAGAAGATCAAAATGTGCAAGTCGATGAAGGGCAGACCATTTCAGATGAGGCCATTGAACAAGCAGTAGAGGGTGCTGAAAAAGAACTCGATAGTGCAAAAAAAGAAATCGAATCTTTAAAGGACTCTTGGCTAAGAGAACGTGCGGAGTTTCAAAACTACAAACGAAGGACTGCTAACGATTTGTTAAATGCTAGGAAAGAATCCATCAAGAAGTTTGCAGAAGGACTGACAGGTGCATTGGATAATTTGGAACGAGTTTCGAATGTTCCAAACCAAACACCTGAAGTGGTTGCTTTCGTAGAAGGCATCAAGATGGTACAAAAGGAATTTTATTCCGTATTGGAAAGAGAAGGAATCAAACGACTAGATCCGAAAGGGATGCCGTTTGACCCGATGCTAATGGAAGCAATTGCTTCCGAGGAAAGTGCAGAATTTACTGAAGAGACTGTTGTCGAAACTTACCAAGCTGGTTATTACCACGAAGAAGGTGAAAACAAACAATCAATTCGTCCTGCACGTGTGAAAGTGGGAAAACCACAAAGTTAATATAAGTAAGAAGGAGAAAGACTATGTCTAAGGAAAAAATCATAGGTATCGATTTAGGAACCACTAACTCATGTGTGGCGGTTATGGAAGGTGGAGATCCCGTTGTCATTCAAAACTCTGAAGGGGCAAGAACCACTCCTTCGATTGTTGCTTTTACAGCAAAGGGTGAAACCATTGTTGGACAATTTGCGAAAAACCAAGCAATCACAAACGCGGTAAATACAATTCGTTCTGCGAAACGTTTTATCGGCCGTCGTTTTAACGAAGCTGGTGATGAAGCAAAGATGGTATCATACAAAGTGATCCGTGCTGGAAATGATGGTGTAAAATTTGAAACCGTATCTGGTGAATTCACTCCACAAGAAATTGCAGCTCGTGTCCTTCAAAAAATGAAGAAAACAGCAGAAGACTTTCTTGGTCATGAAGTAAAAAAAGCAGTAGTTACTGTTCCTGCTTACTTCAATGACGAACAAAGACAAGCAACTAAAGACGCTGGTCGTATTGCTGGCCTAGAAGTAGAACGTATCATCAATGAACCAACTGCTGCGGCTCTTGCTTATGGTTTTGATAAGAAAAAAACCAATGCAAAGATCGCTGTATACGACTTAGGTGGTGGAACATTTGACGTTTCGATCCTTGAACTTGGTGACGGTGTATTTGAAGTAAAATCCACAAATGGAGACACTCATCTTGGTGGAGACGACTTTGATAACGTGGTCATGCAATGGATGATTGACGAATTCAAAAAACAAACTGGAATTGATATTTCTGGAGATAAAAACACAGTACAACGATTGAAAGAAGCTGCTGAAAAAGCTAAAATTGAGTTGTCTGGAACATCTTCCACTCAGATCAACCTTCCATTCATCACGGCTGATGCGTCTGGTCCAAAACACTTGGATATGACTCTCACCAAAGCAAAGTTTGATGAAATCACAAGATCTCTTGTGGAAAGAACTCGTATTCCATGTATCAATGCATTAAAAGATGCAGGTCTTACTGCTAGTGAAATTGATGAAGTCATCCTTGTGGGTGGATCCATTCGTATCCCTGCAGTCCAAGCACTTGTAAAAGAAATTTTTGGGAAAGAACCAAATAAATCTGTGAACCCTGATGAAGTGGTAGCAGTTGGTGCGGCGATCCAAGGTGGTGTTCTTGCTGGTGATGTAACAGATGTATTGTTACTCGATGTTACTCCACTTTCTCTTGGAATTGAAACTCTTGGTGGTGTGATGACAAAACTCATCGAAAGAAACACAACCATTCCTACAAGAAAATCCCAAGTATTCTCCACTGCGGCAGACAACCAAACAACCGTTTCCGTTCACGTATTACAGGGGGAACGAGAAATGGCAAGTGCCAACAGGACACTTGGTCGTTTTGACTTAGTAGGAATTCCTTCTGCTCCGCGCGGAGTTCCACAAATCGAAGTGACTTTTGATATCGACGCAAACGGTATTGTTCATGTATCTGCAAAAGATTTGGGAACTGGTAAAGAACAAAAGATTCGCATTGAATCTTCTTCCGGACTCTCTGAAGAAGAAATTAAAAAGATGGTAAAAGATGCAGAAGCTCACGCTGAAGAAGATAAAAAACTTCGCGAAGCTGCTGACACTAAAAACGAATTGGAAGCAATCGTTTACCAATTGGAAAAAACCATCGGTGAATCCGCTGACAAACTCGATGAATCAGAAAAACAAAGAGCTCAGGACGAAATCAAACGCGGCCGTGAAGCAATGGAATCTGGTGACCTCGAACGTATGAAAGCATCTAGAGATTCGATCCAACAAGTTGCGATGCAAATTGGACAAAAAATCTATAGCCAAGCAGGTCCTGAACAAGGAGCTCCTGGTGCAGAAGCTGGTGCGGGTGCAAACCAAGGCACTGCTGGTTCCAATGCAAGTGGCGAGAAGGTAGTCGATGCTGATTACACTGTCGTTGATGAAGACAAAAAATAAATAAAGATAAAGAAGAAAAACAATGAGCGACCGTGGTTACTACGAAGTATTAGGCGTTTCGAAAGGTGCCTCTGATGATGAGATCAAGAGCGCCTATCGTAAGTTAGCCATCAAATATCACCCTGATAAAAATAAGGGTGATAAAGAAGCGGAAGAAAAATTCAAAGAGGCAACAGAAGCCTACGAAGTGTTACGCGATCCGCAAAAACGCCAAGCTTATGACCAATTTGGAAAAGCTGGTGTAAATGCGGGTGCAGGAGGAGGGTATGGAGCAGGAGCTTATACCGACTTCTCGGATATCTTTGGAGATTTTGGTGATATCTTCAGTGAATTTTTTGGAGGCGGAGGTGGTGGCGGTAGCCGCGGTGGTGGAAGAAGATCTGGTCCTCAAAGGGGATCAGATCTCCGTTATAATTTAGAGGTTAGTTTAGAAGATGCTGCTCTTGGAAAAGAATATAAAATTGAAATTCCAAGACTCGAAACCTGTGTTGATTGTTCGGGTTCAGGCGCATCCAAAGGATCTTCTCCAACTGTTTGTCCAGATTGTTCTGGAACGGGACAAGTGCGAAGAACCCAAGGATTTTTTAGTGTGACAACCACTTGCCCACGTTGTAAAGGAAAGGGAAAGGTCATTTCCAATCCTTGTAAGACTTGTAAAGGTGAGGGCCTAACAGAGAAAAGACGAACCATACATATCAAAATCCCTGCGGGTGTAGAATCGGGAAGCCGACTTAAAGTTTCCGGCGAAGGGGAATCCGGTCCAAACGGAGGCCCAAGTGGTGATTTATACGTAGTCACTCATATTAAAAAACACCCAACGTTTGAACGCCAAGGAAATGACCTCATCGTTCAAAAATCCATTTCTTTATCCATGGCTTGCCTTGGTGGAGAGATTGAAGTGCCTTCCATTGATGGAAAAACCATCCAATTGAAAATCCCAGAAGGGACGGAAAGTGGACAAATTTTCCGCTTGAAAGGACACGGAATTCCATACCTCGGTTCTTATGGAAAAGGGGACCAACATGTGATCATCAAAGTCGAAATTCCTAAGAAACTTTCTAAAAAACAGAGAGAACTGATGGAAGAATTTGCTCGTGAGTCCGGCGAAAAGGTCGGCAGCGGGGGAAAATCGAAGTTGTTTTTCCGCTAAACCTTTAAAATATTGAGAGCATCTATGGATAAAAAAGTCCGACTCGGAGTCATTGGTACGGGCCATATGGGTCAGTACCACGTAAACGTTGCCAAACAATTAACCGATGCAGAACTCATCGGTATATTTGATGCCAATGCGGAACGTGCCACACAAATTGCTGAGAAACATAAAACAAAGGCATTTGGAACGATTGAAGAATTGTTGAAAGAAGCGGATGCAATCATCATTGCAGCACCAACTTTCTTACATCACAAAATCGCCAAACAGGCGCTTACTGAAAAAAAACATGTTTTGGTAGAAAAACCAATTTCCCAAACAGTCGAAGAAGCGAAAGAACTCGTAACCTTATCAAAACAAAACAATTTGATTTTGCAAGTAGGTCACGTAGAACGATTTAATGGTGCGGTACTTGAGTTAGGTAAAATTGCTGAACACCCAATCCTCATTGAATCGAGACGGATCGCTCCCTACAATAGTCGAATTACTGATGTTGGTGTGGTTCTCGATATGATGATTCACGATATCGACATTGTTCTCAACTTAGTAAAATCAGATGTGACAGAAGTCAAAGCTGTTGGATCTTCTGTTGTTTCGAACCATGAGGATATTGCGAGTGTGGTTTTACAATTTGCAAATGGTTGTGTTGCTTCGCTCAATGCTTCTCGTTCTTCTCAGGCAAAAATTAGAACTCTTAACATTTCCCAAAAAGATTCGTATGTATTTTTAGATTTTACAAACCAAGAAATTGAACTCCACAGACAAGCAAGTTCAACAACTCAACTGGGTAGTGGAGAAATCAAATACAGACAAGAATCCATTGTGGAAAAAATCTTTGTTCACAAAGATAACCCTCTTAAACAAGAACACGAACACTTTGTAAAATGTATTAAAGGAGAATCCGAACCGATGGTGAAAGGTGATTCCGATATTAAAACATTAGAAGTGGCATATCGTATCTTAGAAGAAATTCACGGCAAAAAATAATGACAGATCATCCTGATTCAACGCGCGGAAAGTTACTCATTTCCAATTCCAGTGTGATTCAGGATTTTTTTCATAAATCCGTTGTCCTTATGGTAGACCATGATGACGACGGGGCCTTTGGTCTGGTGTTAAACAAACCTACTGATCAAACCATGGAATCACTCATCAAAAACTTACCGGATACTGTTCATGCCAACAAACCAGTGTATGCTGGTGGTCCAGTAGACAATTTGTTTGTATCTATTTTACATAATGGAAAACAAACAGCGGATCCAGGAGTAGAAGTGGTTCCAGGGATTTATATGGCTCGAAGTTTTGATACAATGTTAGAAGTTTTATCTTCTGACCAAATCCAATTTCGTGTCTTACAAGGTTATGCAGGTTGGTCGTCTGGACAATTGGAAAGTGAATTTGATAGGTTGTCTTGGGTAGTTTCTGATTTGGTAGATGATTCCATTGTATTTAACGAAGATGATTCCGAATCGATTTGGCGAGAAGCACTTCGAAGTAAAGGTGGAATTTACAAATACTTTGTAGACCATACCAAAGATCCTTCCCTTAACTAAATATAGTATCATCACTCAACAATTATGAAACTTGCTTCTAAAAAAATTGTATTAACCAATGGATCATCTGAATTAGGAAAGGAACTTTTATCAAATTTACTTTCCCAAGGTGCTTTGGTAGTTGTTGGGGATATCACTCCTGAAGAAATTCCCAATCATGCAAATTTACAAAAATACAAAATTGATCCTTCAAAACCAGATCAGATTGAAAGATTAATTGAATCCGCAATTGAAACATTAGATAAAATAGATGTGTTTATCATCAATTCTGAACAAGTAACATTTGCAGAAGATGATAAGGAAAATTGGAACCAACTAAAATATTTATTCCAAACAAATTCTCTCGGACCCATTTTTGCAATTCAAAAGTTGACAAACCTTATCTCTGTTGGGCTTCATATCATTTCTGTTAGTTCTAATCTTTCCATTTATCCTACTCCTGGTTATGGATTGTATGGTTCTTCCAAACTCGCTTTTGATTATTTTTGGGATTCTTATCGCAAACAAATAGGGAAATCATTCCAATTCTCACGAGTGATGGCAGATGTACCAACCCACTCAAATCCCAACCAATTGGCAAAAAAAGTGGTTCAGTCGATTTTGAGACCAAAACGAGCTCGTTATGAAACTTGGAAACTTTGGTTTCAGGTACAATTTCTTAAATTTTTGCCTTTTTCACAATTTTTTCGCAGTTTCTATTATGGATTTCGCTTAAAAGAAGAGAAAAGAACGAAAAATTCACCTTCTCACTCTGGTCTTTTAACAGAAGATTAATCATTCTGTAGAGATTTTACACACTCCTTTCTCCCTTCCTCTCTCGTTGCTTATTAATTAAGCGTAACTAAACTTCTATTTTAGTTTCTTATGTCGGATAGGGCAGAAACTCCTGGTTTCCCGACATTTTTTCCATTTGGTACAAATATTGCTACTTATGTTAGCAGAGGCCAACCCATGTTTATCGCAGACTATAGCGCAAAAAATATCTATGATGAGATGTTTTCCAATGAAGGATTTCCACGTAAAAGTTATGATTTTGTGAAAACAAAAATGGAAAGTTTAGGTGGGATTGAATTACTCAAACGGAGTAGTTCCGCCGAACGTGCATTAATGTCACTAGGGATCACCTTTACGTTGTATGGTGATGGTGGCGAACAAGAAAGAATTATGCCCTTTGATGTCATTCCTCGAATTGTACCAAGTGAGGAATGGATTAATATTGAAAAAGGATTAAAACAAAGGATCCTTGCACTGAATTTATTTTTAAATGATATTTATGGCGAACAAAAGATTCTTAAGGATAAAATTATCCCGCGGGATATCATAGAGTCTAGTACTGGTTTTCTAAAACAATGTATTGGATTAAAACCACCGAAAGACATTTGGATTCATATTACAGGAACTGACCTCGTTCGTGATGGAGCAGGTAAATTTCATGTATTAGAAGACAACCTACGTTGCCCTTCTGGTGTTTCTTATGTATTGGAAAATCGTGAAGTGATGAAACGAACCTTTCCTGAACTTTTTGAAAAATTAAACATCCGCCAAGTATATGATTATCCTTATCACTTACGTTCTATGTTAGAAAATCTAACAGATGTCAGTGATCCAGTGATCGCTGTATGGACACCAGGTGTATATAACTCCGCTTATTATGAACATAGTTTTTTAGCCCAAAAGATGGGTGTGTATTTGGTGGAAGGATCGGATCTTGTAGTGGAAAACCATAAAGTTTACATGAAAACAACGAAAGGTCTCCGTAAAGTAGATGTAGTGTATCGAAGAATCGATGATACGTTTATGGATCCATCCAGTTTCCGTGAAGATTCCTTACTTGGAGTCAAAGGGATATTTGAAGCTTATAAACGAGGAAATGTTGCCCTTGCCAATGCACCAGGAACTGGTGTAGCGGATGATAAGGTAATATATTCTTATGTGCCAAAGATCATTAAATATTACTTAGGTGAAGATTCTATCATTCCAAATGTTCCAACGTATCTATGTTCAGAAGATTCGGATCTAAAGTATGTTTTGGATAATATCCATAATTTGGTTGTCAAAGCTGCAAATGGAGCCGGTGGGTATGGCATGATCATTGGGCCAAAATCTTCTAAACAAGAACAGGAAGATTTTAAGGAATTAATCAAAGCGGATCCAAGAAACTATATCGCGCAACCAGTTTTAAATCTTTCAACAGTTCCAACATTAATTTCAGATAAAATTGAATCGAGACATGTGGATTTAAGACCGTTCATTTTGTACGGTAAAGATATTTACGTTATGCCTGGTGGATTAACGCGAGTAGCATTACGAAAAGGTTCTTTAGTTGTGAATTCATCCCAGGGAGGCGGTTCAAAAGACACCTGGGTTTTAGGATAAGGTGTTTTTATGTTAAGCCGAGTTGCCGAATCTGTTTTTTGGATGAATCGGTACATTGAAAGGGCGGAGAACTATTCCCGTTTTATCGATGTCAATCATCAATTGTCTTTGGATTTAAATGAAGAAGTTCCAAACCAGTGGTTACCTTTAGTGCATACTACTGGTGATTATGAATTATTTGCTAAAAAATATTCAGAAACCTCTCCTGTGAACGTGATTCGATTTATGACCTTTGATGAAGAGAATCCGAATTCTATTTTCCAATGTTTATCAAAAGCACGGGAAAATGCCCGTACGATACGTGAAAATATTTCAACTTCGATGTGGGAAGTATTAAATGAATTTTACCTTTATGTAAAAGACTATCGTAAACTTTATTTGGAAACAAATGGAGAACATGGAGATACATTGTCTATGGGACTTTCGGACTTTTTAAGTACAGTTCGCAAAAGTTGCCAAAGTTTTTATGGATGTTCGGATGCAACTATCTCTCATGATGAAGTTTGGAATTTTTCTTTATTAGGAAGATTTTTAGAACGCGCTGATAAAACCACACGTATCTTGGATATGAAGTATTTTATCCTTCTTCCATCAGTCCATGATGTTGGATCTACATTGGATTTATTACAATGGTTATCATTATTGAAATCAGCAAGTGCACATGAAATGTATAACCGTAGGTATAAAAAAATCGATCCTACGGACATTGCAGAGTTTTTAATCTTAAACGATACGTTCCCTCGATCGATTATCTTTTGTATCCAAGAGATGCAAGAAGCATTGGAAAAAATTTCAGGATTAAAAGAAGGTTTACCTAGAAATTCTGCCCAAGATGCAACAACAGTTTATTTAAATAGATTACGATCTGAAAATATCAAATCCATTTTTGACAAAGGATTACACGAATATCTGGATGATATTCAAATTGAACTCAATCAAATCGGATCGAAGATTGTGGAACGATTTTTTACCAACTAATTATGAGTATACGAGTTGCATTAACCCATATCACAACATACCAGTATGATAAATCGATTTCACTATCTCCACACGTGATTCGTTTACGACCTGCGCCACATACAAAGAATCATATAGTTTCTTATTCTCTAAATATTTTACCCGAACAGAAATTCTTGAATTGGCAACAGGATCCATTTGGTAACTACCTAGCCCGTTTGGTGTTTCCAGAAAAAACCAATATTTTGCAAGTGGCTGTAGATTTGGTAACCGATTTAAAGGTAATCAATCCATTTGATTTTTTTGTCGAAGAATATGCAGAAAATTTTCCATTTTCTTACGATAAGATTCTTAAAAAAGAACTCACCCCATATCTCAAACCAAAAAAACCAGGAAAACTTTTATCATCTTACCTGAAGTCGATCAAAATAGACAAAATAAGAGTCGTTGAATTTCTTGTGGCACTGAATGCAAAAGTTTACAATGACATCGGTTATGTGATACGAATGGAACCTGGAGTTCAATCAACTGAAGTAACTCTTTCTAAACGAATGGGTTCATGCCGTGACTCTGCATATTTACTCGTACAAATATTAAGACATCTTGGACTTGCTTCTCGTTTTGTTTCGGGTTATCTCATCCAATTAAAGGCAGATGTAAAATCGCTAGATGGTCCTTCGGGTACAGAGGTTGATTTTACTGACCTTCATGCGTGGGCAGAAGTATACTTACCTGGAGCAGGTTGGGTGGGACTTGATCCTACATCAGGTTTATTCACGGGAGAAGGGCATATTCCACTTGCAGCTACTCCAGAACCTGAATCAGCAGGTCCCATTTATGGATTTGCTGAAAAAGCAAAAATGGAATTTTCATTTTCAATGCACGTGGAACGTGTATTGGAAACTCCTAGAGTCACATTACCTTATTTGGAAGAAGATTGGAATCGTATTCTTAAGTTAGGTGATTCAATTAATAAACGAATCAAAAAGAATGACATCCGATTAACAATTGGTGGCGAACCTACTTTTGTTTCGACGGAAAACAGAGAAGCCCCAGAGTGGAATTTTGATGCTCTTGGCTTTGAAAAATATTCCAAATCGGAACAACTCATCAAACGATTGGGAAAACATTTTGCAGAGGGTGGATTACTACAATATGGACAAGGCAAGTGGTATCCAGGGGAACCAATTCCAAGATGGGCAATGATTTCCTATTGGCGAAAGGACAAGGAACCTTTATGGAGAAACCCTCATTTACTTGCCGATGATCGTTACACTGGATCGGCAAACACTGATGATGCTAGAAAATTTATTTCAAGTTTAATCAAATATCTAAATGTATCTTCTGGTTCCGTTTTACCTGCTTATGAAGATAATTTATATTATCTATGGCAAGAATCGAATTTGCCTGAAGAAACGGAATCTTTGTTAGATGGTTTAAATTCTTATGATGTTTTGGAAAGAGAACGGATTATAAGAGTTTTAGACCAAGGCCTTCATAAAGAAGTAGGATATGTTTTACCTTTGGATTTTGATGCATTCCAGAAGGTATGGATATCAGATGAATGGAAATTTCGCAGGAAAAAGATGTTCTTAATTCCGGGAGATTCACCAATTGGATTACGGTTACCATTACAATCATTAGGTGGTAAATCGTATTATACGAATCCTGAGGATCCATTTTCTCCAAAATCAGCTCTTCCAAAGGTAAAAGAATTAAGCCAATATCCTCTATCTATGGCTAACGTAAGTTATTCATGGGGTGGTGTTCATACTCGCACAGCATTGTGTGTGGAGCCTAGGAATGGTAATTTAAGAGTATTTTTACCTCCAATCCAATCCTTAGAAGGTTGGTTACATCTGATCTATGCTATTGAACAAACTGCTTTAGAGACAGATTTACCAATTGTGATCGAAGGATACGAAGCACCTAATGATCCAAGGTTAAATCGATTTAAGATCACTCCCGATCCAGGTGTGATTGAAGTTAATTTTCATCCCTCGAGTCAGTTTGAAGAAATTGTAGAAAAAACAAAAATTCTGTATGAAGAAGCTTATCAGTTAAGACTGACTGCTGAAAAATTTTTAATTGATGGAAGGCATTCCGGGACAGGTGGTGGAAATCATATCACGTTAGGTGGTGAAACTTCGAGTGACAGTCCATTTTTGAGAAAACCTTCTTTGCTTAGAAGTATTGTCTCATATTGGCAGAATCATCCAGGGCTTTCGTATTTATTTTCTGGATTATTCATTGGACCAACCTCACAATCCCCAAGAGTTGACGAAGCACGGAATGATTCACTCCATGAATTAAAGATTGCGTTTCAACAAATTGATTCGAGCAAAACAACACCTCCTTGGTTATTGGATCGACTATTAAGGAATATATTGATCGATGTAACAGGTAATACACATAGAACAGAGATATCGATAGATAAATTATTCGATCCAGGATCTCCAACCGGCCGTCTTGGATTGATTGAAATGAGAGCATTTGAAATGCCACCTCATTTTCAAATGAGTGTAGTCCAACAAGCATTTATGATGGCAATCATTTGTAAGTTTTGGGAAGAACCATACTATGGAAATCCAATCAATTGGAACACAGAACTACATGATCGTTATATGTTACCATACTTTGTTTATAAGGATTTTAAAGAAGTTATCTTTGATTTACAAAACCAAGGTTTTTCATTTTTATCAAAAGATTTTGATCCATTTTTTGAATTTCGATTTCCTCAATATGGAATCTGCTATTTAGATGGAATGGAAATTGAATTGAGAATGGCTCTTGAACCATGGAATGTGTTAGGTGAGGAGAATACTTCCCAAGGAACATCTCGTGGTGTTGATTCAGCTACTGAACGAGTACAAGTAAAAATAAAAGGATTTCATCCTGAACGTTACAAACTCAGCTGTAATGGTTTTGAAGTTCCATTGCAGGCGACTTCGGTTCAAAATGAGTTTGTTGCAGGTGTTCGTTTTAAAGCTTGGAATCCTGTTTTTACTTTACATCCGCAATTGCCATCACAACAATCATTGGTATTCGATGTTTACGATACTTGGAATCATCGCTCGCTCGGAGGTTGTACTTACCATGTTTCACACCCTGGGGGTTTATCTTACCAAACAATTCCAATTAATGCTTATGAAGCGGAATCCAGAAGGATTTCTCGATTTTGGACTCACGGTCATAAAATAGGAAAAAGTTTGCCACCGGTTCGCTTAGAGAATAAAGCCTTTCCTTGTACCTTAGATTTACGTATGGTTACTTCTAAGTAATGATGACAAAAGATCCCTATCATCTAATTGACAATTATAAAACCATACCTGGTGTGTATGACGAATTGTATGATGCAGATGGTCAAATTCGAAACAAATATAAATTCTTAGTCAAATCTTTCCAAGAGTTAGGTCCTGCAGAATTAATCAATCGTAGGCGTGATACTGATCGAATCTTAAGAGAAAATGGAGTTACCTATAATCTCTATCAGTCAGAACAAATTGAAGCGAAAGAAAGACCTTGGGAACTCGATTTATTTCCATTGGTGATGGAAAGTGAAGAGTGGAGAATATTAGAAAGAGGATTAAACCAAAGAGCAGATCTTTTGGATGCGCTAGTACGTGATGTATATTCCAAAAGAAGATTGTTATACGAGAAAAAAATACCACCAGAAATATTATTCAACGAGTCATCTTTCTTGCGAGCTTGTGATGGAATGTATGATTCGAATCATTTTTTAGCAAAAAACCCTGCATTATTATTTTTTGTTTGCGATTTGATCCGGGCAGCTGACGGAAATTTTTACGTATTAAATGACAGAGTACAAGCTCCATCAGGTTCAGGGTATTCATTAGAAAATAGAATTGTTCTTTCTCGAATTTTTCCAAGTATGTATCGAGATGCGATGGTTCATCGTGTGGCTGTTTACTTTCGATCCCTTCGCAAATCTCTTACTCAATTATCGGGTGTTAGTGGAAGAGAACCCGTAATAGTTTTGTTAACTCCTGGTCCATCCAATGAAACTTATTTTGAACATGCTTATCTCGCCGGATATTTAGGTTACACTCTTGTACAAGGTGAGGATTTAACTGTTCGAAAGAATAAAGTGTACATGAAGACAGTTGAAGGGTTACAACAGGTAGATTTGATTTTACGCAGAGTAGATGATGATTTTATGGACCCTTTGGAACTAAGAGGAGATTCTTTATTAGGAGTACCTGGTTTATTAGAATCGGTACGTTCCGGAAATGTAAAAATTGCAAATCCTATTGGAACAGGATTTTTAGAAAATCGTGCATTATTACCGTTTTATTCTGAGTTATGTAGATTTTACTTAGGTGAGGATTTATTACTTCCTATGGCACCAACCTATTGGTTGGGTAATAAAGATCAATTTCAATTGGTTTTACAAAACCCAGAGAAATATGTTTTTAAAACAGTATCAAGAACTGATGAAGAAACTCCTGTTACCTTTGTTGAACTCAGCGGTGAAAGAAAAGATAGTTTCTTAGAAAAACTAAAACATGCTCCAAAAAGATTTATTGCTCAAGAAATGATTGAATCAGCCACAGTTCCAGTGTTAGGTGAAAATGGATTTCGTCCTGGCCGTGCCATTATGAGAACATTTGTATCTTCTTCTGGATCTGGTTATCAAACTATGGCGGGAGGTCTTGTTCGAGTTTCTCCTTCTCTCGATGAATTTTTTATTACAAGCCAACGTGGTGCTTGGAGCAAAGATTTGTGGGTCTTGTCTACTGAAACTCAGAAAGAAGAATCGTTGCTTGTACCAAAATCGGACCAAATTTTAATCTCTCGAAAAAGTTCAGGTGTTCCAAGCCGAGTTGCAGACAATTTATTTTGGTTAGCTCGTTATCTAGAAAGATCGGAAAATCAAACTAGAGTGATACGAGAAGCAGTTTTCAAAATCCTTCAGGTTGAAGATGGATATGAAAAAGAATCTTTAGAGAATATTTTGAAATTGGTAACACATGTTACAAATAGTTATCCAGGCTTTTTGGGAGATGATTCTGGAGATCTTTTTGCAAATCCATTTCCAGAGTTACAACGATTGACAGTTGATAAAAATATTGTTGGTAGTTTAGGTTTTCACTTAAGGAGTTTGGTGATCGCTTCAAAATCAGTAAGAGATCGTTTATCTGATGATATGAAGAAAATCCTTCTTCATTTGGAAGACCAATCTACTCATAATATTGAATCATATGATCAAATCATTGATTTCCTCCAAAAAATTATTGTTAACTTATCTTCACTTACTGGTTTATCATTTGAAAATATGAGTCGTGAAGCAGGATGGTTCTTCTTAAACTTAGGTCGAAGAATTGAACGATCAATTAACATGATTCTTATGTTGCAAGGTATGATCCAATGGAAAAGTTTTGAAGACAAATCTTCCTTTGAGACATTCTTAAGAATCAGTGATATACGCCTCACATACAACCGAAGGTATTCCGGAAAAATTGACCAAGAATCTGTCCTAGACATATTACTGTTTGATACAACCAATCCAAGGTCATTAGCTTACCAATTGGAACAGATCAATGGAGATTTACAATTTTTACCAGGCAAAGATAAAAAAATTGTTTATTCGGAAGATAGAGCAGCATTGCAATTGTATACTCATTTCAAAATGAAAGATATTGCCATTTTCTTTGAAGCAGAAACTCCATTAACGGCAGTATCTGTATGGTTAGAAGAGTTACATGGGTATTTAAGACTTTTATCAGATGCACTTTCTTCACGTTATTTCAATTACACAGAAGAACAAACTAGAATTGGTGATACAAATGGCTGATTTTAGAGTGATTCATAAAACAAAATACAGTTATGATGATTTAGTAGCTTATTGTCATAACATGGCACATATGTATCCGCTAACCACAAACCATCAGGATTGTTACAGAACTCACGTGACAGTAAATCCAAAACCAGTTGTGTCTTCTTTTAGAAGGGATTATTTTGGAAACCAAGTGTTTTTATTTTCGGTTGAGGACCCACATCGCTTTTTAGAAGTAGTAGTTGAATCAACTGTAAGAACACATCAAAGTTTTGATTTTGATTTATCAAAATCTACTCCTTGGGAAAGTATTTATGAAATCATCCATGAATCAACGTTTGATGCCGACCTACAAGCAATTGAATTCCTTCAACCTTCCCCTTATGTATCTTCGAAATCAGCATATGCAGAGTTTGCAAAGTTTTTATTTAGTGAAAACAAACCTGTTTATGTTGGTGCTCTTGAACTAACGAGATATATTTTTGAAAATTTTAAATATGATCCTAAAGCAACTAATATAAATACTCCATTAGAGCAAGTGTTAATAGAAAAAAAAGGTGTTTGTCAGGATTTTTCTCACTTAATGATTGCCACCTTACGTTCGTTAAAAATTCCGTGCCGTTATGTTAGTGGTTATTTAGAAACGTTTCCTCCTCCAGGAACGCAAAAATTGCAAGGTAGTGATGCAACCCATGCTTGGGTATCCGTGTATTGCCCAACGCTCGGTTGGTTGGATTTTGATCCTACGAATGGAAAATTGATTACTGAGGAATATATCATTACAGCAATTGGTCGAGATTATTCAGATGTTTCCCCTTTAAAAGGGATTCTGTTCGGCGGTGGTAAACATAAACTGAAAGTTGAAGTTGATGTGATCCGTGAGCAAATATGAACTTTTTAAAAGAATAATTCGTAGGAACGAGAATCGGTTTGTTTGAATCGATAGTATATGATAGAGAGGACGTATTGGGTGGCGGGTCTAGTTCCCCACCCTAATCAGGGCGGGGATACCAATTTCTCGCAACTTACCTAAAGCTGTTCCCCCCATTCCCCTTCCTTAAAGCCTACCAAATACCATCCGTCTCCAACAACAAATGGTCTTTTGACTAAATTTCCATTTGAGGATAGTTCTTTATAAATTTGGTCTTCGCTAAGTTTCCCCAATTTTTCTTTCCAATTTCCTTCACGGTAATCTTTGCCAGAGGTATTAAAAAGTTTTTTAATATCACCTAAGTATTGTTTTGCTTTCTTTAATTCAGTAACTGAAGGCGGAGTTTCTCGAATAGGAATTTGTTCAAATTCGATTTTTTTGGAATTTAAGTATTTGAGTGCATTTCTGCACGTAATACAGCCAGAATATTCGTAAACTTTCAGTTTGGATCGACCCATAGAACCGATTTTCTTACTTACTATTTTTGAGGAAACTTTTTATTGGAACTATGTTGGTCCAAAATGATATCCCTCTCGCTCCCTATACAACATTTCGATTAGGTGGTGAGGCAAAGTATTTTATATCGATCAAAACAAAACAAGATGTTAAAGACGCATTACTCTATTGCCGAAATCAAAAACTCCCGTACATGATACTAGGAGGTGGATCAAATACAATCATTCGAGATTCTGGATTTGATGGAGTTGTTTTACAAATACAAATTCCTGGAATTAGATGTTTAGAAGCAAATGAATCATCTGTGATTTATGAAGTAGGAGCTGGGGTCATTTGGGACCAATTTGTTGAATATGTCGTCAAACAAGGATTAACTGGAAATGAATGCTTATCTGGAATCCCAGGATCTGTTGGAGCTTCACCCATTCAAAATATTGGGGCATACGGCCAAGAAGTAAAAGATACAATCATTTCGATTCAATGTTTAGATGAAGCTGGAAATGAAATAACAATCTCTAATGAAGACTGTAATTTTACCTATCGTAATAGCGAATTCAAATCTGGAATGTTTCGAAATTGGATTGTATGTTCTGTTACGTTTCAATTATCAAAACAAAAAGAACCTTGTATCCTTTATCCAGAGGTAAAAAAACAATGGGAAATTCTACTCTCTGAAAGTAAAGAACACAAATTGGATGAAAATTTACGTACTACACAATTAGAATCTCTAAGAAATTTGATTATAGGATTGAGGAAGAAAAAATCCATGGTGCTAGATGAAAATGATCCTAACACGCGTTCAGCTGGTTCTTTTTTCACAAACCCAATCTTAGCAGATTCAGAGATTCAAAAATTTTTAATCAAAGCTAGCAAATTAGGATACACTGATCCCCCAATGTATCATGAATCAAACGGAACCAAAAAACTTTCGGCAGCATGGCTCATTGAACATTCTGGAATCAAAAAAGGTGATATTTTTCCAGGCGGAGTGGGTATCTCCACGAACCATTGTTTGGGTCTAATCAATATCAATGGAACCGCAAACGCATTATTGTCCATGGCGGAATCGATCCAAAAACGTGTGTTTGAAACTTTTTCCATCCATTTGGAGAGGGAACCAGTCGTAAGACCCTAAAAAAGATTTGGTAATTGTCGATAGTTGCAGAAGGATGGGGAAGGAATGAACTCAAAAGTTAAAAAATACCTGATACTTTCAGGATTAGGTGCTGCTTTACTCTTAGTTTTGGCACTCATCAGTTTTTTTGTCGTGGATGAAATCAAGGGCGGAGCTGTTGGAGACGGTCAAAACAAATACGAACTCATCATTGATTCCGGTGAACCTTCTTCCAGTGTTGTAAGAGAATTAGCGAGTGCTGGAATGATTAAATCTAGTGTATACTTTAATTATCTCATCAAATTTACAAGAGCTGGAAACAAAATCAAACAAGGAGTTTATGACATCAATGATGGAATGAGCTCTCGTAAGATTTTAGATGTCATCATTTCCGGAAAAGTTAAACTCATCACATTCACTGTTCCTGAAGGATATAACAATCGCCAGATAGGTGATCTCTTGGTTACAAAAAAACTAGCTCCATCACGAGAAGAATTTTTAAAAGTAACTCAAAGCCAAGCATTACTTACAAAATACAATATTCCTGCTAAAACTTTAGAAGGTTATTTATTTCCTGAAACATATTCAGTGCCATTAAATTATCCTCTTGAACGTATCACTGAAATGATGATCAAACGGTTTTATAAAAAATTGGAGACCATCCCTGAAGCAAAAGGAATCAAACCCGCAGATCTACATTTTAGAGTTGTACTTGCTTCGATAGTGGAAAGAGAAGCAGTGAGAAAAGAAGAAAGGCCTATGATGGCTGGAGTATTTCTCACCAGAATTGAAAAAAACATCAATTTAGAATCATGTGCCACCATACAGTACTTATTCGATAAACCAAAAAAGAGACTTTTTGAGTCTGATTTGAAAATAGTATCACCATACAATACATATATGAATGGCGGTTGGCCCCCAGGTCCAATTTCTAACCCAGGTTTACCCGCACTCGAAGCATCTTTTCGACCAATGAAATCTGATAAATTGTTTTTCTTATTAAAACCAGATGGATCACATTATTTTTCTGCGACCTTTAAAGAACATTTGGAAGCTAAGAAAAAATTCATCGATGTTTTGTATCAATAGATTCAAATAGTATTATAAAAATGCTAACTCATTAGATTCATTATGGATGAAAACATTGTCGAATTGAATATCGCGATCGGAGGAATTTCCAAAGAACTTTTGGATGTACAAAAGGCTTTGGATGCCTACCGTGAAAAACAATTACGAAAAGAAGCCATAGATGAAGAAGCAATTGTTTTTATCACCAAAGCCGAACGTGTGATCGAAAAAGCAGAATCTGGCGAACTACAATTAACTCCCGACCAAATTCGTAGAATCAAAAGTAATCTTGTAAAAATTTTAAACCGTCTCCATACTTAATCATTCTTTCATGAAACCTTTACCAAACCTTCACCAGCTTGTCATCCCTCTGTAACAAATAAAGAACATAGTTTCTATTGCTAGAGGGAGAATTTTTGCGAATCCCTTTCCGGGAAGACCCGCTAGCAAAACAAATTCGAATTTTTTCGAAAGAGGAACAAAATGAAAAATTCATTCAAAAAAAGCATGGTGCTTCTTTTCATCGCGATGATGGGATTCACGATGATCAATTGCCCAGGAAAGAAAAGTGAAGACTCGTCGACCTTATTGGGTTTATTAGCCATTGCAAGTTCGGCTAGTGTTGCTGGTTCTGATTTATGTGATGGAGTTGGCGTACCAAATCCTACACAAGTATTGGAAGGAAATATCAATGGTGCTGTAACCGTAAGTGGATCTGCATTATTACGCGGAACGGTTAACGTAACTGGTGGTGGTTCCATTACAATCTTACCAAAGACAGTAATTTTTGCAGAAAGAGGATCTTCTCTTTTTATTTATGAGAATGGTAGACTCACTGCACAAGGAACAGCTGCACAGCCTATTTGTTTTACTTCTGCAAACTCTGTCGGTCAAAGAGCTCCTGGAGATTGGGGTGGTATTGTCGTTGTAGGAAATGGTACTTCAACTAGAACATCTACGACTGAAGGAACAACTCCTAAAACTTATCCAGGAACACAAGATGGGATTATCAACCTTTCCTATGTGATCGTTGAATTTGTTGGAAACGAAGTTGCACCTGGAAACGAACTAAATGGTGTTTCTAGTTATGCAGTAAAATCTTCTACTAGTTCATACGACCATGTTCAAATCCATAGAGGATTAGATGATGGATTTGAATGGTGGGGAGGAAACGTAGGTGGACAATATTTACTAGTAACTGGTGGTATGGATGATGACTTCGATATGGATGAAGGATTTAGCGGAAGTCTATCCTACATTATCGGTGTAAAATATCCAAACTCATGCGGTGGAACAGTTTCTACAGATCCGCATGGATTTGAAATGGATGGAAGTGATACAAACGGTTCTGGTGGAACTGGATTAACAAATCCAAACGTATCCAATTTTACCACTTTAGGTCAATCAATCACAGCTGGTGAGGGAATGCGATTTAGAGAAGGTATGAGAGGAACATTTACAAATGGATTAGTATACGGATACCTTGCAACGAATATCAATTGTATCAACAATGCTGGATCAGCAGGAAATACAAATCCAACAGGATCCAACGCAAATCTCAAAGTACAATCCGGAAAAGCTGTAACATTAGGTTCACAATGTGTGGCATTAACAGCTTCTGCAGAACTTACTTCAATTCCAATTGTAGATGCAGGGAATATTGCTGATTGTGGAATAGGTGGAACAAAACCTGATTTTACATCAACAGCAGCATACGCAACATTAGGTGGCGGTCCAGTTGCACAAGGAAAATGGTGGGATGGTTGGACAGTATACCGATCAAGATAATTTTTGCTTGAAACTGTTATCAAACGTAAGCTCCAGTAGTAATACTGGAGCTTTTTTTTATGAAACCTTTTAAATTATTCATCATTTTTATTTCAATAATATTTGTTAGTTGCAAAGATAAACCTTCTGCTAAAATCGAATCATCACCGGAAATTCAAGAAAAACTCAAAAAATCAAGAGAGGAATTGATTAAAAGGAAACTTGAAAATCATTCCATTTCTGGATTTAAATCCAAGGAAGAGTCTGTGTCTGAATTTTTGAAGGAATTGGTGAATTCTAAGCAGCGTAAAGCACAGTATAAATCATTATTAAACGATTTTGAAAAAGAATTTGTATTTTTTCCAAATATCTATGGAGAAAATACATCACTCGATGTAACTCCACTAGAAGATTATCGTCAGACTTTCGATCGTTTAGAATCACTCGGAATCCAAAGATTAATGGAATCTAATTTAGAAACATCAAATCTCAAAAATATCAAAATTGTTTGGAAAGGTTCAAAGCAATATGGAAATTTATTAATCCATAAAATTGGTAGAATTGAAATGGTAAAGAAAGGTTCTGCGATCGAAATTAATCAAATTAAATCTCTAATCGAACAAAATGGGAAGTTTAAAGTAGCAGTAGTTGCTCCCTAATTATTACAAAGTTGTAACATAATTTTAAAACGAATGTAACGCGATCTATTTCGATGTAATTTACGGCTGCCAGTTCGTATGAAAGCTGGCACCAGAGATACATTTATGAAGAAAATAGCGCAATTTATCATCATTGTTGTAATGTTTATTACAAACACCATTACAGCTCAATCAGTTGGGTCCGTAAAGGGAACCATCATCGATTCAGAAAATGGAGAAGCGGTTTTCGGTGCCACAATTGTTGTTAGGTCCGAAAAGAAATTTGCAAAAACCGACTTTGATGGTAGATACTCATTAGATTTACCGCCTGGCACTTATGATGTCGAATATCAAATGTATGGTTATGGTCCTCAAAAAAGGACGATAACCATAGTTTCTGGAAAATCTCAGAATGTAAACGTTACATTCGGTGCACAAGTTCTTGAAACAATTGAAGTAAAGGATAGAGCTCAAAATAATACAGAATCTGCATTGTTAGCACTGCAAAGAAAAACAGGAACCGTTTCAGATGGTATCTCCCAAGAAGCCATTAAAAAGAGTCCAGATGCGAGTGCTGGAGATGTAGTGAAACGTGTAACGGGTATTACATTAATCGGCGGAAAGTATGTTTTTGTTCGCGGACTTGGAGAACGATATTCCAATACACTTTTGAATGAAGTATTAATACCTTCAACTGAACCTGATAAACGTGTTGTTCCTTTAGATTTATTTCCTGCGAATATGATCAAAAACATTCGCGTTATGAAAACATTTGCACCAGAAGACCCTGCCGAATTCTCAGGTGGATTAGTTAAAATTGAAACACAAGAATATCCGGATAAACTTACGATGTCTTTAGGACTTGGTGTTGCAAGGAATATGAATACTACCGGTTATCAATTCAAAACGTTTGATGCGGGTGATTTTTTTGGTCGTCCAAACACCTCGATGAAACGTCCTGATTTAGTTGAAAAACTTCCAAATGAATTTGTATTCGAACCAGGGAATCGTTTTGGCGGATTACCACAAAATTTAGTCAACATTACTGCTGCATCATTTAACCAACAATGGACTCCAGATGAAAAAAAAGGGCCTTATGATAAAAATTTCAATTTTTCAGTAGGGAATACAATTCAAACGACTGAGTCTGGACAAAGATTAGGAATCTTCTTTGGTATTACTAAGAGTGAAGAATATAGATACCGCGAAGAAAAATCCACACGATATGTTCCAAGTTTTGCTGGTGGTATAAGATCAAGGGAAACAACTTTCCTCAATCCTATTCAACAACAAGAAACAAAAATTTATAATAAAGAAACCAACTTTGGAACAAATTTAAATTTAGCGTACGAATTTACCAAAGGACAACAAATTTATCTTAAGACTTTGTATACCGTTGTTTCAGATACAAACGTAAGGGAAGCAAAAGGTGTAAACAATATAGATAACTTTGACTTTATTTCAAATACAAACACCTTTACTTCTAGAGCACTTTTTAACACTGTTCTTGGAGGTGACCATGCGTTACAATTTGGATCAATGGCTAGGCCACACAAACTTGAATGGAATTTGGCTTATGCTCAAGCGAATCGGGATGAACCAAATTTAACTCAACAAGTTTGGAGAAAATCACAAAACTCAACATTAACTGATCCTTATTTTAGATTACTAAACAATCCTGATGGAACTAGGTTTTATTCAGAATCTCGCGATATCGTGAGACAAGCCAATTTGAAGTATACAATTCCTTTTGAACAGTGGAATGGACTGAAGTCTGATTTTAAATTTGGTGGTATGGCTCTTGAAAGATACAAAGATTTTACCTTCAAAGAATACGGAAGTAAAAGTAACGTAGGTATTCGTTACCCGAATGATTATTGGCCAGTTCCTGGAGAAATAACATTTATACCGACAGATTATATTTCTTCTACTTCTAATTCATTAGCAAATAAAACTTTCGCAGAACGTCAAATTGAACCAAATGCTTTTGATGCAATGCAAAAGTTACAAGCATCATTTACACAATTTGATATGCCACTATTTAACAAATTTCGATTTGTTGGTGGTGTGAGAATGGAAGATTCATATCAGAAGGTAAGAACATTTAGAACACGTGATAGCAGTTCTTTGTCAAATCTTGACTATGGTTGCACTGTAGATAACGAAGATGTTCGAGTTGCCTTAGTAAGATCGAATGTTTGTACCCAAACTAACAATGGTATTGGAGAGCTCAGAAAAAGAGATACATTACCTTCCATGAACTTTGTATGGGACTTTCACAAAGACATGAATTTAAGAATGGGTTTTACACAAACCGTGACTAGGCCCGATCTTAGAGAATTATCTCCTTTCGGATTTACTCCATACTTTGGAGCAGACAGGATATTCGGTAACCCTAATTTAAGAAGAACTTATATCCACAATTACGATGTGAGATATGAATATTATATTAATAATACTGATTTCATTGGAGTGGGTGGTTTCTTTAAAGAAATGTCAAATCCTATTGAGATGATTGGTCAGCCAGTTGCAGGAAGTATCTCAGCAAACTTTACTTATACGAATGCAAAAAATGCACAGATCCGAGGAGTTGAAATCGATTTTAGAAAAGAATTTTTTGATAAAATTAGATTTGAAACCAATTTATTTTTTATCAAATCCCACGTTCAAGTATTACCTTGGGAAGATTTAATATTTATAAAATCTGGACTTGTAGATTCTTTAAATAGAAGTGCTGCATATGATCCTACAAATATTTCACGTCCGTTACAAGGTCAGTCGGAATACGTTTATAATCTAAAGTTTGATTATTTTATAACCAAAAATAGAAATCAAATCATCGGGTTATATTATAACTTTTTTGGTGATCGCATTTATGCAGTCGGAGCAAACGGAACACCGGATGCAATCGAAAAAGGTGTTGGTATCACTGATATCGTTTATACTTTTAAAAGTGATGATAGGTTAGATTTTAAAGCAGCAGCGAAAAATATAATGGATACTAGATTTAGAGTATATCAAACTAATCAAGTAACTGGTGAAGATGAACTATTTTATGCTTATAGAATGGGTGTAACGTTTTCGGTTATGGCAACATATAAATTTTTCTAAATTTTAAAAGTAACCATCGCCATTGATGGTTACTTTTTTCTCTTCACTTAATTCTTTAAATATTCAAAAATATAGTTGATTAATAATAATCTGAACAAAAATTCTTTATTTATCTTTTTCATAAATTGATTCTTAAATTTTGAATCCGGAAACATAAATTGATATAAAAACATAGCTATCATACTTTTCTTTTTCTTCTGGTCTATTTTGTTCTATTTCTGTTACAGATTTAAACCATTTAATACTTACATAATAACTCAAAATTGTTTAATTTAACAAAAATTAAATGATCTTTAAATGCCAAATATCCATTCTCTTAACAACAATCGGTGAAATTGATATAAATCAGTTTCATTTTTCGGAAGAGTTTAATAAACGATTAAACTCATTTGATATTAATGATTTGGAAATAATAAGCTTGTTACGTATAAAAAGAAAAGAATTTCCCGTTGGTACTTTTGTATGCATTTGGGATGTAGTTTACTGCCTAATCAAGGAGTAAGCTTTAGTCAAAAATTCTAATTAATAATTACCGAAATAATTCTCTCAAACTGTCACTGTTTCGACCCTCCTTCAATTAATGCATCTACTTCTGTTGGTGAACAAAATTTTTCATTTGTTGTAAATCCTTCAGTGCAAGACTTACCACGACCAGTTTAAGATAATTATGTCTTAGTAGGGAAAATTTATGATATAAGTTTGGATTGGTTAAAAGTCCAGGGTTTGCCTCAGGAAATCCTATTCTCTGATCAAATTCAATGTACCTGTTGAGTTTAAGTATACCTATAATTCTGTCGTGTTGCGTGATTCTGGATTCATTGAGGAATTTATGGTCTATTATTTTGATTCTACTGAAAAGACATGATTTCCATTCCAAGGTGTTAGGGTTGATACGAAAAAAGAGGTTACAGCAGTTACAAATCACATCTCAACAATTGTAAAATTGCATTGCCCTTGGCATTTGAAACAGGAGTTATGAAGCTCCCTGCTTCTATTGGTTCCGAAGCTCCTATCTCGGGAATTGGTAATAGCAACATCTAATGGTGGTGCGAGTTGAGGATTAGATGATTGTGGTTTCTTTGTAGATCACATAATCTTCACTGGACTAATTACTTACATTTTAAAGAACCGATAAAAATTCAATTTTTCTTATATATTTTATAGGGACCAATTGATTAACTTGTGCTGGCAAATGAAGGTTGGCTCGATACTGATTTCTCGATTTAGACTACGGATGCCGTTGGAAGCTGTAAAGTTTATTTAAAGGACTTTGATAAAGATGAAATTGTACTGCCTTTTAATTTGCGAATCTTATTTGTGTTGCTTTCAATAGAAACGCGGTGGCGACATTAGGAACAAACATAGGACCAAGTCGGTTTGTGAGATATTCTGGTGCAGCAATTTAATTTAGATCCATTAGTCACTCTGTGGTTTTTGGAACAACTGCAGCAGTTAGCTGTAATATTGAAGTATGACATGAAACATTAACCAGAGTTGGCGACATCACAATTACTTTTGGACAAGTAGCATGTGATGGTGGTACCACTCTTGGAGGTAATACTGCAGGTAAAACAATCGCACTAATGAATTTGAATTTTACTGCCCTAGACTTGACTTCGACGACTGAAACAGTGTAAGTGTCAGGAAAATTGAAAACAGTCGGTGACGGTGCTATGAATCTGGCTTACTATGATAATACTCATTATTGTGATGCAATCAATTCGGCTAGAACAAAAGGGTGGGAATGTTGGACTTCCTTTCACGCAATTTAATATAACAAATAAAGTATATTTATTCAAGTGCTTCATTGAAAGAAGAACCTTTTGTCATTCAAATGTAATGATAATGTAATTTGCGACAAAAATAAAGATTTGCCTCTCGCGAAAATTCGATCATTTTTTGTTAATCTCTCAAATGCGGATTGAATTAAATGAAAAGACAATTAATTTTTCTATTACTATTTAGTGTTAGTTGCTCTCAATTTCTAAAACCTAAAGAAAGTTTTAACAAGGCAATTTATTTGCTCTTTGGGGCGATTGGCTTAAATTCAGATAGCTCTAATTATCCAGATCCAGTTGTAATAACTCCTCCTCCGACAGTTACATTTGCACCGGGTTCAATTTATGCAAACGCTCCTGATGTTATTAAGATCACTGAATCGAAGGTAGAATTACCAAATAATATAAATGATACTGCGATTCCTGTCGGCAATATATTTGATATAGAATTGAAGCTAAACTTAGAAAATGATCCAAATTTTGAAATGTCGAAAATTGCTTCTGTCCAACTTCCTGAACCAGTTACTTTAACCTATAATTATAATATAGATAAATTAAATGAAGCAGGATTTATTGATGAATTTATTGTTTATTATTATGACAAATTGGAAAACGAATGGTATCCGTTAAGCGATATCATTGTAGATAAAGAGAATCAAAAGGTTTATGCAAAAACAAACCATTTTACTCCTTTTGTTTTAACTGCAGTGCCAACACCTGTTGGAACGGGAGTGGCAAAGCCACCTACTTGTCTCAATAGCGCTATGCCAATTTCAGGCAATGGAAATGCTCATTGGACAACTTTTGGATTAAATTTTAAATATTACAAAGATAGAAATTATACAATTACATCAAACGGTGACTTCTATGAATTAGGCTTAAACAAATCCCTAGGAATAGCAACTTGCAACGGAGGAACTCCACAGACAGGCTCAGACTTTTGTGGAAATTTTGAAGATCATAAACTGAACGCCAATTTAGATTATATAACTTTCACAGCGGAAACGAATCTTGATGTTTTTGTTATGTATGACTCTAGAGGATCTCAAGATGCGAGCTGGTTCCTGAGTGATGGTTGGGTAAATACTGGTAAAAAAGTAACCACAACAGATGCGGTGGGATTTTATAAGGTTTATTTGAAATCTTTTAATAAGAACGAAGTAGTACGTTTGCATGGAAACAGAATGGGTTTACCAGCTAATTCTTCCGTTAATACAAATTATTGGGTAGTGATAAAACCTAAACCCCCAGAAGATGATCAATCTTCTTGCTTATCATCAAGTGCAATGATACCTGATGATGTGGCTAATTTACGTGGTGTCCCTGGAAGTAACAAGGTTACACTTTTTTGGAGTTACGTTGATCCATCAAAAATTCAAAATCTAGTAATTAGGAGGAAAAAAAATTTTCCTGTTTCTAGTATTTCAGATGGAATGCCAGTAAGTGGTAGCGAAATCACACGAGAAGGGTATATTGATTCTGGATTAGATCCAAATACAAATTATTTTTATACTGTTTTTTCATATGATACGAATGGATTATTATCTAATGGAACGACCTTATCAGTAAAAACTTCAAATGATTCGGATGGAGATGGTTTGAGCGACTTATATGAAGAAGACCCAAATCATTTTTATCCAACAGGTCTCCTAACCGATAAAACTAAATATGATACTGACGGAGACGGTATCGATGATTACTCTGAAGTAATTGGAAATACTGATCCGACAAACGCTGACATATCTCCACCTGTTGTAACTCAATTTCAGCTTGTCTCAGGATCAAAGACTGAATATCCAATTGCGTTTTTTGATGTGAAAGTTTCTGATAACGATACTGTAGTAAAATATTTGATCTCAGAATCTTCATCAATTCCTTCACACAATGATTCTAGATGGGTTTCTCAAATTCCCAATTCTGTAGTGTTAAATCAGATTGGAATACATAATTTTTATTTTTGGGCACGTGATGCAGCGGGCAATATCAGCAATTTAAATCCGCCAATTCAAATTGAATTAACAAAAGTTAAATTTCTGGAATATTACTTGGGATATAATTATGATACTCGAAAAATTGAGTACTATAAGTTTGATAAAAATTCAACTAAGTTTCAATTTTTGAAAGCATCCTCTCTTCTTGGTTATCAATTTATCAATGATATACATCCTAGTGGTAAGTTCTTAGTCGCTTCTGAATATGATTATACAATTAATGCATCAAGAATCTCTACTTATAGAATTGATATGGAAACTGGTGAAATACAAAGTATAGCTACAGTCACTGCTCCGCTTATTAGAAATGCAAAATTTTCGTTGGATGGAAATACGCTAGTGACTTTAGGATTTGATGGAACGATAAATGATATGGTTAGAATCTATTCAATCAATCCATCAAATGGTTCCATTACGTTCCTTCGAAGCACCGGACTATCTCAAAAGAATATCGATTATTTATATTTAAATCCCAATGGAAGATATGTTTATGTATTGAAAGGAGAATACGGCTATATTCAAACTTTAGATCTACAAAATAATGCATCAATTGTTCCAAATTCTGTAAGCTTATCAAGTTATGTCGGTAGATTAGAGTTCCATTATTCTGGAAAATTTGGGTATTTTACAAACGGTGACGGCGAAGGTTCCTTTGATGTTTTTCGGATGAATGAAACAACTGGAATATTATATCGAGATCGTTCGATTCAACTTCCAGATGTAAAACAATTATTTCAATATCGAATATCAAAAGATGGAAAGTTCTTAATTGCTAAGTTTTCGGATCAAACCGACAGCAGTTGGTTGGGTAAGTTTTCAATAAATCAAGTAGACGGTGCTCTAACAGAACTAAAAAGAATTCCAATCAATGTCTCTTACAATATGGAATTAGAATCAACTGGAAATTTGGTATTATTATCCAATAATACAACTCGCATTATCGATTTGTATTCAACAGATAATTTAATAAAAGTTTCTACTCAGTCAGATTTACTTTATCCAAATTTCACTCATTCCATAGATCAAAATAATGCACCTATAGATGTTCGTTTAACACTACGAAGCAAAGTTGGTCTTTATAAAGGACTTGAAAAAGGTTTTCAATATCCTTATGGAGATATAGCTGGCGTCTCTGCCTCAGCAATATTTTTTAGTCCTGCAAATGTTCTAGAAAATGTGTCTAGCTATTATAATTCAAATCGTAATATAAGCATTGATTTTACAGTCAATGATCCTGCCAGAGTAAGCTGTCAAAAGCAAACATCTAACTATCTTGAAACATTGATTAGGATACCTCAAAATGCAGACATAACTCATTTTCTGCAAGGTACCATTGGTTCCAGAAAAACTATGAATTGGTCTATTTCTGCAAGACAAGATTTTGGATTAAAGTATACATTAACAGATCATCCTGGAATTTGCGAAGGTACTTCCCAGACAAAGTCTTCTACTCTCGAAATTAAACCAAATAGAATTAGCATAAACTACCAGGGCTTGTTGCCAATGGGAAGTAATCTTAACAATGAAGATGAATTCTTTTATACAGAAGATGTAATAGCAGGAACAAGTGTTGCAGGTGCAATTGTTGAAAAAAAGCCAATTGTATTTACTAACTTAGAATGTGATTTAGTTTACTATGAATGCGATACGATAGTTCCTGGTCCGAATGATATCTATGTTGGGGGATTGCCTTTGATCAATTGTCATGAACGTACATATAGACAGACTGGTTGGTTTAATGGTAAGCAAAACTGTAGTTATTTTAGAGATGAATCAAATCGTCTTAGAATACTTACAAATCGAATTAAAATTAAGCAGGATCATTATTGGAGATGGGGTAAGGTCGTAAGAACTCCAATTTAAAAAACGTTACAGACCAAAGGTTTAAAATCTATGTAAAAGATGAATTGTTAAACGAAGAAAAACTCTTTCGTTCTTATAGAGAAGGGGTTTCGTTTTCAATGTCTGCTAGTTATCGATTTTAAAAACAAATCCAATTCACCAAACCCCGCATAAGCGGGGTTTGGATCCGATCCATTTCTCTCTATTTCCCTTCTGTATTCACAATAATAGGCAATCCATCTTTCCCGTTCGGTACAAATATCAATTTGTTATTCGGATTTTCCATTGCTTTGAGTTGGATGTATTTTGGAGTTAATGAATCAGATATCATCTTTTGTGCTTTGGCCTGAGCTTCTGCTTCAATTAACACTGCTTTGGCTTTACCATCAGCTGAGATTTGTTGGATTTCAGCATCACGTTTGGCAATGTTGATTTCAAACTTCATCTGCTCTTGTTCTTGTTGTTTTGTGAGTTTGCTTTCGATCGCTTTTAAAATTGAAGGACTGTATTCAACATCATCAATGATCACATCATCAATTTCGACATGTTTAAATTTCAATTTTTCGGTTAAAGATTTTTTAATCTGCGCGGAAACATTGGGAGTCTCTTTCGATATCGATACCATGTTATAAGCTGAGAGTATATTTCGAATTGCAGTTCTGAATTGGGGTTTGACTACCTTGTCGTAATAGTCTCTGCCTATTTCCATTTCCAATTCATAAATTTCATTTTGAATGGGTCGTATGATGATATTGGCAGTCACAGTGATTGTCAAATCGTCACGAGTCAATACCTCTACCTTTTCTTGGTAACTGCTCCATTGGATTGAGTAAACGTAGACACTGTTCCAAGGCATATATGTTTGTACACGAGACTCCAAAGGTTTTTGACTGAGACCGGAGCTATAAGGCCTCCACATCAGCCCCACCTCACCTGGGTTGATGATCGAAATACAAGAGATGAATATCATCCCAATTAACAAAACAGGAACGAACTGGAAACTTAGCAGAAAAATGGATCGACGTTTCATAGTTAAACTATTAGACTAAAACAGATGTTCCAAATCTTATCGAGCCGAATTTTCAAAAATATCTTTCCATTTCTCATAATTTTTCTAATCGCTGTGGTTGGGAATGGGTGTGTGGAGGATGAAACTGTCATTAAAAATCCTCCTAGTCTGGAATTACGTCTCTTCCATGCGGTTGAAAAAGGGAATTTAGAAGAAGTCAGATCTTTATTAGCCCAAGGGGTTTCCATTAATGCAAAAGATTCACTTGGAAATTCTTCGCTCATCAAAGCTGTCGATGAAGAAGATATGGAGTTGGCAAAGTTTTTCATCCAAAAAGGAGCAAACGTAAACCTTCGCAATACAATGGGTGAAACAGCTCTTTACCGAGCCGTGTTCCGTGGTAACTTGGACCTTGTTAAACTTTTAGTAAAAGCGGGAGCTGAGACAAAGGCAAAAACAGTAGGCGGAGTTAGTATTTTAGAACTAGCAGAAGAACGTGGAGAAGAGGGCATTTTGAAGTATTTGGAAAGTTTAAAATAATTTTATACACATTTAATCCATATTCTTCCAGGAAATAAAGAAGACTATACAACTCTCTTGTTATATTCATAAGAATTGTATAGTTTTAAGATTTATCTCGTTTCTTTATTAATTCATCTCAACCAGTGTTTCAAATAAAATTTTAGTCCCCAATTCCAGATTCTCAATGCTAATGTTCTCGTTTTTCCCATGCATTCCATCAATGTCTTCCGCTTTTAATACTGCTGGGATTAGACCATAAGCCTTGATTCCAATTTTTCTTAAGTAAGAATTGTCTGTTTTTCCAGGAGATAAAAACGGAGTCACTGTACTATTTGGAAATTTATTTACAGATACTGCTGAAAGGGTACTAAAAAATTTAGTTTGTATAGGAGAAATATCGGTTGGATTGATGTCAGTGAAAGTAATTTCGGCATTGTATTTAGTTGCAATGCTCTTAACTTTTTTTGCAAATTCCTCAATGTCAACACCGGGTAAAGTTCGAATATCCAATCTGCCAATTGCTTCGCCTGCAATCACATTCTCTCCTCCTTCACCTTCACTAGTGCGAAAACCTGTAATTGATTTTGTATTCGTAGTCATCGCTGTTAGATGGCGATTGCTTTTAATCGTTGAATGTAATAGAGGTTTGATCAGTGGATTTCGAGCATTTTTTAAGAAAAAAGATTTTGGAAAGGTACTGATTGTTCCCAATTGATAGAAAAAAGCATCAGTTTCTTCCGTTATACGTATGTCTGAATCTAATTCTCGGATTTCATTAAAAAATTGCATCAATGATAATGCAGGGTATTGGGTAGGTGGAGAGGAACCATGTCCACTTTTACCAGTGATTTTTGCTCTTAACCATATATTTCCTTTTTCTGCATATTGAATGTTAAAAATTGTTGAGCCTGGAATCACAATGTCTCTTGTAGCAACCCCACCCTCATTGATTGCATATTCATAACCTTCAAAAATCTTTTTTTGTTCAGTTGTCATATATTTTCCTCCAAGGACAGATCCAGATTCCTCGTCAGCTAACGCTAAATACATGGTTTTTCTAGTACGAGGGATTCCTGAACGTTTTAATTCCAAAAAGGCAACAAGTTCCATTACTGCCATCCCTTTCATATCGATGGCACCGCGACCCCAAACTCTGCCATCTCGTACACTGCCTGAAAGAGGATTTACTTTCCATTCTTTCACATCAAATTCAACTGTATCTAAATGGTTGGCGAGGATAATCCCAGGTTCCGGATTTGGAACAGTTGCTGGAAGTTCTGCAACTAAGTTAGGGCGATTTGGAAATTTGGGATCATAAATCAAACGAGAGCTAATCCCTTCTTTTTTGAGAATCGATTGAATGTATTTTGTAACTTGGATTTCGTTCCCACGTACTGATGGGATTTTTAGAATATCTGAAAGGTATTGAACTGCTTCTTTACGACGACTTTCCCAATTCACCATTGGATATGATTTTTTTAGTTCGGCATACTGAACCTTTTGTCCAAAGGAACATTGTAAGATAGAAATTAAAAAAATCCATACCCAAATAATTGCTTTCATTCGATTCTCCTAAACGTTGTGAGAAAAAAGAGAATCACAATTCTAAAAACTTAAAAGTAAAAAGTATTTAAATCTTTCTGAGTACTAACCTGACAATACTTGCTTTGCCTCTATGGAACGGACTTTCATTGAGTTCAGTTTCAAGTGTTTCTTCATACTCAACATTCATTTCTGAAAAATCCATTTTTAGATCTTTTAGTTGGTATAACATATCTGGGTCTTTTGGCCCACCTGATGTATATTTTAATTGTTCAGGAGAAAAACCTTCTAATAGTAAAAGACCACCTGGTTTTAAAGTTCGTACACAATTTCGATGAACAGTTGTTCGTATCGATTTATGAAAATGACTATAAATCAGTGCCACCATATCCATTTGCTCGGGAGCATAAGGATATGTTAAAGCATCAGAAATTTCATAATGGAATGTGACATTTTTTTCTTTTGCTAATTGGATGGCTTTTTGTCTTCCCGCTTCTGACTGGTCAAATGCAAACACATCCCAACCAAGACTTGCTGCAAAAACAGCATTTCTTCCCTCGCCTTCACAAGGAAAAAGGATTTTCCCTTTTTTTAAATTGGGAAGTCGAGAACGTAAAAACTCATTAGGCTCTTTTCCATAAATATATTCTTCGCTCACATAACGTTCGTTCCAGAAATCTTTGTTATACATACTCACCCAACTTTCGATTTGTGAAACTATCTTATACCAAAGATTCAGAATCCAAAATGATTTTTTAATAGAATCGAATTAAATCTGAGGATTCTTCTCTTGGTGTATGGTAACGATTCAAATTCGAATCAGCTTTTGGATAACCAATGCTTAAACCCATAATCACTTTTTCTTCCTTCGGTAGACCTAGTGTTTCACGAACCACTTCAGGGAAAGCGCCCAATGCAGCTTGTGGGCAAGTTCCAAGCCCTTCCTCTCTAGCGAGAAGTAAAACAGATTGTAGGAAACAACCCAGATCAATTCCGACAAAAAAATTAAGATCAAATTTTGATGTGATGAAAACAGCGGTAGGTGCTCCAAAAAAACTAAAATTACGAAGCATAAATTGGTCTCTTGCTTCTTTGTCTTTACGATCAATGCCAGCAACTCCATAAATTTTCATGCCCAAATCAAACATTCGTTTTTTGGCATCACTAGGATAAGATTCTGGCCAAGAAGTCTCGGGAGTAGGTGCAGATTCCTTTGCAGATTTGGTCAGTCTTTCTGAGAGTAGTTCTTTTTTGGTTCCATTGACAATGTGAACCTTCCAAGGTTGGGAGTTTTTCCAACTGGGACTTCTTAAAGCTGTTTCAAAAATTCTCCTGAGAATTTCCTCTGGAATCGGTTTTGGATCATATTCTCGGATGCTATGACGAGTGTTCATTGCTTCGGAAACAGTTTTTGATACTTCATGAATGGAGATTAATTCTTGGTTCATCGTACACCTACAGAAAACATACATACCAGTCGGTATGTATTTGCAAGGATTTTTTATGTGCGAACTTCTAGTTTGGAACAAAAAAATTGAACAGACTAGTCGGTGTATTTCTTGATTGGATTTTGTTTATCCTCATTTTAGGACAGAAATGAAGAAGGAACCGACAAAATTACGTCTCTTGGCTGTCAGCCGAAACCTTTTTCTAAAACAAGGGTATTCCGAAACTGGTTTGAACCAAATTGTTGATGAGGCAAAAACGGTGAAGGCAAGTTTGTACCAACATTTTTCGTCAAAGGAAGAGTTGGGAAAAGAAGTCCTCAAAATTTATTCGGACGAAAATTTAAATTTACTCAAAACCTTAATGAAACGAAATCCAAAACCTTTAGACTTCATCAAAGCTTGGGTGCGAATCCTTTCCAGGGAAGCTCGGATGTCACAATTATTTGGATGTGGAATGGCAAATTTTCGTGCGCAAATCAATTCAGAAGAAGTTCACATTCGTTCTGAAATTGAAAGGATAGCCAACCAAACGATTGAATGTTTATCTGAATTTCTGCAAAACTCAATCCAAAATGGTTATATTTCTAAGAAAGTGGATCCTCATTCACTCGCAAAACAGTTGTTTATTGTTTATGAAGGTGTATTACAGAGTTACCGACTATTAGATGATAAAAAATCATTGGATGAACTTTATAAAATCGCTGAAAACTTAATCCCTATCTCAGAATGAAATCTATCATTTCTCACTCTACAAACCAATTGATTGTCCTGTTTCTTATTGTCTCTACAATGGGATCAGTTTCGATTTTTGCAGAAGGAAATTTAGAAGTTTCGATCCAAATTGTAAAATCCAATTCCGGGAAACCAGTTCCAAATGCAGTAGTGATATCGAAAAAAGGAAAAACGAGTGGTATCTCAAATGCGGAAGGGATCGCCAAACTACAGTTTCCTGAACCAGGTTATTATGAGATTAAGGTTTCCACTGCTGATAGAACCGAATCTTTATTCCGTGAAGTTCGTTTCAAAGGACAAGTGATTCTAGTTTCGATTTCGGAGGCAAATCTCTCTGGAATCGTGGTGAGTGGTGAAAGGGATAAAACTCCACTCTCTCGGTATGGCCTTGTCCAAGATGAAATCAAACGTTTACCAGGAGTTTCTGGAGATTCCTTAAAAGCCTTACAAACTGTTCCTGGTGTTGTGATTGGTGCACCAGTTGGAATTTTACCATCTGTATTTACCAATATCGGAACCAATTTACTCACTGGAAATCCATACTCCAATAGTGAAAGGGGAGACTTGTCCTTACGAGGTGGAGGAACTAGACAAAACCAATACTATTTTGATGGGTTCCCACTTCCTTATCCTTTCCATTTGGGCAACCAATCCTCTGTATTAAATAATAATTTAATCAAATCATTTGATGTGTATACAGGTGCTTTTCCAGCAAAGTATGGTTATGCGACTGGCGGAATCATTGCCATTGAAGGTACTGATCGAGTGGATGAGAATAAAACCATCATCAATGTAAATTTATTTTTATCTGATATATATAACCAAACAAAAGTATTACCTGGTCTTGCCATGATCAGTTCTGGGCGAAAAAATTATCCCAACTTAGTTCTTCTACAAGCGTACCCACAAGGGATTCCTGATGATGCCAAATTTGCTGAATACCATGATTACCAATGGAAACTCATTTGGGATGTTCATTCAGACCATCGAATCACATTCCAAACATTTGGAACTAGGGATAGACAAGCATATACAAAAGCACAGGCCGATTTAGAACGTGGTGGCGGAGACCCACGACCACCGACTGGCCTTGACCGAATGTTCCGAACAGATGGAGTGCGTTATGTTTGGAAAGGAAAATCGTTTCGAAATACATTATCTTATTCACGTACATGGTTTGATGAATTTTTTGAACTTCGATTCACAAATCCTCTCACAGCTGAAAATATTTTCGGATTACAAAATAGAACCTCTGATACCATCACTTACGTACAAAATTCATTTGAGTGGGAATTATGGGAGGAACACTTAAAATTTGAAGCAGGTGTTCAGGGTCGATTTCGTGAGACCACTTTAAAAGGTGAAAATATTTCGTCTTACAACCGTTTGTTTTACAATATCTTTAACGACTTGTTGAATTCCAATGCTGCGTTTCGTTCTGTGATCGATGGTGATCGAATTCGTTATCGTGAAAAGTCTGCCTATGCCGAATTTCAATTGAAGTATGGTGGGTTTCGTTTCACACCTGGTGCACGGGTAGACAATTATTCGGGAAGCAATGAGAGTAATTTAGCACCTAGAATTACTGCCGGTTATGTATTTGATTCAACGAAAACAAGTATTATGGCTGGGCATGGTATCCATTATAATGCTCCTGTTTCCGTGGAAGCCTTATCAAAAAAATCTGGGAATCCAAATTTATTCATGGAGAGAGCAGAGCATAATTCTTTGGGAATCAGCCAAGAATTTGCAAACAATTGGCAAATTAAAATCGAAGGTTTTCGGAATATATTCCAAAACATCATTGTTCCGGATGCTTATATAGTTGATCCTTATGCACTCAATAATGATACACGTATCTTTGTAAATGAAACTGCAAAAGTTCTAGCCAACCCCATTACTCCTAAAAATTTAAATTACTCTAACGCTGGTTATGGGTATTCTGAAGGAGTAGAGATTTTTTTAAAGAAAACAAGAGACCCAAGAGAACAATCAGGTTTGTTTGGATGGATTTCCTATACCAATTCGATCACAAAACGAATCAATAACCAATCGAGACTTACAAGTGATGAGACTAGGAATCGAACCTTACAAAACAACTCTAGAACCTTATTGGCACAAACAAAACTTGGTACCAATTACATAAATTATTATGATGATAATAATTTGGAGATCATCTACAATAATGACAAACAAGAATTGTACGACCTCGACAGAACTCATATTCTAAACTTAGTTTTCGGCTATAAATTTAATCCAGAATGGATGATTGGTGGACGCCTTCGTTATTTTTCTGGAACTCCATACACTCCCATAACAGGAGCTACACGAGCAAGCCAGGCAGCAACATTTGGGCTCAATCTATATTTTCCTAATTATTCAGGAAATTATAATAGTGATCGTTTTTTACCATTCCACCAATTTGATTTGCGAATTGACCGCATTGAAAACTATTCATGGGGTTATATTAATACTTACATTGAATTTGTGAATTTTTATGGTAGGAGGAACCAAGCGGGTTTCGAATTTGATAATACTAAAAATTACCAACGAAACCAAAATCCAAGTCCCACTTATGATACAGTGAACTCTCCTTACATTGTATCCCAAACACCCAATGGAAAAATGGCCATCATTCCTCTAATCAATATAGGAATGGAGGTAAGATTTTGAAACAGTTGATCATCATCGCAATATGTATCATGACACTTCCGTCCTGTTTTGAAAGTGGAAAGGATGTGCAAAATAAGAAGGAAGAAGAACAAACTTGGATCCTAACAACTTTATACTGGCAAAGGAATTCTGGCAATTGCATCAAACTTGATAATAATACTAATTCTAGAACTTGTAGTCGCAGACCATTAGGAATTTGTAATGTGAACCAACTGATCGTGACACAAGCGGAAGTCAATTTTCTCCTAAACGATACGAAAAACTTACAAAACCGTGTCCCCGATTGCCAAGAATCAATTTTACAATCAGGAATTTTAAATACAAAGGCAACCACAAACGCAAATACAGACAGCTTTAAAACAAGGTATGGATTTACCATAACTGAATCCTGCGAAGTTGCTGGAGTCCAACCTGCAGCCGGAACACAACTAGCTAGTTTTGTCCAAATCCAATGGTTGGAATCAGCAAGAGGTAAAATTGCAAAAGCAGCAAAAGCGATTGTTGCCAATGGATTTTTGCCCCAATCTTCCCGGGATAAGGCTAACAGTTGTTTGCAAATAGAATTTTTAGAATGGGAAAAAGAGTTAGCCCAAGCGAACAATGATAACAAAATCCTGATCGAAATGACACTACCTTAAAATTGAAAATCCGCTTTCCTTTCTCTAAGACTCTACCATTTTGACTTTAATCCCAAGGAAATTGTAAATTATGAGTTTGAATCGATACAGCCGCGTTTTAACCCAAGATGAATCTCTCCCAGCATCCCAAGCCATGATCATTGGTTCAGGTGTACCATACGAAGATTTAAACAAACCTTTTATAGGTATTGGTAGTACAGGTTTTGATGGGAATCCTTGTAACATGCATTTGACAACACTTGCTGCCTTACAAAAAAAAAGTGTCATCGATACAAAACAAATGGTTGGTCTACTCTTCAATACAATTGGTGTGAGTGACGGAATTACCAATGGAAATGATGGGATGCGTTTTTCCCTTCCTTCAAGAGAAATCATAGCAGATTCAATCGAAACAATTTCTGGAGCTCATTTTTATGATGGGATCATATTCACTGCTGGTTGTGATAAAAATATGCCAGGTGCTATCATGGCGATGGCTCGTCTCAATCGTCCTGCCATTATGGTATACGGTGGAACCATCAATGGTGGTCATTTTAAAGGTGAAAAATTAAATATTGTATCTGCTTTTGAAGCTTACGGTAAAAAAATTAACGGGAAAATTTCCGAAGAAGATTTTAAAGAAGTCATCAAAAATTCCTGCCCAGGCCCTGGAGCTTGTGGAGGGATGTACACTGCTAACACTATGGCAACAGCCATTGAAGTGATGGGAATGAGTTTACCATACAGTTCTTCTTCTCCTGCAAGAAGTGAAGAAAAAAAGAAAGAATGCCAAGAGATTGGAAAGTATATGTACAATCTTTTAGAAAAAGACATCAAACCTTCTGATATCATCACTCCAAAATCCATTCTTAATGCATTACGTGTCATCACAATCCTCGGTGGTTCTACAAATGCTGCACTCCATATGATTGCCATCGCACGTACGATGGGAATCAATTTGGACCTCGACCAAATCCAAAAGGTAACAGATACAACACCACTGCTTGCTGACATGAAACCAAGTGGAAAGTATTTGATGGAAGATCTGTTTGCGATTGGTGGGACGCCTGCCATCATGAAATTTATGCTGAAAGAAGGTATGTTAGATGGTTCTTGTATGACCGTCACAGGAAAAACCATTGCAGAAAATTTGGAATCACTTCCAGACCTTCCAAAAGACCAAGACTTACTCAGACCAGTCAGTAACCCAATTAAAAAAGAAGGCCACATACAAGTGTTATACGGTAACATTGCCAAAAAAGGTGCAGTTGCAAAAATCACTGGCCATGAAGGGGAAATGTTTGAAGGGAAAGCCATCTGTTTTGATTCTGAAGTAGAAGCAAACGAAGGCATCCGAGATGGGAAAGTGAAACCTGGCCATGTCGTTGTGATTCGTTATGTGGGTCCTAAAGGGGGACCAGGGATGCCTGAGATGTTAAAACCAACCTCTGCCATCATCGGAGCTGGTCTTGGTGATAATGTAGCCCTCATCACTGATGGGAGGTTTTCTGGAGGAAGCCATGGATTTGTGGTGGGTCATATCACTCCAGAAGCGATGGAAGGCGGCGAAATTGCATTGGTTGAAAACGGTGATGTTATCTCCATTGATGCACGAACAAACAAATTAGATGTAAAAGTAAGTGCGGAAGAACTAGAAAAACGCCGAGCCAAATGGAAAAAACCACCTTACAGGGTGACCAGTGGTTATTTGTGGAAGTACATCCAAATGGTGAAGGATGCAAGTACTGGTTGTTTGACGGACCGGTAATTTTACCGATCCGCTAACCCACAAATTTCCTATTTTGAATTTGTGGGTGCTTCTTCTTTCCCGTTTGCGTGTTTGGCAAATCTTCCTTTGCCAACATGGACGGGATCATATGAGTCCCAAGGCCAACCACCAAACTGAGTCTTACGGTAATCATCAAACGCTTGTTGGATTTCCTCTTGTTTGTTCATTACAAATGGTCCGTATTGGACAACAGGTTCTGCAATTGGTTTACCTTCTAAGATCAGAATCCTACCTGCTTCCGAACCATTTCGAATTTCGATAGTCTCATCTGCTTTTAGGTTGTACATATGTTTGCCAGGGACTTGGGTTCCATCGACAACGAGTCCTTCACCACGGAAATAATATACATTTCGGTTGTTTTCTTTTGAAGTTGCTGGTATCACAAATTGAACTTCTGGGTCCAGATCCAAAATGTAAATTCCTACTTCGTTTGTCTTATCTGCTGCCCATGAATTGGGAGGTGGATCCAATGCTTTGTCACCAAATAAAGAACCTGCGACCGTTTTAATTTTGACCTTCTTATGATTTGAATCAGATAAAATTTTGATTGGAATATCTTCGTTCCAAAACATTTTAAAATGTGGGTCAACAAACTTATCTTTGGCGGGTAAATTGAGCCAGATTTGGAAAAGTTCAAGAGTGTTTTCTTCTGATTCATTGATAAGTGGAAACATTTCAGAATGTTGGATACCCGCACCTGCCGTCATCCACTGTACATCTCCGTCACCATATCGGCCAGCAGCTCCTTGTGAATCGGCATGGTCAACCAATCCTCGCTGAACAACTGTTACGGTTTCGAATCCTCTATGTGGGTGGCCTGGAAAACCAGGAATGGTCTCACCATGATACATCCTCCATCCATCTTTTCCAACAAAGTCCTGTCCAATTTGTCTTCCCTGTAAAGATGCTTTGGGTCCAAATTTTCCATTGCCGTTGGGATAAAAATCTTCGTGGTGTACGCAGAACAAAAATGGGTCAGAAGTTGGCCATTGGAAGTCTAGTTTTTGAGCATATAGTATGGATTTGTGTTTCATTTTGTCCTAACAAAAGGGATTACCCTCTAATGATAAGACAAGCAAACGTTGTCAAAAGTTTTTAACAAGAGATACATTCACTCCAAAAGATCCAAATTCTTTGGAACTTTGTGAAGAATTTAGGTCTGGCACCGAGCTAAGTTCCACAGGAGTTTTTCCTTGGCCTAAATTAAAACCTGTCACTTCCGAAACACTAAAAGAGGAAATTTGGTAAAATCCGCCATATTTGATTCCCAAAGTATCAAACACTTTCCAAACAAGTCCCATCTCCAAAGAAACCGAAGCTCCACCTAGTCCACGCATTAATCCTTCTTTTGATTGGAATGCTGTTAAATCAGTTTTGGAAACAGGTGGGCTAAAAACAACTTGGTTACTTGCATTTAAACTACCTGTGGAAGATGTTTCAATTCCATAACTCAGTAGTTTTAGTTGGCCCGCAAAGATTGTTAAATCACCAATCATATAAAAATTGAGCCAATCCGTAATGGATGTAGCAAAACCATAATTCATTCCATAGTTCTTTGTTCTAAATTCAACTGAACCAGTTGAGAACGCATAACCTTCTGTTACAGTTTGTTCTCCTGTTCGTAAAAATGGAAATTTTAATTGGAAGGATTGGAATGGGCCTTTCGATGATAATTCTGAATAACTAAAACTCAATTCAGAAGATGTTGAATCTGTTAAATAGTTGATGGGACCTAAACCGATTTTAAATCCAACCTCATTCACACCAGATTTAACCTTATCATTTAGGTAAAGGCCATTTGTACTAAAGCTAGTCCTTGAATCGTTGTATTGTTCTCCTTTCGCGTAAACAAATCCAATAAAAAAATCTTCTGAAAATTGATGAGAGTATTTAATGCGTGGTGAAATTGTGGAGGTTGGTCTTGATTCTGCACTCTCCGTAATGATACCAGGAGGGTTTAAATTATTTGTTATGTTACTGCTGTTGACAAAACTGGAAGCGACACGAGCAGAATTGAGAATACTCGAGACTGATTGTGGTCCACCTTCCGAAGGAGTTTGTACAAATTCACCTGCAAGTTCTAATACAGCAAGTCTTGATCCAAAAAAAGATTTTTTGGGAGTGGGACTTGTGGGAGGATTTGGTTCTTGATTTGGTTGGGAAACAGGTTGTGCCACAAGCGGAACAGAGAGGAATACAATGAAGATGAGGTGAAAAAACAGTGTACTTCGCATTGTTTCAAAAATGAAAATCTTAGAAACTGTTTCTATTAAAAAAAATTTAGAATGGCAAATTGGCTTAAAAAATTTACAAACTTTGGAAATATATTTCTTCTAGATTGTGTGTTGTCCTAAATCAAAGTGAAACGTTGTCCCTTCTTGTAACACACTTTCGACCCAAATTTTACCACCATGTTGTTCTATAAAATCTTTACTTAAGATGAGACCAAGCCCAGTGCCTACTTCTTGGGCTGTGCCAGGTGTTGAAACTTTTCGGTCTAAGCGAAACAAAGAATTGATTTGATCCTTCGTCATTCCTATCCCTTCATCTTTTACGTAAAAACAATGGTTTTTAGAATTAGTATCATTCTTTGAATGAGAAGGATTACATCCAATTTCAATTGTTTGGTTGTGATTGCTATATTTGATAGCATTTGAAATCAAATTACGAAAAATTGTTTCGATCATAAAAGAATCAGCTATCAATTGAAAAGATTTTGGTATTAGATTCTTGAGTGATAAGTTTTTTTTATGAATTGATAATGATAATAGATCAATCGTTTTGTGAACCAATTCGTATAAAGAAATCATTACAGGTTGGAACGTGATCATTCCATTTTGTGTGCTTGCCCAATGGAGTAAATTTTCCATAAGTGAATAGAGTTTTTCTGATGATTCATTTAAAATTTGTAAGTTAAGAAATCTATCTTCGTTGGAAAGAATAGTAATTTTTTCTGATAAACTTTTGGTAAACTCTCTATGTGACCCTAGAGGACCTTTCAAATCATGAGCAATAATTGAAAAAAATTTGTCTTTGGTTGCATTTAATTCACTCAACCTAAGTGCTGCTTGTTTTAATTTAGATTCACTTAATTTGTGTTCGGTGATATCGCGAGCGATTGCACAATTGTATTTTTTGCCATCGTATTCAACTAAATTGACAGTCACTTCAATGGGAATTGATGTTCCATCTTTTCTTTTGTTGATAGTTTCTAGTGTAAAAGATTTTCTCTTTAAAATATCTAACCAATGTGCATCCCAAATTTCTTTCGTAAAAAGAGGATCCACTTGAAACATTGTCATTGAAAGAAATTCCTCTTTCGAATATCCGAAATTGATACAAGCAGCGTTGTTTACAAATACATACTTACCATGTTCATCCAACCATAGGATGGAATCAGATATGGTATCGATAGAAAATTGTGTAAAATGAAGTAAATCGCTAATCTTTGTTTGGTGGTGGTTTTGGTTGATCTGAGACTGTTTTAGAGTTTGATTCTCCTTTTCTAATTTTTGGATCTCAGCGAGGAGGACTTCGTAGGATTTTTGCGAAGTAGGCATAAGGAATGACTTATTTTACAAAGCTTACAAAAAATTGCCAAGAACTATGTGAAATTCAATTTAAGAATCCAATTCTGGAAATTGACTTGACCAAGTAAAAATGATCAATCTAACTTAACAGCCTCTAGTTATGGCTTGTCTGTTTTGTCAAAATGGTTCAAAAACATTTTCTCGTTTGGAACCCATCCAGGAATTGAGCCAAACTCCTAATTTTCCAATCCATGACATCGTAGGAGAAACACTAACTCCTTACCGAGAAATTTATGAATGTTCCCAATGCCATCAGTATTGGTGGATCCGGGTAAAAGGAACGGGAGACCCAAGGTCCACCTATCCAGAGTATTACGAACAAACTGCAGAATTAATTGATGACCAACGTTTAGAATTGATCCGTTATCCATCGGTGGATCACCTCTTGCGTTACGGTGGATTAAACTATCCCTATTCCTTTTTTACAGAAGTATTGGAAAAAATTGCACTTACGGAAAAAGATTCGCTCAAACAAATCTTTTTAAAACGAACTCAGAACTTACCCAGTTCAGCAAAACTATGGTTGCGTACTTGGTTTCAAAAAGAATTTCCGAAAGAATTTTTAGATGAGAAAACAAAAGGTTTTCCCAGTGGGGCCAATTTACTGCACTCGATGCGAGAAGGAGAATCTATTTTGGTTACTGAGTGGATCACGATCGATCAATTTGTGATTCTTTCAGTTTATGATGAAGTGTATACACTCACGGCCTTTCATCTAAACGAAAAAAAAATCCTTTGGAGTCGGCCAGTCAAACGACCATTTTTGGAAGGATTATCCATTCCTTATTTGTTCTATCAGTCTGGACATTTGTGTTATTACCAAGGGTTTCAAAAGGGATCAGAATTTGATTCCAAACTCAATCGACCGAATGAGTTGTTATTATTTGATCTAAATGGTAATTTAGAAATTTCAATTCCACTTGCCCTTCGTTGTTACGACGTACTTTCAACAGAAGAACGAGATGTATCTGAATACCGTTTGGTTCATAATTTTTATTTTACCATCATCGAAGAAACATTATACCTTCCTCATGGGAATGAGGTCCATATTTACAATTTGAAGTCAAAAAAATTGATCCATACTTTAAAATCTCCAAATGGTGATGCCTTTACTGGTAAAACTTTCCTGACTCAAACAGGAATCATCCTATTTCACACATTAAAGGGAGTATTTGCAATTAACAATGAGTATGAAATTGTATTTCAATACAGTTCCAAGTTCCATCCAGTTTCGATTGATTCAAAATTAAATTTTTACTATTATTATGCTATTGTAGACATTATCCAAACGGGGGAACAAAAACGTTTTTCAAAAACACAAGATTCGGGAATCAATCTACCATTCGAATTGGCATCTCTTCCTATCGAATTCAAAGATAAAATATTGATTCCATTTGTTTGGGACAAATCCTATTTGTTAGATGAAAATCTCAATGTCACAAAGGAATTTGCGTTTACTTGTACGGATACCTTAGGTCCCCATTCTTTTGCTGTTACAAAATCACCCATTCTCAACGTAGAAGACAAACTTATTTTTACAAATGATTACCATTCTATTGTTATGATAGATGAATTAGGAAATGAGATCAGTCATATTCCGATCCAATCAGAAGTAATCCAATTGTTTAGTTTTGATGGAAAACATACTGTTGTCACTCTTTCTTGTTATGACGAGTACAGTGAAGACAATCAAATTGATTTGATATTACTCGGTAAAAATGGAGAGCAATTACTTCGAAAATTGTTCCCAGGTCCTGAAGGATTGAGTGCAAATTTCAATGGATTTCTCATTTTTACCCAACAAAATCTGATTTATTCATTCGATTTGTTTCAGCAAATTGAATTAACCATAAACCCAAAATGAAAATCCAAAGCCTCTTCCTACAATGTTTGGTATTTATGTTCTGCTCTGAACTGTCTGCAAACGAAATCATTGTCAGTCTAGACCAAATGCAAGAAAAACCAATTCATCTAGCAAAGTATATGTATGTATTGGAGGATACGAATCATCAAATTGAATTCCAAGATTTGAAGGTAAATGTTTTCAAATTTCCTTTTCATCAGAATCCAAATGCGAAAGAAGCCTTCAACTTTTCATATTCTAAATCAACTTATTGGCTTAAGGTAAAGATTGTAAATCCATATGATCACGAGTTTGTATCTAGTTTGGTTGTAAGTTATCCAAGACTAAAGACACTGGATTTGTATTTTGAAACGAATGAAGGAGTGAAATTCATTCCTTCTGGGTATGCGGTGGCATCAATGGATCGACCCTATCCTTCTAGGAATTTTGTTTTTCCTATTGCATTTCCAAAAAATACAACTTCGACGATTTTCTTAAAAGTAAATTCTCCAAATGCAATAAACTTACCAATTCAACTTTGGAAACAAAAAACCTATGACCGTCATGAAATTGATGATCATGTTTTGCAGGCGATTTATTTTGGAATGACACTTGCGATGATCGTGTTTAACCTTTTTGTATTTTTTATTTTAAGAGATATTAGTTATTTATTGTATGTATTGGTTGTATTGAGTTCTGCGATTGCGATTGCAACTCATAATGGAATTGCCTCCGAGTATTTATGGAACAACTCACCTTGGTTAGACCAATATGCGATCAATTTATTGATTTCAATTGTATTGATTTTATTCCTAATTTTTATGCGAACATTACTCCATACTAAAAAAGTTTTGCCGCGACTTGATCGAGTGAATTCATTATTAATTTTAATCCAGTTTTTTCTCCCTATGATTTACATTTTAAACTTTGATATGTTTATAAAATGGTTAGTATTAAGTCATACAATTACATCTTTATGGATTCTTATCATCGGTGTAATTTGTTCAATTAAAAGACAACGAATTGCCTATTTTTTCCTTTTAGCCTTTGCTTTTTTATTCCTTGCACTCATCATTTCCACATTAAGAGCATTAGGTTATATTCCTACAAATGTATTTACAATGGAAGGTCCACAATATGGATCAGCTGCTGAAATGATGTTACTTGCATTTGCGTTGGCTGATCGTTACAATTTTATCATTAAAGAAAAAGAAATCGCTGAAAACAATGTCAAAATCAATTTAGAAAAATCTAATTTAGAATTGGAGGAAAAAGTAAAAGAAAGAACATTTAAACTAAACCAAACACTCAGTGTATTAAGAAGAGATCTATTTGTTGCAAAAAAAATTCAGGAAAATTCTATTTCTGTTGATGTAAAACTATTAGAACAACTGAATTTTGTTTTCAAATACCTTCCAGTTTCAGAAGTAGGTGGTGATTTTTTTGACATCACTCATCTTAAAGATTCACGATTTAGAATATTGGTAGCAGATGCAACAGGCCATGGAGTACATGCTGCTATGATTACAATGGCGATCAAAGGGTTGTATGATCCAATTAAAGAATTTGAACTCACTCCAAGTAAAGTAATGGAAATTTTTAATGAAGAATTTATGGATAATTTTGTTTCATTAAACAGCTTACTGACTGCCATCATCATCGATATCCACTTTGAGGAAAAAACAATTCAATTTGCTTCTGCTGGTCATCCTTCTGCCGTATTAATACAAAATGGAAAATTGAAACTATTAGCAAAAACAGGAAGGATGATTGGACTCAAAAAACAAACCCATTATGAAAACATAGAGCTCAAATTTGATTCAGGAAATCGATTGTTTATTTTTACAGACGGTGTCTTCGAAGCTTTTAATCAAAATGATGAGGAATTTGGAGAAGAGAAACTACATGAACTTTTTTTGAACACCACTCATTTGTCTTTGTCTGAGGTGGAAGAAGAACTATTGAAATCTCTCCAAAATTTTCAAAATGGTCAGGACAGACAGGATGATTTAACAATTTTGGGTTTTGATTTGTAGGTTTATTTTTTTAAAAAAAGGTTTAATATTAAATTATTTTATATCAAATGAGGAGACAAATCCGTCTATTTTTCAGAGGATTGAATAGGAAATTATATGAGTTTGTTGTTTGAAAAAGCAAAATTAGGAAATTTGGAATTAAAAAATCATGTTGTAATGGCACCGATGACCAGATCGAGATCAATTGGAAATGTTCCCGGTGAAATCGTAGCTACATACTACGAACAAAGATCGGAAGCAGGACTTATCATTACAGAGGGAACCTCACCATCTCCGAATGGTTTAGGTTATGCGAGAATCCCTGGAATTTTTTCAAAAGAACAAACAGAAGCTTGGAAAGTTGTTACTGATAAAGTTCATAAAAAAGGAAGCAAAATTTTTGTTCAGCTGATGCATACTGGTAGGATCGGCCATGAATTCAATTTGCCAAAATCAGCAAAAGTTCTTGGACCTTCTGCCATCATGGCAAAAGGCAAAATGTGGACTGATAGTAATGGTATGGTGGATCATCCAACACCAAAAGAGATGTCTAAAGAGGAAATTCAATCTACGATTCAAGAATTTGTTTTAGCATCTAAGAATGCGATCACTGCAGGATTTGATGGAGTTGAATTACATGCAGCAAACGGATATTTGTTAGAACAATTTTTACATCCTTCTTCCAATCAAAGGACTGATGAATATGGTGGTTCAATTGAAAATCGTATTCGATTCATTCTTGAAGTGACCAAAGCAGTTTCAGATGCCATAGGAAAAGAAAAAACTGGAATCAGATTATCTCCTTATGGAGCATTTAACGATTTATTTCCTTTTGAGGAAACGCATGATGAATATTCTTTATTGGCACAAAAGTTAAATGAACTTGGTATTGTTTATATTCATTTAGTGGATCACTCTTCAATGGGGGCACCAACTGTAGAACCAAAAACTGTTTCAGCAATCAGAAAAAATTTTAAACACACTCTTATACTAAGTGGAGGGTATGATTCACAACGTGCTGAATCAGATCTATCATCAGGTAACGCGAATTTGGTGGCATTCGGAAAACCATTCCTAGCAAACCCAGATCTAGTGACTAAATTCCAAAAGAATTTGCCTCTTGCAAAATTTGATGAAACAACTTTGTATACTCCTGGAGAAAAAGGTTACACCGATTATCCACTTGTTTCCTAATTGATCCAAGCGCTCATTTTTTTGGGCGCCTCAATTGGAATCACGAACATACATGTTATCCAATCAAGGATCGGGCTCCTACGGGGTCCGCTCTCGCTCCCGTCCAAAGAGGTTTCACCTCATTGGACCTAAAGCCCTCCAGATCCCTGGCGCAAATGGACTCTCTAACTTCACTTCTGTCCTTGAGATACTTACCTTCTCCAATGTCTTAGTCATTTGCAAAATGCAATGTACAGATCTTGAACGAAAATCCATTCCAAGGAAATTCTCTCCTTGTTCGATCTGTTATAGTGAATATAATATCCACTATGTCAAACACACTCATCCAACAAGAAACAAGCAAAGTACACAAAGAAGTCATCGGTGCGAATGAAAAGTATGCATCTGAATTTGGGAAAAAAGGCGAGTTAGCACTCCCTCCTGCGAGGAGTTTTACCATCCTTACTTGTATGGATGCAAGACTGGATCCTGCCAAATATGCAGGCCTTGCAGAAGGAGATGCCCATGTGATCCGTAACGCCGGTGGTCGAGCGAGTGATGATGCCATTCGTTCCTTGGTGATATCGTATAAGTTATTAGGTACCAAAGAATTTTTTGTCATTCATCATTCAGATTGTGGGATGGAGTTATTCACCGATGCAATCATTCATAATCTCCTTTCGAAAAGTCTAAAAACAGCAACGATTGATGCAAATGGTTGGCGAAACGTAGAAGAATCAGGAGGCTCAGACGAAGCAAAATACATTCCGTTTCTAACCTTTGATCATTTGGAACAAAGTGTCATCGATGATGTCAAAAGAATCCGAAACCATCCTTTGATTCCAAAAGACATCCCTATCTATGGATATCATTATGATGTCAAAACTGGAAAATTGATAGAAGTCAAAGAAGCTACGAAGATCGGTAGGGCTTCCTAAACCAGTTCCAATCAAACAGTGATACTACGAACTTTTCCAAATTAAATTCCTTAGTTTTTGAAATTACCTTTCGGAAATGTAAGGAATCTGATAGAGAGGACGTATTGGGTGGCGGGTCTAGTTCCCCACCCTAAATCGGGCGGGGATACTCATATCCCAAGTGTACCCAAAGAAAACCCAAGAAATTCCCAATTCCAACAATTCTAATTGACGAAATCTAAGTGAACTCTTTATTTAACCAAAAGGTTAATTAGCTAAATGGTTAAATTAGAGCAAACGGAAGAATCCTTAAATACTACCTTCCAAGCCCTTGCTGATCCAACGCGTAGAAAAATCCTCATGCAACTAGTTTCTGGTGAGGCGACGGTTTTGCAATTAGCAGAACCATTCCAAATGAGCTTACCAGGAATTTCAAAACACATAAAAGTCTTAGAAAAAGCAGGTTTGATTGAAAGAGGGAAATCGGCACAATACCGCCCTTGTCGGATCAAAGCAGAAGCATTAGAAGAAGCTAATTTATGGTTACAACAATATAAAAAGTTATGGGAAGAACGTTTTGATCGTTTGGACCAATACTTGATGGATTTACAACAAACAAAAGGAAAAGAATAGAATGTACCAAAAAGAAGCCATTCTCACATTAGAGGAAAAAATCGTAAGATTAGAACGCACATTTCGGGCACCACTAAAACTAGTTTGGGAAGTTTGGACAAATCCTCTACATATTGAAAAATGGTGGGGACCAAAAGGATTTACCAATCCGATTGTGGACTTTGATTTCCACGTTGGTGGATCATATCGAATTGTGATGAGATCTCCAGAAGGAATCGATTATCCAGTCAAAGGAAAATTTTTAGAAATAACACCTTATCAAAGTTTTGTGATGAGTGATTTAGTTGATGAACATCCTGATGAATGGGTGAAAGAAGTTCAAAAAATCGCTGGAGTTACCGGTGATCGTTCCATGTTAAATTCAAAGTTACGAGTATTATTTGAAGAATCGAATAAAATAACAAAGGTTATACTAATAACTGAATTTATGTCAAACCAAATCCGCGATGGTTTCGCACATTCTGGTATGAAAGAAGGATGGTCACAAAGTTTTGAAAAATTAGAAGAAGAAGCATTACCTGAAACAAATGAACTGATAATAGAAAAAAAATTATCGCATCCAATTTCTAACGTTTTTGCTGCCTTTGCAGATCCAACCAATATAAACCTTTGGTGGGGACCAAATGGTTTTACGACTACAACTGAATCAAGAGAATTCAAAGTTGGTGGTAAATGGATTTATACAATGAAAGCTCCCGATGGAACTATCTATCCAAATTTAGTTCAATATAGAGAGATTCGGTATGACGAATATTTAGAATATATTCATGGTTCTGGTTCAACTGAAAAAGATGATAATTTTATCGTAAGGATTAGTTTTTTAGCCCTTTCAGAAAAACAGACTATTATCAAGATGAAAATGACCTTTCCGAATGCAAGTGTTAGGAATTCAGTCGTAGATTTTGGAGCAATTGAAGGTGCTCACCAAACATTGAGTCGATTGAATCAATTTTTGGATGCGAAATCTTAAGGTCGGAAGGTAAAAAATGACACGTGCTAGTTTATGGGAAGATTTAAAAAAAGCATTATCTGGATCTGAGGAAGATTTCACTGAAATAAATATAAAAAAGGCAATATTTCTATTATCTGTCCCAATGATTTTAGAACTAGTCTTAGAATCTGTTTTTGCAGTTGTAGATATTTATTTTGTAGGATCATTAGGAGCCTCTGCGGTTGCAACTGTTGGACTTACAGAAACTTATTTATTCCTTCTATATGCGATTGCAATGGGGTTATCCTTTTCAGTGACTGCCATTGTTGCTCGACGCATTGGAGAAAAAGAAAAAGATTTGGCTGGCATTGCTGCGATTCAATCGATTTGGATTGCAATCTTATCTTCAATTCCATTTTCTATAGCAGGAATTTATTTTTCTAAAGAATTGTTATTATTAATGGGAGCTGATGAATGGGTCCTAAATGAAGGATTTCATTATATGCAATGGATGTTAGGTGGAAATCTCATTGTTATACTTTTATTTTTAATCAACGCTGTGTTTAGGGGAGCAGGGGATGCAGCAATTTCGATGCGAGTTCTTTGGCTCGCAAATGGATTAAATATTATATTAGACCCAATTTTTATATTTGGATGGGGACCAATCCCTGCTTTTGGGATAACAGGAGCAGCAATCGCAACCAATTTTGGAAGAGGGGTTGGTGTTCTATTCCAACTGTGGTTGTTATTTCGAGGTGGTAAACATATCAAAATACTGAGAAGCCATCTTAAAATTGAATGGGAAACGATCCTCGGTATACTCAAAACTTCCTTAGGTGGAATAGGCCAAATGATAGTTGGTATGACCTCTTGGATTTTTATCATGAGAATCTTGTCTGAGTTTGGGAGTCAGACTGTAGCCGCCGCAACAATTGCACTTAGAACGATGATGTTTACTTTAATGCCATCTTGGGGTATGTCAAATGCTGTTGCCACTTTAGTAGGGCAAAATCTTGGAGCAGGAAAACCAGACAGAGCAGAACAATCAGTTTGGGTTACTGGTTTATATAATATGTGTTATTTGGTATTAGTCTCTCTCATGTATTTTTTCTTAAGTGAAAGGATTATCGGGATTTTTACTTCTGATCCAAAAGTAATTATAATAGGATCTGAGTGGTTACGTATTGTATCTTACTCTTATTTTGTTTATGCTTGGTGGATGGCTGCAAGTCAGGCTTTTAATGGAGCTGGTGATACCATGACTCCTACTAAAATTAATGTAATCTTTTTCTGGATCATTCAAATTCCCTTAGCATACACATTGGGAAAATACTTTGAATTTGGTTATAGTGGAGTTTTTTGGGCCATGATGATTTCTGAAACATCAGTCGGTATATATACACTCTGTTTATTTACAAAAGGAAAATGGAAAGAAACAAAGGTTTGATTTATCTAAGGAAATTTTAAAATGAAATCTAAAAAACCTGAAAATATAGATGAATATATACTTTCATTTCCGAAGGACATACAAATTATATTGAATCATATAAGATATATAATTCAAGAAGAAGCACCTAATGCAAAAGAGGCGATAAAATATGCAATTCCAACGTTTATTCAGAATGGGAATTTAGTCCATTTCGCAGCGTTTAAGAATCACATTGGATTTTATGCACTACCATCCGGGAATATTGCGTTCCAAAAGGAAATTTCAAAGTTTAAATCAGGAAAAGGTTCCATTCAATTTCCTATTACGGAACCCATGCCAGATGAACTAATTCGAAAAATTGTAAGGTTTAGATTAAAAGAAAATGAATCTAAGGAAAAAAAAAAACAAAAAATAAAATCATAAAATCTAAAAACCAATTTTGCAGTATTGTTGGAAGTGAGACTTTCATTGTCCGATATTATTATTTCCTTTTCTAAAGTATGAACTTTTTGATAATTTAATTTTTCAAAACACAGTTTTACTTTCAGAATTACAACATTTGAGATAGAGAGGACGTATTGGGTGGCGGGTCTAGTTCCCCTCCCTAAATCGGGCGGGGATACCGATATCCATTCTGTAAGCACCATTCCCAAGAATATCGAATCAAAACCATATCCTGTCCTCACTGCGCTCCGAGGCACGGCGACGCTCGTCGAAAACCTTCATGGCTTTCTTTCTGTTTTGTTCGCTCCCTATGGGTCGCTCACAGAACAGCTCGCGCCACTGTTCGAGTCAATTGGTTAGAAAATTGTGATTGGTTAGTTGGAGAAGTTGTCATGCGAGCGAAGGGACAAAGACCTCTCCGCTGTTCGGACGTCCTGTCCTCACTGCGCTTCGAGGCACGGCGACGCTCGTCGAAAGCCTTCATGGCTTTCTTTCTGTTTTGTTCGCTCCCTATGGGTCGCTCACAGAACAGCTCGCGCCACTGTTCGAGTCAATTGGTTAGAAAATTGTGATTGGTTAGTTGGAGAAGTTGTCATGCGAGCGAAGG